>CAYPQV010000001.1:0-226072 GCA_964412955.1 uncultured Hyphomicrobiales bacterium
CGCGCCGAAAAATCCCTCCGGCGCAGCGATTCCAAATTATCGGGATACGCTCTAAGGTCGGAAATTATCCGTGCCCGGCGGTGTCGGCGAGCATGCGCGGGTCGATGCCGATCTTGTGCATCGCCTTCAGCCACTTGCCGTCGAGGTCGGCGCCGAAGACGAGTTCCTCGTCCGCCGGCACGCTGAGCCAGCCGTTGGCCTTGATCTCGGCGTCCAACTGGCCCGCGCCCCAACCGGAATAGCCGAGCGCGAGCAGGCGCTGCTTCGGTCCCGCCCCCTGCGCGATCGCCTTCAAGATGTCGATGGTCGCGGTCAGCGCCACCCGGTTGTCGACCAGCATGGTCGCGTCCTGCACGTAGTCGGCGGAATGAAGGACGAAGCCGCGTCCCGATTCCACCGGTCCGCCGAAATGAACGCGGATCGGGACGCCGCCCGACGCGCTTTCGATGCCGAGTTGGGACAGCAGGTCGGGAAAGGTCAGCGATTCGATGGTCTTGTTGAGGACGAGGCCCATCGCGCCCTCGGCGTTGTGGGCGCACATGTAGATCACGGTCCGGGCGAAGCGCGGATCGGCGAGCCCGGGCATCGCCACCAGCAGCTGGCCGGTGAGGTAGGGGTTGCCGCCGATGGCTATTTTGTCTGCCGACACGAAATCCGCTCCGTCGCGAACGATTCGCACGCCGGGGGACAGTATAGCCCGTCCGGCCGCGGCGCGGAACCTGGTTATATCGCCGCGATAAAGAGTGCGTGAAGTCCCTGCTTACCGTGTCGCATGGCGTTCCGCGCCGCGCCGCGAGGCGCTATAGTAAGCGCCGCATCCCATGACCGCGCGCGCTTTTCGAATCACTTCCGCTGCTTGGGCGAAGGTCGGACTCGTTCTCGGCCTGGTCGCGGCGACTCCCGTCGCCGCCGCCTCGTCCGCGTCGCCGTGGTCGGACACCGTCTACACGCAGGTTCGCCTGGTTTCCGCCGTGACCGCGACCGGCGCGGGCGAAACCGTGCCGCTCGGCCTTCATTTCAGGATGGAGAAGGGCTGGAAGATTTATTGGCGCGCGCCCGGCGACGGCGGCTTTCCGCCCAAGCTCAAATGGGACGGCTCGACCAACGTCAAGGCCGCGCGGATCGAGTGGCCGACGCCGGAACGCTTCAAGCTGCTCGACATCGACACCATCGGCTACAAGGATGAGGTGGTGCTGCCGCTCGCCGTCGCCCCCGCGACGCCGGGCCGGGCGCTCGACGTCGCCGCCACCGTCGATTTCCTCACCTGCGACCAGATTTGCGTGCCGCACACGGTACAGATCGCGCTCGCGTTGCCGGCGGGCCCGGCGGCGCCGAGCGCCGAGGCGCACCTGATCAACCGCTTCGCCGCGCGCGTGCCCGGCGACGGCGCGGTGCACGGCCTGACGATCGAGCGCGTCGAGGCGCGCGCCACCGGCGGCAAGAACACGGCGAGCGTGATCGTCACCGCCGTCTCGCGCGAACCGTTCGCGAGGCCCGACGCGTTTCTCGACGTCGGCGGAATCGACACCGCCAATTTCCATCCGCCGACCGCCGTCTTCGCCGACGGCCGCACCCGCGTCGCGTTGACCGTGCCGGTCGACGGCGCCGACGCCGCCCAACTGGTCGGCAAGCCGATTTCGGTGACGTTGACCGACGGCCCGCGCGCGGTCGAGCGCACCCTGGTCGCCGTCGCCGCGACCGGCGCCTCGCTCAAGGGCGCGGCGGAAGGCTTGTCGCTCGTCGCCGTGCTGGGCCTGGCGCTCCTCGGCGGCCTGATCCTCAATCTGATGCCGTGCGTGCTGCCGGTGCTGTCGCTGAAACTGCTCGGCCTGGTCGGCCACGGCGGCGCAGCCGCGCGCGATGTGCGGTTTTCGTTCGTCGCCTCGGCGGGCGGAATTCTCGCCGCGTTCCTGGTGCTGGCGGGCGCGCTGATCGCGCTCAAATCGGCGGGCGCGGCCATCGGCTGGGGCATCCAGTTCCAGCAGCCGTGGTTCCTCGCCGCCATGATCGTGGTGACGACCCTGTTCGCCGCCAACCTGTGGGGACTGTTCGAGGTCCACCTGCCCGAGGCGGTCGCCGATCTCGGCGCGACGCCGACCCACACCCACGGCCTCGGCGGGCATTTCCTCGCGGGCGCCTTCGCCACCCTGCTGGCGACGCCGTGCACCGCGCCGTTCCTCGGCACCGCGATCGGCTTCGCGCTCGCGCGCGGCGCGGGCGAAATTCTGGCGGTGTTCACGGCCCTCGGCCTCGGCCTCGCGCTGCCTTATCTCGCGGTCGCCCTGTTTCCCCGGCTCGCCACGCGCTTGCCGCGCCCCGGCCGCTGGATGATCCGGATGAAACAAATTTTGGGATTCGCCCTGATCGCCACCGCGATCTGGCTCGCGAGCGTGCTGATGGCCCAGGTCGGCGAACGCGCCGCGCTCGTGGCCGCCGCCGGCGGCGCGGCCCTGCTGCTGGCGCTCGCCTTGCGCCGCCGCCGCCGTCTCGCGGGCCGGCCCGCGTTCGCCGCGCTGGCGCTTGCCGCCGTCGCCACCGTGGCGCTCCCGGTGTGGCTGGCGCGCGCGCCGGCCGCCACCGCCCTCGGCGGCGGGCCGTGGCGGCCGTTCGACGAAACGCGCATCGCCCAATACGTTGCCGAAGGCAAGACCGTGTTCGTCGACGTCACCGCCGATTGGTGCATCACCTGCAAGGCCAACAAGTCCCTGGTGCTCAACCAGGGCGAGGTGGCCAAACGCCTCGGCCGCGAGCCGGTCGTCGCCCTACAGGCGGATTGGACCCGCCCCGACGAGCGCATCGCCGCCTACCTCGCCCGCTTCGGCCGCTACGGCATTCCCTTCAACGTCGTTTACGGCCCGGGCGCGCCCGAGGGAATACCCCTACCCGAGTTGTTGACGAGCGCCGAGGTGCTGGGCGCCCTCGACAAGGCCCAGGCGGCCGGACGCAATATACGGACGGCGACGCCGGGCTCTTGAACGTCCCCGTCCCGCCCCGTCATACTCGCGCGAAATTCCACCCGGGGAGACTCGATCATGACCATCAAAGTCGGCGACAAGGTTCCGTCGGTCACGCTCTACACCATGACCAAGGAAGGGCCGAAGCCCGTTTCCAGCGACGAGTTGTTCCGCGGCAAGAAGGTCGCGGTGTTCGGCGTGCCCGGCGCGTTCACGCCGACCTGCTCGGCCAAGCACCTTCCCGGTTTCGTCAAGAAGGCCGCCGCCCTCAAGAAGAAGGGCATCGACCAGATCGTCTGCATGGCGGTCAACGACGCCTTCGTGATGGGTGCCTGGGGCAAGGATCAGAAGGTCGGCACCAAGGTGATGATGATCGCCGACGGCAGCGCCGACTTCGCCAAGGCCGCCGGGTTGGAACTCGACCTCACCGCGCGCGGGCTCGGGCTCCGCAGCCAGCGCTTCGCCATGATCGTCGACAAGGGCGTGGTCAAGGACGTCGCCGTCGATCCGCCCGGCACCTTCGAGAAGACCAGCGCCGAGGAAACCCTGAAGCGGCTCTGAGCGTCGATTTCAGCCGCCGTCCGCGTCGGTTCCGTCCGCGCCGTTCAATTCCGCCTTGGCCTGGGCGACGCCCCGGCGCGCGAGCGCGTCGGCGCGCTCGTTTTCGGCGTGCCCGGCGTGACCCTTGACCCAATGCCAGTCCACGTCGTGGCGTTCGAGCGCGGTCGAAAGTTTCTTCCACAGGTCTTCGTTCTTGACCGGCTTCTTGTCGGCGGTGCGCCAGCCGTTGGCGCGCCAGCGCGTGATCCAGCGGGTGATGCCGTCCTTGAGATAAAGGCTGTCGGTGTGGAGCCGCACCCGGGCGCCGCGCTTCAGGGACTCGAGCGCCGCGATCGCGGCGGTCAGCTCCATCCGGTTGTTGGTGGTCGAGGCTTCCCCGCCGAACAATTCCTTCTCGTGATCGCGCCAGCGGAGCAGCGCGCCCCAGCCGCCCGGGCCCGGATTGCCGCTGCACGCGCCATCGGTGAAGATGTCGATGATGTCGCTCGACTTCGCGCTCATTTGAGGCCGTATTCGCCCGCGCTCTTCACCCCCTGGTGGAAGCGGAGCTTGTCCCAGTATTCGATCGGGTCCTTGCGCGTGACCAGCGCGTCCTTGGGCGTATGGACCCAATCGTGCAGCCGGGTGAGCAGGAAGCGCAGCGCGCCGCCGCGCGCGAGCAGCGGCAGGGCCTCGATTTCCGCTTCCGAGAACGCGCGCGCCTTGCGGTAGCTGGCGAGCAGCCGGCGCGCCTTGGTGACGTTGAAGCTGTTGCCGCGCTCGAAGCACCAGGCGTTGAGGCAGATGGCGACGTCGTAGGCGAAGGCGTCCCGGCAGGCGAAGTAGAAATCGATCAGCCCCGACACCCGGCCGTGATGGAAGAACACGTTGTCGGGGAAAAGGTCGGCGTGAATCACGCCTTGCGGCAGATCGCGCGGCCAATGCGCCTCCAGGTGATCGAGTTCGGCCCGCAGCGCGCGGGCGAGCCCGGGGCGGACCTCGTCGGCGTGCGGCAGGCACTTGTCCAGCAGACCCCGCCACGCGCCGATGCCGAGCGCGTTGGCGCGGCGCAGCGCGAAGTCCTGGCCGGCGACGTGCAGACGGGCGAGCGCGCCGCCCAGTTCGGCGCAGTGATCGGCCTCCACCTTGCGCGGCCACATGCCTTCGAGGAACGTGACGATGGCGGCCGGGCGCTTGGCCAGCCGGCGCAGCGCCTTGCCGTCGAGGCCCTTGACCGGCACCGGGCACGGCACGCCCTTGGCCGCCAGGTGCTCCAGCAGGCCGAGGAAGAACGGCAGGTCCTTGGGCTCGACCCGTTTTTCGTAAAGGGTGAGAATGTAGGTCCCGGCCTGGGTCGCGAGCAGGTAGTTGGTGTTCTCCACCCCCTCGGCGATGCCCTTGCACGACTTGACCTCGCCGATATCGTATTCGGCGACGAAGGCGATCAGGTCCTTGTCGGAAACCTCGGTATAGACGGCCATGGCGCCCCAAGCCCTCAGGCTGAGTGAATCCGCGAGCCTAGCGGCGCGCGGGTTAAGAGCATGTATACCGCCGGGACCATATATAATGACTATATATAACAATGACCGAAAATACGCTTGAGCCGATTGTCCGCCCCATGCCGCCGCCCGTCCGCTCCCGCCTCCTTCCGATCGTCGCCGTCGCGCTGTTGGCGTGCGCCGCCCCCGGACCGGCCGGAGCCGCCCGGCCCGAGCCCCCGGCGACCGTTCTCGGCGCCCCCGACAACGGCGCCGCCGTCAAGCCGTCCGATCTGATCCTGCGCATCCAGCGCGCGCTCGCCGCCGTCGGACTCTACGAGGGCCGCGCCGACGGGCGCATCAACCCCGAAACCGAAGCCGCGATCCGCAAGTACCAGCGGATGATCGGCGTGCCCGAAACCGGCCAAGCGAGCGAGGCGCTGGCCGATCGCCTCGACACCGGCGACCGGGTCAACGAACTGCTCGGCAGGCTGGAAAAGGCGCGCGAGGAAAACATGCGCGTCGCGCGCGAGTCGCTGCTCGCCAATCCCGCCACCCGCGACCTGATCATCGACGAAATCGCCGAACGCAGCGATCCGACCCGCGACATCGCGCCGTGCCTGGAAAAACCGACGCCGCGCTGCCTGCTCGCCGAAGCGGTCGAAAGCTCGAAGGGCGTCGCCGACAAGGAAATGCGCGACTGGTCGCTGGGCGAAATCCTGGCGGTGCAGGCGCGCGGCGGTTTCGCCGCGGGCGCCCGCGACACGGCGCGGCGCATTCGCGACCCGCGCCTGATCATGGTCGCGCTGCGCGACATCGCCGAGGCCCAGGCCCAAGGCGGCTTCGGCGCCGAAGCGACCGCGGCGGCCGAGGCGATCCCCGATCCGCAAAAGCGCGCCGAGGCGTTCGCCGCGATCGCCGATATTTTCGTCCGGGCGGGCAAGACCGCCGAAGCCCGTGACGCCGCGCGTCGGCTGGAAACCGAGGCGCGGGCGCTGGAATCTCCGCTGACCAAAATAAGCCTGCTCGCGCGCGCGGCGGTCGCGCTCGCCCGCGCCGGAGAACGCGACGCGGCCGATCCTCTGCTGGCCGAAGCCGACGCCGTTGCCCGCGGCCTGCCGAACGCCACGAACGGCAACGGGCTGCGCCACGTGGCGAGCGCGCTCGCCGAGCTGGGCCGCACCAACGAGGCGCTGCGCCTGCTCAAGGATATCCCGGAGAAATCCGAACACACCCCGGTTCTGGTGACCGTCGTCGTCCAGGAAGCGCGCGCCGGAAACGTCGCCACCGCGCATGCGCTGGCCGGCACCATCGGCGAAGCCCATCATCGCGCCGGCGCGCTCGGGGCGGTCGCCCTGGCCCAAAGCCGCGCCGGCGATCGCAAGGCGGCAGCGGCCACGCTGGCCATCGCCCTCGCCGACGTCGACCGCATCGCCTTTCCGTTCGCCAAATCCTACGCCCTCAACCGCCTCGCGCTGGCCCACGGCGAGATCGCGGAGACCGAGGAGAAACCGGCCGGCCGGCACGCCGTGCTGGCCGCGGCCACGGCGCTGGCCGAACAGATCGCCGACGATTCGCTGCGCGCGCAGGCGCTGTGGAACGTCTCGGCGATCGCCGACCGCCACCGCGACGCCCAGCAGGCCGACGCCGTCCGGCAGCGCGCCGACCGCGCCACCGGGGACATCAAAAGCCGCCTCGATCAAACATGGATGCTGGGCGAGATCGCGCTCGCGCGGGCGCGGCGGGGCGAGACGGAGGCGGCTCGAACCGCCTTCCGGCGCGGCCTCGACATCGCCGCCGGCCTCGACAACGCCTGGGGACGCGCGCGCGCGTTCGCGCGGCTGACCGCGATCCTGATGCAGATCGAGCGCTGAACGACTTCGGCAATCGCCGCTTGTTCGCGCGCGCACCCTTGGCTACAGTCGTACGCGAATCTCCAGCCGGGAACCCTTGACGCCATGAGCCAGTCCGACCAGCCCGTCGTCGCGCAAAAATCGCCTTACGCCGTTCCGGTCGAAGCCGGGAAAAAGTATTTTTGGTGCGCCTGCGGGCGCAGCAAGAGCCAGCCGTTCTGCGACGGATCCCACGCCGGCACCGTTTTCCGGCCGATTCAGTTCGCCGCCGACAAGAACGAAACCGTTCATTTCTGCGGCTGCAAGGCGACCAAGAACCGCCCCCGCTGCGACGGCTCCCACAACAAGCTGTGAAACCGCCGCGCGCGACCGTACGGATCGTCGTTCTGGCCGGGTGCGCGGCATTGCTGTCCGCGTGCGGCGTTTTCGCCAAGAAGGAGCCGCCGCCGGGCCCCTGCGCGCGCGCGATGATTCTCGCCGATGCCGAGCAGTTGACCCGGTTCCGCGACGGACCGGGACGCGACATTCTCGACGTGTCCTACAGCGGACGCCTGAGCCGGGTGTTCGCCGACTGCACGTACGACATGAGCAAGGACCGCACCGGCGTCATGCAGGTCCGGGTTTACCTCGCCATCGACGCCGAGCGCGGGCCGGCCAACACCGATCGCGTGGCGCCCTATCGCTATTTCGTGACCTTGATCGACGCCAAACGCGAACCGATCGCGAAAGGCGTGTTCGATCTCGCCGCCCAGTTTCCCGGCAACGTCACCCGCATGACGCTGACCGACGATACGGTGGAAATGAAGGTGCCGATCGCCGCCGGGCAGAGCGGAAAGGACTTCACGATCCTGGTCGGATTCCAGCTGACCGAGGATCAATTGGACTACAATCGCCGCGTGCGAATCGCCAGGGAACGCGCGCGGTAAGGCCCTGTTTGCATAGTCGTATCGCGACCTCGATAGGACTATGTAAACAGGGCCTCGCCTCCCCGAGGAGGTGGGTTGCTTTTCCCACCCGCGGGTCTACACTTTCGTTCGAAGTTCTCTCGCCACGCTGCCGCGGGAGAGTCCGCCGGTCCCGCCCGCAGGCGTGCCGTCGGCGCCGAAGGAGCAACCACCCCGGAACCTCTCAGGCTTCAGGACCGCGGCAGTACGTGAGACTCTGGAAAGCGGAACCGGCGGGCCTTCGGGCTGGCGGTTCCCACCGAAGATGTAACCGGCCCCGATTTCCGCGCGCATGGCGCACCCGGCCGGGAATCTTTCAGGTCCAATGACAGAGGGGGCGTCCGGCGCGGATGGCGCGAGTCCGCCCCCGGACGACCTCGAACCCCTCGCGCGATTCGAGGACGGGCCCTTGTCCACCGACGCCGCGACCGAACCCCCCAAGCCGACGCCGCTGGATCCCCTCCACCGCGCGCTGAACGCGAAGATGGTCCCGTTCGCGGGCTATCTCATGCCGCTTCATTACGCCGACGGCATCCTGGCGGAGCACAATCACGCGCGCGCCGCCGCCGCCTTGTTCGACGTCTCGCACATGGGCCAGGCCCGCCTCGTCGGCGCCGACGCCGCCGCCCTGCTCGAAACCCTGGTGCCGGGCGATATCGCCGGCCTCGCGCCCGGGCGCATGCGTTACACCATGCTGACCAACGACGCGGGCGGAATCATCGACGACCTGATGGCGACGCGCGTCGCCGACGGTATCGCGCTGGTCGTCAACGCCTCGCGCAAGGACGTGGTGTTCCCGCACCTCGCCAAGCACCTGGCCGGTCGCGTCTGGCTCGAGATCGCCGTCGACCAGGCGTTGATCGCGCTGCAGGGCCCGCGCGCGGCGGAAGTCCTCGCCCCGCTCGCCCCGGACGCGGGCGCGCTTTCCTTCATGTCGGGCGCGGAGATGACGGTCGCGGGCGTCGCCGGGTTCGTCACGCGCTCGGGCTACACCGGCGAGGACGGGTTCGAGATTTCCGTGCCGGCGGCGCACGCCGAGGCGCTCGCCCGCCGCTTGCTCGACGACGCCCGCGTCAAGCCGGTCGGGCTCGGCGCGCGCGATTCGCTCCGGCTCGAGGCCGGGCTCTGCCTTTATGGCCAGGACCTCGACGAAACCACGACGCCGATCGAAGCCGATCTCGCCTGGACCGTGGGCGCGCGCCGCCGCGCCGAACGGAACTTTCCCGGCGCCGACGTGATCGCCCGCCAGATCGCCGAAGGTCCCGCGCGCCTGCGGGTCGGCATCCGTCCCGAAGGCCGGGCGCCCGCCCGCGCCGGCACCGCGCTGGCGCGCGCCGACGGCTCGAACGCCGGCGCCATCACCAGCGGCGGCTTCGGCCCGACCGTGGGCGGCCCGGTGGCGATCGGCTATGTCGCCGCCGACGCCGCCCGCCCCGGAACCCGCCTCGACGCCGTCGTCCGCGGCAAGCCGCTGCCGGCGAGCGTCGTTGCGCTCCCCTTCGTTCCGCACCGCTATCACGTCACCCGCCCGCGCAAGGAGAACCGCCCATGACCGTCCGTTTCACCAAAGATCACGAATGGATCAGAGTCGAGAACGGCGTCGGCGTCGTCGGCATCACCGACTACGCCCAGAAACAGCTCGGCGACATCGTGTTCGTCGAATTGCCCCAGGTCGGCGCCAAGATGACGAAGGGTGCGCAGGCCGGGGTGGTCGAATCGGTCAAGGCCGCGAGCGAGGTCTACGCCCCGGCCGGCGGCGAAATCGTCGAGGTGAACGGCGCGCTCGCCGACAACCCGGCCGCCGTCAACAGCGCGGCCGAGAGCGGCGGCTGGTTCTACAAGATCAAGCTCGCCGACGCCAAGGACCTGGACGATGCCATGGACAAGGCCGCCTACGACGCCTACGTCGCGGGGCTCCACTAAAATGCCCGCGTCCCGAATGTCCGCGCCCCGCCTCGCCGACCTCGGCGACACCAACGATTTCGTTCGCCGCCACATCGGGCCGAACGCGGGCGATATCCGCGCCATGCTCGCGGAACTCGGCCACGATTCGCTGGCCCGGCTCGCCGAGGCCGCCATGCCGGACGCCATCCGCACCGGCGGCGTGCCGACCTTCGCGCCCTTGAGCGAGAGCGACGCGCTCGCCGCGTTGCGCGGGTTCGCGGCGCGCAACCGCCCGCTCAAGTCGATGATCGGGCTCGGCTATTCCGGCACCGCGACCCCGGCGGTGATCGTGCGCAACGTGATCGAAAATCCCGGCTGGTACACCGCGTATACCCCCTATCAGGCGGAAATCTCGCAGGGACGGATGGAAGCGCTGCTCGCCTTCCAGCAGATGACCGTCGATCTGACCGGCCTGCCGGTCGCCAACGCCTCGCTGCTCGACGAGGCGACCGCGGCGGCCGAGGCCATGACGCTGATGAGGCGCGTCGCGCGGAGCGGGAGCACGGTGCTGTTCGCCGATTCCGCCTGCCATCCGCAGACGCTGGCCGTGGTGCGGACGCGCGCCGAGCCGCTCGGCCTCAAGGTCGAAACCGGCGACCCCGCGCGCGATCTCGACCCCGCGCGCGTGTTCGGCGTGCTGCTCCAGTACCCGGACACCGCCGGCGCCGCGCGCGATTGGCGCGGCCTCGCCGACAAGCTTCACGCCGCCAACGTGCTGCTGGCGGTCGCGTGTGACCCGCTCGCGCTCGCGCTGCTGGTGCCCCCCGGCGAATGGGGAGCGGACGTGGCGGTGGGCAGCTTCCAGCGCTTCGGCGTGCCGATGGGTTTCGGCGGGCCCCACGCCGCTTTCATGGCCGTGCGCGAGGAGCATCGCCGGCAAATTCCCGGCCGCCTGATCGGCGTCTCGGTCGACGCGCGCGGGAAGCCTGCGTTCCGGCTCGCGCTGCAAACCCGCGAGCAGCACATCCGCCGCGAAAAGGCTACCAGCAACATCTGCACGGCGCAGGTGCTGCTCGCCAACATCGCCGCGTTCTACGCCATCTATCACGGGCCGGAAGGCATCCGGCGCATCGCGCTGCGCACCCATCGCCTGGCGGCGATCCTGGCCGCCGGGCTCGGGAAGCTCGGGATCAAGACCGAGCACGACGCCTTCTTCGATACCGTCGCCGCCCGCGTCCCGAACGTGGGCGCCGTGATCGCCAAGGCACGCGAATTGGGAATCAACCTGCGCGACTTCACGGACGGGCGCGTCGGCGTATCGACCGACGAAACCACCACCGAAGGCGACGTGGCGCGCGTCTGGGCCGCGTTCGCGGGCGGAAAGCCGCCGTCGTTCGCTCCGGCCGATCTCGACGCGGCGACGGCGGACGCGATTCCGGGCTCTTTACGCCGCGCGACGCCGTTCCTCGCCCATCCGGTGTTCAATTCCCACCATTCGGAAACCGCGATGATGCGCTACCTGAAGCGCCTCGAGGATCGCGACATCGCGCTCAACCGCGCCATGATCCCGCTCGGATCGTGCACCATGAAGCTGAACGCGGCGGCGGAAATGCTGCCGATCGGCTGGGGCGAGTTCGCCGGGCTGCATCCTTTCGCGCCGCTCGACCAGGCGGAAGGCACGCTGGCGATGATCCGCGATCTGGAAAAGCGGCTTTGCGATCTGACCGGGTTCGCCGCCGTTTCGCTGCAGCCCAACGCCGGATCGCAGGGCGAGTACGCGGGCCTGCTCGCGATCCGCAAGCATCACGCGGCGCGCGGGCAAGCGGCGCGCGACGTGTGCCTGATCCCGGCAAGCGCGCACGGCACCAATCCGGCGAGCGCGACCATGGCGGGCCTCTCCGTCGTCGTGGTCGCATGCGACGCGGCCGGCAACATCGACCTTCGCGACCTCGAGGCCCAGGCGGCCAAGCACCGCGACCGCCTCGCCGCGCTGATGGTCACCTATCCCTCGACCCACGGCGTCTTCGAGGCCGGCATCCGCGACATCTGCCGGATCGTCCACGACGCGGGCGGGCAAGTCTACATGGACGGGGCCAACCTCAACGCGCTGGTCGGATACTGCCGTCCGGCCGAACTCGGCGCCGACGTGATGCACATCAACCTGCACAAGACCTTCGCCATTCCGCACGGCGGCGGCGGTCCGGGCGTCGGGCCGATCGGCGTCGCGGCGCATCTCGCGCCCTATCTGCCCAACCACCCGCTGGTGCCGGACGCGGGGCCCGCCACCGGCATCGGCCCGGTCGCGGCCGCGCCGTGGGGTTCGGCCGGGGTGCTCACCATCAGCTGGAGCTACATCGCCATGATGGGGAGCGAAGGCCTGAAACGCGCGACCGAGGCCGCGCTGCTCGCCGCCAACTACGTCGCCAAGCGGCTCGCCGGCCATTACCCGGTTCTTTACACCGGACGCAACGGTTTGGTCGCGCACGAGTGCATCCTCGACACCCGCCCGCTCAAGGACACGAGCGGCGTCGGCGCCGAGGACATCGCCAAGCGGTTGATGGACTACGGCTTCCACGCGCCGACCATGTCGTTTCCGGTGCCGGGCACGTTGATGGTCGAACCGACCGAGTCGGAGCCCAAGGCCGAACTCGACCGCTTCGTGCGGGCGATGATCGCGATCAAGGGCGAGATCGCCCGTATCGAGCGGGGCGACTGGCCGCGCGACGACAACCCGCTGCGTCACGCGCCGCACACCGCCGACATGATCGCGGCCGAGGCCTGGACGCACGCCTACGGCCGCGAAACGGCGGCGTTCCCGCTGCCCGAACTGAAATCCGGAAAGTACTGGCCGCCGGTCGCGCGCGTCGACAACGTCTACGGCGACCGGCACGTGGTGTGCGTCTGCCCGCCGATCGAGGCGTATCGGGACGCCGCCGAATAACGGCTTTACAGGAATCCGCCGCTCGGGCCGCCCTTGCCGGGATCGGCGGGGTCGATGGCGCCGGTGATCGCGCCGTCGCCGAGACCGCCCTCTTCGCTGCCGAACAGGTTCTGGACGTAGGAGAATTCCTTGCGGAAGCCGCGCCGCTCCAGCAGCTTCTTCTGCGCGGCTTCGGGAAAATCGGTGAACATGATCACGCCCTTCTCGATCAGGACGTCGATCAGGTCTTCCATCACGCGGGCGAGCGCGAGGTCCGATTTTTCCAGTTTTTCGCGCTGCTCCAACTCGGGATGGGCGCGGAAGATGAATTCCTTCAGCGCCGGATCGTCGGGCGCCACCTCGACCGCACCCTGTACCGGTTCGGCGTAGACGGAAACGATGTGGTTGTTTTCGTCGAGTTCGACGTACGGCACGGAGTATTCCCTTTCCGCCTGACGGCCGGAAAGTCTAGCGGAAACGGCGGGAACTGAACATCAGCTTTCGGCGTCGATTTGGTCGAACAAGACCGAAATATCGGGCACCTTCACGGTTCGCCCCGAGAAATAGGCGATGCCGTCGTCCTCGAACTTGCGGATGGCGCGCGACATGGTTTCGGGGCGCACCCCGATCATCGCCGCCATGTCCTGCCGCGACAACGGCAACTCCAGCTTGAGCGCGCCGTCCTTTTCCTCGGCGGCGAAGCGTTCCTTCAGCACCAGCAGCAGGTGGGCGAGCCGGGCGCGGATGTCGAACGAGGTCGATTGCAGGAACTTGTCCTCGGCCGTGTTGAGGTTCTCCGACATGCTCTTCAGGAACCTGAGGCCCAACTCGGGCTTGGTTTCGATCAGCTTGCGCACGACCGCCTGATCGACGAAGCAGACCATGCTCGGCTTCAGGACCTCGGCGCCGAGGGCGTGTTCCTCGCCGGAAAGGAAGGCTCGATAGCCGATGGTGTCGCCGGGCTGCGCCAGGCGCACCAGCACCGAATTGCCGTCGGCGCCGACCTTGCGCAGGCCCACCAGCCCCGACTTGATGCAATAGATGCCCTTGCACGAATCGCCCTGGTGGTAGAGCACGTCGCCGGGGGCGTAATCGCGGTCGATCTTGGCGTCGTCAATCTGTTTGAGGTCGGCGCTGGAAAGCGCGCACCATTCGGTCCGCGCGCGGGTCTGGCAGGTGAAGCAATTACTCGACCTCCACCCCGTTCGCGGAGACGTATCGCCGTCGCGCGTGGCCATGGATTCCCTGCCTCGCTTGCGGCCCGACCACGCCCCCGAATCCACGGGGGCACTCGCATAAAGATTAGGCCCCCTAACCGGGCAACACAACCGCGCCCCCCGAAGAACCCCTAAAATATTGACGGGAATCAAGGCCGGATTATTTCCGGGCGCTAGTGTCCACGCTGGGATCGGCGGGTTCGGGCGCGTGTCACAAAAGCCCCAGTCCGGCGAAGGGAGAATAGACAGCTCTGTGCGACGTCGCGCGATGACCGATGAAGACACCATTCGCCAGGCGGTGCGCAATCTGCTCGCCCGCTACGGCAAGGACGCTCCCCGGCAGGCGCAGTTGCGCGCGGAAGAATTGCGCGCCGCCGGCGACGCCGAGGGGCACGCCATGTGGCGCGCCATCGAACGGGCGGCGACGGCGGCGCTCAACAACCCGTCCGGCTCGGTGCACTGAAGACGGCCCGGTTCAAGCGTCCAGTTTCGGATGGGTCTCGGCGAAGGCGGGCATGCGGTCGGCGCGCTCGGCCAGAACGGCGAGCCTTGGAAACTCACTTGCCGCGAACGTACCCGCCAGCATGTCCCCGAGAAAATCCCAGGTCGCGACCGCCGACACGTCGGCTTGCGTCAAGCGACCGAACGCGAGCCACGACTTGTCCGGCGCGAGTTCGGCTTCCAGCGCGGCGAGACCGGCGCGCACCTGGGTCTTGAGGCCGTCGGCCCATTCGCGCGAAATCAACTGTTCCGCCCGGCGCTGGGTTTCATACACCAGCGCCACGCCCTTTTCGGCCGCGCCCATGGCCAGCGCCACCAATTTGAGCACCGCGCGCCGCTCCGCGCCCGCGGGCGGCACCAGCGCGCGCTCCGCGCCCGCGATCTCGTTGAGATGATCGAGGATCATCGCGCTGTCGATCAAGGTTTCACCCGAATCGAGGATCAGCGCCGGCACCCGGCCGACCGGGTTGACTTCGCGGATCCGGGCGCCGTCGGTCACGGTCGACAGCACCCGGCGTTCGTAGGGCAATCCATAGATTTTCATGGTCGCCGCGACGCGGCGGACGAAGGGCGAGCGATAGCGGCCGACGAGGATCATGGGGTCTCCGTTTCGTTGAGATCGGCGATTTCCAGGATGAGTTTTCTGAGCACGGTTTCGGGAAAGCGGGCGCGTTCGCGCGCGACCGCGATGAAGGCGCCGGCGCCGCCGATCACGTCGCGCTCGTAATGCTCGGCGAGCGTGATGCCGCCCGGGCCGCGCAACGCGCCGCCCGCGGTTTCGATCACCAACGCGTTGATGGTGATGCCGCGCGCGACCACCTCGCGCCGCACCTCTTCCAGCGGGCGGCCGCCGATCTGCGGCCCGTCGCCGGAAAGGTCGATCACCCGCCGGGTTCCCTTGTAATCATTGGAGTCGATCAGGCGGGCGGAGAAGTCGATCGCGTTGGAGATCGAATTGTAGCCCCAGGCGGCGCGCGGGGATTCCACCAGTTTTCGGCCGAAGGCGCGGGCCGAGGCTTCGTCGCGGATCACCGCCCAATCGGCGATCACGTGCTGCGATTGCGGCGCGCCCCATTCGATGTAGGCGACCGCGATCGCCTTGTGAAAGCCCGATCGGATCGCCGCCAGCACGCGCGGGTGCGCCAGCGCCTCGGCGTAGCCTTCGCGCTGGAATTTCAATTCCTCGTTGTCGATCGAGCCGGAGCCGTCGGCGGCGAGCACCAGTTCGAGATCGACCGGAATGTCGGCCGAGGCCGCGGGCACCCACGCCAGCGCCGCTGCCAGCGCGGCGTACAGCAGGGGGTTCGCCTGGCCCACGTCAGTACGCGTATTTGACCGTGCAGCCGTAAGGGCGCGTCCGCGCCGCCGCCACCGGCCGGCCGGCCTTCATGTCGGCGAGCGCCGCCGTGACGTAGTTTTTGGCCGTCTTGACGTCGGCCGGATCGGCGGTCGGCGTATCGTCGATCCCGCCGATGTAGGCGAACTTGCCCGCCGCGTCGATCACGTACATGTGGGGCGTGACGCGGGCGCCGTACACGCGGCCGATGTCGCCCTTGGAGTCGAGCAGCACCGCCGTCGGCCGGGCGCCGCGTTCCGCCGTCAGCCGGTTGGCGCCGGCGCCGTCGACGTGCCCCTGCGTCCCGGGCGCCGACGAGATCACGCTCAACCAGACCACGCCGTCGTCGGTCGCGCGTCGCTGCAGAGCCTGCATATTGTCGCTGCCGTAATGCTTGCGCACATACGGGCAGTCGTGGTTGGTCCATTCGAGGATCACGACGCGGCCCCGGTAATCGGCGAGCCGATGGGTCTTTCCGTTGCTGTCGATCCCGACGAACGTCGGCGCCGGCTCGCCGACGGCAAGGTCGGCTTGCGCCGATCCGGCGGCCGCGACCAACGCGACGCCGACGGCGAAAACGGCTCCCGCGCCCGCCGCGCGCCAAGAGCGCGATATTGCCATCGTCCCGGACGTGCCCATGATGCTCTCCTCGGCGGTTGAAACGGCGTTGGAAGAATTCTTGCGCACCGGCGCGGCCGGTTCAAGGGTCGAGGCGGCGCTGGAGACGCTCGCGTTCGCCCGCGTCGCAGGGCGGGCGCGCGCCGGCCCGGTTGCGCTCGCGCGCGTGCGCGCTCGCCGGCACGATACGCCCGCCCCGGGACGGACGCAGATCCGCGATCTCCATGATCAGCTTGCGGCGAATGGCGGAGGCGAAATCGGCGAAACTTTCCGCCACCACGATGAACGCGCCGCGCCCGCCGATGACGCAATCCTCGAAGTAAAGGTCGAGGTCGAGAAACGGCGGCAATCCCCAGCGGCTCGGCCGTTCGTTGATGATCGGAAGGCCGTTGATGGTGATCCCCCGCGCCAGCGCCCGGTCGCGCCATTCGACCACCTGGGGCCCGTTGTTGTTGGGCCCGTCGCCGGAAATGTCGAGCACGCGCCGACGGCTTTTGTAGGGACTGTCGTCGAAGCGCTGCAGCGCGTACTCGATCGCCCCGGAAATCGAGGTCCAGGCCCCGGCGCTGATGCTCTGCGCCGCGATCCAGTCGGCGAACGCCTGGGCCGAGGCCATGTCGCCGATCGTGGTCCACTCGGCGATCGTGCGCCGGTGGTGGATGCCGGCCCATTCGAAATAGGTGACGCCGATCCGCCCGTGAAAGCCGGTCTTGATCGCGTTGACCACGCGCTCGTCCTGGAGGGCGGCGACGTAACCGCGCCGTTGCAGCGCGGCTTCTTCCTGGTCGATGCTGCCGGAGACATCGATGGCGAGGATCAGTTCCAAATCCACGCTTTCCGGCTCGGCCGCGCGCGCCGTCGCGACTGCCGCCAGCGCCGCCCCAACCGCGATCACGGCCGCCACGCGCGTCCAGGCGCGCGCCAAGCGCCTTATCCGGACCATAATGCCCTGTCCCGTCCGATCCCGGCACGCGTGTTGCGGATCGCGCCGGTTCCGACTACGTCTTAAGCGGCGAAGATGTAGCATAAAACCCCGGGGAGCGCCGCACATGCCGAAGTCGCCCGCGAAGTGGCTCGTTTGGACGCTTGCGCTGATGCTGCCGCTCACGGCGGCGACGGCGGCCGATTCGGAGCGCGGCGCCAATCTCGCCAAGCGCTGGTGCGTCTCATGCCATATCCCGGGCGCGGAAGCGCGCACCGGCTCCGACGCGGGTCCGCCGTTCGCCCTGATGGCCGCCGATCCGGCCTATACCGACGCGCGGCTGCGCGGCTGGCTCGCCCAGCCCCATCCGCCGATGCCCGATTTCCATCACGGCCGCGCCGAGATCGAGGACCTGATCGCCTACATCCGCGGCTTGAAGCCGCGCTAAGCCGGCTCAGCGTCCTTCCCGCCACCAGGCGAACCCGAGCGCGGCGAACGCGGCGGCCAGCACCAGGAGCGCCGGCAGCAGCGGAACTTGGCGCGCGCCGGTGACGGCGAACGCCTCGTTGCGGCGAAGTCCCATCCAGCCGCGCCCCGCCGCGTCGCGTCCGGGCTTGACGCCGCGCGCCTCCGGCAATCCGTTCGCCAGCCAAAAGACCCCGCCGCCGGTCGCCGCCGCGAGCGGCGCCAGCTTGTCGGCGGTCGCGCGCAGATCCGCGAACTCGAGCGAATTGAGCGCGCCGACCACGGCGAACGTCGTGCGCGTGCCGTCGCCGACACGATAGAGGCCGTGCTCGGCGGCGGGCACGCGGGCGCTCGCCCGCCCCGGCGTCGCCGGATCGGGCTTCAATTCGACCTTCGTTTCCCGGCCCGACGGCGCGGTAACGGTGACGGTCGCCGGATCGTCGGACAGGCTGCGGCGGGTGACGGCGATGTCCGCGTCCTTGCCTTCGGCGGTCAGGCGCTCTTCCTCCAGGTCCGGCTCCTTCATCAGCCAGTGCACCAGCCGCCGGAGAATCTCGGCGTGCGGTCCGCCCTGGTCGTAGCCGCGCGCCCACAGCCAGATATGGTCGGAGGCGAACAGGGCGACCCGGCCCTTGTCGACCCGATCGACCATCAGGAGCGGCCGGCCGTCGCCGGCATCCAGGAGGGCGTGCCCGGACGTCGGCATCGATTCGATCAGCCGGAACCAGCGGCCCCACGTCGGCGCGCCCTCCGCGCGGGCAAATCCGCCGGCCGGCGCGGGTGCCGCCAGATCGGCGGTCACCGGATGGCGCTTGCCCGTGTCGGTCAACGCCGGGCGAAAGGCGCCTTCCGTCACCCGGCCGGTCGGACGCGCGGGCAGGATCGAACTGACCGCGGTGCGCGCCAGGCTGCGCGCGCCCGCGAACTCCGGCCCCGCCGCCAGCAGCAGCGCGCCGCCGTCGCGCACGTAGCGCTCCATGTTGCGGAAATGCGACGGCGGGATGATGTCGCGCTCCAGGTAGCGGTCGAACACGATCAGGTCGAATTCCTTGAGCCGCGCCTCGAACAGTTCCTGGACCGGAAACGGGATCAGGGCGAGTTCAACAATGGGCGTGAAGTCGTCCTTTTCCGGCGGGCGCAGGATGGTGAAATGGATCAGCTCCACCGCCGGGTCGGATTTCAAAAGATTGCGCCACGTGCGCTCGCCCGCGTGCGGCTGGCCGGAGACCAGCAGCACCTTGAGCCGCTCGCGCACGCCGTTGACGGCGACCAGGGCGCGGTTGTTGGCGAGCGTCAGTTCGCCCGCGACTCCCTCGACTTCGATCTCGACCAGGGTCGGCCCGGCGTGTTCGACGACATACGTGTGGGTCTGGGGCGCGTCGACCGGCACCAGCGCGTTTTCGATCTCCCGGCCGTCGCGGGCGATGCGCACCCGCGCCAGCCTGCGCCCGGTGACCGAACTCGCGCCGGTTTCCGCGTCGTCGACGCGATAGACGATGGCCGCTTCCTTGCCGACGATGGCGAAGCCGGGCGCCTGCTCGATCACCACGCGCCGGTCGCGCTCGCCGGTCCGGCCGGTGAGCAGGACATGCACCGGCCCGGCGTGACCCGCGGCCTTGGCCGTTTCCGCGTCGGGGGCGTCGTGCACCTGGCCGTCGGTCAGCAGGAACGCGGCCCCGAGCCGGCCGCGCGGCACCTGGGCGAGCGCGCGTTCGAGCGCGCCGTAAAGCCGCGTGCCCTCGGCCTCGCCGCCGCCGGGTCCGGCGCCGCGGTCCAAGTCCTTGACCTCGATTTCGCGCACCTCGACATTGCCGAGCCGGGCCAGCGCCGCGCGCAATCGGGCGAGCCCGGCGTCGGTGCGTTCCGGCCGTCCGTCCACCGACTGGCTCGCGCTGCGATCGTGCGCGATCACGGCGATGTCGGGACGCGGCTCGCGCGTTTCCTCGGCGAGCCGGGGGTCCAGGATCGCCAACGCGAGAAGCGCGAAGGCCGCGGCGCGAAAGATCACTCCCGGCGCGCGCCGCCAGACCGCGAACCCGACCAGCAGGATCGCGACGGCAAGCGCCGGCAGCGCCAGTTCCGGCGGCACCAGCGGCGCGAACACGATGCTGGTCATCGCCGGAGCCTCTGCATGATCGCGGGCACGTGGACCTGGTCGGATTTGTAGTTGCCGGTCAGCACGTACATCACCACGTTGACGCCGAAACGGTAGGCGTATTCGCGCTGGCGCTCGCCGCCGGGAACCACCGGATAGAGCGGGCGATGCCGGTCGTCCACCGCCCACGCCGCCGCCCAGTCGCCGCCGCCGGCGATGACCGAGGAGACGCCGTCGTTGACGCGCTCGCCCGGGCGCTCGACCCACAGCCGTCCGCCGGCGTGGCGTCCCGGGAATTCCCGCAGCAGATAGAACGTGCGCGTGAGCACGTGATCGGGCCCGACCGGCTCGAGCGCCGGTAGATCGAGCTGGCGCGCGAGCGTCCGCATGCCGAGCAGGCTTTCGCCCTCGCCGCCGCGCGAGTCGAACAGGATGGTGCCGCCCCGGCGCATGTATTCGTTGAGACGCTGCGCCGCGCCCGCGTCGAGCGGACGCTGCCCGCCGCCGAGCGGCCAGTAGATCAGCGGATAGAAGCCGAGCTCGTCCCGCGCCGGGTCGATCCCGACCGGCGGGCCCATTTCCGCCGCCGTGCGGCGGCGAAGCACGACGCCGAGGCCCTCGAGGCCGGCGCGGCTGGTTTCGTCGATCTCGCGGTTGCCGGTGAGGAAATAGGCGATGGTCGGATCCGCGGTCGCGGCGATCTCGGAAGACGCCGGGCCCGGCCGCGGGGATTGCGCGGCGGCGGGAAAAGCCGCCAGCGCCGCCGCCAGCAGCGCGAACACCGCGCGGCGCGGGAGCGCGAAATGCCCGCGCAAGGCGAGGCTCGCCGCCAGGTCCGCGATCAAGAGCAGGAACGCGAGCCCGAGCAGCCAGGGGCGCAGGTCGGTCTCGATGCTCGCGCCGTAAGCCATGGTCTCGACGTTGGCGGGACGCGGAAACGTCTTCAGCACCGGAACCGAATCGGCGAGGTTGAGGGCGCGCACGCCGCCCTTCTCGCCGTAGAAGCCGGGCGGATGGCGCGGGCCGACGCGCGTGCCCGCGAAGGCTTCCGACGCGATCGCCTGGGCGTCCGAAGGCGGCGCGCCGAGGCGGCCGAAGCCGTCGAGGGTCGCTTCCGGCGCGAGCGGCGGGCCGGGCAGGTGCGAGGCCACCCCCTGGCTCAGCGCCACCATCCGCTGCAGCATGCCGACGAACAAGCCCGACAACGGCAGGTCCGACCATTGCGCGTTGGCGGTGACGTGAACCAGCACCAGCCAGCCCTTGCCCTTGCGCGCGGCCGTGACCAGCGGCGTTCCGTCGGCGAGCCGCGCCCAGGTCTTCTCGGCGAGATCGAGCGCGGGCTCGGCCAGCACCTGGCGGCGCACGCGCACGTCGGCCGGAACCGCGAGCCCGAAGAACGGACTCTTGTCGCCGAATTCCGCCAGCTCCACCGGGCGCTCCCAGGTCAGCGCGCCGCCGACGACGCGGTCGCCGGATCGCAGGCGCACCGGCAGCAGCGGATCGGCGGCTTCCGCGGTCGCGGCCTGGGTCGCGACCGCGAGCCGGGGCCCCGCGAAACGCACGGCGACGCCGCCCGCCTCGATCCAGCGCGCCAGCGCGCCCGCGTCGGAGGCGGGCGGCGGCGCGGGGTCGGCGAGCACCAGGACCGCGAGCGGGCGGGCGAGCAGATCGGCGAGCGGGCCGCGCCGCGCTTCCGCCCACGGCTCGAGCGCGCGCTCCAGGTAATAAAGATCGCCAAGCAGCGGTTGATCCTCCCGCCCGGTGCCGACGGCGGCGAGTCCGACCGGGCGGCGGCGCCAGCGCTCGTCGGCGAGCGCGACCGCGCCCGCCCCGGTTTCGCCTTCGATTTCGAGGCGCGCGAGCCGGTTGCGCAATTCCGGGGGCAGCACCATGCGCGCTTCGCCGTTGGTGCGCCCCTGGGGAAAGACGAGACGTTCGCGCGCGAGCGGACGGCCGTCGTCGCCGTGAGCGATCACGGAAATGTCCCGGCTCGGGCCGGCGCCCGGCCGCTCGGCGGAAAGAACCAGCGCGTCGCCTTCGGTGCGCGGCGGACGCAGCAGCAACGGAAACCGCTCGCCCGGCGGTTCGGCGAACATGACCGGGCCGGATCGGCCGAGCCGTTCGGCGAACACGCGCGCCTCGCCCTCGGCCGCCTCCAGGCCGTCGCTCAGCCACGCGACCGGAAACGGCGGCGCGCGGTTGGCTTCTCCCCATTGGGCGAGCGCGTCGCCGACCGCGCGCCGATCGGCGAGCCAGGGGCTCGGCCTCAGGGAGTCGATCAATTTGCGCGCCGCGGCGGCCGCGATCGGGGTCACGAGCGGCGGCTCGGGCCTTGTCGCGGTGGGGAGCACGATCACCGCGCGCCCCTCGCGTCCGGCGCGATCGACCAGGCGCAGCGCGGCGGCCGTCCGTTCGTTCCAGCCCTTGGCCGCGGCCCAGCCGTCGTCGATCACCAGCGCCAAGGGCCCCGTGCCCTTCAGTCCCGGCTCGGCGTTGAGGATCGGATGCGCGAGCCCGAAAATGACCGCGCCCGCGAGCGCGAAGCGAAGCGCGATCAGCCACGGCGGCGTGGTGGCGGAGGTTTCGTCGCGGCGCACCAGCGCCATCAGGATGCGGACCGGGGGGAACACCACCTCGCGCGGGCTCGGCGGAATCAGGCGGAGCAGGAACCAGAGCGCCGGCAGCGCGAGCGCGCCGAGCAGCGCCCACGGCGCGGCGAAGCTGAGCGGGCCCAATGCGAACATGTCCGGCCGGGGCTCGTTATTCCGACGCGGGCTCGGCGAGCCCGAGATAAAGAGCGAGCAAGGCGGTTTCCGGCGGACGGTCGGTGCGGTGGCGGACGAAATTCCACCCCGCCGAGCGGGCAAGCAGCCCGATTTCCGCCTGGTGCGCCGCCATCGCGCGCGCGTAATCGCCGGCCGCGGTTTCGGCCCGGCCGATCAGCGCCGCGCCTTCGGCTTCCGGCCCGACGAAGCGCACCCGGCCGGCGAACGGCAGCGTTTCCTCCGCCGGATCGAGCACCTGAACCATGTGGCCGCGCACGCCGAGACCGTCGAACCGGGCGAGCGCCGCCTTGATCTCGGGGAGCGGCGACAGAAAATCGCCGATCAGGACGACGCGCGCGTGGCGCGGCAGCGCCTCCGGCGCCGGCAGACTCGGCGTCGCGGGCTCGCCCTCCTCCAGCATGTGGGCAATGCGCGTCAGCACGATCCGGCCCGACGACGGGCGGAGTCCCGAGCCGAGCACCGCGATCCGCTCGCCGCCGCGCACCAGCAGCACGCCGAGGGCGAGCAGCAGCAATTCGGCCCGCAGCCGCTTGGAGCCGAACGCGGGCGCGGAGGCGTAGTCCATCGACGCCGAAGCGTCGCGCCACAGCCAGACGCTCTGCGCCGCTTCCCATTCGGTTTCGCGCACGTAGAGATGGCTCGACTTGGCCGAGCGCCGCCAGTCGATGCGCGCGATCGTGTCGCCCTGCTGGTAGCGGCGGAACTGCCAGAAGGTTTCGCCCTGGCCGACGCGGCGGCGGCCGTGCACGCCTTGCGCGACGGTCGAGGCGACGCGCTTGGCCGCAACCATCAGCGGCGGCAACGGTGCCGCCAGGGTCTCGGCCCCGTGATGAAGTTCGGCGCCGGTCGCCTTCATGGGGCTGCTCAGGCGACGGTTTGCAGCAGCCGCCCGATGATCTTCTCGATCGTCACGCCCTCGGCGCGGGCGGCGAACGACAACGCCATCCGGTGGCGCAGGATCGGCGGCGCGAGCGCCAGCACGTCGTCGACCGACGGCGCGAAGCGGCCGTCCATCAGGGCGCGCGCCCGCACGCCGAGCATCAGGGCCTGGCTCGCGCGCGGGCCCGGTCCCCAGGCGACGAACTCGCGCACCTCGGCGATGTCGGAGGAATCGGGACGCCCGGCGCGCACCAGGGTCAGGATCGCCTCGGTCACGCTTTCGCCCACCGGAATCCGGCGCACCAGTTTTTGCGCGGCGATCAGATCGTCGGCGGTCATGGCGCGCTCGGAACGGCGGTCCGTCGCGCCGGTGGTTTCCAGCATGATGTCGCGTTCGGCGGCGCGGTCGGGATATTCGACGTCGACCTGCAGCAGGAAGCGGTCGAGCTGCGCCTCGGGCAGCGGATAGGTGCCTTCCTGTTCGAGCGGGTTCTGGGTGGCGAGCACGTGAAACGGCATCGGCAGCGCGTGGTAGTGGCCGGCGACCGAGACGCGGCCTTCCTGCATCGCCTGCAGGAGCGCCGACTGGGTGCGCGGGCTCGCGCGGTTGATTTCGTCGGCCATCAGCAGCTGGCCGAACACCGGGCCGGGAATGAAGCGGAACGAACGCCGGCCACTTTCGGATTCCTCCAGCACCTCGGAGCCGAGAATGTCGGCCGGCATCAGGTCGGGAGTGAACTGGACCCGCTTGGCGTCGAGCCCGAGGGTCAGGCCGAGGGTCTCCACCAGCTTGGTCTTGCCGAGACCGGGCACGCCGATCAGCAGCGCGTGCCCGCCGGCGAGCAGCGTGATCAGCACCTGTTCGACCACCCGGTCCTGGCCGAAAATGACCCGGCCGACGGCGGCGCGGGCGGCGCGGATCATGTGGCCGGCGCGTTCGGCCTCGGCCGCCGCATCGAGGGAATTGCCCGAGACGGCTTTCGCCTTATCTAATGGGACGGTGGAGACGGGATTCATGGGCACGAACGCCTTTCCCTTGACTGATCGGGGCGCGCCGTCGCCGGCGGTCTGCGGCGACATCGACCTCAGGATCGCCGCGGACGGTACATGGTACTACCACGGCAGCCCCATCGGCCGCAAAGAACTGGTGAAGCTGTTCGCCTCGGTGCTGACGCGCGACGCCGACGGTTCGTTCTGGCTGAAAACCCCTGTGGAAAAAGCGCGCATCCGGGTCGACGACGCGCCGTTCCTGGGGGTGGAACTGGCGCGGGAAGGCGGCGGGATGGAGCAAATCCTGCGGCTCAGGACCAACATCGACGAATGGGTCACGATCGGCCCCGCGCACCCCTTGCGCATGGCGCGCGGCCCGGAGATGGGCGGACTCAAGCCCTATGTCGCGGTCCGACCGGGCTTGGACGCCTTGCTCGCGCGGCCGGTATATTACGAACTGGCCGGGCTCGCGGTATCGGGAGGCGATTCGCGCGTCCCGGTAGGGGCGCATCTTGATGAGCGCGCGGGGATTCGCCCGCGCGGGTCCGTCATGGGAGTTTGGAGCGCGGGTGCGTTCTTCGCGCTCGAATCGTCCGATTCGCCGCCGAATCGGGTGTAATCTTGAACGGATGGACGCATCGCCGATGACCAGCCCCCGCGAGCGAGCGCAAACCCTGGAATCCCTGACGCGGCGATTTTCCGCGCTGCGGGGGCGCGCGCCCAACGCCCGTTCCCCGGCGATGGCGTTGAAGGGCGACCACAGCCTCAATCCGGGCATGGCCGTAAAAAAGGAACTGCGCCCGGCGGCGGTGCTGGTGCCGATCGTCGCGCGCGAACCGGAGCCGACGGTGCTGTTCACGCTCCGGACCGCGCATCTCGTCCACCACGGCGGCCAGATCAGTTTTCCCGGCGGCCACATGGAGCCCGGCGACACCCGGGCCGAGGACGCGGCGCTGCGCGAGACCGAGGAGGAGGTCGGCCTCCCCCGCCGTCACATTCGCGTGATCGGGCGGCTCGACCGCTATATCACCCGCACCGGATTCGACGTGACCCCGGTGGTCGGCGTGGTCACGCCCCCCTTCGCGGTCGCCCCGGACGCCGAGGAAGTCGCCGACGTGTTCGAGGTGCCGCTCGATTTCCTGCTCGATCCGGCCAACCACCTGCTCGACAGCCGGACCGTCGAGGGCACGGTGCGCCGCTTCTACGCCATGCGCTGGCGGGAGCGTTACATCTGGGGCGCGACCGCCGGGATGCTGATGAACCTCTACGAATTCCTGCGCCGCGAGTCCGCCGTTCCATGATCCGCGTCCTGTTCGAATACATCCTGCCGCTGATCGCGCCGTTCCTCGTCTATTTCGGCTGGATCTGGTTCGCCGCCCAACGCGCGGCGAAGGAAGGCAAGGCCGCGCCCGACTGGCGCCGGGGGCCGTGGTACTGGCTCGCGGCGACGGGACTGGCGCTGTTCGTCGCCGCGCTGGTCCTGACCGCGCTCACCGGCGGCGAGAAGCCGGGCGGGGTCTACCACCCGCCCGCGCTCGGTCCCGACGGCAAGGTGATTCCCGGCCATATCGAGCGCGGCCCGCCAAAGGCGAAATAAGCCAAAGTGCGTGCGAGCGCGCGCCGCCCTATAGTCGGCGTATGCAGGACCGCACCAAACCGCTGGCGCCCGTCGGCAAGCTCGCGCCGCAGCCGTGGATGGACTTGCCCGAAACCCGCGCCGTGGTCGCGGCGCTGACGCGCGACCGGGCCGAGGTGCGCTTCGTCGGCGGTTGCGTGCGCGACGCGCTCGCCCACCGCCCGGTCACGGACATCGACATCGCCACCCACGATCCGCCGGAAAAGGTGATCGCGCTCCTGGAGGCCGCCGGCCTCCGCGCCGTTCCGACCGGCATCGCGCACGGCACCGTGACCGCGATCGTCGGCCAGCGCCATTACGAAATCACGACGCTGCGCATCGACGTGGAAACCGACGGCCGGCGCGCCAAGGTCGCCTTCACCGACGACTGGGCGGCGGACGCGGCCCGGCGCGATTTCACCATCAACGCGCTTTCCTGCTCGCCCGCGGGCGACGTGTACGACCCGTTCGAGGGCATGGCCGATCTCGCCGCCGGGCGCATCCGCTTCGTCGGCCGCGCCGCCGAGCGCATTCGCGAGGACGCGCTCCGCCTGCTCCGCTTCTTCCGCTTCCAGGCGACCTTCGGCCGTCCGCCGCCGGATCCCGAGGCGCTCGACGCCTGCCGCGCGCTGGCGCCGCTGGTGGATCAGCTTTCGGGCGAGCGGGTGCGCTCGGAACTGTTCCGCATCCTGCTCGCGCCCGATCCGGCGTCGGCGATTTCGCTGATGCGGGGCGAGCGGGTGTTGGAGCGCGTGCTGCCGGAAGCGGACGACGCCGGCCGGCTGCGCGTGCTGGCGTGGCTCGAGACCACCGCGGTCAGGATCGAGGGGCTCGAACCCGACGCGCTGCGCCGCCTGGCCGCGCTGGTGCGAACACCCCGATCCGACGCGCCGGCGATCGCCGCGCGGCTCCGGCTCTCCAACGCCGAGCGCGACCGGCTGGCGGCGCTGACCGCGCCCGCAATCGCGCTCGCGCCGACCATGGACGCGCGCGCGCGGCGCCGGGCGTTCCACCAACTCGGCGGAGCGGCCGCGCGCGACCTCGCGCTGCTGGCGTGGGCCGGGGAACTCGCGGAGACGCCGCACCCGCCCAAGGGGCGCAACGACGCCTGGACGGCGCTGGTCGGGGAAGCGTCCGCGTGGACGCCGCGCGCATTTCCGCTCAAGGGTCGCGACGCGCTGGCTCTCGGAATCCCGGCGGGCGCGCGGGTGGGCGAAGTTCTGGCCGAGGTGGAACGCTGGTGGATCGAGGGCGACTTCCGGGCCGGGCGGGAGGAGTGCCTCGCGCGCCTGAAAGAAATTTTTACGGCCACGCGGTGAGCGATGGACAGTTCCTATGCCATCGGCGAGGCGGCCTCGTCGCTTTCGTCGGATAAAGCGGATATTGGAACTGTTTAAGCTGGACTTTCGGTTTCTTTTGTTCTATTTTTGTTCTGCAACCGTGCTACGAAGTGATCAAGCATAGCGCTAGCGACCGCTTTTCGAACATATTCTCGACCCAACGATGCGAGTCGAGTGCTATTTGTTGTGGCTGGGGAGGGGCAAGCCACCATATGCCGGGGAAGCGAAAGAAGAAACGGGCCCTTCAAGCCCACGGTCTCACGAGCAAGGTATATGGACCGATCCTCCTCCACATTTTCAATGGGCGCTGGCGCCAGGGCGCGGCAACAGTTCTGTTTACGCTCGACGATGTTCGAAACGCGGCCGACGCGTTGAAGCTGGAAGTCCGCAACCCGGCCGATCTGATCTATCGCATGCGTTCGCGTACGGTGTTACCAAAGGAGATTCTAGGTAAAGGATTCTACATTCTGCGCGCAATCGGACGGGGGCAATATCAATTCGAAAAAGGCGCCACCACGATCTTCCAACCGGTTGAGAGCCCGTTAACCGAGGCAATCGATATAACCCCATTACCTGTTCGGCGGTTGTTGCCTGAGTGCCTGGCCGACATGGACGAACAGGCCGTACTGACTGTCGCAAGTTATTGCAAACTGTTCGATCATTTTACAGGACTCCAAGTTTATCGCTTGCGGAGCCATGTCCGGAAAAGCGTCCCTGGGGTAGGTCAGGCAGAATTAGATGCTATCGATGTAGGCGTAGCCTTGCGCGACGACGAGATTCCAATCGTCTTTCCTATCGAAGCGAAGGCTGCAGCCGACGCACTAAATCGCGTGCAAGTTTTCAATATGGTGCAATATTCGCGTCATTACTTTCCGGGTATGACAATCCGCCCGCTCGCGGTCAAAGTTGACTATGACTCACTCCTGCACATGATGGAGTTTAACTCTGCGACCAGGGCCGCCGACTTAAAAATTATCAAGAGTGCGAGCTACACCCTAAAGCTGTCGGAACGCCAAACACAATTAATCCGGGAAATGAAGGCTTCACTGCCATGAAACGACTGCCTGTTGGCATCGAACTATTCTGCGGTTGCGGTGGCATTTCGACGGGCTTTCTCGATGCTGGCGTAAGAATTGCCGCAGCCTTCGACACTGATCGCCGCGCTATAGAAGCATACGCATATAATCATGAGCATCGAGGTAGCCGTGCTATCGCGCTCGATCTTTCTACAGCGACGGGTAAGGGCCTACTCGAAAAAGCTGGAATTTCTCGGGTAGACGTGCTTGTCGGTGGCCCTCCTTGCCAGCCTTTCAGTATAGTTGGCAAAAGACGCGGCAGTCAGGATGAACGAGCCGGTCTCGTGTTCGACTTTCTCAGACTCACGAAAGAACTTGCCCCAGAAGCGATCTTTTTCGAAAACGTGCCTAACCTTGCGGCAATCGATAAAGGCCGGATACTTGAACGGCTTGTATCTGGCCTTAATCGTTTAGGTTATGCGGTAAACGTCAAGGCAGTGGCCGCTGCGGACTATGGGGTTCCCCAAATCCGGCGACGCCTCTTGCTTGTCGGCGCACGAGGTCTGCCCTCAATCAAGCTTGCGCCGCAAACGCACGCCCCAAAAGACCTTCTTGGCAGCGGCCTGAAGCCATACATTACAACGCGAGAAGCTCTCGACGATCTTCCAGCGGCCGCCGATTTTGGCGAATGCGGCATACACAATCACGAGCCGACGGAACATACGTCCGACATGCTTGCTCGCTTCGCAGTCCTCGGCGTTGGAGAGCGCGAACCTAAATCGTTCCACGACCGGCTGCACCCAGACAAGCCGTCGTTTACGCTGCGCGCCGGTAGCGGCAACTTTTCGCCACTCAGGCCAATTCATTATCGATACGATCGAGTAATCACGGTGCGGGAGTCGGCTCGTTTACAGGGATTCAGCGACGATTTTGTCTGGCCGGACTGGATTCCGCGCCTTCAACAATATCGGCAGGTTGGCAATGCCGTGCCGCCGCCGGTTGGCGAAGCTATTGCACGCTGCATGGGCGCACAAATTGGATGGCATTTGGATCCGGAGCGAACTCGGGGGAACCCCCGAGCACGGCCAACGGCAGTTATTTTGACTGACGAAGAACGGCGCAAGAGGCGACGCAGCCGAATTCGCGGGGCCTCCCTAGGGCACGCGGCTCGGAGAACCAAGGAATCTGCTTAACCGGTTCTTCAGCCAGGATTTGTCGCCGAGTTCGCATTGCCAGATTACGAGCGTCCTCCAGCCCTTGGCTTTTAACGCTTCGATGGCTCGTCGGTCTCGTTCGCTGTTCTTCCTGAGCTTCGGCCCCCAGTAGCCCCGGCGGGTTTTTGGGGTAGTTGCCTTTGGGCAATCAGGATGTCGATGCCAAAAACAACCGTGGACAAAAATGGCTTTCTGTCGATTGGAAAAAACGATATCGGGCTTTCCCGGAAGGTCCTCTCGATGAAGCCTATATCGGTAGCCCAAGCGCCATAACAAGGAACGCACTTGCCGTTCGGGGCCGGTATTCTTGGAATGGACGGACCTCATGATCCGACTGCGCGTTTCGTTCACGTCACGGGCCTTAAGAGGTACCGATTTCGAAGCGCGATCGGACATCGAGGCACATTTTCAAGGCAAAGTACGGGCGATTTTTGGCAAATTATATCCCATTTTTCGGCAACTCACGGCCACGCGGTGAGCGGCGGCAGCGACATCAGGATCGCTTCGGTGTTGCCGCCGGTCTTGAGGCCGAACAGCGTGCCCCGATCGTAGAGCAGATTGAACTCGACGTAGCGCCCGCGCTTCACGAGCTGGGCTTGGCGGTCGGCCTCGCTCCACGGCTCGTCCAGGTGCCGGCGCGCGAGGCGGGGATAAACGTCGAGGAACGCCTCGCCCACCGCCCGCGTGAAGGCGAGATCGCGCGCGAAGTCCCCGCCCGCGAGTTCGTCGTAGAAAATGCCGCCGACGCCCCGCGCCTCGCCCCGGTGGGGAAGATAGAAATATTCGTCGCACCACTTTTTGTAGCGCGGATACCACGCGGCATCGAAGCGGTCGCACGCGGCCTTGAGCGCGGCGTGGAAGTCGGCGGTGTCTTGGGCCGACGGAAACACGGGCGTGAGATCGGCGCCGCCCCCGAACCAGCCCTTGGTGGTGACGATGAAGCGCGTGTTCATGTGCGCGATCGGCACCTTGGGTGAGCGCGGATGGATCACCACCGAAACCCCCGACGCCCAGAAGCGGGGGTCCCCTGCCGCGCCCGGAATGCGCGCGCGGAATTCCTCCGAGAATTCGCCCCGCACGGTCGAGACGTTGACGCCCGCCTTTTCGAACACGCGCCCGCGCAGCACCGCCATCGTTCCCCCGTCGCCTTCAACGCCTTTCCGCAGCCAGGGTGTGCGCGCGAATTTTCCGGGCGGGCCGAAGTCCCTGGCCGGGCCTTGGACTTCGCCCTCGATCTTTTCCAGTTCCGCGCACAGGCGATCGCGCACGGTCTCGAACCACGCGCGCGCGGCGGCCTTTTGTTCGTCCGATCCGTAAATTGCGCCGCTCATGACGGAAAACCCTTCGTCTGCCGCAAGGCCTCGCCCAGCACCATGGCCGCCGCCGCGGCCACGTTCAAGGAGCGCATGCCGGGGCGCAGCGGAATGCGCAGCCGCGCGAAGGCGCGGGCGTGCACCTCCTCGGGGGTGCCCTCGCTTTCCCGCCCGACCACGAGGGTATCCCCCGGGCGGAACGCGAAATCCGTGTACGCGGTCGCGCCCCGGGTGGTGAGCAGCAGCAGCCGGCGCGCGCCGAGACCTTCGCAAAACGCCCGCCAGGACGAATGGCGGGCGACGTCGGCGTGACGCAGGTAATCCATGCCCGCGCGCTTCAAGCGCTTGTCGTCGAGCACGAACCCGAGCGGGCCGATCAGGTCGACCGGCACGCCGAGCCCCGCGGCGGTGCGCAGCATGTTGCCCGCGTTGCCGGCGATGTCCGGCTGATAAAGCGCGAGCCGCACGCCGCCCGGCCGAATCGAATCGTCGCTCATCGCACGCTCGGTCTCCGTCGCCGCCGCCGCGGCCAAAAATGCAAATGCCGACAAGGGTTTGCCGAGGCTCGGAAAGGGCCGCGCGCATGCCGCCAACCCTTGCCTCGCGGAGGGCCTCCCCTTAGATTGGGCGCCCCGACCGCCGCCCACACGTTCTGCCCACGAAACCTCAAGAGGAATTCCATGTCCAGCACCGCCACGACGGCTCCCGACCCGCACGGCGCGGGCGAGGCGGACGACGCCAAAAGCCGCCGCGATTTCCTGATCGTGGCCACCAGCGCGGTCGGCGCGATCGGCACCGGTCTCGCGGTCTGGCCGCTGGTCGACAGCATGAATCCCGCCGCCGACGTGCTGGCGCTGGCCTCGACCGAGGTCGACCTCAAGCCGATCCAGGTCGGCCAGGCGATCACCGTCACCTGGCGCGGCAAGCCCGTGTTCATCCGCCACCGCCGCGACGAGGAAATCCGCGCCGCGCGCGAAACCGATCCCGCCAAGCTGATCGATCCCGAGAAGGACGAAGCCCGCGCCAAGAAGCCGGAATGGCTGATCATGGTCGGCGTGTGCACGCATCTCGGCTGCATTCCGCTCGGCCAGAAGGCGGGCGAGCCCAAGGGCGAATTCGGCGGCTGGTTCTGCCCCTGCCACGGCTCGCACTACGACACCTCGGGACGCATCCGCAAGGGCCCGGCGCCCAAGAACTTGGAAATCCCGCCCTACGCGTTCGTCACCGACACCACCGTGAAGATCGGCTGAGGAGAAGCGCACCATGACCACGACGGGAATCGGGCCGGTCTGGAAGAACCCGCTTGTCCGCTGGATCGACGAGCGGCTGCCCATCTTCACGCTGATGCACGAAAGCGCGGTCGAGTATCCGACCCCGCGCAACCTGAACTACTGGTGGAACTACGGCTCGCTCGCCGGGATCGTGCTGGTGATCATGATCGCGACCGGCATCGTGCTCGCCATGCACTACACGCCGCACACCAGCATGGCCTTCGACAGCATCGAGCGCATCATGCGCGACGTCAATTACGGCTGGCTGATCCGCTACATCCACATGAACGGGGCCTCTGCCTTCTTCATCGTCGTCTACATCCACCTGTTCCGGGGACTCTATTACGGCTCCTACAAGGCGCCGCGCGAGCTTTTGTGGATCATCGGCGTGGTCATCATCCTCGCCATGATGGCGACCGCGTTCATGGGCTACGTCCTGGTCTGGGGCCAGATGAGCTTCTGGGGCGCGACCGTGATCACCAACCTGTTCTCGGCGATCCCGCTCGCCGGCGAAAGCATCGTCGCCTGGCTGTGGGGCGGGTTCTCGGTCGACAACCCGACGCTCAACCGCTTCTTCTCGCTCCATTACCTGCTGCCGTTCGTCATCCTGGCGCTGGTCTTCCTGCACCTGATGGCGCTGCACACGGTGAAGTCGAACAATCCCCTCGGCGTCGATATCAAGACCCCCGGCGACACCATCCCGTTCCACCCTTACTACACGATCAAGGACCTCTACGGCCTCGGCGTGTTCCTGATCGGCTACATGGGCTTCGTCTTCTTCGCGCCCAATTTCTTCGGCGAACCCGACAACTACATCGTCGCCAATCCGCTGGTGACGCCGCCGCACATCGTGCCCGAATGGTACCTGCTGCCGTTCTACGCGATCCTGCGCGCGATCACCTTCGACATCTGGTTCATCCCGGCCAAGCTGATCGGCGTGGTCGCCATGTTCGCGTCGATCCTGATCCTGATGCTGCTGCCGTGGCTCGACCGCTCCAAGGTGCGCAGCGCCCGCTTCCGCCCGGTGCACCGGCAGTTCTTCTGGGTGCTGGTGATCGACTGCTTCATCCTCGGCTACGTCGGCGCCAACCCGCCCGAGGGCTACTTCATCCCGCTCGGCCAGGCGGCGACGGCGTATTACTTCCTGCATTTCCTGGTCGTGATCCCGCTGGTCAGCCTGTTCGAGCGGCCCAAGGCCGTGCCCGACAGCATCGCGGCCGCGGTCCTCAAGAAGGCGTGAGGAAAGTCCCATGAAAACCATCGTGTCGCGCGCGGCCCTGCTGGTCGCCCTCCTCGCCGCCGCCTTCGTGACCTCGTCGCCGGCCGTCGCGGCGAGCGCGCCCAAGCCGACGGCGCAGGCCTGGTCGTTCGACGGGATCTTCGGGACCTTCGACCGCGCCCAGGTGCGCCGCGGCCTGATCGTCTACCGCCAGGTATGCTCGGCGTGCCACTCGCTCAACCTGGTCGCCTACCGTCACCTCGCCGGAATCGATTTCAACGAAAACGAGATCAAGGCGATCGCCGAATCGGTCGAGGTCACCGACGGCCCCAACGACCAGGGCGAGATGTTCCAGCGCCCGGGCCGTCCCTCCGACAAGTTCAAGGCGCCGTTCCCCAACGACAAGGCGGCGCGCGCGGCCAACAACGGCGCCTATCCGCCCGATCTCTCGCTGATGATCAAGGCGCGCAAGGGCGGCGCCGACTACGTGCACGCCGTGCTGACCGGCTACACGGAAGCGCCCGCCGGGGTCCAGCTCATGGACGGCATGTCCTACAACGCCTATTTCCCCGGCCAGCAGATCGCCATGGGCGCGCCGCTCAACGAAGGCTCGGTCGAATACGCCGACGGCACCAAGGCCACGGTCGACCAGATGGCGAAGGACGTGGCCGCGTTCCTGGCCTGGACGGCGGAACCCGAGATGGAGGCGCGCAAGCGCCTCGGCCTCAAGGTGCTGCTGTTCCTGCTGGTGCTGACCGGCATGCTGTTCGCCCTGAAGCGCATGATCTGGTCGGATGTCCACTGACATGCCGTCGCGCCGCCGGATCGCACTTCTCGCCGCCGCGTTCGCGGCCTTTGCCGCCGCCCCCGGGGCGTTCGCGCAAAACGCGCCGCGCGTCCAGTTCGACACCTCGCTCGGCAAGATCGTGATCGAGCTGGAGCCCGCGAAGGCCCCGAAGACGGTCGAAAACTTCCTCGGCCTGGTGCGCGCGGGATTCTACGACGGCACCGTTTTCCACCGCGTCATCCCCGGCTTCATGGCCCAGGGCGGCGGCTTCACCCCCGACTACCGGCAGAAGCCGACCGGACAATCGGTGCGGAACGAATCCGTGGGCGGGCTGCCCAACATGCGCGGCACGGTGGCGATGGCGCGCACCTCGGACCCCCATTCGGCCACCGCCCAGTTCTTCATCAACGTGGTCGACAACCGTTTCCTCGACGCCGGCCCGCGCCATCCGGGCGGCTTCGGCTACGCGGTGTTCGGCCGGGTGGTCGAGGGCATGGACGTCGCCGACCGCATGGTCGCGGCCCCGACCGGCGCGGGCGGTCCGTTCGACAAGGACGCGCCGAAAACGCCGATCATGCTCACCAAGGCGACCATCATCCGCTGAAGTTTGACGCCGGTTGTCACGGCTCTCGACACGTTTGCGCGCGGGTTGCACCGGGTCAGGGTGGGGCAAACCGGCCTTAATTCCTTGATCCGCCTCGAAACACCCGGATTCGTGTAGACATTTGTGGGCGCTTTTCGAAAACCGGCGGGTTTCGGCCGTGTTTTTTCTATTCACTTGTCCAAGAACGCATAAGGGACGTTCGGGGAATATAAGCTGATATAGGAATATTGTCAATAACCGGTCGGGCGCGTCATTGACATGCGCGGCACATGGTATCATCATTTTAACATGTCCACGATGATTCAAATCCGCAACGTGCCCGACGCGCTGCACCGCCGGATCAAGGCCCGCGCCGCGCTCGCCGGCATGTCGCTTTCCGACTACCTGCTCGCCGAGGTTCGCCGCCTGGCCGACCAGCCGACCCTCGCGGAAATGCGCGAGCGGCTGGCGAGCCGCCCTCCGACGACGCCCGAGCCGTCGCCGGCCGAAGCGGTCCGCGCCGAACGCGACCGCCGGTGATCGTCGTCGACGCCTCGGCGGCGATCGAGGCACTGCTGCGAACGCCCGCGGCCGAGGCCGTGGACGCGCGGCTGTTCGGGGCCGACGAAACGCTCCACGCCCCCCATCTGATCGACGTCGAGGTGGCCCATGTGCTCCGCCGCTACGCGGTTTCGCGCGCGATCGAACCGACGCGATGCGAAACGGCGTTGCTCGATTGGGCCGATTTTCCGTTGCGCCGCCATCCGCACGATTTTTTGCTCGTCCGAATCTGGGAATTGCGCGGCAATCTGACCGCCTACGACGCCGCCTACGTGGCGCTGGCGGAAATCCTCGACGCGCCGCTCGTGACCCGGGATCGGCGCTTGGCGGCGGTGACCGGGCATCGCGCCCGCGTCGAGCTGGTTTAGAGCGTATTCCGTTTAGATGGAATCGTCACCCCGCGCAAGCGGGGGTCCAGGATTTTGAAAAGGATGGATTCCCGCATTCGCGGGAATGACGAAGCCAAGACACTCGATCGGGATACGCTCTAGCGCAAGCTCGCCTCGATGTTGCCGCCGTCCACGGTCACGATCGCGGCGGTGGTTTTCTTGGCGAGCGCGAGGGCCACGAATTCGCGGGCCACGTCTTCCGCCGTCACCTCCTGCTTCAGGAGATTGCCGGCCATGTAGTCGGCCTCGGTGACGCCGCGCGCCTTTGAGCGCGACGCGATCATGCCGTCGGTGAGCAGCCCCGAGCGGATGCGGTCGGCGTTGACCGCGTTGGAGCGGATGCCGTCGGCGCCGTGGTCGAGGGCATACTGCTTCATCAGGAACAGTGTCGCCGCCTTGGGCAGCCCGTAGGGGCCGAAGTCTCGGCCCGGATTGACCGCCTGCTTCGAGGTGTTGAAAAGCAGGCAGCCGCCCAGCCCCTGCGCGCGCATGATTCCGACCGCGTGCCGCGCCACCCGCTGGTGGGCGAAGAAGTTGAGCTCGAAGCTTTGGCGCAAGACGGCCTCGTCCACGTCGCCGATCCGGCCCTGCCAGGCGGCGCCGGCGTTGGAGACCACGATGTCGACGCCGCCGTAGGTCGCGGCGATGCGCGCGAACGCGGCCGCGACCTCGGCCGCGTCGGTCACGTCGCAGCCGAGCCCCAAGCCCTTGACCGCCTTGGCCACGGCTTCCGCGGCCTTGGCGTCGCGGTCGAGCACGCACACCTCGGCCCCCTCGGCGGCGAAGGCCCGGGCACACGCCGCGCCGATGCCGGAACCGCCGCCGGTGACGACCGCCACGTGACGGGAAAGGGGTTTTTCGGTTCCCTTGCCCAATTTCGCCTGCTCCAGCGACCAGTATTCCACGTCGAAGGTGTCGGGTTCCGGGATGACCTGATAACGCCCGAGGGCCTCGGCGTCGCGGATGACCTCGACGTTGGTTTCGGCGAGATCGGCGGCGATCCGCGCCGCCTTCTTCGATTCGCCCAAGCCGAACAGGCCGAGCCCGGGGATAAGCACCACGCGCGGGATTGGATCGAGTTCCTTCTTCGCGCCCTTGAAGCGCTTGTTGTTGCGCGCGAAGTAGGCGCGGTAGTCGGCGATGTAGTCCCGGAGCGCCTTTGCGGCGGCCGCCTTGAAGGCGTCGAGCCTGCCGGCTTCGGGCGCGGGGAGGATCAGGGGTTTTTGCTTGGTGCGGATGACGTGATCGGGGGTCGCGGTGCCGGCCCGGCCGTAGCGGGCGAGGTCGCGGCCGTCGACGAAGGCGCGCACGGCGGGGCCGCCGCGGAAATCGAGCACGAGGCGCTTCCATTCGCGCCGGGCGGGGTTGACGGGGATGGCGAGCAGGCCGCGCAGGATCGGCGCCACCTCGGCCGCGCCCGCGATCTTTTTCGGCAGCGCGCGGGCGGCGAACGCCGCGCGTCCCGCTTTCCTGATGCGGGCTTCCGCCGCCGAAACATGGCGGATCATGCGCCCGTAGGCTTCCTTGGCCGTCGCCCCGAAGGTGAAGATGCCGTGCTTGAGGAGGATCAACCCCTCGACCTCCGGATTCCGGCGGTAAATCTCGGCCGCCTTCTTGGCGAGCGCGAAGCCCGGCATGATGTAGGGCACGTAGGCCATGCGATCCCCGTAGACCTCGCGGCAGAGGGCTTCCCCGTCCGGCTGGTCGGTGAGCGCGAGCACCGCGTTGGAATGGGTATGGTCGATGTAGGCGTGCGGGATGAAGGCGTGGAGCAGCGTTTCGACCGAGGGATTGGGCGAGCCCGAATCGATCAGGTTGCCGCGCTGGACGTTGACCATGTCCTCGTCCGAGAGCGCCTTGAGCTTCAAGAGGTCGAGCAGCGGCTTCAGGCGCACGGCGGGCAGGCCCGCGGGCTCGATGGTCGCCATGTCCCAGCCCGAACCCTTGACGCAGAGCACGTCCGCCTCGTCGCCGGCGAGGTCGCGCATCCGCGTCTTGACCGAGGTGTTGCCGCCCCCGTGCAGCACGAGGCGGGGTTCGCCCCCCAAAAGCCGCGTGGTGTAGACCCGGAGCGCCACGTCGCGGGCGATGCCTTGCTTGGCGTAGTGCTTGACGCACGCCTCGGCGTCGCGGTCGGACCAGAGGTTTTTCATGGCGGCGTTATCCCCCGCGCGCGCGGAAAGCGCAAGAACCCCCGCGCGGGCACGCGATCGAGGGCAAGCGGACGCGGCGCACGGACCGTTTGCCGTTTTTATTTTTTGCGTTTTTTCGTGGCGAAATATCCGGTCGGCCATGCCGGCACCCCCCCCCGCGTAAAACCATCCGCGATCACCCGGATAGGTTTATTATAATTCACTAATGCGCTTGAAAGTTATCTACATCCAGAGCATTAGGGAAAAACCTTATGCTGATCATGGCTGTTTATGCCGATAGTCTTTACATACCGCTCCGGGGGTGCAGGGGGCATCGTGTCGAAAGTCCAACAAAGTATACTCGTCGCTTGTCTCGCGTTCATCGTCCTCGTTTCGGCCCTGTTCGCGTTTCGCGCCCGGCAGATTCACGACGAGACTCTCGCCGATGCGGTCTACGGCCTGACCAATCAGACTCGCGTGCTCAGGGTCTTCGTCGAGGAATCGTTCGGCAGCATCGAGGCCCAGCTTCGGGTGATCGCCGCGCGATTCCGCATTGTGGGGGATTTCAACGCCGACGAGATCCGCGACATCGACGTCGTCCTCAACGTGAGGCTGGGGAGCCCGCCCTATATCGACAACATGGTCGTCGCGGACGCGGCGGGAACGGCGTTTTTCGCGGCGCGCCCCGCGGCGGCGCCGAGTCTGGCCGATAGGGACTACTTCGCCGTTCACCGGGGCAATCCCGCCTCGGGCCTGGTGTTGGGCCCGGTCGAACGGGCCGGACCCGGCAAATCCCCGTATTTCACCATGAGCCAACGGCTGGAAACCCGCGACGGGCAATTCGCCGGGGTCGCTGTCGCGTATATCGGTATCGAGGCCCTGGCCCGGGAATTCGACCGCCTGCGCACGCACCCCGAGGGCTCGCTCGCCCTGATCGCCGCCGACGGGACGCTCGTGACCCGCGCGCCCTATTCCCCGGAATACGTCGGCCAGCCGGTGTTGTATCCGAGACGGACCGCGGGCGGGCGGAAACTGGGCGGCGGCGACGGGTCCGTCGTGTTTCACCGGCCGGCGGACGTCGACGGATCCTCCCGCCTGATCGCCCAGAGCCGGCTCGATCGCTACCCCTTCACGGTCGGAACGACGATCACCGAAAGCGCCGCCTATGCCCGTCGCTGGCGGGAATGGCGGCAACTGGGGCTGATCTGGGGCCTCTTCGTGCTGACGGCGATCCTCGGCGGGACCTTGCTCGTCCGGCAGACGGGACGCCTGTTCGCGGCGCGCGAAACCCTCGGCCGCACCAGCCGCGAACTGGATTTCTACAAATACGCCCTCGATCATCACGCCATCGTCGCCATCACCGACGCGAACGGCCGGATCGTCCACGCCAACGACAAGTTCTGCGAGATTTCCAAGTACGCGCGCGAGGAACTCATCGGCCAAAATCACCGCCTGCTCAATTCCGGCGTTCATCCGCAATCGTTCTTTCGCGACCTGTGGCGCACCATCGCGCGCGGCCAAGTCTGGCGCGGCGACGTCTGCAACCGGGCCAAGGACGGGTCGCTCTACTGGGTGGACACGGCGGTCGTGCCGCTGCCGGACGAACGCGGCAGGCCGTTCCGCTATTTCGCCATCCGCATCGACATCACCGGACGCAAGCGGGTGGAGGCGGATCTGGTCGCCGCCAAGACCGAGGCCGAGGCGGCGAACCGCTTCAAGGGCGAACTGCTCGCCAACACCAGCCACGAACTGCGCACGCCGCTCAATGCCGTGATCGGCTTTTCCGAGGTCATGAAAGCCGAAACGTTCGGCCCCATCCCCCCGCAATACCGGGATTACGCCGCCGATATCCACAACGCCGGGAAGCATCTGCTCCGGATCGTCAACGATATTCTCGACATGTCGGCGATCGACGCCGGCAAGCTCGAACTGGACGAGGTGAAGTTGGACTTGCCCGAACTCCTCAAGGACGTGCTGCGCCTGATCCGCCATCGGGCCGAGGTCGGCGGGATCAACCTGCGCGAGAAAATCCCCGAGAAACTTCCCCCCCTGCTCGCCGACGAACGGCGCGTCAAGCAGATCGCGCTCAACCTGCTCGCCAACGCCGTCAAATTCAACCCGCCGGGCGGATCGGTGACGCTCGCGGCCGGGCGGACGGCGGAGGAATCGCTGTTCTTTTCCGTCGCCGACACCGGCGTCGGCATGGACGAGGAGGAAGTCGCGGTGGCGATGTCCAAGTTCGGGCAGGTCGATTCCAGCCTCGCGCGCCGGCACGAAGGCACCGGCCTCGGCCTTCCGCTGGCGCGCGAATTGACCGAACTGCACGGCGGTTGCTTCGAAATCGCCAGCGCCAAGGGCCGGGGCACCACCGTGACCGTGATGTTTCCCGCCGCGCGGACGGTCGGAATTCAGGGCATGGCCCGAATCCCCGAATTCACGATGAACCCGCCGACTTGCGGGAAGGATAAATGCGGGCCGGGTCGCGACGATAACGACGGCGGCGCGGCCGGCGGGAAGCGATCGGGCTGCGCCTGCACCGACGCGGTTCCCGATCACGATTCCGAAGAGAATCGGGAGAACGGCGGGACAAATCCCGGGCAGCGCCCGGGCTCGCGCCCGGCGTAACGAAGGGCGTGAACGTCGCCCTCGGGCGCGCGATCAAGCGACGCGGCGCGCCGGGAACAATCCGCGCAAGCCTTCCGCCGAGGCGGGGCAGGTTCCCTTTTCGGTGATCAAGCCCGTCACTAGGCGCGCGGGCGTCACGTCGAAGGCGGGATTAGCGGCGGGGCTCGCTTCGGGGGTCAAAAGGACGGTTTCGATCCGGCCGTCGCGCGAACGCCCGGAAAGGCGGGTGACTTCGTCGGCGCTGCGTTCCTCGATCGGGATTTCCTTGAGGCCGTCGGCGACGGTCCAGTCGATGGTCGGGCTCGGCAGCGCCACGTAGAACGGAACGCCGGTGTCCTTGGCCGCGAGCGCCTTCAAATACGTGCCGATCTTGTTGCAGACGTCGCCTTGCGCGGTGACCCGGTCGGTGCCGACGACGCAGAGATCGACCCGGCCCATCTGCATCAGGTGCCCGCCCGCGTTGTCGACGATCACCGTGTGCGGCACGCCGTGGTTGGCCAGTTCCCACGCGGTCAGGGCGGCGCCCTGGTTGCGCGGGCGGGTTTCGTCGACCCAGACGTGGACCGGAAGCCCGGCGTCGAACGCCTTGTAGATGGGCGCGGTCGCCGTGCCCCAATCGACGGTCGCGAGCCAGCCCGCGTTGCAGTGGGTGAGCACGTTCAAGCGGTCGCGTTTGCCCTTCCGCTCCCAGGCGTTGCGGAAGATTTTCAGGCCGTGGTCGCCGATCGCCGAGTTGATGGCGACGTCCTCGTCGCAGATTTCGCGCGCGCGCGCGAACGCGGCCGCCGCGCGCGCGGACGGCGCGAGCGGCGCCAGCGCCGCCGCCATGCGGTCGAGCGCCCAGCGGAGGTTGATCGCCGTCGGCCGGGTCGCGACCAGGAGCGCGCGGGCCGCCGCCAACCCGGCGTCGCTCGCGTCCCGGCGCATGGCGAGGGCGACCCCGTAGGCCGCCGTCGCCCCGATCAGCGGCGCGCCGCGCACCCACATTTCGCGGATGGCGCGGGCGGCGTCCTCGGGCGCGGCGAGGCGCACCGTCACGAATTCGTGCGGCAGGCGGCGCTGATCGATGATCTCGACCGCGCTTTCGTCCGCCGTCGGCCAGATGGTGCGGGTGGCCCTGCCGTCGACTTTCATTTCGGAGCCCGGGGTAAATTCACCTCGACAGACTCACCCCCACCCCGACCCTCCCCCATCGAGGGGGAGGGGGGGTTAACTAAGGATTCCCTCCCCCCTTGCGGGGGAGGGTTAGGGTGGGGGGCAGTCACATCTATAAATGCATTCATTCGATTGGAATCCACCCTAGTTTTTTCGTTTCAACACCCGGCCCGCGACCGCGGAAAGCTTTTTCGCCATGACGCGGCTCCGCTTGGTCGGATGGGTGATGATCGCGTTTTCGAGCGCGGTGTGGCAGCCCTTGGCGCACGATTCCATCCGCGCCGCGAGGGCGGGCACCACCCGGCGGACCAGGGCGCGGGCCTTGTCCGCGTTATCCATCAACACCTTCACCACCGCCTCGACCGAGACGTGATCGTGGCCGGGGTGCCAGCAGTCGTAGTCGGTGACCATGGCGACGGTGGCGTAGCACATCTCCGCCTCGCGCGCGAGCTTGGCTTCCGGCATGTTGGTCATGCCGATCACGTCGCTGCCCCAGGACCGGTAGAGATTCGATTCCGCCTGGGTCGAGAATTGCGGTCCTTCCATGGTCAGGTACGTGCCGCCGCGCGCGACCGGAATGCCCGCGTCCTTCGCCGCCGCGTGCAGCGCGTCGCCGAGCCGGCCGCAGACCGGGTGCCCCATGCCGACGTGCGCGACCAGGCCGGGACCGAAGAACGTTTTTTCGCGCGCGAAGGTGCGGTCGATGAACTGGTCGACGATCACGAACGTGCCGGGCGGCAGGTCCTCGCGCAACGAGCCGCACGCCGAAACCGAAACGATGTCGGTCACGCCCGCGCGCTTGAGCGCGTCGATGTTGGCGCGGAAGTTGAGCGCCGAGGGGGGAATCGCATGGCCGCGGCCGTGGCGCGGCAGGAACACGACCGGCTGGCCGTCGAGATCGCCGAACAGAAGCGCGTCGGACGGCTCGCCGAACGGCGAGGCGACCTTGCGCCACCGGGCGTCTTTCAGGCCCTCGATGGCGTAGACGCCGCTGCCGCCAATGATGCCGATGACGGGAGGCGTGCCGGGCGCGTGCGCGTGCGCGTGCGCGGCCGGTTTTCGCCTTTGGCGGCCTGCGCCGCCGGAACGCTTGGTCATGGGTCGGGTTCCTTATGTCTCGGATCGGTATTTATCAGACCGGCGCCCTAGAACCTATCCCGATCATTTGGAATCACTGCGCCGGAGGGATTTTGCGTCGCGGGCAGGAGAAGGGTGAAGCGCGTAGCCGGGCCTACGCGCGAACCGTTCGACGAACCCGCGCCGCAAAAGCCCCCGGCCCCTAAGGGGTTGCGCCGTGGCGGGCGCCCGCGGCGTTGCGCCGCTCGGCCGATGGCACCGCATCGCCCTTCGCGGCGCGCCTGGCGGATCGCCGCGCCACGGCGCAACGCAGCCGGTTCCAAATGATCGGGATAGGCTCTAACGCAAGTTCCGGGCGAGAAATTCGAACGACCGGGCGAAGGCGGCGCGCGCGCTTTCGGGACGGAACGCGGCGCGCGCCTCGCACGCGAAACCGTGCGGCCCGGGATAGGTTTCGGCCGCGACCTCGGGGTGGGCGCTTCGGATGGCGGCGACGGTCGCGGGCGGAATGCTCGCGTCCTCGCCGCCGAAGACCAGGAGCGTCGGGCAACGCGGCTTCTCGTGGAGGTAATCGACGATCTGCGCGCCGTAGTAGCACACCGCCGCGTCGACGGAATTTTTCGCGGCAAGCCGCCACGCCATCGAGCCGCCCCAGCAATAGCCGATCACGCCGACGCGACCCGCGAAACGGACCGATTCGGCCGCCGCCGCGAGATCGAGCAGCGACAAATCCCACGAGAATTGGCCGCGCAGCTCGCGGCCCCGGGCGACGTCGGCCTCGCCGTAGCCCAGTTCGACGCTTTTCGTGCCCTCGGCGCGGGCGGGCGCTCCGCGCCCAATCCCGCCGCTTTCCGCGCGGTCGAACAGCGCCGGCGCGACGGCCGCGAACCCGAGCGCGGCGTAGCGGTCGGCGACCCGCCGGATATGCTCGTTGACCCCGAAGATTTCCTGCGCCACCACCAGGCCGGCGCGCGGTTCCGCGCGCGCGCTTTTCCAGGCGGCGAACTCGTGGCCGTCGGCGGCCTTCAGCGTGGTCCATTCGCCCATGGGAAAACTCCCGGAAAGGGGGGCAGAGTAGACCAAGCGGAATAAGCTGCCCAGCCGGAGAGCGGGAGATTTTCGACTCGCCCGGCCGGTTCGAGTATAAATAACGCCTTCGGCGACCGGGGAGGCCGCATGGGCGCATGCGCTTCGATTGGACGTCCCGCATCCTTCCGGGGAAGGTGCGTCGCCCTGGCCGTGTTCGCCGCCGCCTGCGCGCCCGTCACCCAGGCGCCGCATGTCGATCCCGAACTCGCCAAGGCCGAGGCGGAAAAGCAGCGCCGGCTCGTGATCGAGCGTTTCGTGTCCGACAACCGTCGTTTGCACTCGGTCGCTTTTCCGATTCTCGCCGCCAACGCCGAACTCTGCGCCGAAAAGGGCAAAACCGCGGCCAAAACCGGCCTGCAGACGGTCAGTCACGAGGTTTTCCCGCGCGATTACCAGGCCACCGCCAAGGCGATCCTCGGCACCGAGCGCGCCTTGCGGGTGGCGGGGGTGGCGCCGGGTTCGCCCGCCGCCCGGGCCGGATTGAAGGAAGGCGACCTGCTGCTTTCAGCCGGCAAGGTCGCGGTTTCCGAGGCCGACGACGCGGCATCGGTGTTCGCCGAGGAGATGAACAAGATCAGCAAGGCCGGGACCCCGATCGCCGTGCGCGTCCGCCGGGGCGGAACGGAAATGGACCTGACCGTCGTCCCGATCGCGGCCTGCGACTACGGCTACGGCATCGATCAAAAAAACGACGTCAATGCGTTCGCCGACGGCCGCCGGATCGTGTTTCACGCCGGCATGATGCGGTTCGCCACCACCGACGAGGAACTGGCCACCGTGGTCGGGCACGAATTGGCCCATAACCTGATGGGCCATATCGATTCCAAGCGCGGCAACGCGGCGCTGGGCATGTTGGCCGATATCCTGTTTGCCGGTTTCGGCGTCAACACCCAGGGCGCGTTCGCCAACATGGCGGGACAGGCCTACAGCCAGGAATTCGAGACCGAGGCCGATTACGTCGGCTTGTACATGACGGCCCGCGCCGGATTCGACATCCGCGACGCGGCGTCATTCTGGCGGCGGATGGGGGTCGAGCATCCCTCCAGCATCCGGACCAACCACGCGTCCTCGCATCCGTCGGCGCCCTATCGCTTCGTCAGCCTCGACAAGACGGTCGAGGAAATCGAACGCAAGAGGGCCGCCGGCCTGCCGCTGCGCCCGGAACTGAAAACAAGCGAACCGGCTGCCGCGCCGCCGCCCGCCAACTGAAAATCACACGTTGAACCGGAACAGCATCACGTCGCCGTCCTGGACCACGTAGTCGCGCCCTTCCTGGCGCATCTTGCCCGCCTGCTTGGCGCCCGTCTCGCCGCCGCAGGCGATGAAGTCGGCGTAGGCGATGGTCTCGGCGGCGATGAAGCCGCGCGCGAAGTCGGTGTGGATGGTCCCGGCGGCCTCGGCCGCGGTCGCGCCCCGGTGCACGGTCCAGGCGCGCACCTCCTTGGGCCCGGCGGTGAAGAAGGTGATCAGGCCGAGCAGCCGGTAGCCAGCGCGGATGACGCGCGCGAGCCCGGTTTCGGCGAGGCCCAAGTCGGCGAGAAAGGCGGCGCGCTCCCCGGCGTCGGTCAGTTCGGCGACTTCCGCTTCGATCCGGGCGGAAATGGCGACCGCCTCCGCGCCTTGCCCCTTGGCCCAGGCCTCGACGCGCGCGGAGAGCGCGTTGCCCTTGGCGGCGCTCGCTTCCTCGACGTTGCACACGTAGAGAACCGGCTTCGCGGTCAGAAGCTGCATCATGCGAAACGTTTTTTTCTCGGCGTCCGGGATTGCGACCGCGCGCGCGGGCGTTCCCTGCCCAAGCGCCTTGGCGAGCCGCTCGGCCACGTCCAGTTCGGCCTTGGCCTCCTTGTCGCCGCCGCGCGCGCGCTTGGTCAGCGCCGGGATGCGCTTTTCCAGGCTGTCCAGGTCGGCGAGCATCAGTTCGGTTTCGACCGTTTCGGCGTCGCGCACCGGATCGATCCCGCCCTCGACGTGGGTGACGTTCTCGTCCTCGAAGCAGCGGAGCACGTGCAGGATCGCGTCCACTTCGCGGATGTTGGCGAGAAACTTGTTGCCGAGCCCTTCACCCTTGCTCGCGCCCCGCACCAGGCCCGCGATGTCGACGAATTCGAGCTGGGTCGGCGTGATCTTGGCGGGCTTTTCCAGGGCGGCGATGCGGTCGAGCCGCTCGTCCGGCACCGCCACCCGGCCGATGTTGGGCGCGATGGTGCAGAACGGAAAATTCGCCGCTTCCGCCGCCTGGGTCGCGGTCAGCGCGTTGAAGAGCGTGGACTTGCCGACGTTGGGCAAACCCACGATGCCGCAGTTGAAGCCCATGCTAGGAATCCTTTGCCGGTGTTTCTTCTTTTGTCGGCTTCGGCGGCGGCGATGCGGCGGCGATGCGGCTCATGAAGCCGCCGTCGTCGCCCGCGAGCAGGCGGGGCATTTCGTCGGCGACCGCCGCGATCATCTTCGCGAGCCAGCCTTCGCGTTCGGCCTTGGCGAAGTCGGAAAGCACGTAGTCCGCGACCCGTTCGGGATCGCCGGGGTGGCCGACCCCGATCCGCACCCGCAGGAAATCCGGGCCGAGGTGGTCGGTAATGCTTTCGAGCCCGTTGTGGCCGGCGTTGCCGCCGCCCTTCTTGACCCGCAGCTTTCCCGGCGCGAGGTCGATCTCGTCGTGGACGACGACGATGTCCTCGACCGGGATCCTGAAGAAGCGCGCGGCTTCCGCCACCGACCGGCCCGAATCGTTCATGTAGGTCATCGGCTTCAGCAGCGCCGCGCGCGCGCCGCCGATGGTTCCTTCCGCGTATTCGCCCGCGAACTTCGCGCGCCAGGGCGCGAAGCCGTGCGCGCCAGCGATCGCGTCCGCCGCCATGAAGCCGACGTTGTGGCGATTGCGCGCGTGGTGCGGCCCGGGATTGCCGAGCCCGACGATGAGCCGCATCGCGCGCCCGGACCCCCGCCGGCTTTACTTCTTGCCCTTGGCCTCGGGCTTGGCCGCGCCCGGAGCCGGAGCCGCCGCGCCCGGAGCCGGAGCCGCGCCCGGAGCCGGAGCCGCGCCCGGCGCTGCCCCTTCGGCCGGAACCGCCGCCGCGCCTTCGACCGCCGCCGCCGCTTCGGTCGGCTTGACCTCTTCTTCGTAGCGCGTCGGCGCCGCGATGGTCGCCACCGTGAAGTCGCGGTCCCGGATCGCCGGGCGGACTCCCTCGGGCAGCTTGATGTGGCTGATGTGGACGCTGTCGCCGATCTTGAGGCCGTCGAGATCGACGGTCAGAACCTCGGGGATCCTGTCGGCCTTGCACACCAGCTCGACGTCGTGGCGGACGATGTTGAGCACGCCGCCGACCTTGAGGCCGGGCGACTTGCCTTCGTTGATGAAATTGACCCGGACATCGACGCGCAGTTCGGCGTCGGGGCCGAAGCGCATGAAATCGACGTGCATCGGCCGGTCGCTGACCGGATCGACCTGCACGTCGCGCGCCAGCGCCCGCATCGATTCGCCGTCGAGCTTGAGCTCGAACACGCGCGAGCGGAATCCGGGACGGCCCATTTCGCGGACCACGTCGCGCGGATCGAGGGAGATGTTGAACGGGGGCTTTTTGTCGCCGTAGACGACCGCGGGAACCCGTCCCGCGCGCCGCACGGCCCGGGCTGCCCCCTTACCTGCCCGCTCCCGCCGCTCGGCGGGAATTTGAACGACCTGAACCATTGCATGCTCCTTTAAGTTTTCAGGTTTGGTTCCCGCGGCCTCCAGGGGTGCCGCCGGGTCTCACGTCAGCCCGTCCTCAATCGAACAGGCTGGATACGGACGATTCCTCGCTGATGCGCCGGATCGCTTCCGCGATCAACGGCGCGATCGACAGCTGCTCGATGTTGTTGGAGACGCGCACCGCCTCGGTCGCCTGGATGCTGTCGGTGATGATCATTTTTTCGAGCGGCGAGGAGGTGACGCGCGCGACCGCGCCGCCGGACAGCACGCCGTGGGTGACGTAGGCCGAAACCGCGGTCGCGCCGGATTCCTTGAGCGCGGCCGCCGCGTTGCACAGCGTGCCGGCGGAATCGACGATGTCGTCGACCAGGAGGCAGCGCCGTCCCTTGACGTCGCCGATGATGTTCATCACCTCGGACACGCTGGCGCGCTCGCGCCGCTTGTCGATGATGGCGAGATCGGCGTTGAACCGCTTGGCCAGCCCGCGCGCGCGCACCACCCCGCCCACGTCGGGCGACACGAACATCAGGTCTTCGCCGTTGAAACGGGTCTTGATGTCCTTCAGGAACACCGGCGCGGCGTAGAGGTTGTCGACGGGAATGTCGAAGAAGCCCTGGATCTGGCCGGCGTGCAGATCCACGGTCAGCACCCGGTCGGCGCCGGCGCGCGTGATGATGTTGGCGACCAGCTTGGCCGAGATCGGCGTGCGCGGTCCCGATTTGCGGTCCTGGCGCGCGTAGCCGAAATAGGGAATCACGGCGGTGACGCGGCGCGCCGAACCGCGCTTCAGCGCGTCGACCGCGACCAGCAATTCCATCAGGTTGTCGTTGGCGGGATACGACGTCGACTGCACCAGGAACACGTCCTCGCCGCGGACGTTTTCGTGGATTTCGACGAACACCTCGAGATCGGGAAAGCGGCGAATGGTCGCCTTGGTCATCGGCAGGTGCAAATAGGCCGCGATGGCCTCGGCCAACGGCCGATTGCTGTTACCCGCGAGGATTTTCATGGCCGATCCCGACTTCTCGCCCGCGAAGCCGTTCGCGGGGTCCCCCGATGGATGAGACAACCGGTTGTCTCAAAAAGAAAAACTCCAGGCCGCGACGGAGCCCGTCCCGGCCGAGGGCGGCGGAATGTAACAAGCGTGCCCCGCCCTGTAAACGCCCGCAACGGTGGGGCGCCCGCGCCGTTTCGCGCCCCCGGCGGGGGCCATCATGCAACCGCGCGGGGATTCGCCCGCGCAACCCGCGGTAGGAAATAATCGTTATTTTGCAATACCCTGGTTCTCTGTACACTTCGAGGCGCGCGCCGAGCGGGCGCGGGCGGGAACGCTAGTCCGCCCGATCCCGGCGGCACCTGGGGGAAACGGCGGGATCGTGCGCCGAGCGGAGGGCCTGTTTGGGACCATCGAGCAAGGCGGCGAAGCTCTTTCCGATCCGCACCCCGTTCGTTCACACCTTGCGGGCGCGCATTCTGCTGGTGGTCGCGGTCGCGATCGTGCCGATGGCCGTCTGGGCGGTCGTCGCCGCCGCGCTCAACCAGCGCGCGGCGATCGCCCGCGCCGAGAGCGAACTGCTTGTGTCCGCGCGCCTCCTCGCCATTCGCCACGAAAGCATCGTCAACGAAACCCGCGCGCTGCTGCGCGCGCTCGGCCACGCCGGTCCGGTCGCCTCGGGCGATCCCAAGGCGTGCGGCCAATTGCTTCGCGAAACCGTCGAGCAGGCGCCCATGCTCGAAAATATGCTCGTCACGGCGCCCAACGGGCGGGTCTGGTGCAGCGGCCTGCCGCTGCCGGCGCATCCGATCAACCTCGCCGACCGGGCCTGGTTCGAGCAGGCGGTCACGACCGGAACCTTCGTCGCCAGCGATTATCTCGTCGCGCGCGTCACCGGCAACATCGTGGTGGTGCATGCGTATCCTTACGTCGGCCCAACCGGCATCGTCGATTGGGTCGTGTCCGGCGCCCTCGATCTCAAATGGGCCTACCAGCAGGCGGCGGCGGCCGGCTTGGCGCCGGACGCGCAAGTGCTTTTGCTCGATTCGCGCGGCGTCGTGCTGGTCGATTACCCGAGGAAGGACCGGGTCGGGCAATCCGTGCTCGACACCGGACTCGAGCCGGCGCTGAACGCGAAGGGCGCCTTCGTTTTTCGGGGCCAAAGCCTGGAGGGCGGACTTTTTCTTTTCGCTTCCGTGCCGCTGTTCGCTCAGGGCCGGGTGATTTCCCATGTCCTGGTCGGGACGCCGTTGGATTCCGTACTGGCGTCCTCCCGGACGGAGCTCTACCGCAACCTGACGACGATCGCCGTTCTCGGCTTCATCGCCGCCGCGTTCGCGGCCGGGCTCGCCGATCGCCTGCTGGCGCGGCGCGCCGACCGGCTGATCGCCGCCGCCACGCGCCTGGAATTCGGCGATTTGGCCGCGCGCACCGGATTGCCTGAATCGCCCGACGAGATCGGGCGGCTGGCCCGGGCCTTCGACCGGATGGCCGCCGCGCTCGAACTGTCCAGCCGGGAACAGAGAAAGGAGGAGGAGCGCTGGCGCGACTTGGCCGACGCCTCGCTCGACGGCGTCCTCGTCCACGACAACGACGTTATCCTCGACGTCAATCGGCGGCTGGCGGAAATTTTCGGCTACGAACCGGGCGAGCTGCGCGGCGGCGCGCTGGCGCGCCTGGCGCCGGACGACCACGCGGCGCTGCTCGCGGCCTTTGCCCGCAATCACGGGGTCAATCCCGTCCGCCTCGCCGGCCGACGCAAGGACGGCGCGACGATTCCGATCGAAATTTCGGGCGGGCAGGCCTATTACGCGGGCGCGTCCCGGCGCGTGCTTTCGGTCCGCGACATCAGCCACGAGGCGGCGCTGCGCTCGCGCGTGAAGTGGTTGTCGCAGCTCGCCGAGCAGAGCCCGTCGTCGGTCATGATCACCGATACCGACGGCGTCATCGAATACGTCAACGCCCGGTTTTCCGAGACGTCCTTGTACCCGCCGGAGCAGGCGATCGGCAAAAGGTCCAATCTTCTCAATTCCGGGCTCAACCCGCCCGAGCTGTTCGAGGATCTCTGGCGCACCATCACGGCGGGCAAGGTTTGGCGCGGCGAAATCCTCAACCGGCGCAAGGACGGAACGTTGTACTGGGAGTACGAGGTCATTTCGCCGATCCGCGACGACGGCGGGCGCATCACCCATTTCGCCGCCATGAAGGAAGACGTGACGCTGCGCAAGGAATACGAGGAAAGGCTCCTGCGCCAGGCTCATTTCGACGAATTGACCGGCTTGCCCAACCGGCTGCTGGCCCGCGACCGCCTGAACGGGGCTCTGGCCCGCGCCGCGCGCGACGACACCAAGGTGGGCGTGATCATGGTCGATCTCGACGGCTTCAAGAAGATCAACGACACGCTCGGCCATGCCGTCGGCGATTCGCTCCTCAACATCATCGCGGTCCGGCTCAAGGGAGGCCTGCGCGACGCCGACTCGATCGCCCGCCTCGGCGGCGACGAGTTTCTGGTCGTTCTGCCCGACCTGAAGCAGGACCTGTCGGCGGACATCGCCGGACGCAAGATTCTCTTCGCCTGCGCCCAGCCGGCCACGATCGGGGAGCACGAGTTGTTCATGTCCGCGAGCCTCGGCATCGCGCTTTACCCCGACGACGGCGACAGCCCGGACATTCTGATCAAGAACGCCGAAACCGCCATGTACGAGGCCAAGCGCGCGGGCAGGAACCGCATGATGCCGTTCCGCAAGGAAGCGGGCCTCAGGATCGTGCGCCACGTCGCCCTGGAAACCGGCCTGCGCCGGGCGCTGGACCGCAACGAGCTTTCGCTCGTCTATCAGCCGATCATCGATCTCGCCGCCAATACGGTGGCGGGCGCCGAGGCGCTGCTGCGCTGGAAAAACCCGGAATTGGGCAACGTCAGCCCGGCCGAGTTCATCCCGATCGCCGAGGAAGCCGACCTCATCCAGAACATCGGCGATTGGGTTCTCAAGGAAAGCTGCCGCGCCCTCAAGGAGCTTCGGCAGCGGAACGGCCGTCCGCTGTTCATGTCGATCAACCTCTCGGTGCGCCAGATGGACCGCCGCATCGTCGACCAGATCGCCGAGGCCCTCGACATGCATTCCCTTCCCCCCGACTTTCTCAAGGTCGAGGTGACCGAGAGCCTCCTCATGCGCGACGTCCCGCTGACGCTGGAAATCCTGGAATCGATGCGCAACCTCGGCGTCGGCCTGTCGCTCGACGACTTCGGCACCGGATATTCGTCGCTCAGCTACATCAAGCAATACCCCTTCAGCATGCTGAAGATCGACCAAAGCTTCATCCGCGGCGTCCTGCTCGACGCGCGCGATCGCCGCCTGTTTTCCGCGATCGCGGCCATGGCGCGCTCGCTCGGGCTCGACATCGCCGTCGAGGGGATCGAAACCTCGGAACATCTTTGGCTGGCGCGCGGCGAGCGTTGTTCCTACGCCCAAGGGTATTTGATCAGCCCGCCCTTGCCGTTCGACCGACTGGTCGAATTTCTCGACCAAAAATCCCCGGTCACCTCGTGAGGACGGCGCCGCTCTAGCGCGGCGGCGGCGGCGCGCGGCCCGGGACCTGCGGCAGCAGCGGCGGCGGCGGCACGACGGCCTGCGCGCGCCGGGTCGAGGGCCGGCCGAACAATTCCTCGACTCCGTCGGCGGCGGCGTTGGCGACCATGGCCGCCACCTGTCCCCAGGCGCCGTTGAGGCTCCCGGCGGGAATGGTGTTTTCCTGAATGGCGCGGCCGACCTGCCCGCCGCTCACGGTGGTGACGGTCCAGACCACCTTGGCCCGCTGGCGCCCGTTGGCGGGCGGCGCGATCTCGACCCGGCCGTCGACCAGGAACACCGCCTGGCGGGGGTCTTCCGTCACCATGAAGTTGCGGATGCGGAGCGCCTGCTTGATCGCCAGCATCAACGCCTGGTTGCCGTCGCCGGGCGCGCCTTCGACCACTTTCACCAGGATCACCGGGTTGGCCCAGGCCGAGGACAAGGGCGAGCCCTGCACCGGCGCGACCGGCGCCGAGGCGATCTCGCGCACGGGCGGGATGGGCGGCGGCGCGGGCGGCGGCGCCGCTTGCGGAAACGGTTGCGGAAACGGTCGCGGAGCGGCGACGGCGCCGGGTGGCGGCTGGGTGGGCACGTACGCCCCCGGGTCTTGGGCGAAAGGCGCGTACGCGCCCGACGGCGGAGGCGGCGACTCTCTCACGGGCGCGCCGACCGGCGGGGGCGGCGCATAAGCCGCCGCAGGTTGGTTCGAAGCGACCTCGCCGCCCAATCCGATCGCCTCTCCGTTCGGCGCGCTCCCCGCGGCGCGCGCGGCGATCAACCGCGGCGATTCGTTGCGCAGCAGCGCCGCCGCCTTGGGCGCGATTTCGGACGCGATCATCTGCACCGCCGACGGCGAGGCCCGGTCCCACAGCTTGCGGTCCATGGCCGCAATCTGCCGGTGCTCGGCGATCGGCGCGCGGTCGCGGCCGCGGTAGGTCCAGGCGATTTCGAGCCAAACCACGCTGTCGCCTTCCTCGATCGCCTCGACCTGGCCCTCGATCGTGCGCGAGCGGCCGTCGGGCGCCGTTCCGGCGCGGGCGTTGGGCGTCGTCGTCCTGAGGAGGCGCGCGATTTCCTCGGCCAGCGCGGGCCGCCCGAGCCAATCGGTGCCGACGAGCGGCAGCACGATCACCTGCGGGTCGTCGGCGATCGAGACGTCGCCGCCGCCGAAGGAGAACCAGCCGCCGACGCGCGAACCCAGTTCGCCCACCTGCGCCGGAATGCGCTTGACCGTGTCGCACGCCCCCAGCAGCGCGAGCGCCATCAGGGCCGCCGCCGGTTTGAGCCGCGCGCTCATGGCGACCTCCCGGACGGCCGAGGCGGCGCGCCGTCGTTGGCGGCGAAGGTCTTCGCCGTCGGCGCGGGCAGACCGGCGACGTCGGGCGCGGCCGGAACCTTCAGGCGCCGTTCGGAGGTTTGTTTGGGCGCGGTGCGCGCGGCCGACTCTTCCGCGCGCCGGACCACGTCGGCGATGCCCGCCACCGCCGCGCCCGCCACCAGCGACGCCATCGGTCCCCAGGCGCCGTCCAGGGCCCCGGCCGCGACCGCGTTTTCCTGCACCGCGCGCCCGAGCGGACGGCCGTCGGGCGCGCTCACTTCCCAGACGATGCGCACCGGCTGGCGTCCGGCGGCGGCGTCGGCCACGTTGACCGAGCCGGCGACGATGTAGCGCGCGTCCTCGCGCCGCGCCGCCATCCGCAGTCCGCCGACCGCCATCGCCGCGCGGGTCGCCTGCGCCAGCGCCGTGTCGCCGTCGCCGGGTGCGCCGCCGACGCGGGCGAGAAACACGGCCGGCCCCGCCGGCGACGGAACCTCGCGCGGCAAGGCGGCGGGCGCGGCCGGCGCGGCCGCCTGTTGTTGCGGCGGCGCGCGCGTGACGTCGCCGGGGCCGTGGTCGACCGCGACCGCCTTGACCCCGTCGATCATCGCGATCAATTGCGTCGAGGTTCCCTCGCCGACCTGCGCGATGACGCGGGGATCGCCGAAGTCCCAGGCGAAGCGGTCGCCGGCCACCGGCAGGGTGAAGCGCCCGGTCTCGCGCCCCTGGCGGCGATCGAACACGCTCCATTCGATGGCGACCGCCGAAGCCCGCGCGGGATCGAGGTTCGGCCCCGCTACGCCGGTGAGCCGGTAGCGGCCGCCGCCTTCGGCGGAATAGCTGGCCGGAACGTTGTGGCGTCCGAGCGCGCTCGCGACCGAGCGCTGCAGCAGCTTCGCCATCGGCGCCGGGGCGCCTTCGACCGGCGCGACCTCGATTCCCTCGGCGGACGCGTTGTAGCGCGCGAGCGCGTTCGGCGGCTCGGCCAGGCCGCGCGACGCGCCCGGCCTATCGACGGAGGAGTCGACGGAGGCGCCGACGCAGGCGCCGACGAGCGCCAGGCATCCGGCCAGCGCGACGAAGCGCGCGGTCGCGGACCACCGCCGTCCGGCCGCCCTTCCCCGCGCGGAGCACGTCCTCAGCCGCATCCGAACCCGCCCCCAAAACCGAATCAGGCCACGATCGCCACGCACGTCGCCAACGCCGCCAACACCAGAAATCCGATCAGCATCCACACGTACGGCATCGCATCCCATCGTTCAGCCGACCAGCGCGATCGCCGAAAGCTCGCGCCCGTAATCCGGCTCGCCGCGCTTGACGGCGCGGCGATAGCTGAAAAACCGTTTCTCGTCCGCGCAGGTATCGGCATCGACGCAGGCGACCGCCCCGAGCGCGAGACGCCGCAGGCGCCGGACCAGGAACGCCGGCAGGTCGAACTGGAATTTTTCGGCGCGCGCGCCGGCCCGGAACAACCCGCCCGCCTCGCGTTCGACGGCGAGCACCGCGTCGCGCAGATCGGCGCCGACCTCGTAGGACGACTGCTGGATGCAGGGCCCGACCACGGCGACGGTGGACGTGAGGCGCGCGCCGAGTTTTTCCATCGCGCGCGCGGTCGCTTCGAGAATGCCGCCGAGCGCGCCCCGCCAGCCGGCGTGCGCGGCGCCGATCACGCCCGCTTCGGCGTCCGCCATCAGCACCGGCGCGCAATCCGCGGTCAATACGCCGAGCGCGACGCCGGGCCGGCGCGTCACGATGCCGTCGGCCTTGGGCGCGCGCGCGGGCGGCCAGGGTTCGTCGGCGACGATCACGTCGGCGGAATGGATCTGATAGGCGGTGACCAGCGCCTCGGCCGACAAGCCGAGCGCGCGCGCGGCGATCGCGCGGTTTTCAGCGACGCGGGCGGGATTGTCGTTGGAACCGAATCCGCAGTTCAACGATGCGTATACCCCTTCGCTGACGCCGCCTTGGCGCGTGAAAAAGCCGTGACGCACGCCGGCGGCCCGCGCCAATTCCTGGGCGGTAATCATGGGGCCGTTTATGAATCATTAACGAAAAATAGAAAAAGCAATTCCGGGGGTTGCCAACAACGCTTTGTCTTTGCTGGGTTTTTATCGGCGAATTCGATTCGGGCCGCTTGTCCCGCGGCCCTCGGCGACCCCCGACCGGTAGACCGATTCGCGACTCGGGCTACTAGGACTCGTCGGCGAATCCCGGCAACGGCGGCAGCGACGGATGCGCGTAGGCGAGGACCTTGAACATCGTCCCCATGGCGTCGGGCGAGGTCAGGCGATGGACCGCGAGCCGCACGTCGCGCGCGACGTCCGGCCGGGCGTTGCGCATGAGAACTTCCGCGCGCGCGTCGATGCCGAGGCGCTTCAGGAACGCGCCCTGCGGCACCGGCCCGAGCGGGCGCGCGCCGGCGCGGGCGCCGACGTGGGCGAGCGCGGCGAAATCCACGTGCGCGGTGAGATCGCATTCGCCCGGCGCCGCGAGCGGATCGGCGTAGTCGTGGCCGGAGACCGCCTGCAGGGTCTCGCCGGGCGCGCTGCGGTCGTGCCCGTAATCGACGACCAAGGCCGCGCCGCCGTCGCGCGCGACGCGGTCGGCCACCAACCCGGCCACGGCGCACGCCGCCGGCGACACTTCGATCACGCCGTCCTCGGGCACGTCGCCGAGGACGTCGTCCCAACTCGGCGGCACCAGCGGCTTCTGCGGCTCGGAATACGTGAACGCCAACCGGCCGTCGGCGGCGGTTTCCACCCGGCGCTCGCGCCAGCCGTCGGGGCCGCGACGGTACTGGCGCACCGGCATCGCGTCGAAGAATTCGTTGGCGAGCACGATCAGCGGCCCGTCGGGCACGTCGCCGAACCAGCCGTGCCATTCGACCGCAACGCCCGGCGCGCGCGCGGACATGGTCTCCTTCTGGCGCGCGATCAGGACCGGACTGACGTCGACGAAATGCACGCGCGCGGCGGCGGCGTAACCCGGCGCCACCCGCGCGGCGGCGAGCGCGTCGGCCATCAGCGTGCCCCGCCCCGGTCCCAGCTCGATCAGCCGGAACGGATCGGGCGATCCCATCGCCTGCCACGTCACCACCGACCACAGACCGAGCAGTTCGCCGAACATCTGCGATACCTCGGGCGCGGTGATGAAGTCGCCGGCCCGGCCGAGCGGATCGCGGGTCGTGTAGTAGCCGAGCGTCGGATGCGCGAGCGCGTCCTCCATGAACTCGGCCACGGTCAACGGCCCTTCGGCGTCGATGCGCCGGCGCAGATGTTCGAGCAGGGTCGCGGGCGAGAGCCCGCGCTCATTAATGTTGCCGCCTCCGGCGGCGGGATCGGTCATGGGGCCGCCCGCTTGCGCGCGCGCGCGACCAGGAAGGCGCCGATCGCCACCATCGGAACCGACAGCCATTGCCCCCAGGTGGTGCCGAAGGCGAGCAACCCGATATGGGCGTCGGGTTCGCGGAACATCTCGCCCACCATCCGGGCCACGCCGTAGCCCGCGAGAAAGACGCCGGTCAACAGGCCCGAACGCGCGCGGAGCGAGTCCTTGCGCTGCAGGGCGTAGAGCAGGACGAACAGGAAAAGCCCCTCGAGCGCCGCCTGGTAGAGCTGGCTCGGATGGCGCGCCAGCGGGCCGCCGCGGGGAAAAACCATCGCCCACGGCACGTCGGCGACGCGCCCCCACAGCTCGCCGTTGACGAAATTGGCGAGCCGGCCGAAGAACAGCCCGATCGGCGCCGCGCACGCGAGCCGGTCGGCGAACGGCAGCGCCGCGATCCCGCGCCGGCGCACGAACAGGATTCCGGCCACGGTCACGCCGAGAATGCCGCCGTGGAACGACATGCCGCCCTGCCACACGGCCAGGATCTCGAGCGGGTGAGCGAAATAATAGTCCGGCCGGTAGAACAGCACGTAGCCGAGCCGCCCGCCGAGCACGACGCCGAGCGTCGCCCAGACCAGAAAATCGTCGACGTCGTCGGGCCCGGCCGCGACCGGCGCCTTGGCCGCGAGCGCGCGCATGTAGCGCCAGCCGATCAGCAGTCCCCCGATGTAGGCGAGCGCGTACCAGCGGATCGCGAACGGTCCGATCGCGATTAGCACCGGGTCGATGGCGGGAAAGGGTAACGCGAGCAGCACGGGTCACCGATGCCGGTCGGCCTGGACGAGATAATCGCGCACGTAGCGCGCGACGCCTTCCTCGAGCGCGGTGAACGGCTTGCCGTAGCCGGCGGCGCGCAGCCGGTTCATGCGCGCTTCGGTGAAATACTGGTATTTGGCGCGCAAAGATTCGGGCATCGGCACATAATCGATCTTCGGCTTGCGATCGAGGGCGGCGAACACCGCCTTGGCGAGATCCGCGAACGAGCGCGCCTTGCCGGTGCCGCAGTTGAAGAGGCCGCTGACGCCCGGATGGTCGAGCAGCCACAGCACGATGTCGACGCAATCGCCGACCCAGATGAAATCGCGCAACTGCCCGCCGTCGGCGTAGTCGGGGCGATGGGACTTGAACAGCCGGGCGGCTTCGCCGCGCGCGACGCGCTCGTGGATCTGAACCGCGACGCTCCTCTGGTCGCCCTTGTGGTACTCGTTGGGTCCGTAGACGTTGAAGAACTTGAGCCCGACCCATTGCGGCGGCGGCGCCTCGCCGCCCGCCAGCATCCGCGCGACGCGGCGGTCGAACAGATTCTTGCTCCAGCCGTAGGCGTTGAGCGGGCGGAGCGCCGCGAGCGCCTTCGGGGCGCGGTCGTCGTCGAAGCCCTGGGTCCCGTCGCCGTAGGTCGCGGCCGAGGACGCGTAGATCAGCCGCACCTGATGGCGGGCGCACCATTGCCACAGCCCGAGCGACAGGCGGTAATTGTTGGCGATGATCCGGTCGGCGTCGGTTTCCACCGTCGAGGAGATCGCGCCCATGTGGATCACCGCCTCGACGTCGCGGGGTTGGCGGTCGAGAAAAGCGAACAGTTCCTCGGGCGGAACGATGTCGATCAGTTCGCGCTTGGCGAGATTCGACCACTTGACGCCGTCGCGCAGCCGGTCGCACACCAGCACCGATCCCGCGCGGCGGTCGTCCAGCGCCGCGACGATGTTCGAGCCGATGAAGCCGGCGCCGCCGGTGACGACGTACATCCGAAATCCGATCCCGCTGCGGGAATATCCCGTTTCTACCGGCGTTTATAGGCCGAAGGCCCGGACGGCGGCAAGGCGATGAAGCGTTCGAATGGCGACGTACACCTGGCTTCGGGTATATTGACCTCCCCGTTCGACCGCAGTCCCGAGGAGGTCCTTCATCATGCAGACCCGCAACCGCGTTCTCGACGACATCGCCAAGATGGCCGGCGGCGCCGCCAGCGTGATGACCGGCGTAAAGGACGAGATCGAGGCGTTGGCGCGGGCGCGCCTCGAGCGCCTGATCGATTCCCTGAACCTGGTGACGCGCGAGGAATTCGAGGCGGTGCGCGCGATCGCCCTCAAGGCGCGCGCCGAGCAGGAACGGCTCGCCGAGCGGCTCGCGGCGCTGGAGAAATCGCCCAAACGGCCCCCGCGCAAGCGGCGCTAGAACGCCGGCTCGATCGGATGTTTCCCTTCCGTCATTCCCGCGAAAGCGGGGATCCAGCCCTCTAAAATCCGGACCCCCGCTTGCGCGGGGGTGACGATTCCAACTAAACGGCGCGCACTCCAGAAAGATTCGCTGATTCGCGCCGCCGCCCCCGCCCGCGCGCGCGCGCGCGCCGGCGCGTCCCGCGCGCCTTGCCCGCGATGCCGCGCCCGGCTTGCCTCAATTCCTTGAGTCGATCCAGCAGGTTGACTCGTTTTTTTCCACAGATTCGTTTGATCGGCGGAGTCGAATCCGATCCCCGCGCTTGCGCCGGAATCACGGTTTATGGCAGGTTATCCCTGGTAGTCGGTGCGGGGAAACTCCACTATATGTCGCGACCACCCCAATATCTTGTGGTTTCAAGGGTTTTCCGCCCGAAACGCGCCAGGCCGACGGCTTTCACGCCGGAGGCCCCAATCACCGGAAACAAGGAGGCGTGGCGATGACGGTCTCTCCCGCAACGGGCGAGCGGACGGCGGTCAATCCGCTTGACCTGATCGAACGGATCGTCGAGGTCAACGAATGGACCTTCGACCGGCGCAACGAGCAGGAGATGGCGGCGCAGGCGCCCGGGCGCTGGTGCGACTACAGCCTCTACTTCTCGTGGAACGAGGAATTGGGAGCGATGCATTTCACCTGCGCCTTCGACATGCGCGTGCCCGAGGAGCGCCGGGGCGGCGTGCGCGAACTGCTCGCGCACATCAACGAGAAACTCTGGCTCGGCCATTTCGGCCTGTGGCAGGAGGAAGGGCTGCCGATGTACCGGCACGCGCTGCCGCTGCGCGGTCTTCCCGGGCCGAGCGCGGAACTGATCGAGGACTTGCTCGACACCGCGCTCGTCGAATGCGAGCGGTTCTATCCCGCGTTCCAGTACGTCATCTGGGGCGGCAAGACGCCCGCCGACGCGCTCGCCGCCGCGCTGGTCGATACCCTGGGCGAGGCGTGAGCGCCGATAGCTTCCGCGTTCTTCTGGTCGGGTGCGGCAAGATGGGCGGCGCCCTTCTCGCCGGATGGATCGAACGCGGGCTCGACCCCGCCGATCTCTGCGTGGTCGAGCCCGAAACCGCCGGCGCCGCCCAAGCCCGCAAACTCGGCGTCGCGGTCGCGGACGCCCCTGCGCGCGTCCCCGCCGGATTCGCGCCCGACGTGGTGGTGATCGCGGTCAAGCCGCAATCGACCGACGCGGCGCTTCCCGCCTATCGCCCGTTCGCCGACAAAGGCGCGGCGTTTCTGTCGATCGCCGCAGGCCGGCCGATCGCCTATTTCGAACGCCTGTTCGGATCGAACGCGCGGATCCTGCGCGCCATGCCCAACACGCCCGCCGCCGTGCATCGGGGCATCACGGTGATCGCCGCCAACGCGCGCGTCGACGACCGCGCCCGCGCGCGCGCCGAAACCCTGCTGGCGGCCGTCGGCCAGGTGGAGTGGGTGGAGGACGAAGGACTGATCGACGCGGTCACCGCCGTCTCCGGCAGCGGCCCGGCCTATGTGTTCCTGCTCGCCGAATGCCTGGCCGAAGCCGGCCGCGCCGCCGGATTGCCCGACGCGCTCGCGGCACGATTGGCGCGGGCGACGGTGGCCGGCGCGGGCGAGCTGCTGCACCGCTCCGGCGAGAGCGCCGAGCAGCTGCGCAAGAACGTCACCAGCCCCGGCGGCACCACCGCCGCCGCGCTTCAGGTCCTGATGGCCGAAGACGGGCTGAAACCGCTCATGACCCGCGCCGTCGCCGCGGCGACCCGGCGTTCGCGCGAACTCGCGGGCTGACTCCGGGTCCGATTTCCGCGATAATCGCCGCCTTGGGGTGTTCCCAATGGCCAAAACACGATCACGCAAAGGCTCGGGGGCGCGGCGCGGCGCAGCGCGCGGAGCCAAGCCCGGTGCCAAACCCGAAGACCGCGCCCTACGGGCCGCGCTCGACCTGATCGCCGAGGACGGCTGGCGTTCGTTCACCGTCGATGCCGTGGCCAAGCGCGCGGGGCTCGCGCCCGACGCCGCGCGCGAAATTTTCCCGTCGCGCGCCGCGGTGCTCGACGCCGTCTTCCGCCACGTGGACGCGGCGATGGCGGCGGAAGGAACCTACGCGTCCGACGACCCCAACCCGGTGCGCGACCGGCTGTTCGACGTGCTCATGCGCCGCTTCGACGCCCTCAACGCCCGCCGCGCGGCCATGGTCCGCCTCACGCGCGAGCTGCCGCTCGATCCGCCGTCGGCGGCGCGCGCCGCCTGCCGGCTCGCCCGCTCGCTCGGCGCGGCGCTGCGGACCGCGGGGCTCTCGGCGCGCGGCCCCCTGGGCGCGGTCCAGACCAAGGGCCTGGGCGTCGTGTACCTGTTCGCGGTGCGCGCGTGGCTCGACGACGACAGCGCCGATTTGAGCGCGACCATGGCCGCCCTCGACAAGGGCCTGCGCGCGGCCGAAAGCCTGATGTCCGCTCTGGTCGGACTGGCGGCCAGGGCCCCCGCCAAGGCCCCAGGCAAGACCCAAGCGCGACCCGAGCCGAAGCCTTCCCGGAGCTGAGACCGGCCCTCCCTTTCTCCCCTTAAGTCCTTGTCCGGGAACTGATATATTGCACTTGCGAACTTTTCTATTGTGCAATGCAATATTTTTATTGACTTTGGCGATAATAAGGCCTAAATAAGGGTCGTAATTCAAGTTGCACTGCAAAACAGCCAGGAGCCCACCATGCAAGCCGACTTCTTCAAAGCCAACCCGTTCTTCGGGCCGGATGCCTTCAAGGCCCTCGTTCAAGCGACCCCGGTCAAGATGGCCGACGAATTCTTCAAGGCCGCGCGCCAGTACCGCTATTCGCCCGCCGACATGGACGCGGTGATGGAGAGCCAGCGCCGCACCCTCGAAGCCTTCAACGCCGCCGGCCGCGTCGTGACCGAAAGCGCGCAGAAGATCGCCAAGCGCCAGGCCGAGATGGTCAAGGAAACCCTCGACGAGATGACCGCCGCGTTCTCCGAGATCGGCAAGTCCGGCACCCTCGAGGACGTCACCGCGAAGCAGGCCGAGTACGCCAAGGGCGCGTTCGAGACCGCCCTCGACAACGGCCGCGAGATCGCCGAGATGGTCGCCGAGACCAACGAAGCCGTGGTCGAACCCATCACCAACCGCGTCGTCGCCCTTCTCGACGAGATGAAGGAAGGCGCGCTCAAGCTCAAGGCCAAGCCGGAAAAGGCCGAAAAGAAGGCCGCCTGATCGCGGCCGTCTTTCGGAGGCGTTTCTTCCTCGCCCCGTTTTCCCCAGGTCTCTCCTAACACGGAGCGAGTTCTCCCGACCCCCGCCGGTCCTCCCCCGGCGGGGGTTTTTCTTTGCCTTGGCGTTCCTTTTCCCGCACCTTCGGCCGAATCGAGGAGGAACGCCGCCATGAACGAGCCCCCGCCCGCCGTCGCCCCCGTGATCGCTTACGACGATTTCGCGCGCGTCGACGTGCGCGTCGGCACCGTGATCCGGGCCGAACCGTTTCCCGAGGCCCGCAAACCCTCGATCAAGCTGTGGGTCGACTTCGGCCCCGTCCTCGGCGCCCGCAAGTCGTCCGCCCAGATCACGCGCCATTACGCGCCCGAGCGCCTGGTCGGGCGGCAGGTGGCGGCGGTGGTCAACTTCCCACCCCGCCAGATCGGGAAATTCATGTCGGAAGTCCTGGTGCTCGGCTTTCCCGACGACGCGGGCGAAGTGGTGCTGGTCGCGCCCGACCGGGCGGTGCCCGACGGGGGGCGGCTGTTCTAGGGAATTAAGTCGAGTCTAGACCGGCAGGCGCAACCGCACGCGCGCGCCGCCCAGCGGCGAGGATTCCATCATCGCGTCGCCCCCGTGGCCGCGCAGAATGTCGCGCACGATCGCCAGCCCCAGCCCGACGCCGCCGGTTTGCGGATTGCGCGAGCCGTCGAGCCGGAAGAACGGCCGGAACACGTCCTCGCGGGATTCCGCGGGCACGCCGGGGCCGTCGTCGTCGACCGTGATGTCGACCCAATCGCCAGCGCGGCGGGCGGCGGCTTCGACCGTGCGGCCGTGCCGGATCGCGTTGGCGATCACGTTGGCGACGGCGCGGCGCAGCGCCGAGGGGCGCACCGTCACCGTCAGGTCGCCCTCGGTCCGCACCGAGACCGCGCGACCCTCGCGCCGCGCGGCGCCGGCCGCCTCCTCGAGCAGGGCGCCGATGTCGGTATCGGTCGGCGCTTCGTGGCCCTCGCCCCGGGCGAAGGCGAGGTATTCTTCCAGCATCCGCTCCATCTCGGCGACGTCGCCCTTGAGCTCGGCGACGCCGTCGTCAGCGGGCATCATTTCCAGCTGCAATTTCATGCGCGCGAGCGGCGTGCGCAGGTCGTGCGAAACCCCCGACAGCATCGCGGTGCGCTGGGTGATCTGGCGCTGGATGCGCTCGCGCATGGCCTGAAAGGCCAAGGCCGCCTGGCGCACCTCGCGCGCGCCCTCGGGCTTGAAGCGGGGCGAATCCCGTCCCTTGCCGAAATTCTCGACCGCGACGGCAAGCCGCCGGATCGGCTTGACCTGGTTGCGCATGAAGATCACCGCGATCCCGAGCAGGATCAGCGACGATCCCGCCGTCCACAGGCCGAAGACGATCGCGGTCGAACTGAACAGCCGCTTGCGCGAAACCATCGCCCTGAGCACCCCGTCGCCGAGTTGAACGTCGATGACGACCATGCGCGGATGGCCCGACGCGTCGACCGCGAACGGGCGCGTCAGGCGTTCCGACAGCGCGTCGTCGAGGGATTCCTCGATCCAGTCGCGCGGCTTCCGGCGCGCGGGCGCCAGGATGGCGCCGGGCTGGTAGTCGATGACCAGTTCCTTGGCGTTGGCGAACAGATCGATCACATGAGTGCGGGTTTCCGGGGTCGCGTCGGGGGGAATCATGTGGACCATCATGGCGATGTCGCCGGCGACGCCTTGCGCCAGCCGGTCCATGATTTTGCCCCAATGGGTGTCGTAGAACACGATCGCCGACACCAGCTGCACCACGGCGAGCGGGGTGATCAGGATCACCAGCGTTCGCCCGAACAGCGACTTCGGCAGGAGGGTTTTGACGGCGAACGGCATGGGCGATGCGCTTTCAATCCAATATCAGGACGTAACCGCGCCCGCGCGCGGTCACGAGGTGACGCGGATTGCGGGGGTCGTCCTCGATCTTGCGCCGGAGCCGCGTCACCTGCACGTCGACCGCGCGACCGCCGTCGGACGCGCCGGTGAGGCGGGCCAGCTCGTCCCGCCCCATCGCTTCGCCCGGCCGCGCGGCCAGCACCGACAACAGGGCCGCTTCCGCCTCGGTCAACCGTACCGTTTCGCCGCCGCGCGTCAGTTCGCGGCGATCGGCGCGAAAGACCGACCCGCCCAGGCGGATTTGGTCGGGAGTTTCGCTCACGGGCGCCGGGGGAACTTGGGCGATCCGGCGCAGGATGGCGTTGAGCCGGAGCAGCAGCTCGCGCGGCTCGAACGGCTTGACCAGATAATCGTCGATGCCGGCCTCCAATCCGGCGATCCGTTCCTCGGGTTCGCCCATGGCGGTCAGCATCAGGATCGGCGGCGAGCGTGGGGCGCGGATCGCGCGGGCGAGCGCGAGCCCGTCCTCGCCCGGCATCATGCGATCCAGCACCAGGACGTCGAAATCGAAGCTTTTGAGGCAGGCGCGCGCCTCGGCTGCGTCGGCGGCGGCGGTGACGACGAAACCGTTGCCGGTGAGATAGCGCCGGATGAGATCGCGCAAGCGGGCGTCGTCATCCACCACCAGGACATGCGGGGTCGCGGGGGCGTATTCGTTCGGCGCGGGCATGGCTGTCATTATAATCGCCGCCGGGACCGGAAAAAGGCCGTGTCGACGCCGCCAAGCGCCGATCGCGCCGTAATTTCCGGTTGCCCGCGCCCGACTCCGCTTGCGACAATAAGGCCGGGAATTCCCGCGGTCATGGTTTTTTCGCGAATTATCGTCGTTTCGTGCGCTGCCGCCCTGCTCGCGGCGGCGGCGACGGCCGCGTTCGCCGCCAAGGACGTGACGACCTATGTCCAATTGACCAACCTCACCGCGGTCGCCGCCTCGGGTTCGGGCCAGCGCGGAACCGTGCCGGTGACGGTCGTGCTGCACGTGGCCAGCGTCGCCGCCGCCAACGACATCTGCCGCAACCAGCCCGCGGTGCGGGCCTCGATCTTGTCCGCGACCTCCCGTTCGCCGATCCCGTTCGCCGCGGGCCGATTCAATTCGGACGCGGTTTCCACCATCATCGCCCGCGAAATCGAGAACGCCGCCCGGGTCAAGGGGATTATTCGCACCGGCTTCATCTACGGCATGCCCAAGGATACGTCGGACACCGCCACCGACGTGATCGACCCCGGCGACGTGACCAGCCAGAAGCAGACCATGAAAAGCGGAACCGGGGGGAAAAGCGTCCCTTGCCGAAGGATCGCGGCGCCGCCCCACGATCTGGGATGGACGACCGCGAAGGCCCAGGAAACGAAAGGCAAGGACATGGAGCCCCCTGCGCCGCCGCTGCGCGATCCCGCCCCGCAAGCGCCGGCCAAGCCGGCACCGGCGTTTCAGACCCATCCTCAATTCGCGCCCCGAACCCAGTAGCACGACCCCGCGCGCCCGGCCCGGGAACCGCGCCGCCCAGGGGTTGCGCCCTCGGGATATTCCTCTAACATCGCCACGCCGGGCGGGCATCGCGCGCGCGGTTCCGCCTTCCTTGCGCGAAATTCCGGGATACGACGATGGCCGACACACAACCCTTCGACGACCGCGACGGATCGATCTGGATGAACGGCCGCATGGTGCCGTGGCGCGACGCGAAGGTGCACGTGCTTACCCACGCGCTCCATTACGCTTCCGCCGTGTTCGAGGGCGAGCGGGTCTACGGCGGCCGGATTTTCAAGCTGACCGAGCATACCGAACGGCTGGCGCAATCGGCGCGGGTGCTCGGTTTCGAATTGCCCTATTCGGTCGCCGAGATCGACGACGCCTGCCGCAAGGTGTGCGCCGCCAACGACATCGTCGACGGCTACGTGCGCCCGATCGCCTGGCGCGGCAGCGAGATGATGGGCGTGTCCGCCCAGGCCTCCCGCATCAACGTCGCCGTCGCCGCCTGGGCGTGGCCGTCGTATTTCTCGCCCGAGGCCAAGACCAAGGGCATCCGCCTGATGTTTTCCGAATGGCGCCGACCCGCGCCCGAAACCGCGCCGGTCCACGCCAAGGCGACCGGGCTCTACATGATCTGCACGCTCTCCAAGCACGCGGCCGAACGGCAGGGCTTCCACGACGCCTTGATGCTCGATTGGCGCGGTCAGGTCGCGGAAGCGACCGGCGCCAATGTCTTCCTCGCCATCGCCGGCAAGCTGCACACGCCGACGCCCGACTGCTTTCTCGACGGCATCACCCGGCGCACGGTCATCGATCTCGCCAGGAAGCGCGGCATCGAGGTGATCGAGCGCGCCATCTGGCCGGAAGAGCTGGCCAAGGCCGACGAGGTGTTCCTGACCGGCACCGCGGCCGAAGTGACGCCGGTGGGCGAAATCGGCCCCTACCACTTCCAGCCCGGCACCATTACCCGCGCGTTGTCCGAGGATTACGAACGCCTGGTCGGCAAAAAGGCGACCCAGGCGGCGTGATCGTCACTCGCCGGGCTGGTGCGCCTGTTCGGCGGCGGCGGTCCTGCGCGAAGAGAGACGCGTTCCCGTCCGCTTCACCACGGTGTAAACCGCCGGCACCACGTAGAGCGTGAACAGCGTTCCCACCAGCAGGCCGCCGACGATCACCCAGCCGATCTGGCGGCGGCTTTCGGCGCCGGCGCCGACGGCCAGCGCGAGCGGCACCGCGCCCAGCACCATTGCCCCGGTGGTCATCAGGATCGGCCGGAGCCGCAGCACCGCCGCCTCGGTCACCGCCGCCACGGTATCGGCGCCCTTGTCGCGGATCTGGTTGGCGAACTCGACGATCAAAATGCCGTGCTTGGTGATCAGTCCGATCAGGGTCACCAGCCCGACCTGGCTGTAGATGTTGAGGGTGCCGCCGGCGAGCTTGAGCGCCAGCAGCGCGCCGGTCATCGAGAACGGCACCGTCAGCATGATGATGAACGGCTCGGTGAAGCTTTCGAATTGCGCCGCGAGCACGAGGTAGATGAACGCCAAGGCGAGCGCGAACGTCATCGCCAGGCCGGCGCTCGATTCCTTGAACTCGCGCGATTGGCCGCCGTAATCGACCCGCGCCGTCGGCGGCAGCACCTGGGCGGCGGATTTGTCGAGGAACGCGAGCGCGTCGCCCAGGGTGTAGCCGGGGGCCAGGGTCGCGGTCAGCGTCGCCGAGCGCAACTGGTTGAAATGGTTGAGCGATTGCGGCGCGACCCGTTCCTCGAGTTTGACCAGGCCCGAGAGCGGCACCATCTCGCCCGAGCGCGTGCGCGCGTGGATGCGGGCGAGATCGTCGGGATTGCGCCGGTCGAGATCGGCGACCTGGACGACGACGTCGTACTGCTTGCCCTCGCGCTTGAAGCGCGTCACCTGCCGGCCGCCGAGCATGGTCTCCAGCGCGCGGCCGATCGCCTCGATGTCGACGCCGATTTCGGCCGCCTTGTCGCGGTCGACGGCAACCTTGATCTGCGGCGTGTTCAGCTTGAGGTCGCTTTCGACGTTGACCAGGCCGGGAAACGTGCGCGCCCGCGCCATCAGCGCGTCCATCATGCCGGACAATTCGTCGTAGGGGCGCGAGGTCAGCACCACGAAGTCGACCGGCTTGGAGCGGATGTTCTGGCCCAAGGGCGGCGCGTGGACCGGGAACGCCAGCACCCCCGGAATGGCGAACAACGACGGCGCCACCGATTGCGCGATCTCGAACTGGGTCCGCTTGCGCTGTTCCCACGGCACGGTGCGCACGAAGGCGATGCCCTGGGCCACGGTCGGGAATCCGGCGACGACGAAGTAACGGTTGACCTCGGGCACGGCGCGGAAAATGTCCTCGATCGGGCGGATGTGGGCGGCGGTGTAGCCGATGGTGGCGCCCTCGGGCGCGACCACCACGGTCACCACCACGCCCTGGTCCTCGAACGGCGCCAGTTCCGAGCGCAACTGGGTGAACAGCAGAACGCCGCTCAACGCCGCCAGTCCGCCGACGCCGAGCACCAGGCCGAGGCGCTTGAGCGCCCACACCAGCGAGCGGCGGTAAAGCGCGATCAGCCGGTCGATCGCGTCGCCGATCGCGGCTGAGACCGGGTTGACCCGCGTTTCGTGGCGCAGCATGCGCGAACACATCATCGGCGAAAGGGTCAGCGCGACGAAGCCCGACACCAGCACCGCGCCCGCGAGCGCCCAGGCGAATTCGGTGAACAGGCGCCCGGTGGTGCCTTCCATCAGCCCGATCGGGATATAGACGGCGGCCAGCGTCAGCGTCATCGCCACCACCGGAAAACCGATTTCCTTGGCGCCCTTGAACGCGGCCTCGACCGGCTTGAGCCCGCCTTCGATGTGGCGGTGGATGTTTTCCAGCACCACGATCGCGTCATCGACCACCAGGCCGATCGCGAGCACCATTGCCAGCAGGGTGAGCGTGTTGATGGAAAACCCGAGCGCGTACATCAGCGCGGCGGCGCCCAGCAGCGACACCGGGATCGTGACCAGCGGGATCAACGTCGCCCGCGCGGACCGCAGGAACAGGAAGATGATGGCGACCACCAGCACCACGGCTTCGCCCACCGTGGTACGCACGTTCCTGATCGAGGCCTCGATGAACTGGGACTTGTCGTAGGCGATCTCGACCTTCATCCCTTCAGGCAGCGCGGCCAGCACCCGCGGCATTTCCTTGCGCAGCGCCGTCGACACGTCGAGCGGGTTGGCGGTCGCCTGCTTGACCACGCCGAGCGCGATGGTGAGGTTGCCGCGATAGCGCGCGATGCGCCGTTCGTCGAGCGCGCCGAGTTCCGCGCGCCCGACGTCCTTGAGCCGGACCAGGTAGCCCCGGTCGCGCCGGATGATGAGATTTTCGAACTGGGCCGGCGTGCGCAGGTCGGTTTCGGACAGCACCGTGAATTCGCGCGCCACGCTTTCGATCCGGCCCGACGGCACCTCGACGTTCTGGGCCCGGAGCGCCGCCTCCACATCCTGCGGCGTGATCGAATAGGCCGCCATCCGTTCCGGGTCGAGCCACACGCGCATGGCGTAGCGCCGCTCGCCGTAGAGGCGCACTTCGGCGACGCCGGGCAGCGTCTGCAGCTGGTCCTTGACGTGGCGGTCGGCGTGATCGGTGATCTCCAGGGTCGAATGGCGGTCGCTGAAGAACGCGAGCCAGACGATCGGCTGGGCGTCGGCCTCGACCTTCTGGATCAGGGGTTCGTCGATTTCCTGCGGCAGCTTGTTGCGCACCCGGCTGACCCGGTCGCGCACGTCGGCGGCGGCCGCGTCGGGCGCGCGCCCGAGGCGGAAGGTGACGGTGATCTGGCTCTGCTCCTGGCGGTTGACCGAGGTCAGGAACTTCACGCCTTCGATGCCGGCGAGCGATTCCTCGAGAACCTGGGCGATCTGGCTTTCGACGATCTCGGCGCTGGCGCCGGGATAGCGGGTGTCGATCGTGACCACCGGCGGGTCGATGTTGGGATACTCGCGCACGGCGAGCCGGGCGTAGGCGACCAGCCCGATCAGCACCACCACCAGGCTCAAGACCGTGGCGAGCACGGGGCGACGGATGCAGACGTCGGAGAGAATCATGGCCCGCGTCCCGTCAGGAACCCGCTTTGGGCGCGCCCGCCGCCGTGCCGGCGGCCGGCGGGCCGATCGGTTGCACCGGGGCGCCGTCCTGGAGCTTCATTTGCCCGGCAATCACCACCTCCTCGCCCGGCGCGAGGCCGCGCACGATCTGCACCTGGCCCGCGACCCGGCGGCCGATCTCGACCGGCGTCAGCGCCGCCTTGCCGTCGACCACCTTGTAGATGAAGAACTTCTCGCCGCGCGGCAGGATCGCCTGTTCCGGTATGGAAATCGATTCGCCGCTTTCGCTGACCGCCAGCACCACGCGCGCAAACAGGCCGGGGCGCAGCCGGCGTTCCGGGTTCGGCAGGCGCGCGCGGACGGCGATCGAGTGCCCGGCGGGATCGATCTGCGGATCGATGGCGTGAACCCGGCCCTCGAAGGATCGCCCCGGAAAGGCGTCCACCTCGGCCGCGACCGTCTGGCCGACCGCGAGCTGGGCGAGGTGACGCTCCGGAATTCGGAAATCCAGTTTGACCGCGTCGATGCTTTCGATGTTGACCAGGTCCTGCCCGGCCGCGACGTAATCGCCGACGCTGACCTGGCGCAGGCCGACAATGCCGGCGAACGGCGCCTGAATGCGGGTCTTGGCGAGGCGCGCGCGCGCCAGTTCGACGCGGGCCCGGTCCATTTCCATGCGCGCCAGCGCTTCGTCGCGCGCGCGGGCGGTGCCCGCGCCTTTTTCCAGCAATTCGCGCGCGCGCTGATTGTTCTGGCGCGCGAGCACGTAGGCGGCTTCGGCTTCGACCAGTTCCGCCTTGACGATGCTGTCGTCGAGACGGAACAGCAGCGCGCCCTGGTCCACCACCTGGCCTTCGGTGAACGGCGTTTCGATCACCCGGCCGGCGATTTCGGGCCGCACGATCACGGATTCGTCGGAACGGAACGTGCCGACCGCGCGCACGGTTTCGGCGAGCTTGAGCGACTTGGCCTTGGCGGTTTCGACCGGAACGCCGCCCATGGATCCGGCGGCGCCGGGCGCATCTTTTGACGCGCGCGGGGATTCGCCCGCGCGCCCCGGCCCCGAGGTCAGCACATCGGCGCGGAATACCCACACCGCGAACGCGGCCAAAATAATCCCCGCCGCCAGGGCGGCGAGGCGAATGCCCAGGGAAGACATGGCGGCGCCGATCTTAGGTTACAGACTCGCCCCCGGCAACGGCAGAACGCCTTCCAGACGGCCGGTGATGTAGGCGAAAGCGTCGTCGACCGTGTCCGAGTTTTTGAACAGTTCGAGGTCGGACGGATCGATGGTGCCGTGCTTGACCATGGCGTCGAGGTTGAGCACTTCCTTCCAATAGGGCGTGCCGTAGAGGACGATCGCCATCGGCTTGCGCAGCTTGCGGGTCTGGACCAGCGTCAACACCTCGAAGAATTCGTCGAGGGTGCCGAACCCGCCGGGAAAAATGACGATCGCCTTGGCGAGATAGACGAACCAGAACTTGCGCATGAAGAAGTAGTGGAATTCGAACGTGAGTTCGCGGGTGACGTGGGTGTTGGCCGCCTGTTCGTGCGGGATCGAAATGTTGAGCCCGACGTTGAGTCCCTTGGCCTCGGAGGCGCCCCGGTTGGCGGCCTCCATCACGCCCGGACCGCCGCCGGTGCAGACGACGAAGCGCCGGGCCGGGTCCTTGAGGCCTTTCGACCATTCGGTCAGGCGCGCGGCCAACTGGCGGGATTCTTCGTAATAGCGCGACATGGCGAGCGCGCGTTCGGCGGCGGCCACCTCGGGCGACGGCACGCCCGACGGCGTGACGCCGCCGTGACGTCGCGCGGCCGCGAGCCGTTCCTCGGCGACGTCGCGCGGCAGCAGCCGGGCCGAGCCGAAGAACACGATGGTGTCGGAAACGTCGTAGCGGGCGAAGCGCGACTTCGGTTCCTCGAATTCCGCCAGCATGCGCACCGCGCGCGCGTCGCGGCTGGCGAGAAAGCGCGGATTCTTGTAGGCCTTGAGCGGCCATTTCTCGGCCCGTTCGTCGTCGGGATCGCGGGTCATGACCAGAGCATCGGGTTATGCTCTAGGCTTGGCCGACTTTTTCCAGCGCGCGGCGGCCATGTCGTCGGACGCGCGCGCCTCGACCCACTGCCCGCCGCCGGGCGTTTCCTCCAGCTTCCAGAACGGCGCCTGGGTCTTCAGCCAGTCGATCAGGAAATGGCACGACTCGAACGCCGCCTGGCGGTGCGCCGACGCGGTCGCCACCAGCACGATCCGGTCGCCCGGCTCCAAACGCCCGTAGCGGTGAATGACGAGCGTGTCCTCGAGCGGCCAGCGCGCGCGGGCTTCGGCCTCGATGCGGCCGATTTCGGCCTCGGTCATGCCCGGATAATGCTCGAGCGTCATGGCGCCGACGGGCTTGGTCCGGCCGCCGCCCGCGTCGTCGGTCATATCGCGCACCAGCCCGACGAAAACGCAGACGCCGCCGACCCTGGCGTTGCCCGCGCCGAAGCGGGCGAGTTCACGGCCGACGTCGAAATCCTCGCGCTGCACGCGGATCATGCGGCTCATCCTCCCGTGACCGGCGGGAAAAAGGCGATCTCGTCGCCCGCCTTGATCGGGTGATCCATCTTAACATAGTTCCGGTTGACGGCGACGCGCACCAGCGCCCCGTCGGCGAACGCCTTTTCGCGCCCATCGCCCCGCGCCGCGAGCCAGGCCATCAGCCCGCCGACCGTGGTCACGTCGCCGGGCGGCGAGACGTCCTCGCTCGCGCGCCCGGCGCGCTCGCGGAAATAGGCGAAATAGAGAACGCGCACGGTCATGCCAGCAGCTCCGAAAAGGGCAGGAAATCCACCGGCTGGCCGGGCTCGACCTGCACGATCTCCTCGGTCAGCTCGACCAGGCCGTCGGCCTCGGTCATCGACGTCAGGATGCCGGAGCCCGAGCCGCGTACCTTGCGCGCGCGCAGCGCGCCCGCGCCGTCGGGCACCAGCTTGGCGCGCACCCATTCGCGCCGGCCGGCTTTCTTATCGTAGGCGAAATCCGCCGCGACGCTGAAACGGAGCGGCGCGATTTCGGCTTCGCTCGCGCCCGACATCTTGAGGATCATCGGCCGCGCGATGCGCATGAAGGTGGCCATGGCCGCGACCGGATTGCCCGGCAGCCCGACGAACGCGGCGCCGCCGACGGCGCCGAACGCGACGGGGCGGCCCGGCTTGATCGCGAGGCGCCAGAGGTCGATCCGCCCGCCGATCGCCCGGACGGCGGCCTTGACGTGGTCTTCCTCGCCCGCGCTGACGCCGCCCGAGGTGACGAGAAGATCGTGCCCGCGCGCGGCCCTGGCCAGCGCGTCGCGGATCGCCGGTTCGCGGTCGGGCAGAATCCCGAGGTCGGACACCTCGAGCCCGAGTTCGCCGAGCAGCCCCATGATCGCGAAACGGTTGGAATCGAAAATGCAGCCGCCCTCGAGCGCGTCGCCGCCCCGGCCGGGATCCCGCACCTCGTCCCCGGTCGAGAAGACCGCCGCCCTGAGCGGGCGGTAGACGGAAAGACTCGCCCGACCGACCGAGGCGGCAACGCCGAGGTCCTGAGGCCGGAGCCGCCGGCCGCGACGCAGGATGGCGTCGCCTTGCCTGATGTCCTCGCCCCGCTTGCGCAGGTTGGCGCCCTTTTTCAAGCCGGGAGGAAAGATCGCCGCGTCGCCCTCGACGCGCACGTCTTCTTCCATGAAGACCGTATCGGGACCGCCGGAAGGGCCGCCCGGAATCGGCGCGCCGGTGAAGATGCGGATTGCTTCGCCCCGCCGGGCGTCGCGTCCCAACGGATGGCCGGCGGTAACCCGTCCGGTCACGGCGAGGCGCGTTTCGCCCTTGGGATCGAGGTCGGCGAAATAGACGGCGTAGCCGTCGACCGCCGCGTTGTCGTGCGGCGGCACGTCGCGGGCCGCGGCGATGTCCTCGGCGAGAATGCGCCCGAGCGCCAGGCTGAGGGGCGCGTCCTCGGCCTCCGCCGCCGGCGCGACCCGGGACATCAGCGCCCGTTCGGCTTCCGGCAGCGCGATCAGGCCGCCTGCGAAGGCGAAGCAATCGTCCTTAAGCTGCGCCATGACCAAGCGGCGCCTCCAGCCGAAGGGTGGCGACGATCAGGTCGGCGATCCCGGCCACGTCGTCGAGCGCGAAGCCCGGCACCGGAAGATCGGGCGGCAAGGCGTCGCTCGCCACCGCCACCACGTGCGGATCGTTGAGGCACAGCATCGGCTTGCCGAGCGCCGGACGGTAGATTTCAAGCTTGGGGTGCGGGTACGCCTTGAATCCTTCCACCAGCAGGATATCGACCGGCGTCATCCGGGCGATGAGCGCCTTGAGGTCGGGCTCCGGCTCGCCCCGCAGTTCGCGCAGCAGCGCCCAACGCACCGACGAGGAGATCATCACCTCGCTGGCGCCGGCGAGGCGGTGTTCGTACGAATCCTTGCCCGGCTTGTCGATGTCGAAGCTGTGATGCGTGTGCTTGATGGTGGAGACGGAAAATCCCCGGCCGATCAATTCCGGCAGCAGCCTGACCACCAGGGTCGTCTTGCCGCTGCCGCTCCAGCCCGCGAGCCCGAAAACCTTCATCGTCCCTCCGAGGCGTGCGGCGATTTCCGATGGGAACCGACGCCGATATGGCGAAAGCTGGCGAGGAGGTAATCGAACCCGGTGACGACGGTCAGCACCGCCGCGACCCAAAGTCCGGCGACGCCGACTTCGGTCGTGGTGAAGGGACCGAAATGCGGCCCGGCGGGGCCGACGATCAGGAACCCGATCATCACCATCTGCAGACCCGTCTTCCATTTGGCGAGCCGGCTGACTGGCACGCTCACGCGCACGTCGGCGAGGAATTCGCGCAAGCCCGACACCAGGATCTCGCGGCAGAGGATGATCGCCGCGGGCAGCAGCGCCAACCCCTCCAGGGTATCGACGCCGACCAGCATCAGCAGCACCGCCGACACCAGGAGCTTGTCGGCGATGGGATCGAGAATTCGCCCGAGGCTCGATTGCTGGCCCCACTTGCGCGCGAGATGGCCGTCGAGAATATCGGTAACCCCGGCGGCGATGAAAACCCCGAGCGCCAGCCAGTTGCCGAACGGGCGCTCGACCATCATCAGCACCACCACCACCGGCACGGCGAGGATGCGGGAATAGGTCAGCAGGTTGGGCAGTTTGTACGTCATGGTTCGCGGTTCGGCGGGCGGTGGAGCCGTTCGCCGGCTATTTTAGACCCTATCCCTCGGGGTGAAACCAGTCATAGATTCGCCGCGCGGTCGCGCGGCTGACGCCCGGCACGCGCTCCAAATCCCCCAATCCCGCGCGGGAGACCACTTCGGCCGCGCCGAAATGATGCAGGAGCGCCCGCTTGCGCCGCGCGCCGATGCCGGGAATTTCGTCGAGCGCGGAACGCGCCATCGCCTTGCCGCGCTTGGCGCGATGGGCGCCGATCGCGAAACGGTGCGCTTCGTCGCGCAGGCGTTCGATGAAATACAACACCGGATCGCGCGGCTCCAACCGGAACGGCTCGCGGCCGGAAACGAAAATGCGCTCGCGCCCCGCGTTGCGGTCGGGCCCCTTGGCGACGGCGGCGAGCGCGATGTCGCCGAGGCCGAGATCGGCGAGAACCTGGCTGGCCGCCGACAATTGCCCGGCGCCGCCGTCGATCAGCACCAGATCCGGCCATTGCCCGGAGGCGCGGTCCGGGTCCTCCTTGAGGGCGCGGGAGAAGCGGCGGCTCAACACCTCGCGCATCATGGCGTAGTCGTCGCCGGGCGTCAGGTCCTCGGACTTGATGGTGAACTTGCGATAGGCCCCTTTCACGAACCCTTCCGGGCCGGCCGCGATCATGGCGCCGCCGGCGGCGGTGCCGCGGATGTGGCTGTTGTCGTAGACCTCGATGCGCGCGGGCGGCGCTTCCAGCCCGAGCGTCGCCGCCAGCGCTTCGAGCAGTTTCCGCTGGGACGCGTTCTCGGCGAGCTTCCGGGTCAGCGCCTCGCGCGCGTTGGCGAGCGCGTGCTCGACCGCCGCGCGTTTTTCGCCCCGCGCGGGCGTTTCGATCCCGACCTTGCGGCCGGCGCGAAGGGCGAGCGCTTCCGCCACCAGCGCGCGGTGCGGCAGGCGATGGCTGAGCAGGATCAACCGGGGCGGCGGATGGGCGGCGTAGAACTGCCCGAGAAAGGCTTCGAGCACCGCCGGGGCTTCGTCCTCGCGCCCGTGGGCGGGGAAATAGGCCCGGTCGCCCCAGTTGGCGCCGGCGCGGAAGAAGAAAACCTCGATGCAGGTCTGCCCGCCCGCCTGGTGGGCGGCGATCACGTCCGCCTCGCTCGCGCCCGCGAGGTGCACGCGCGCCTTGGCCTGCACCTGGGCCAGCGCGCGGAGCCGGTCGCGCAACTCGGCCGCCGCCTCGAAATCGGTGCGGTCGCTCGCTTCCTGCATCCGGCTCGCGAGCTTGTCCTGGATTTCGCGGCTGCGCCCGGCGAGAACGGCCTTGGCGTCGTCGACCTGGCGGGCGTATTCGGCCTCGCTCACCCGGCCGACGCAGGGCGCCGAGCAGCGCTTGATCTGGTGAAGGAGGCACGGCCGCGCGCGGTTGGCGAACACCGAATCGGGGCACGAGCGCAGCAGGAACGCCCGCTGCAGGAACGAGAGCGCCTCGTTCACCGCCCACGCCGAGGCGAACGGGCCGAAATAGTCGCCCTTGCGCGCGCGCGCGCCGCGGTGCTTGAGCACCTGGGGAAACGGATGGTCGCGCGCGATCAGGATCGAGGGGAAGGATTTGTCGTCGCGAAGCAGGATGTTGTAGCGCGGCCGGTGGCGCTTGATCAGGTTGGCTTCGAGCAGCAGGGCCTCGGCCTCGGTGTGGGTGGTGACGAATTCGAGGCCGTGCGTTTCCGCGATCATGCGCCGGATGCGCAGGGTTTGCCGCTCGGGCCGGGTGTAGGCGTGAACGCGCTTTTTCAGGTCCTTGGCCTTGCCGACGTAGAGGATCTCGCCCTTGCCGTTGAGCATCCGGTAGATGCCGGGCTTGGCCGGAAGGCGCGCGAGTTCCGACCGGATCGCCTGGGCCCCGACGGCCGGCCCGGGGGTATGCCCGGAGGTTTGCGGATTGGTCATGGGCGGAAGCGGTGTGTGGATAACATTGTTGATGATCGAAGGAAAAATCGGCGGACGGCGCGCGAACGCTCCGCCGGCCCTGCCCGTATGCGGGCTCACCCGGGATTCGTCAACCCGTTAATATTAAACGCAAAATCAACGGATGGCGAGGATCGGAAAATCGCCTATTTTGCCGCCAGCCCGCGCCCGACGATTAATCCCGCCGCCGCCGGGGGCATGTGCATGAACGGTCCGGCCGGCCCTCCCGCCGTCAACCGAGTACGTTGAAGCGCTCGATCTCGATGCCGACGCTCTGGGCCTCGGGCACGATGTCGAGTTTCTCGATCCGCACCCGGACCGAACGGACGCGGGCATCGGTCAGGCACAGGGTCGCGATGTCCTCGGCCAGGGTTTCGACCAAGTTGACGTGGCCGCGCCCCACGATCGTCCGGACCTTGGTGACGATCTTTTCGTAGCAAATGACGTTATTCAGCTTGTCGTTCACGGGTTCGGCGCCCTCGCTCACCGCGAGGTCGAGATTGACCCGGATGCGCTGTTCCGCCTCGCGTTCGTGATGGTGGACGCCGATCGAGCCGAACAGGACGAGATCGCGCACGAATACGTGGCGCACTCCGGCGCGCCCGTCGGCGATGCGTGGCAGTTGGACGACTTTTGCGGTTTCGGAGGTCACGGTAACCGGACGAGGTTGGGGTTCGGGAACGGGGTGTCAGTCGACTGGCGGCGTCACGTTTCCGGGTTGCGCCCAGCCCAGGTGCTGGCCGCCGTCGAGGGCGATCATTTGCCCGGTCATCGACGGCGCGTCAAGAATGAACTGCAACGCCCGGCAAATCTCGTCGAGTCCGATCGGCCGGCGCAACGGCATCATAGACCATTGGCGGCGGAATTGCTCGGGTGTCTGGTGCGTGCTTTGCAGGGTCGGGCCCGGCCCGATCGCGTTGACGCGCACCTCGGGCGCCAAGGCCAGCGCCAGCGTCTGCGTCAGCCCCCACAGGCCCATCTTGCTCACCGTGTAGGAAACAAAAAAGGGCGTCGGGTTCCAGACCCGCTCGTCGATCAGGTTGACGACGTTGGCGGGAACGCCCGCCGGGCGGCGGCGGGCGAATTCCTGGATCAGCACGAAGGGCGCGCGCAGATTGACCTGAACGTGCCGGTCCCAGGATTCGCGCGTGACCGTGTCCCACAGGTCGTTTTCGAACACTGACGCGTTGTTGACCAGCAGCGTGAGCGGCCCGACCGCGCGCGCCGCGCGCTCGACCAGGGATTGGGTCGCCGCGTCGTCGGCCAGGTCGGCCTGCACCGCGTGCGCGCGCCCGCCCCGCGCCGCGATCGCGGCAACGGTTTCGTCCGCGTCCTCGGCCGAGCGGTTGTAGTGGATCGCGACCGCCCAGCCGGCGTCCGCCAGCGAAAGCGCGATGGCGCGGCCGATGCGCCGCCCGGCGCCGGTGACCAGCGCGGCTTTGGGCGCCGCAGGTGCGGGAGCGTCGGTCATGGCGTTGTTCGCAAGGGATTGGACGCGCGATCCGTTCGACCCCGGCCCTAATCCACGGGCATGTAAGCGTAGCCCTTGTTCTGGAGCACGATCAGGTTTTCCCAGACGTTGTCGGCGATCGCGACGAAGGGCTGCACGTTGTCCTTGGCGACCTTCTGGTTGTCCATGGCGACGGCGCACACCTCCACCGGGACGCCCGAGTCCTTGAGCTTCCTGAGGGTAGCCTGGGCGCCGGACATGTTCTTGATCTTGTCTTTTTCCTTCTCGAATTTGGTCGCGTCCAGGGTTTTGGTGACGAACTTGGTCGCGGGCCCGCGGATCAGGACCACGAAATCGGGCTCGATTCCGCGTTTCTTGAGCGACGCGGCCGTCGCGCGGATCAGGTCCATGCGGTCGTTGAATTTCTTCTCGTCGCCGACCGTCACGTCCCAGGCGGTTTTCGCGGTGGCGACGCCCTTGAAAAGATCGGCGCCCTGGGCGCGCGCGCTCGACGGCTGGACGAGAAACGCGAGGACAACAAACAGAACGGCAATGGCTTTCATGGTTCAGATCTCCTGGGTCAGGTGCCGCGGGTTGGTTTCGGCTTGCGCCGGGTCTTGATCCTATCTGGTTCGGCAACCGCGCGCGAGCGGGCGCGTGGCGGTTTCGCCGGCTTGGCGAAACGGCGGAATTGTTCCACCAATGCCCGGTAGAGCGGGCGCTTGAAGGCGACGATCCGCCCCGGCAGTTCCTCGAGGTCGATCCACTTCCAGGCGCCGAATTCGGGGTGATCGCCCCCGTCCAGCCGGATGTCGGCGTCGGTCCCCTCGAAGCGGAGCGCGAACCATTTCTGCTTCTGGCCCCGGTAGCGGCCGCCCCAGGCGCGCGAAGCCAGCGGCGCCGGCAGATCGTAGGCGAGCCAGCCGCGCGTTTCGCCGATGATGCGGGCGCGCGACGTGCCGATTTCCTCGGCGAGTTCGCGCAAGACCGCGCGGCGGGGGCTTTCGCCCGCATCGAGACCGCCTTGCGGCAACTGCCAGGCCGCGGCCTTGGTGTCGAGGCGGCGGGCCACCAGAACGCGGCCCTTCCGGTCGAACAGGACCGCGCCGACGCCCCTTCGATAGGGGCGTGTCTTTTGACGCGCGCGGGGATTCGCCCGCGCGCCCTTGCGATAAGGGCGGCTTTTTTGGCGACGCGCCACGCCTAGCGAACCTGCCGTCCGGCGACGGCGGATACGGGCGCCAGCAGGATTCCCTTGCCCGCGAGCGTCGGAATCCAGGCGACCAATCGCTCGATCGTTACCGGATAGGCCTGCGCGAATCCGACCGCGGCCTTGCCGCCGCGGGCCATGGCTTCGAGATCGGCCAGCTTCGCGTCGATGGCGGCGCGCGACGGCTCGGCGTCGATCATGACGTCGACCACGGCCGCGGGCTGGCCGAGCGCGGTCGCCACCTTCGGCACCAGGGTGTTTTGCGTGCCGCCGCCGTCCACGATCAACAATCCTCGCTTATTCAGCGCTTCCATGACCGAGCGCAGCGCTGGTTCCTGGATCGCGAGCTCGCCCTCCGGCGTGGTGATCACGCCGACGTAGCCCGCGCCGCGCGTCAGCACCTGCTCGAGGCGCTTGACGTTCTCGGGCGGGGCGAGCGCGACCTGCAACGCCGTGGGGCCTTCGTCGACGATCGGAAACTTGGTCGAACGCACCGGCAGGGTGAGCAGCACCTCGTGGCCCGCCTGGCGGGCGCGGGATATCCAATCGGGCAGGCCCTTGGCCGTCGGGTCGAACGCGAGCGTCACCGCGCCAGGCAGGCGCCGGATGGATTCGATCCCACTCGGGCGGCTGAGGCCGAGCCGGCCGATGACGATGGCGACGCGCGGGCGGACGTCGTCCGCCGCGGGACCGTGCCCCGCGTACACCTGCCAGGGCCGACGGCCGTCGCGGCCGATTCTCGGCAGCGATCCTTCCGAGGATTGCTCGACCAGGGCGATGTCGGGCGCCGGGATCAGCGGCGGATCGGACGGCCGGTCGGGAATGCGCGCGAAGGCGTCCTGATTGACCGCCGGCACCGCCAGCATCGCGCCGGTCGCCTGCGGCGACACCAATACGTTCAATCCGCCGCCCGTGCCGCCCTTGGCCGTGGCTGCGGTCTTGCTCTTGGCCGCGCCCGGCGCATCTTCTTCGGCGGGCGGAGGAGCGAGCGCGGATTGCAGCCGGGCGCCGACCTCGAGGCGGGGCCGCGCTACTTCCACTTTCGGCTTCGGCGTCAACGCCCACCAGGCGCCGCCGGCGATCATCAGCACGACCAGGAAACCGCCCGCGCCGGCGACGGCGATTTTCTTCTTCTTGTCGAGCCCGCGCCAAAACGCGGCGAGACTTTTCTTTTTCTTCTTTTTGGGCTCGCCGTTTTCGTCGAGCTCTTCCTCGTCGGCCTCCTGTTCCTCCGGTTCCTGTTCCGGCTCCTCTCCGTCTTCCGAGGGCACCGGACGTCCCGGACCGAACAGCTTGCCGCCGAGCTTGGCGCCCAGAACCTTGCGCCCGAGCGCGCGAAAGTCGAAGCGCCGCTTGGGCTTTTCCTCGCCGTCGGCCTCGTCTTCGTCCGGTTCGGGCTCGGGCTTCGGCCGGGACTTCGCCTTGGGCGGTGCGGCCACGTCCGCGATCCTCCGTCGGGCGGCCTAGGAGCGGGTCTTGACCGGGGCCGCCGCCGGCGCGGAGCCGGGCGCGGCGCCGAACAGCGCCAGTCCGCGCAGCAGGTCGAGCGCGCGCCGCAACTGGTAATCCTGCGCTTCCGGCGCCGGACCGGGAGCGGCGGGCTCGCCCGGTTTCGCCTCGGGCGGCTTGGTTTCGGGCGGCTTGGTTTCGGGCGGCTTGGCTCCGGGCGGCTTGGCCTCGGCCGGCGGCTCCTCGCGCTTGGGCGCGTCGAGGGCGCCGCGCAAATCGGCCTCGCCGCGCCGCGGCCCGGCCTGCGTTTCCTCGATGCGCGCCTGCTTCACCTCGATGTCGGGCTCGATCCCCTTCGCCTGGATCGAGCGCCCCGACGGCGTGTAATAGCGCGCGGTGGTGAGCCGCATGGCGCCGTGCCCGGCGAGCGGGATGATCGATTGCACCGATCCCTTGCCGAACGATTTGGTGCCCATGAGGATGGCGCGCCTGTGGTCCTGCAGCGCGCCGGCGACGATTTCGGAGGCCGAGGCGGAACCGCCGTTGATCAGCACCACCATCGGCAATCCGCCGAGCACGTCGCCCGCCTTGGCGTTGTAGCGCTGGATGTCCTCGGCCTTGCGCGCGCGGGTGGAAACGATTTCGCCCTTGTCGAGAAACGCGTCGGACACCGCGACCGCCTGGTCGAGCAGGCCGCCGGGATTGTTGCGCAGATCCAGCACCACGCCCTGCAGCGGCTTGGCGTCCGCGCGCAGCTTTTCGACCGCCTTGAGCAGGCCCTTGTCGGTTTGCTCGTTGAACGACGTGATGCGGATGACGCCGATGTGTCCTTCCAGCCGCGCGCGCACCGAATCGACCTGGATGACGGCGCGGGTCAGCGTGACGTCGAACGGATCGCGCGTGCCACGACGGACGGTGAGCCGAATGTCGGTTCCCACCTTGCCGCGCATCTTTTCCACTGCCTGTTCCAGGGTCAGGCCCTGAACCGGGTCCTTGTCGAGATGGGTGATGATGTCGTTGGGTTCGATCCCGGCACGCGCCGCCGGGGTGTCGTCGATCGGCGAAATGACCTTGACCAACCCGTTTTCCATCGTCACCTGGATGCCGAGCCCGCCGAACTGACCGCGGGTCTGGACCTGCATTTCGCGGAAGCTCTTGGCGTTGAGATAGCTGGAATGGGGGTCGAGCGCGCTCAACATGCCGGAGATGGCGGCCTCGATCATCTGTTCGTCGGTGGTCGCGTCGACGTAATCGGCCCGCGCGCGTTCGAACACGTCGCCGAACAGGTTGAGCAGCCGATAGGTTTCGGGGCTGTTCTTGGGCTCTTCCGCCGCCGCCGGAAGGGCCCATGCCGACCCGATCGCCCATGACGCCAGCGCGATCGCCGCGAAGGTTTTCTTGTTCATCCGCTCACCTTGCCGTTGTTAGCCGCGAGCCAGGGCAGAGGGTCGAAAGGTTGCCCGCCGCGGCGAATTTCCACGTAGAGGCGGGGAAGGCCCTTGTCGCCTTCGCCCATGACGCCGACCGGTTCGCCCGTTTCCACCCACAGGCCGGGAACGCCGTCGATGCGGGAAAGCCCCGCGAGAAGCGTATGATACCCGTCGCCGTGATCGAGGATCAAGAGTTGGCCATAGCCGCGGAATACGTCGGCGAATACGACGTATCCCGCGAACGGCGCGATCACGGTCGCGCCCGCCTGGGTCTCGAAGGTGACTCCGCGGTGCGAGAGCCCCGTCGCCGCCGCCTGCCCGAATCGGATCACCACGCGACCGACGACGGGCGTCGGCAATTGCCCGCGCGAGCGGGCGAACGGCGTGGTCGACGGCGTGAGCGACGCCGCCGGAGCGCGCGGCCGCGCCACGGCCGCGGTTTCGGTCCGCCGGCGCGCCTTTTCCGCCTCGAGACGCTCCATCAATTCGTTCAGACCCTTCGCCTCGGCCGCGAATCGGGTGAGACGGCGCTCCAGGGTCTTGGTTTCGGCCAGCGCTTCCTGCGCCAGCGCCGACCGGCGCACCAGCGCCTCCTCCAGCACGCGACGCTCCTGGTCGAGCTTGGCCTTGGCCGCGGCGTGGCGGGAAAGGACCCGCCCCGCATCCGCCTTGGCCGCGCGCACCTCGTCGAGATCGGCGCGGACGTCGGCGGCGCGGCGTTCGATTTCGGCGACCGCCGCGCGCAGCAGGATCGCGCCGCGCACGATGTCCGACGGCGGCGCCGGATGGGCGAACATGGCCTCGGGCGGATAGAGCGCGAGCCGCTGCAGCGCCATCACCGCCTTGCCGGTCTCGGCGCGGCGCGCGCGCAGCCGTTCGGCGACCATCGCTTCGGCGCGGGCGAGCGCGGCGACCTCGGCCTCGTACCCGGCCAGGGTCCGCTCGCGGTCCTGCGCGGCGCGGGCGGCGGCGACCGCGCGGGCGCGCGCCTGCTCGATCTCGACCGCCAGTTCGGCCGCGCGTTTTTTCAGCTTTTCGCTGTGTTCGCGGTCGCGCGCGATGTCCTGTTCGAGCTGCTTCAGGCGGCGGCGCGGATCGTCCTTGGTCTCGGCCCCCGCCGGAACGGACCACATGGCGCCGAGGGCGACCAGCACCAACGCATGGCGGAGCGCGCGGCGGAGGCCGGTCATCGGGCCTGGGCCGCCTTGGCCGCGGACCCGGACACGAGCAGTGATGTGCCCGACATCTCCCCGGGCTGGGCGAGGCCCATCAATCCCAACACCGTCGGCGCCACGTCGCAAAGCCGCCCGTCGCGTAAGCCCGCCACCGACGCTGGGCCGTTGACCAGGATCGCCGGCACCAGGTTGAGGGTGTGGGCGGTGTGCGCCTGGCGGGTGGCATGGTCCGCCATCTGCTCGCAGTTGCCGTGGTCGGCGGTGATCAGCATGGCGCCGCCCGCCTCCACCAGCGCGCGCTCCAGCCGGCCGAGGCAGGCATCGATCGTCTCCGCCGCGCGGATCGCGGCGGAAAGGATGCCGGTATGGCCGACCATGTCGCCGTTGGCGTAGTTGACCACGATCAGGTCGAAACGGCCCGAGCCGATCGCCTCCACCAGCTTGTCGGTCACCTCGATCGCCGACATTTCCGGCTTCAGGTCGTAGGTCGCGACCTTGGGCGACGGCACCAGGATGCGTTCCTCGCCGGGGAATTCCTGTTCGCGCCCGCCGTTGAGGAAGAACGTGACGTGCGCGTATTTCTCCGTTTCGGCGATGCGGAGCTGCCTGAGGCCGGCGTCGGCGACCACCTCGCCCAGGATCCGGGTCAGGTTTTCGGTTTCGAACAGCGCCGGGAACAGCCGGTCGAGTTCGGCCGAATATTCGGTCATGCCGAGGCGCGCGGCGAAGGCGGGAACGCGCGCGCGCGCGAAACCGGAAAACGCGGGATCGGCCAATGCCGCCAGGATTTCGCGCACCCGGTCGGCGCGGAAGTTGGCCATCAACAGGCCGTCGCCGTCCTTCATGCCGGCGTAAGCGCCGACCACGCTTGGCCGGACGAATTCGTCGGTTTCGCCGCGCGCGTAGGCCGCCTCGACGGCGGCGCGCGGCGAACCCGCGCGCTCGCCTTGGCCGTCGGCGAGGGTCGCGAACGCCTTCGCCACCCGTTCCCAGCGCCTGTCGCGGTCCATGGCGAAATAGCGCCCGATCACGGTGGCGACGGAGACGTTCTTCAATCCGGCGATATTGACCTCGAACTCGGCGAGATAGTCGAGCGCGCTCTTGGGCGGCGTGTCGCGCCCGTCGAGAAACGCATGCACCGCGACCGGCACGCCCGCGTTCGCGACGATGCACGCCAGCGCCGCCATGTGGTCCTGGTGCGAATGCACGCCGCCCGGCGACAGGAGCCCCATCAGGTGGCAGGCGCCGCCGCTTTTCTTGAGCGCGGCGATGAAATCGACGAGGCGCGGATTGCGCGCGAGTTCGCCGGTCGCGATCGCGCGGCCGATGCGCGGCAGTTCCTGCATGACGACGCGGCCCGCGCCCAGGTTCATGTGCCCGACCTCGGAATTGCCCATCTGCCCCTCGGGCAGGCCGACGTCGAGGGCGGACGCTTCCAGCCGCGCATGCGGCATGTCGCGCAGGTAGCGATCCCAGTTCGGGGTCTCGGCCAGCGCGATGGCGTTGTCCGGGGCCGGTTCGCGTTCGCCCCAGCCGTCGAGGACGCACAGCACCACCGGGCGCGGGCGGGCGGGCGGAAGGTTGGACGGTTTCCGGGTCATGGCGGCAACGGCGCTATATTACTTTATTCCCGATGATAGGGATGCCCGGCAAGGATGCTTTCGGCGCGGTAGAGTTGCTCCGCGAGCAGGGCCGGAACCAGCAGGTGCGGCCAGGTCATGGGCCCGAGCGAGAGCGCCAGCCCGGCCCGCTTCAGGACCGAATCGTCGAGGCCGTCGGCCCCGCCGACCAGAAAACATATGTCCCGTTCGCCCCGGCCGCGCCAGGTCCCGACCAGGCGGGCGAAGTCGGCGCTGGCGAAAGCCTGGCCTTTTTCGTCCAAGGCCACCACCAGCGCCCCCTTAGGGACAAGCTTGAGCAACCGTTCGGCTTCCCGGCGCTTGCGTTCCGCGGGCGGAAGCTTCCGTTTCTCCTCGCAGTATGTGAGCGCGAGCGGCGACGCGAGACGGCCGGCGTAAGCTTCGAACAAGGCGCGCGCTTCCGCGCCCTTGCCCCGCCCGCCCCCGCTCCGTCCGATCGCGGCGATGGTGAAGCGCAACGCGCCCTCAGAGCGCCTGCGCGCCGGCTTTGACCGGCACGTCCAGCCAGAGCTTTTCGAGCGCGTAGAAGGCGCGGGTTTCGTCGCGGAACAGATGAACGATCACGTCGCCGAGATCGACCAGCACCCAATCGCTGGCGCCCTCGCCTTCGACCCGGACGTCGCGGGCGAGCTTCGGCCGGGACCGTTCGCGCAGGTGTTGCGCGAGGGTGGCGAGATGGCGCTGGGAGGTTCCGGTCGCCACCACCATGAAATCGGCGATGTCGGACTTGCCGGCGAGGGGAATGGCGACGACGTCCTCGGCCTTGTCGTCGTCCAGGGACTTTTCTACCAGTTTGAGCAGGCTGCGGCTCGTCGGTGGAATTTGTTTGGTCGTCCGTCGCGTGATGGGCGTCGTCTCCGTCCTTCGGTTACGCCCGGTCGTGCGGCCGGGTCGTGCGCGCGCGGATCGCGGTGGCGGACGCGGCGCTGAGCCGAATGCGAAGGAATGCCCAGGCCGGCGGGCGCATGTCCGCCAAGACGCCGACCGCCGTTCCCGAGATTCGCGCCTTGGCGAACCGCCGGGCGGCCACGGAGGCCAGCGCCCGTAAAGAATAAGCGGGCCGCGCGAAAACCGCAACCGGCACGGTGTTAAAAACCGAACGCCAGTCGCGCCAACGGGAAATTTGAATCAGGTTGTCGGCGCCCATCAGCCAGACGAACCGGAACTTCGGGAATCGCGCGGCCAGGCGCTTCAGGGTTTCGGCGGTGTAGACAGTGCCGAGTTCGGCTTCGATGGCGCCGACGCGAATACGGGGGTGGCGGGCGATGTCGCGCGCGACCCGGAGCCGGGATGCCAGCGGCGCCATGCCGCGCGCCGGTTTGAGCGGATTCTGCGGCGACACCAGCCACCAGACCTCGTCGAGATCGAGCTTGGCGAGCGCCTGGCGGCTGATGTGCAGGTGCCCCTCGTGGGCGGGATTGAACGAGCCGCCGAGCAAGCCGACCCGCTTGGCGCCTCGGCGGCGAACGGAGTTGCGTGTTTTTAGGCCCGGCATTGCCCGGTGCCGCGCACCACGTACTTGAAGCTGGTCAATTGCTCGACGCCGACCGGTCCGCGCGCGTGCAGCTTGTCGGTCGAAATGCCGATTTCCGCGCCCATGCCGAATTCGCCGCCGTCGGCGAATTGGGTCGAGGCATTGACCAGCACGATGGCGCTGTCCACTTTCTTCAGGAAGGTTTCGGCGACCGCCGTGTCCTCGGTGATGATGGCGTCTGTGTGGTTCGAGCCGTGCGCGCGGATATGCTCGATCGCGCCCGCGACCCCGTCCACGACCCGGACCGCGAGGATCGCGTCGAGATATTCCGTGTCCCAATCCTTCTCCATCGCCGGCTTGACGCGCGGATCGAGCGCTCGCGCGTCGGCGTCGCCGCGCACCTCGCAACCGGCCGCGATCAGGTCGTCGAGGATCGGCGGCAGCAGCGCGCGATATTTCGCGCGGTCGACCAGCAGGGTTTCGGTCGCGCCGCAAATGCCGGTGCGGCGCATCTTGGCGTTGAACACGATCGCGCGCGCCTTGGCCGGATCGGCGGCGCCGTCGACGTAGGTGTGGCAGAGGCCTTCCAAGTGCTTGAACAGCGGCACGCGGCTTTCCGCCGTCACCCGCTCGATCAGCGATTTGCCGCCGCGCGGCACGATCACGTCGATGAATTCGGTCATGGTCAGCATCTTGCCGACGGCGGCGCGATCGGCGACGGGAACCATCTGGATCGCCGCTTCCGGCACCTTGGCCCGGGCGAGTCCGCGGCGCAAGGCGGCGACGATCGCGCCGACCGATTGCAGGCTGTCGGAACCGCCGCGCAGGATGCAGGCGTTGCCCGCCTTGAGGCAGAGCGCGCCCGCGTCCGCCGCGACGTTGGGCCGCGATTCGAAGATCACCCCGATCACGCCGATCGGCACGCGCACGCGCTGGATCCGAAGACCGTTGGGGCGCGTCCAGTCGGCGATCACCTCGCCCACCGGATCGGGCAACGCCGCGACCTCGGCGATGCCCTTGGCCATGGCGGCGACGCGGCCGTGATCGAGCATCAACCGGTCCAGCATGGCCCCGGACATGCCGGACTTGCGCGCGGCCTCGAGGTCGCGGGCGTTGGCGGCGAGAATGTCGGCGCGCGCGGCGGCGAGCGCCTCGGCGGCGGCTTCGAGCGCGGCGGTCTTGGCCGCGGCCGGCGTTTCCGCCAGTCGGGCGGCGGCGACGCGCGCGGCGCGGCCGATTCCCTCCATCAAGAGCGCGATGGATGCCTTGCCGGCGCGGGCGGACGCCTTGCGGGCGGAGCGGGCGGTCATGGCCCCTCTCCCGGCTCGCTTGCGGCCTTGGCCAGCACCAGATCGTCGCGATGGATCATCTCGTCCCGGCCACGGTAGCCGAGAATGGATTCGATTTCACCGCTTTTGTGCCCGGCGATGCGGCGCGATTCCTCGGACGCGTAGGCCGCGAGGCCGCGCGCGATCTCGCGGCCCGAGGGATCAAGCACGCGCACCGCGTCGCCGCGCTGGAAATCGCCGTCGATGCGGAACACGCCCGCCGGCAGAAGGCTCTTGCCCGATTCGAGGGCCTTGAGCGCGCCCGCGTCCACCGCGACCGCGCCCGAGGGCTTGAGCGCGCCCGCGATCCAGCGCTTGCGCGCCGCGCGCGGGGTCGAATCGGACACGAACCAAGTACAACGCGCGCCGGTTTCGATCGCCTTCAAGGGCGCCAGCGCGTGCCCGGCGGCGATCACCATGCGACAGCCGGCGGCGGTCGCGATGCGCGCGGCGGCGATCTTGGTCACCATGCCGCCCGAGCCGTAGGCCGAACCGGGGCGTCCGGCCATCGCCTCGATCTCGGGGCCGATCGAGCGCACCTCGGGAATGAACCGCGCGTTCTCGTGCCGGCGCGGATCGCGGTCGTAGAGGCCGTCGATGTCGGAGAGCAGCACGAGAATGTCGGCGCTGACCATGGCCGCCACCCGCGCCGCCAGCCGGTCGTTGTCGCCGAAGCGAATTTCGTCGGTCGCCACCGTATCGTTTTCGTTGATCAGCGGCACCGCGCCGAGGCGGAGAATCTCGTTCAGGGTATTGCGCCCGTTGAGGTAGCGCCGCCGGTTTTCGGTGTCGTCGAGGGTCAGCAGGACCTGCGCGACCGTAAGGCCGTGGCGCGCGAGCGTTTCGTGATAGGCGTGCGCGAGGTGCACCATGCCGACCGAGGCCGCCGCCTGCTTTTCCGACAACGTGAGGTCGCCCTCGGGAAAGGCGAGATGGCGCCTTCCGACCGCGACCGCTCCGGACGAGACGATCAGCACCTCCTGACCGCGCGCGCGGAGCCGCGCCACGTCCTCGGCCAGTGCCTCGAGCCAGCGCCGGTAGACGGTGCCGCGTTCGGGATCAACCAGCAGGGTCGAGCCGACCTTGATCACCACGCGCCGTCCGGTTTCCAGCGGGGTCGCGGGTTGAGATTGGCGCGCTCCGGCTTCGCTCATCGGGCCCCGGCCTCCGCCGCCGTGCGCGCCTTCGATCCCGCGCGGCCTGAAGAGGTTTTCGTCCGGCTCTTGCGTTTCGTGCGCGCGAGATCGCGTTTTTCACGGGCCTCGGCGCGGCCGCTCGCTCCGCGAGCAATCCCGCGCAAGCGCCGGGTCAATTCCTTGAGCCCGGTGCCGGCGACGCCGGAAATGACGGCGATCTCAGCCAGCTTGGCCTTAGCCCGGCTGCCGAAGCGGGCCTTGGCCAGCGCCAGGCGCTTTTCGGCGACGGCCTCGGGCGTCAGCGCGTCGCATTTGTTGAGGGCGACGATTTCGGGCTTCTTGGCGAGCCCGGCGCCGTACGCCTTCAGCTCGCGCCGCACCGTGCGCCAGGCGTCCGCCACGTCGCCCTCGGTGCCGTCGACCAGATGGAGCAGCGCGGGGCACCGTTCCACGTGGCCGAGAAAGCGGGTGCCGAGACCGGCGCCCTGGTGCGCGCCCTCGATCAGGCCGGGCACGTCGGCGAGAATCAGTTCGTCCCCGTCGGCGGACGCCACGCCGAGATTGGGGTGGAGCGTGGTGAACGGATAGGCCGCGATCTTGGGCCGCGCCCGCGTCAGCGCCGCGAGCAATGTGGATTTGCCCGCGTTGGGCAGCCCGATCAGGCCGACGTCGGCGATCAGCTTCAACCGGAGCCAGAGCCAGCGTTCCGCGCCGGGCCAGCCGGGAGTCGATTTGCGCGGCGCGCGGTTGGTGGACGACTTGTAGTGCGCGTTGCCGAAGCCGCCGTCGCCGCCCTTGGCGAGCACGATCCGCTGGCCGGGTTCGGTCAGGTCGGCGATCACGTGCTCCTTGTTTTCGTCCAGGATTTGCGTGCCGACCGGCACGCGCAGCACGATGTCGGGCCCCTTGGCCCCGGAGCGGTTCTGGCCCATGCCGTGGCCGCCGCGCGCGGCCTTGAAATGCTGCTGGTAGCGGAAGTCGATCAGGGTGTTGAGCCCGGTCGCGCATTCGACGATCACGTCGCCGCCCCGGCCGCCGTCGCCGCCGTCGGGGCCGCCGAACTCGATGAACTTCTCGCGGCGGAATCCGACGCAGCCCGGACCGCCGTCGCCGCTTTTGACGAAAATCTTGGCTTCGTCGAGGAATTTCATGGTGAATCGATAGCCCGAAAAATCAAACGGGGGAATGGCCCGGCCATTCCCCCGCGCAATCCGCGCAAGTGGCCGGACGGCGATCTAGGCGGTCGGCTCCACGCTCACGTAGGTGCGCCCGCCGCGGCTCGCCTTGAAGCGGACCTGGCCGTCGGCGCGCGCGAACAGCGTGTGGTCGCGGCCCATGCCGACGTTGGCGCCCGCGTGGAAGGTGGTGCCGCGCTGGCGCACCAGCACGTTGCCGGCGAGAACGATCTGCCCGCCCGAGCGTTTGACGCCGAGGCGCCGCCCGGCGCTGTCGCGGCCGTTGCGCGATGAGCCGCCTGCTTTCTTGTGTGCCATGGTGGTTACTCCTTCGCCTTCGCTTTGGACGTGGATTTGGTCTTCGGCTTGCCCTTGCCCTGGCCCGCGCTCTTGGCCGCGGCTTTCTTCGCGGTCTTATCGCCGGGGGCCGATTCGGGGGCGGCGGCCTTCTTCACGCTCGGGGTGAAGGCGGGCTTTTCGCCGGTCGCGCTGACGCCGACGATGCGCAGCTGCGTCTGCTCCTGGCGGTGGCCGACGCGGCGGCGATAGTTCTTGCGCCGACGCTTCTTGAAGACGATGACCTTGTCGCCCTGATTCTGGGCAAGGATTTCGGCGAACACGGCGGCCTTGGCGACCGTCGGCGTGCCGATGGTCGGGGCCTTGCCGGCCTCGCCGATCATGAGAACCTTGTCGAGGGCGATCATGGTGCCGACCTCGCCCGGAAGGCGCTCGACCGTCAGACGGTCGCCCTGGCCCACCCGATACTGCTTGCCGCCGGTGACGATGACCGCGAACATGACTGAACCTTTTGTAATTCCTGCCTAAAACCTCGGAAGGGGCCGGGGCCCTGGCCCGAGGGGCGGCACTATAGCCCGCTTCTTTTATATGTCAACACGCGCCCGGGGCGGATATCCGCGGCGGATTGCGGCCCCGGATTGCGAGCGAGGGCGGCCTTGGTTACTCTCCCGCCCTCTTTCCGCGACCGTCGGCACGCACCTCAGGAAGGGTGGCAGAGCGGTTGAATGCACCGCACTCGAAAAACGAAAAAGCCCGTCCCATCCTTTTATAGTTAGTGTTGAATGGTGTTATTTTGTCCCGATTCTAGGCCGTGAATATCGCTTTTCATCGCGTCTAGTCTCGTCTCGTATTGTCTAGTTGGGTTGCAAGGGGAGTTGCAGCTTTCCGCGTCACGCATTGAACGGGCGCATCACACGGGATCGGCGCGTTCGGACGCCGGCGCGTTGAAAAGCCCGCCTGGGCGAGGTATGCTTCCCTCTGCCGGCTGGCCCCCTCGCGCAGACTTGTATAATGCCCCGGGGCGGTATCCTTGGCGTGACGCGAATCCTCGCCAAGGGATCCAGTCGCTCTACAGCTGGCCCCTCCGTTGCAGACGTGTAAAATGCGCGGAGGCGGTATCCCGGGCGTGACCCGAATCCTCGCCCGGGGATCCAGCTGGTGCCTTTTGGGCAACAGCCTCCTCTCGTTCGATATTGTCGGAGATCCTCGACCCCGCCCAAAGGCGGGGTCGAGGCCGCTTCGGAAGCGATCGATTACGCCAGCCGTTCGATATCGTCGAAAATCGACATGACCACCTTCATTGCGGCGATGGAGAAATCAGGTTCGATTTCCGGAGAATTTAGCGGATTACATGCCGTCGCGTCACGGCGGGCGTGGCGGGCCTTGACCGCGAGCGCGGCAAGAGACCCGGCCGGGCACAACGCGAGGACTTCAAGAAGCACACGTTCTAGATCAATCGCGGCGTCCATCTCGGATTCCTGGGCTTTTATTTCGGACGGTTCATTGGTCGAGGATAATTCTTTCCCCCTTTTTGTAATCTGCTCGATATCCGCGCGAACTGCATCGAGCTTCCGACCGATATCGATCACAAGGTGATCGGCGGCAAGTCCGGGTGCCAATATATCGGCCGCGGAGTGCATGCGCGGCGAAGGTTGACCAGAGTTTTTCATGTCGCAACCTGGCGCGCTCGGCGTCAAAACCATCATGTTCATCGTCTTGTCCTCCCCGTTTTCGGTTTTGGGTGGAGCGGCCTCCATGGCCGTCGCCCTGCCCACTGGGGAGGTTATGCCGCGCGTTGAATGATGGGAACGGATGGCCGCGCGCTCTCGCGCGGGCTTGATGGTTGCCGTCGTTGTCATGGAAAACCCCTTGCCTGGCTTGCTAAAGCCGTGTTGCCAAGTGCCGGCCTTGGCGACCGGGGGTTAGCAACCTGTGCAAGAGACAGGTCGGCGGCTTTTACCTTTCGGTTGGACATGGCACACCGCCCCCGGTCATAATGACCAGGTACGACATGCGCCCGCCAAGGCGCGCCGTCCTTTCGGCAGGCTCCGGCGCCAACCGGCCGCCCGCCTATCTTACACCGGGTTGCTAACCCCAAAGGAATCATACACGGAACCCGGCGGTAATCAACCGCCGCCCGTTCCGCGTTTCCGCGTTTCTCACAATAACACCCCCGACCCGGCATTGTTATCGGCGGTGGCAACAGTACGGCCGCCGGTAAGCATCAGTTCCCGCCGCTCGATGATTCCAGAGGCGAGATGCTTTCCAAGCTCTCGATCAGGCCGAAATAACGATTCGTCGCTTCGACAAAATCCAGCCGATAGGGCCGCCGATTCTTGTTGAGCAACGGCAGCGCGGCGGCACCCCGGAACGGTACCATCAGCACCATGCCCTCGCCGGTCGCGTCCGTCGTCCAAAAGCCGGAATTCAGGGCGGTGCGTACCGTGCGTTCCCGCGACAATTCGTCGTCCGCGTTCGGGTCTCCGAACGGCTCTGGATCGAAGGCGCGGATTTCCTTTTCGTTCAGCTTGGCGAGCGCGGCGCGGTGAACCGCGTCCGGGTCGATGGCCGTGCCGCCGATCCACTTCGGCATGTAGGCGCGAATCCTGGCGGCGTCGGGGCCCCATTGCATCGCGGTATCGATCACGTGATAGCGTTTCCCGACCACCGTATCGACCGCAGCTTCGGCGGCGGCGCTCGGCGATGCGCCGGCGCGCACGTCGATCAAGGCCAAATCCTCGATCGCGGAAACGATTCCGTTGAAAGCCCTGGCCGCTCCCCCGGACGGGTCGGCGCCCTCGAAGGCGCGGCGGAACGACCGGAGCGAGCCGGCAACGGTTTCGCGGACGTTTTTTAATTCTTCCGTTTCGATGCCCTTGACCAGTTCCTTGTGCCCGATGCCGAGGGCGGTCGCCATCTTGGCCGCTGCGACCGGATCGCCGGCGAGCGTGTGTAAAACTTGATGCCCCGCGGGCAGTCCGGCGCCGGCGAGCTCGGCCAAAGCCTTCGGCGCAAGCACGCCGTATCCCGCCATCAACTGCGCCCCCACCGCCGCCTGCTCGGCCGCCGGCAACGCAATCACCCGGGCAACCGTATCCTTGGCTTCGGCTTCCGAGAGCACTTTCGGCGGCGAGCCGAATTGCTTCTGGAATTCGATCCGCGTCGCCAACGCCCTTTCATAGGTCGCCGGGTCGGACGCTGCGCGCTCGAAGGCCGCGCGCATGTCGGGCGAGGTCATGGCGTAGCCGGCCGGGTCCTTCTCGCGGAATTTCAATATCTGGTCGGCGCGACGAACGAGACCCTCGTACAGGCGCAGGCGGTCGGCGTACCCTTCCGAGCCGGGCGCGGGCTTGAATTGGGCGACGGTGGCGGCGATGGCGTCGGGGGCGGCGAAATTCATCCCCTGCGACGCGGCGTGGTAGTCGCGCGCAAATCTCTCGTCCTTGAGCAGTTCGGCGTAAGCGGCGGGCGTGAAAGACGCCTTGGCGCGTTCGACTACGCCCTTGAGCCCCTCGCCGGTTTCCTGGATCGAGGCAATATGATCGCGCGCGAGCGACTTGACTTCGGCCGCTTCGAGCGCGCGCAAATGTTCGACCCGGGCGCCGGCCTGGTTGAGTAGGATATGAAAATCGTTTTCCTGCAAAATGGACTTGAACTCACCCGCTTCGAGGCGCTTGCGCGCGTCCACGGGATCGCGCTCGATGGCGCCCTGGAACACGGCACGCGCGAGGTTGCGCTCGAACGTCGAGCGCGCCTGGGCCTTGGTGTTCGCGTCCATCTGAGAAGCGGAGATCGCCGCGATGCCGTTGGCGAGCGCGTCGGAAAACACCATTTCGTCCGCGCGCACGGAATTGGTTTCCGTGTTCAAGGTCGTGTCGAGGTCGCGGAGCTGCTTCTTGAGCCGCGCGCCGCTTTCGAACGACATCGAGTCCTTTTTCAGGCCGAAGCGGATTTTCGAAAGCGCGCTTTCGAGATAAGGGCGCGCGAGCGGCGAAGCGGCCTCAAGGCGCTGCTGCTTGTCGCGATCAAACTCCTCCATCACCCGATCCGTGAATTCGGGCGCGCCCTCCTCCGCTTCACCGCGCATCTTGTCGGCACGGGTCAACCAGTCCGAACGCGCCGCGGCGGCCGCGCGGCCGGCCTCTTGCGCGGCGGCATGCTCATCCGAGCGCCGGATGATTTCCGCAGCGTCCATAGCCGCCGCACCGAGGTTCACAAGACCGGCACCGGGGGCGGTAAGCGCGCGGGTATCGAGCCGGGACAATCCGCGAGTTGCGTCGGGAACCTCGATTTGCGAGCGATAGACTGGAATTTTCATCTTGTTCCTCGCGTTCTCTCGCCCGGCCGGGGGGCGTGGTGCATCAACCCGCGAGCTTGAACCCGTCGAGGGTTTCACCCTCGAGCGCGGCGAACGAGCCCGGCTTGGTCAGGGTATCGACATACTCGCCGCGGGCGAGGTCGTCGTCGATGCCGAGGTCTTTCATCAGGCGTCCGAGTCGACTCACGGTGGCGTCGCGGGCGAGCGGTGAATTGATCCCAAATACGTGGTGAATCCGTTCGGGCGCCAACTCCTTGTGCAACCGGTCGATGGGGTCCGCGAGTTTGTTCAGGCGCTTCCATTGCGGGGCGAACGCGCGAAGCATTTCCTCGATGTCGCGAGCGATCCGTTGGCGCTCGGCGAGCAAATCGCTCAGTTGCCGAACCTTTGCCGCGCGGGCGGCGGCCTGCTCGCGCTCCTGCGCCTTCTGCCGGCGCTTCCTCACGTCGGCGATGGCGAGGTCCAGGCGTTCCAGTTCGGTCCGCGCCTGGGCAAGGTCCGCCTCGGCCTGTTCGAGTTTCTTCCCGGCTTCGCCGTCGCCGGCGAGCGCGAGCGACGATTGGGTGATCCGGCCGACTTCGAGTCCGTTGATCCGTGCCAGCACGGCGACGCGCTTTTCGTTGAGTTCGCCCAGGGCCTCGTCGGCCCGGGCGGTGGTTTCCTCGCTTTCGAGAAATTTCAGAAGTTTCAACATCGGTTTTTTCTCCGTCCTTTCTAGGGGTGATCCGAGGGGCCGGCGGTCGTAGCCGCCGCGACGGGGGAGCCGTCCGGCGCGGCGCTGCCGATGGCGTTGAGCAGGCTTTTCGCGTTCGCTTGAAAATCCTTGAATCCGATATGTGTTCGATCCCAACCGGGATGGGATTCTCCTTTGAGAAAAGCCGCGTGCGTTTCCGAAAGTATTTTCCCATGAGCGGCCAACGCCTGGTCGCGGGTCATTCCGGCCACGTCGGGAAAGCCGCCCCCATCAAGGCCCGCCGGGTCGGTTTCCATGATCGAAAGCAACTGCCGCCCGCGGGCGGTGTAGTCCTTGTGCCCGGGGTGCCATGGGTCATGGCCGGGATGCGACTCGCCCTTGGCCTGAGCGGCGAAGGTTTCGGACAGCATTTTGCGGTGTTCCCGCGCCGCCTGGGCCGGCGTCAGTCCGGCCAGGTCGGCCGGTAAGTCGGTGGGGCGTTCCGCCGCCGGCGCCGCCGGATCGGTCGCCGCGACGAGCTCGCGCATCGCGGCGACGGCGGCGGCGTGCTCGGGGTGGGCAACGTCGTTGTAAGGATGCTCCTTCGGGAAAAGCAATATCCCTGTCTGGAACCAGTCGAGGCGATCGAGCGCAGCGGGATCGGGCTCCGAAGGAAATTCGTCGGGATGCGCGCGGCGTTGAAGGCGCTCAAGCCCTTCCATTGCGAAGGCGTGCTTGGGGTGCGATCCGTCGGCGAGGATTTGGCGAAATTCGGCGCTCGCCTCCACGGCCGCGAGCCGCGCCCGCGCGGCCTCGGGCGTGAGATTATCGAGTCGGGCAAGAGGATCCTCCGGCGCGGTCGGGATTACCGGATTGCCGTAACTATCCTGCGGATGCTCATACGCCCAATATTCGAGCCGCTTCTTCCATTCCAGCAGTTTGGTATAGGCGGGGTGTCCGGGATCGGCGAGCGCCGCCATCACGGCCGGATCGCCACGGCCCATCTCGATCATGGCGAGAGCATCGCGACGCGACATGACGCGGGGAGAAGCTGCGGGCATCGTCAAGCCCTCTCCGAAAAGCAACCGTCAAACGGCCGCCCGGCGGCAGAGCAAGCGGGATCGCCTCCGCGTAGCTCCCAACCGCCGGGCGCCGCCCTCGCGGCCGCCGCGAATGAATGAGCCGAAAATGATGTAAAATTCGCGATCATAGGTTCCTCGGGCGATCGGTCGAAGGAATCCGTTGCCGCGAACCTGCGCTCGATGAATCTTCCGAGCAACCGCCGCGATGTTGCAAAACGGGTTTTGCAACAAAAAAGTTCCTAAGACGCCGCCACCAAGTTTGGCGCGTGATGCCGGTCCGGTTCTCGATCGTTTTCCAGCCGGTGCGCGCGGCGCGAAGTCGATAAACGTCCTCGATTCCGAGCGAGGATTCCTTGATCGGTCGACTCATCGCGCCGCCCCCGACCCCGGTTCCGAAGCGAAGATCCCATCCACCTGAAGAAAGCTGCCTGAAACTTCGATTACATCCTGTCCGACCCCCCGGCGGCGGACCCGGGGGCGGGTTCGCGGGGGGTACCCCCCCGCTGCGGCGATTTCCGACAACAAGGGGGCGGCGGGGGGTGCCGAGGGAGCGGCGAGCCGGTCGCGCGCGCGCATTGCAACGTCCGCGAGCGCGCGATCGAGACGCGGGGATTTCCGTGGAATCGGACTGAAAGAACGGTGCCGCGCGGCGCGATTATCTTTCGGTTTCCGACGGTTGGCGGTCGCGCGGGCGACGGTTGCAACTCCTTTTGCAACTCCCGAGGCTCGAAATCGGTGCTTTTCGTCGCGCCTGTTCGACCAATGTTCAAACCTAATATACCAAACAGGTATAAGCGTGCTGCATCCGTTCTCGGCGCCGGCGCTCGATCCTGGCCGCCTGTCCGGTCTCGCCCTGCCCGGCATCGCTCTTGAGTTGCGTATAACGGCGCGGGCAATGATCGTCAGACGCTCCGAGGCTCGCCGAGCTGCGGCGGTCGGTCGAGCGGGCGGCATCCGTTCTCGGCGCCGGTGCTCGATCCTGGCCGCCTGGCTGGCCTCGATCGGCACGCACTCACTCCCGGCGCTAGGCGGATCCGCGCGCCAGCGGTCAGCTCCTCCGCATCTCGATTTTTCCGCCTTGATATTCATACGATCGTCCACGGTCACGGCCGGTCACAATTCGGTCACAACGCAATTACTTGAATTGAAAAACTTATTTTGATTTTGTGACGATGTGACGATGTGACCGACTTTTCCCCCCACACGTGCGCGCGTACGCGCACGCGCGTGATGTATCCAAAACCACGTCACAACGGTCACAACGGTCACAACATTGAAGATGCTCACGCTTTCGCTCCTTTTTTTGTGACCAATAAAACCAAATATTTAATTGCCGTAAGAAAATTGCTCAAAATCACTCGTGGCCGTTCCATCTTCAACCTCTCGGGTCGGGGTCCGGGCTCTCCGGCAAAACCACGTCGAGCGGAATCAGGATCGCCTTCGACGTGGCTGTGCCGAAGCGAACCGTCCGACCTGATTTACGCGATCCCGGAAGGCGCATGAGCGCCTGGGGCCAAACGGCGCCGGCGCCGGGCCGTGCGCGCCAGTGGGTTTCCTTGAACAATCCGGCGAGGCCGCGGTGCCGAGTCGCGACGGCAAGGAATGCTCCCTCGCTCTCGTGAACGATCTTGAGGCCGTAGGTTTCGATGATCCGTTGCGCCTCCTCTCCGAAACCCTGGTTCCTGTCCTGGGCCGCGCGCACATACTCGCCGATGGTCTTGCGCTCCCCCTGGCGGTACACGTCGGCGGTCGAGGTCATCAGGTGCCCGAGACATTGAATTTCGTCGGGGGCGTCGTCGGACCAGTCCGAAAGATCGGTCTGCACGTGGCGGATCAGTTCCCCCGCGGCGTCCCGGTCGAATTCGGCGTCCATGAGCGCCACGTCGGCAAGGGCAAGCAAGGTGCCGTATTGATCCGCGCCGCGCGCCGTGTGCCCGGCCGCCTGCAATCCCGCCCGATAGCCGCCGAGAATGTCGCCGAAGCGCGGCCAGACGTCGGCGAGCCGGCGGCGAAGCTGGGCGCCGAGTTCGCGGAGCACGGCCGGTTGGATCGACAGAGGCTCGCGCTGTCCGAGTTCGCCGAGTTCGAGCACGGCGATCCGGGATTTGTCTTGCGGCGAAAGCGGCGGAACCAGGATCGAGGCGAACATGAACGGACAGCGGGCAAGGAATTTCGACGCGGCGTGATCCGCGCCGCCGCGCAGGATCAACCCGCCCGAGGCCGCCATGCGCGCGAGCTTGACCACGCGATCGAGCCGGCCGCCGTCCTCCTCGCTCTCCGCCTCGTCGATCACCACGGGCAATGTCGAATAGCCGAGCAACTGCCAAAGTGCAGCGGCCGAGGCGTCCGAGGCGATCAGGAGCGCCCCGCCGAAGATGCTTTTCAGGATGTCCTGCAGGGTGCTTTTGCCGGTGCCGCGTCCACCCGTCACCCAAACCAGCGGCCGCCAGGAAAGCGCGCCGCCGATCATCGCCGCGCAAATCCACCCCAGCATCAGGTGCGGCGCGATCTCGGCGCGTTTCCAAGGCCAGGTTTGCAACAGCTTGAGGATTTGAACGCCGGCGCCGTGTTGGTCGGCGGGCGCAGGCGCGCTTGAAGGATAGGGTTGCGCCGCGCCGGCGGCATAAACGTAGGCGCCGATCCGTCCCGGGCGCACGGTCGCGCCGTTCTGATAGTCGAGAAGCTGGCCGGCGTTCCCGCCGATCCAAACGCGGTTGCCAAGGTGAAGGATCAACTCGCCGTCGTCGCCGCGCCAGGCACCGGGGCCGCGGAGCTTGTCTTGAAGGTCGATCACTCCCTGGCGTCCGCACGCGGCGATCAGCGCCTCGGCGGCCGCGCGGGCATCGAACGCGGTCACTTTTCCGCTTTTATCGGCGCGCGGCCATGCCGCGTGCAGTTGGTTGGTATGGCTTCCGAACAAGCCGACGATTTCGAGCGCCGAATGGTCCCTGGTCTTGATTGGTCGCAACTGGCGTTGCGAATCGAGATAAAAACACGTTCCGTCCTTGACTCCGAGCGGTTCGACCGGACAACCATCGGGCAAGCCGGTTTCGACTGCGGGCGGTATTTTGACCGTGGTCGGGGACTTGGCCGTTTCCGCCGCGTTCGGGGCTTTATCGATCGCCTCGCGGACGATTTGTAAACTGACGACCCGGCCGGATTTCGTGTTGTCGGTCATTGCCGGCGCACCATGATCCAGCGCGGCGACTCGTCGCGGACAATCTCGAATCCGAGCGCGTGAAAATTGACTTCTCCGGCCGCGAGTGCCGCATCCTCGATTTCTCGAACCGCGCGCGCTGAGTCCCATTCGCCCGCGCGTTGGCCCGGCCAGACCTCAGCGGGAGAGAAGCCGTCGAGGCCGGCGAACCATCCGGCGATTGTTCCAGCGTTGAGGCAACAAGATTGGACCGCCCGAACGTCGTCCCCCGGTAGGCGGACAAAAACCCACGTCCACGGCAACTCGAGCGCGCAGGCACAACCGAGCACCTTGATCGGGCCGAACGTCGCGACGCGCACGGGGGCCATGGCTCAGGCCGCCGCGGGCGGATTGGTCGGCCCGGTCTTCGGTCCCGCCAAAGCAAGCAACTGCTCCATCGCCGCGACCGGTACACGCAAGAGCTTCCCAACCTTAATCGTGGGGATTTCACCGCGCCGGGCAGCGGCGTAAGCGGCGTTTTTGCCGATGGATAGATAGACCCGGCCAGCTTCGGGCACGGATAAAGTCTTTGCGGTTTGCATGGTAACACCTCGAATCGCTAGGCTCCCCAATATCACTTTTGATGCCTTGACGACCACACCGAAATATCCGTAAAATGAAACCCGTAGAACAAACGGAAGGATTACGGCTATGGGACCATTCTTGATCGAATTCGAGTGGCAAAGAGACACGAAGAAATATGAGTTTCGCCCGGGTCCGAGCCCGAAGCATCTTCGTAAAACCTTCCTGACGGCCGACGAACCAGACCGCATCGCGGGGCGCGGCGGGGCCCTCGAAACCTATCAGCCCCTAAAGTTTCCCGGCCTTTATAAAATTTTTGCCGCACTGGATGGGACAACCGAGTCTTTCGTCGGGTTTGCCGACAAATATGGGCCTCTCAGCAAAAAATGGGATGATCTTGTTTTATGGAAGGATGCCCACGAGCGCATGAAGTGGGCCGTAGAAGTTTCGGCCGTGAGCCCATTCGAAATGCCTGTTTTGGCGGCAAAAGAAGGCCAAGAAGAAGAATTAACAAATCTTTCGTTGATCCTGCGCGCCAGCCTTCCAGGAGCCCGCCCAACGCTGATACTGAAACCGCGGTCGCTTCTCTCTACCATGTATCTCCAACTCGCCCAGGATTTGATTTCCGGCGTCAGCGTTCGCGCTTGTGAGAATTGTGGAAGTTGGTTCCAAACTGGCGGTAGCACTCGAAAGCGATCGGATGCCCGGTTTTGCTCGGACACATGCCGAGCAACTTTTCATTACAGGGAAAAACGCCACGCCGAGAAAAAGAAACTTCGCCGTCGGCCGAAACAGCGGCGCGGCAAACGTAAAGGGGGCAAACCATGAAAGGCCACATTCGCCAACGCGGCAAGGATACGTGGGCCGTCAAAATCTACACGGGCCGCGATCCGATCACGGGTAAGAAAAAAGACCGCTGGTTCACCGTCCACGGCACCAAGCGCGACGCGCAAATCGAAGCCGCCAAGAAGATCGCCGAATTCAAGGGCGAGGGCTTCGTCGATCCGGGCAAGATCACGGTCGCGGAACATCTCCGCTCCTGGCTCGCCGATCATTCGACCAACATCGCGGGCAAGACGGCGGAGCGGTATCGGGAAATCGTCGAGCGGCACTTGATCCCCGCCCTCGGCAATCTCCCGCTCGCCAAGCTCGCCCCGGTCCATATCCAGAATTACTATGCCCAGGCGCTCGCCTCGGGCCGGTTGCCGAACGCCGGCGGCAAGCCGCGCGCGAAAGGCGGCGACTCCGAGCCGAACGCCGGCGCCGGCGCCCCGTCGAAGGCCGAACGCGGCCTGTCCCCGAGCACGGTCAAGTATCATCATCGCGTATTGAGTCAGGCGTTGCGCGCGGCGTGGCGCCTGCAACTGCTCCGCGCCAATCCGTGCGCCGCGGTCGAGTCGCCGAGGGCGTCGCACAAAGAAATGAAAACCTTGAGCGAGGCCGAAACCGGAACGCTCCTGAAGGCGATCGAGGCGACGGGGCTTTACGTGCCGGTCCTGCTCGCGGTCACGACCGGCATGCGCCGGGGCGAAATTCTCGCGCTCCGCTGGCGCAACGTCGATCTCGATCGAGCCTCGCTCGCGGTCGTCGAAACTTTGGAAGAAACCCGGGACAAGGGCCTTGTCCTCAAGCCGCCCAAGACGGCGCGGAGTCGCCGCACCATCAAGCTGCCGGCGCTCGCGGTCGAGGCGCTGCGCCGGCACAAAGCGGAGCAAGCCAAGGCGGCGCTCGCCTCCGGCCTTCGGGCCGTGTTCGAGAAAAGCGACCTTGTCTGCCCAACGCCCTTGGGTGAGCCGCGGCGGCCGCGCGACGTGACCAAGGCGTTCGCCCGGGCGGTCGGGAAACTCGGCCTAAACGTCCGTTTCCACGATTTGCGCCATACCCATATTTCCCATCTTCTCGCCGCCGGCGTGCACCCCAAGGTCGCGAGCGAGCGCGCGGGCCATGCCAGCGTCGCGATCACCCTCGACGTTTACTCGCATGTGATCCCGGGCATGCAGGAGGACGCCGCGAACCGCATCGACGCCGCGCTTCGATCTCATTTGGAAAAATAGGAGCCACGCCATGCCGCGCCGACCGGAAACGCTTTCGGACCTGACGCCGAGGACGCGCGCGTTTATCACTTGGTGGCGCGGCCAGGACCCAGCGACGCAGCGGGCAACCCGCGATTGCCTTATTCTTCAAAAGCATGGGGTGATCGACATACCAGCCGGCGCGATGATCGCCTGGATCGAACGCCGCGCCGTTCGCTATCACCGGGTCGGCTCTCCTCTGCCGGAACCGGCGAAGGTAATTCCGTTCCCGCGTGCGCCGTGATCGGTTCGACGCCGCGGTGCGGGTATATTTGGAGAAGTGAGGTATTCCATGAAACGGCGATCGAAAATGAGTTTGTCCCGGCGGGCTGAGACTGAGCGTAAATTTCTTGCATATTGGAGCACCCAGGACAGAGCCATGCAAAAAGCGCTCTTTGACGTGCTTGATCTTTTAAAAACTACAAAACTGCCCTTAACAGTCCCAGCCATGATCGCCTGGACCTTTCGCCGTGCCGCCCGCTATCGGAGGGGCACTTTGCCCAGCCGGGGGCGGTCGGGAAAAATTGTCCCATTTGCGCGCCCTGAACAGGTGTCAGAATGGCCTCCACCCTTATGAAGCATTAGGTTGTTCCATGAAAAAATCGTCGCCGCCGGCAAAATCACTCAGCGGCGCCGCCGGCCAACTGCTTTTATTGGTTTGCGGTCCGGCCGCTGATTCGATCGGCAAAGACATCGAGCTTCTATACAAAAATTGGGCTTGGCGTAGGAGTAATATTGAAAATATTGCCGAGCTTCACCTCGATGAAGTCGAGCGTCGTCGTCTTAATGCTAAAAATCTTCGACCACTTCCCGAGGGAGATGCCTATCGGACGATGGAGGCCGCCTCCCTTGAGGATGATGAATCAGTACAGAAGCTTTGGGCCGGCTTGATCACCAGCGCAATGGATCCCGATAGTTCCGTGAAATCTTCAAAAGTTTTTGTTTCGATTCTGCGTTCTATTGATGCGGCAGAGGTATCATTGCTAAACATCTTATACAAAATCGACAAACCGATTAAATCGCCTGGAACAATAGAAGCCCTCAACGAAGAAATTAATCGACTTCGATCTGAAATTAATCAGGATGCAGAAAAATCTTGGAGACGATATGACTCCGAGACTCGACAAACTGCTATTCAGAACCTCATGCGCCTCAGGTGCGTGGGATTTCGAACAGGGAAGCGATTAAAAGAAAGCGATTTGCTACGCCACATACCTATTATGGCGCCTCGACATTCTGTGAAAGCATCGGCTGAAGGTTTTGCTAAGGCGGTAGATTATCTTGAGAATTTAGCTTTAGCTGCTTCTGGAACGGGTGAAGTTCCTTTGCCGCCAAATTTAAATGGGGACTTTCTCCCCGAAGCTAGATACCAGCTTACATCTCTTGGCAGTTCTCTAATGCGCGCTTGTTTAACCTAATGCCGAACCTCGCCGACATTTTTCCTGACGTCGAAACCGTGCTGGCGATCGAGCCGGAGGAGCTCGGGGCGGTATTGATCGAGCTTTGGGAAGGTGCCGCCAATAGGCACGATGACACATGCCTCGTCGAAACATTTGCCTCAGAGCTATTCACCCCAGGGCAACTGCGATATCCGGCAAACAAACAACAGGCGCTATACCGGTGCATAGCCGAAGCGATGTCCTGGCTGGAGCGCGAGGGTTTAATCATCCATGAGCCAGGTCAACCGGCGCCGTGGTATCGCCGAACCCGACGCGGGCTGAAATTCAAAACCCGCGCCGATTTTGCGGCCTTCCGCCAAGCCAACATCCTCCCAAGAAGTCTCTTGCATCCGGCAATTGAGGAAAAAACTTGGCCCCTCTTTCTCCGGGGCGATTACGACGCCGCCGTGCTCCTTGCGTTTAAAAGTGTCGAGGTTGCCGTACGGGACGCCGGCCAATATCGGGATGACTTAATCGGTGTGGCGCTGATGCGAGAAGCTTTCGACGCTAAAGATGGGCCGCTTACGGATAAAACCGTCGTACCGGCCGAGCGCGAGGCCCTTGCCCATCTTTTTGCCGGCGCGATCGGACACGCCAAAAACCCGCAGAGCCATCGCGACCACCCGATAGAGATTAAAGAAGCTGCCCAGCTGCTTCTGTTTGCGAGCTATCTGCTCGATATCGTCGAAGCCCGGGCGAAGCCTACCAGCGCCGGTCCTTGAGGGTGGAGACGTAGAGGATCGATTCGTCGAACGCTGGTGGCGGATGGCCGATGCGAACAAGCTCTTGAATCGTGTCCGCCGACTGAACGTAATGCGGGGACTGTACAACCTCGGTGCTGCCCCATTGGGGCGTCACAAATGTCGCCGCCGGCGAATTGGCGGGAAACCCATCGTTGCTGTAAGCTTGCGCAATCGGCTGAGAGACCATTATCAGGCCGACCGTTCCAAAAACGGCAAAAGCGAGAGGTTGCTTTATCATGGGAGCTGATTTTACTCGGTGTAGGCCAATAAATCACTCTCAGAACGGAACGCCCTAAGAACATCCGGCCCTGTATTTGGGTTGCAAGGGAGTTGCAAACTACGTTTGCCTTGACCCGAACCACGTAAAAAGTCTAGGAAACCCGCCCCGGAAGGGTGGCAGAGCGGTTGAATGCACCGCACTCGAAATGCGGCGTACGGGTAACCGTACCGGGAGTTCGAATCTCCCCCCTTCCGCCAGCCTTCGCTAAAGCTTCGGCTGGCTTACGCCGAAGGTGTAAGCCGGCAAATCAAGAAGCGAAGGCTGCCCTCCGAAGCCCCTTGTCAGCCGAAGCCTTTTGGCGAAGGCTGATGGCGAAGGAGGGCCGACTAACAAGAGACAGGATGATGTATTATGTCTATCTCGTCCAAAGCGAGGCTTCCCCCGAGCAACGATACGTCGGGTTCACCACGGATTTAAAAAAGCGTCTCGCCACGCACAACACGGGCGGCTCCGTTCATACGTCGAAATACAAACCGTGGAAGCTGATCAGCTATCACGCCTTTGCGGACAAGCGCCGGGCACAAGAGTTCGAATATTACTTGAAATCCGGCTCGGGCAAGGCCTTCGCCAAGAAACGTTTGTGGTAACTCGATCCCGACTTTAATCCCCCTCCTCTCCCCCTCAACCCCTCGCCCCCCATGCCCAAACCCCGCACGAAAAAATCCGCCCAGCGCGCTCCGTTCAAATATCCCGCCGGCTTCGTCTGGGGATGTTCGACGTCGAGCTTCCAGATCGAGGGCGCGACCCAGGAAGACGGGCGCGGCGACAGCATCTGGGACGCGCGCGGGCGCATCCCCGGCAAGGTCGCCAACGGCGATACCGGCGACGTCGCCTGCGACCACTATCACCGCTACCGCGAGGACGTCGCCCTGATGAAGGGGCTCGGCCTCGACGCCTACCGCTTTTCCGTCGCCTGGCCGCGCGTGCTGCCCGAAGGACGCGGCGCGGTCAACGACAAGGGCCTCGATTTCTACGACCGCCTGATCGACGCGGTGCTCGCCGCCGGGATCGAGCCCTGGCTCTGCCTTTACCATTGGGACCTGCCGCAGGCGCTGCACGAAAAGGGCGGCTGGCCCGCGCGCGACAGCGCCGGCTGGTTCGCCGACTACGCCGCCCTGGTCGCGCGCCGCTACGGCGACCGGGTCAAGCGCTGGGCGACCTTCAACGAGTTTTCCGTCTTTACCCTCTTCGGCTACGCCATCGATTGGGGCGCGCCCGGCATCACCGAGCGCGAGCCGCACTTGCGCGCGATCCATCACGTCAACCTCGCCCACGGCGCGGGCGTGGATGCGGTGCGCGCGCTGGTGCCGAAAGCCTCGATCGGCGCGATCCACAACGTCCAGCCGATCATCCCGGAAAAGGACACCGCCGCCGACCGCGAGGCGACCGCCGACCTGCACGAACATTGGAACCTGGCGTTTCCCGATCCGCAGATCCTCGCCCACTATCCGCCCAGGCTCGCCCGCGCGATCGAGAAATACGTCGCGGCCGGCGACATGGCGCGCATCTGCCGCCCGGTCGATTGGTTCGGCCTCAACCACTACGGGCCGATTTTCGCCAAGGCCGATCCCAACTCGGTCCACGGGTTCGGCTGGGGCTCGGCGCCCGCCGACGCGCCCAAGTCCGACATCGGCTGGCCGGTGTTCCCGGGGATGTTCACCGACACCCTGGTCGAGGTGGAAACCCGCTACCGGCTCCCGATCTACATCACCGAGAACGGCTGCGGCGGCAACGATTCGAGCCCGGGCGAAACCCCGGACGCGCGCGGCCACGTCGAGGACAAGCACCGGCTGAGCTATCTCAAGATGCACACCGCCGCCATGGAAACGGCCATGCGCCGGGGCGCCGACGTGCGCGGCTATTTCGTGTGGTCCCTGCTCGACAATTTCGAGTGGGGCTCGGGCTACGGCCAGCGTTTCGGCATCGTCCGCGTCGATTACAAGACCCAGAAGCGGACTCCCAAGGCGTCCTACGCCTGGTATCGCGATTTCATCCGGTCCGCGCGGGCGGCACGGCGGCGAGCGCGCTGAAGGTTCCCGCGTCCAGGTCCAGGCGGTGGGTGGCGAAGGCCGCGAGGTCGGGCGCCTGGCCGACCACCATGATCGCCGCGTCCGCCGCCTCCTCCGCCAGCACGCGCAGCATGGCCGCGCGCGAATCCGGCGTCATGGCATCGAGCGTTTCCTGAATCATGATCCAGCGCGGCCGGAACAGCAGGATGCGGGCGAACCCGAGTCGGCGCTGCTCGTCCTCGGTGAGAATCTCGCCCCAATGGGCGCACCGGTCCAGTTCGCGCGCCCGCGCGCCGAGGCCGACCCGCTCCAGCGCGCGGACGATGTCCGCGTCGGTGAAATTCCTCGGCGATTCGGGATAGGCGACGATGGCCTTGAGCGACCGCAGCGGCAGATAGGGCCGGCGCGAGGCGAAAAACAGATCGCCCCCGGCGGGCAACGCGAGCCCCCCGCTTCCCCACGGCCAGAGGCCGGTGAGCGCCTTGAACAACCTGAACCCGGTGGCCGCGTCGCCCGCCACCAACACGCGCTCCCCGGGCGCGATCGCGGCCGTGATCGGTTTCGTCGCCGCCCGCCCGTCGCCTTCTGCCAGCGACAGCCGATCGAAAACCAGCGCGTCGGTATCCCCGCGTTCGACCCGGATGGTTGCGGTTCCGTCGCGCGTGACGTTCCGTCGCGCCGCCGCGAGCGCGTCGCTGAGGCCGAGCACGCGCTCGACCGAGGCGCGCCAGTCGGCGACCGCGCTCACGTTGTCGACCGGCCATGACATGGCGCCCACCATCTGCTGGAACGCCTGCACGGTCTGCATCAGGATGCCGAGCGTGATCGCGCCCGCGATGTAGCGGGGCGAGGCGACCAGGATCGGAAACACCTGCGACAGCACCCACCACGCCGAGGTGAAGTAAAACAGGCTGACCAGCGCCCGGGTCTGCAGGTTCCAGGAGCGGATCGCGCTCCGGAACAGCGCGCGCAGGCTGCGGTCCTCGTTGTCCTCGCCGTGCAGGAGCGCCACCTGCAGGCTGTGCTGGCGCGCGTAGGCGAGGCCGAAGCGGAAGTCCGCCTCGGTCGTCTGGCGCAGGTTCTGCGCCCGGATCAACGGCAGGCCGAGGCGGAGCGCGATCACGGTGCCGATCGCGGCGTAAAGAACGGCGATCCACACCAGATGCCCCGGCACGTAGAGCGACACGCCCCCGACGCTCATCTCCGGCGAGCCGGACAGGTTCCAGAGAATCGCCGCGAAGCTGACCAGGATCAGGATCGCGTAGAGCAGCGAATGCGCGAGGTCGATCGCGTTGTCGGTCGCGAACCGGATGTCCTCGGCGATGCGGCCGTCGGGATTGGTGTGCTCGCCGGGAAACAGGGTCACCTTGTAATGCAGCCCGTCCGCCATCCATTCGCCGAGCAGCCGGTAGGTGAGCCACTTGCGCCAGCCGATCTTGATCCAGCGCTTGACCACGAGATGGAAGATGGTGACCACGATATTGGCGGCGATGATCAGCGCCGCCGTGCCCACCAGCCATAGGAACCGCTCCATGTCGCGGGTTTCGAGGGAATCGAACAAATGCTCGATCCACTGGTTGATCGAGGTGGCGATGAAAATCTGCAGGACGGTGAGCGCGACCAGCGCCGCGGTCATGGCGCGGACGCGCCATTTGCCTTCCGAGCTCCAATAAGGACCGGCGAGCGGGCCGAACTTGCGGAAAAAAGCCATCCACCGGCCGATGCGGCCGAGAATCCGGATGCGCGGAAAGGATTGGCGCATGGACGTGGAAGGAAGCGGCCCCCCCTGCTGGCGCCGCGCGGACGGGCGCGGCCCGGCTTCTTTATGCCCGGCCCGTCGCCCGCGGGCAATCGCGCCGGCGAGGGGTCGGGCGTCAGTCGGCCAACTGGCCTTCGAGGGCGAAGCTTTTCGCCAGTTCGGCGTCGAGGTCGGCGTAGATCGCGCGCTCGTGATCGCGGAACGAATCCGTCGTCGAGTCGCGGGGATGGGCCAGATCGATGGCGCGAATCGACTTGATCTCGCCCGGGCGCGCGGTCATCACCACGATCCGGTCGGAAAGCGCGATCGCCTCGGATACCGAATGGGTGACGAAAACCACGGTCTTGCGGTGTTCCTGCCAGATCGCGTGCAGCTGCTTCTGCAGCGCGCGGCGAGTGAGCGCGTCGAGGGCGCCGAACGGTTCGTCCATCAGGATGATCGAGGGGTCGGTCGCGAACGCGCGCGCGATGGCGACGCGCTGCTTCATGCCGCCCGACAGTTCGTGCACCTGCTTGGCGGCGAAATCCTTGAGTCCGACCGAGCGCAGGTAATCGAGCGCGATCGCGCGCCGCTCGGCGCGCGCGACGCCCTTGCGCTCCAACCCGAACTCGACGTTGCCGAGGACGTCGAGCCATGGAAACAGCGCGTAGCTCTGGAACACCATGCCGCGGTCGATGGAAGGCCCCGATATCGGCTTGCCGTCGACCAAGGCTTCGCCTGCCGACGGATCGAGCAGGCCGGCGAGGATGTTGAGCAGCGTGCTCTTGCCGCAGCCCGAAGGCCCGACCAGGGACACGAATTCGCCGGCGCCGATTTCGAGGGTGGTCGGCCGCAGCGCCTCGACCGTCTCGCCGCTTTCGGTGCGGAAAACCTTGGCGATGCCGCGCACGGCGACGGCGGAGCCGGCCGCGCTCATTACACCGCCCCCCACGAAATCCGCCGGTGAACGAACCGGAACAAGGCGTCGAAGGCGACGCCGAGGACGCCGATCACCGCCATGCCGACCAGCACCTTGTCCGCGCGCAGGATTTCCATGCCGTTCGAGATCAGGTAGCCGAGGCCGGAACGCGCCGCCACCAGCTCGGCGGCGATGATCGCGGCCCAGCCGGTGCCGAACGAAATGCGCAACCCGGTGATGATGTTGGGCAGCGCCGCCGGCAGCACCACCTTGCGGAAGAGCGAGGCGCGGTCGTTGCAGCCGAGCACCTGCCCGGCGTGGATCAGGACCGGATCGATCCGCTTCACCCCGGCCACGGTCGAGACCAGCGTCGGAAAAAACGTGCCGACCAGCACGACAAAAATCTTGCCGAACTCGCCGATGCCGAACCACAGGATCGCGAGCGGGATCCAGGCCAAGGGCGAAATCGGCCGGAACAGCTCGATCACCGGATCGACCAGCCGCTCGAAACGCGGAATCCGCCCCATGGCGAGGCCGAGCGGAATGGCGATGACGGCGGCCAGGCACCACGCCGACAGCACGCGCGCGAGGCTCGCGCTGATATGCACGAACAACTCGCCCGAAACGACCAGTTCGGCCATGTGCCGCGCCACCGCCCACGGTTGCGGCAGGAGCGATTCGTGCGGCTTGAAGACGGCGACCACCGCCAGCCAGACCGCGATGATGAAAATCGCGGCGTAGACGAACGGCAGCAGCCGCCCAAGCATCTCGAAACCCGATGCGCGTTCACTATGGAGCTTGGACATGGCCACTCGATTCGGAAATACGCGGGCGGCCGCACCCGGCCGCCCGCGCGGTTCGATCCGAACGTCGCTCGTCTTACTTCGCCATCGCCAGGGCTTTTTCGGCGAAGGTCGAGTTGATCTTGGGGTTGTCCTCGGGCTTCAGGATCTTGGCGTCCTTGAGGAACTTGGCGTAAGCGTCGATCATCGCCTTGGTCGGCACCACGTTCTTGCTGTAGACCGAAATCCCTTCCGACAGCGAATAGTTGATCACGTTTTCCGGAAAGCCGATTTCCTTCGCCCACAGCTTGGCCGCCGCCTTCGGGTCCTTGAGGATGTAGTCGATGGCCTGGACGTTGGCGGTGATCAGGTCCTGCACCACGTCGGGCCGCTTGGCGAGGAAGTCGTCGCGTACGTATTCGCCGTTGCCGACGTAATGGCCCTGCATGATCGGCATGATTTTTTCGGCCTTGATCAGGACGCGCGAATGCCCGGCGGCGAGCGCGTTGGAGACATGCGGGTCCCAGGTGATGCCGGCCGCGACCGACTTGTTCTGCAGCAGCGTCGGCACCTGCGCGCCGTCGGTCTTGAACAGCTTGATGTCGGATTCCTTGAGGCCCGCGTCGGCAAGCGCCTTGAGCAGCAGCGGGTACTGCTGCGACCCCTCGCCCGGAAACGCGATGTTCTGGCCCTTGAGATCGGCGACCGTCTTGGCCTTGGAATCCTTAGGGACGATGATCGCGGTCTGCTCGAGGATGGTGATGGCGATCAGCGTCGCCGGCAGGCGCGAGGCCGCGATCACCGCCGGGCCCATGCCGGCCGAAGCGATCTGCAGTTCGCCCGCCGCCAGTGCCTGGTTCTCGGGCGCGCCGTAGGCGAAGGAACGCAGCACGACCTTGATGTTGTGCTTCTTCTCGATCGGGGTCAGCAGATTGAGCGCCTTGGCGATGTAGATCGGCATGGTCGCCGGCTGCACGCCGTAATTGACCGTTTCCTGCGCCGACGCCGGACCGGCGCCGGCCGCCAATGCGGCGACGCACGCCGCGAGCGCGATTTTTGTCTTGATCGTCATAAGAACCTCCCTGTTGCCGCCTTGGTTTGTTTTCCGTCGCGGCCGTTTCAGACGTTACACTTCACAAAAAGAGAAGAAAATTGAATAAGATTGTTTCATTACTTAATATAATTTGATGCAATCAGTGAAGGTTCCGTGGGTTTTTTTCATGCGCACTGACGATCGGGACACTCGGGGCATGATCGCCGATCCCGCAGGCAATTGATCTCAATGCAATTGAACTCGTCCAGCCTACGGTCCTTATCGGCCCAGAAGTGCGGCGAGATCCGGAATCGGGCGCGCGGTTTCGGGGTCGCGCGCCAGGACCTGTTCGAGCGCGAGCGCGATGCCGAGCACGCGGACGTCGGACCCCTGGGGGCCCACGACCTGGATGCCGAACGGCATCCCGCGATGATCGCGCCCGCAGGGTAACACGGCGATCGCCGGCACCGCCAGCGAGAGGGCATACGCTATCGTATACCAGCCCATATAGGTCGGAAGCTTTCGGCCATTGATTTCATCAATGAATAGACGGGCATGGGGAAACGGCGAAATCGCCGTCGCCGGGCAGATCAACACGTCCGCTTCGTCAAAGAGAGCATTGAACCGCTGGTGGATCCCGGTTTGCTCGACCTGGGCCCAGGCGATGTCGGCGACGGTATATTTGAGCCCCCGTTCGGTTCCGTCGATGACGTTGCGGCCGAGCAGGTCGCGATGTTTTTCCAACCGCGTTCCATGCTCGCCCACGCAATAAAGCCCGCGCAGGATTTCGAAGACATCCAGCGCCCGACCGAGATCGGGGTCGCGATCTTCGGCGGCGCGGAACGCGGAACGGAACGAAGCGGCCCTCCGGGTGAAAACGTCGCGGATCGCATTGTCGATCGGCGCGCACCCGAGATCGGCGGAAAAGACGGCCCGCAGCGACGACAAATCCGCCGCGACCAACCGGTCGGGCAGGCGCGCGGCGTCCGCGCACGAATAAGGATCCCGCTTGTCGAAGCCGGCCTCGGCCTTGAGCAGCAAATACGCGTCCTCGACCGTGCGCGCCAACGGCCCCAGGACATGGAGAGGCGTGAACCCGCTTGCGCGGGCGACGTAGGGAACGACGCCGGGCGACGGCCGGAACCCGACCACGCCGCAGAACCCGGCCGGCGTGCGGATCGACCCCCCATAATCCGTCCCGGTCGCGAGCGGCACCATGCCCGTCGCCAGCGCCACCGCCGAACCGCCGGATGATCCGCCGCAGGTCAATTCGGGGGCGAACGGATTGCCGGTCGCCCCGTACACGTCGTTGACGGTGTTGGAACCGGCGCCGAACTCGGGCGTGTTGGTCTTGCCGAGCACGATGCCGCCGGCCGCGCGGAGGTTGCGGATGTGCGGCTCGTCGGTGGCCGGCACGTGGTCCTTGAAGAGGCGCGAGCCCCAGGTGGTGCGGAGGCCCTCGGTCGCCTCCAAGTCCTTGATCCCGATCGGAAGCCCGTGCAGCGGGCCCAACGGATCACCCCGCATCTGCCGGGCTTCGGCTTCGCGCGCGGTTTTACGCGCGCGCTCGACGTCGAGCGCCACGAACGCGTTCAACGCGCCGTTGACCGCCGCGATCCGGGCGAGGCAGCTGTCCAGCAGCTCGACCGGCGACAGTTTCTTCGCGCCGATCAGGCGCCGCGCCGCGAGCGCGGAAAGATCGCACGGCTCGGTCATGGGCCGACGCCCGCGCGGACGGTTCCGGTCGAATATTTCATGCGCCCCCTCGGTTCCGCGGCTATAGTATGAAATCCGCGCGCGGGGCGCGAGGTCTTATCGGGATAGTCCGGAGATCGCCCATGACCATTACCGGCGGATGCCTGTGCAAGAAGGTGCGCTACGCGATCGCCGCGCAACCGGTCGTCGTGCGCGCCTGTTGGTGCCGGGTGTGCCAATACTTCGGCGCCGGAACCGCGACCGTCAACGCGTGTTTCCCAGCCGATGCGGCGACCATCGAAGGCGAAACCCGCGATTACCGAAGCATCGCCGACAGCGGCAACGTGATGCATCGCCGTTTTTGCCCGACGTGCGGGACGCACCTCTTCAGTACGGCGGAATCCCGGCCGCACCTGATCTTCGTTCGCGCCGGCACCTTGGACGACCCCGAAATCGCCCGCCCGGCGATGACCATCTGGACCTCGCAGGCGCCCAGCTGGGCGTGCATCGACGACACCTTGCCGCAAATCGAGCGCCAACCCCCGCCCGCCGCGTGAGGCGCTAATCCGTTCTTAACCCGGTTAACCATATCCTTGATTCCGTTCGCGGATTCGGCCGGCCGTTCTTGACAGCCCGCGCCGAGGTCCGCAGGATGCGCTCAAACACGCCCGGGGAATCACGTCGCATGCTCTTGAGAGCCTTGTTGCCGGTGACGGCGCTTTCGGCCGGCACGCTCGCGCTTGCGGCGCTCATCGCTTCCCCGCCGCAACCGGTCGCCAACGCGCTCGCTCGCCTCGGCGCCGATTCCGAAACCTTCATCAAGGCGCCGCTGTCGCTCGGCCATCCCCTTCTCGCCCCGACCTTTTCCTGGCTGTACGGGCCGGACCCGTCGCTTGTCCCTGAGCCGGTCCCCGACGTGTCGCTCGAAGCCCCGGCGCGCGTCGATTACACCCGCGCCGTTCCGGTGCGCGCGGGCGATACTCTGGCAGCGCTGCTCGCGCGCGCCAACGTCCCGCGCGACGACGCGGGCGCCGCGCTCGCCACGCTCAAGGGCGTATTCGACGCGAAATCGTTGAAGAGCGGTCTCAGCGTCGACATCGCCTGGTCCCTCGCCGCCGGCGAGGACGAAGCCAGCCCGCGCTTCGAGGGACTCTCGTTCGCCCCCGATTACAGCCGCAAGATCGAAGTCGCCCGGACCGAGGACGGCGGCTTCGCCGCGAACGACGTGCGGCCCGAATTGTCGCGCGTCCTGGTGCGGGCGCGCGGCACCATCGAGTCCAGTCTCTACCTCTCGGGAAAAGCCGCGGGCATGACGGCCCCGGTGCTGGCCGAACTGATCCGCGCCTATTCCTACGACGTCGACTTCCAGCGCGAAGTCCAGGCCGGCGATTCGTTCGAGGTGGTGTTCGAACAGGTGCGCAACGAGGACGGCCGGCCGGTCCATGCCGGCACGATCCGCTTCGCGGCATTGACGCTCTCGGGCACGACCAAAACGATCTGGCGCCACGTCATGGCCGACGGGCACGCCGACTATTTCAACGAGAAGGGCGAAAGCGTGCGCAAGGCGCTGCTGCGTACCCCGATCGACGGGGCGCGGCTGACGTCGGGCTTCGGCAAGCGCCTGCACCCGATCCTCGGCTACACCGCCATGCACCGGGGCGTCGATTTCGCGGCGCCGATCGGCACGCCGATCTATGCCGCCGGCGACGGCACCATCGCGATCGCCGAGTTCAACGGCGCCTACGGCAAGTACGTGCGCATCCGCCACAACGGCCAGTACGCGACCGCTTACGCCCACCTGAGCCGGTTCGGCAAGAACATCGCCGCCGGCAAGCGCGTGCGCCAAGGCGACGTCATCGGCTACGTCGGCTCGACCGGACGCTCGACCGGGCCGCATCTGCATTACGAAATCCTGGTCGGCGGCCAGCAGACCAATCCGCTCAAGGTGAAAATGCCGGTCGGGCCAAAACTCCAGGGCGCGGACCTCGCGCGCTTTCTTAAAGATAAAGCCGCGACCGCCCGGCAGATCGCCGAGGCCGGGCCGGCCCTTCCCGCCCGCGCGGCCGACGCGCGGCCCTAAGCTAAGTTTCAACCGACGCCGAAGACGTCCCGGGCGAGATCGGCCGTGGCTTTCCGCCCGATCGCCGCGCCGTGACGCGCGAGCCATTGATCGGCGGCGGCGTATCCCCGCTCGCGGAGTTTCGCCAGGGTGCGTTCGTGGGCGACCAGGCGGCTTCCGCTTCCGCCCTGGCGCAACAGGCCGGTCGCGTCGATGCGATGGAAGCGGTGGCGGGCGAGCCGCGCCGCCGCGCCCAACGGCCACAGGCGCGCATCCCAGCGCCGCCGCGCCGCGACGATCCGTTCGATCTCGCGCCGGAGCGGGGCGGTGAAGACGATGTTGTTGACGTGTTCGGCGATTTCGCCGGCCCGGGTCGGCACCTGTTCGCGGCCGACCGGCATCAATTGAACGAACAGCGTGTCGGCGGCGCCGCCGCCGGCGGCCAGCGCCACCAGCGGCGGATTGGCGCTATAGCCGCCGTCCCAGTAGTGGCGGCCCTCGATCTCGACCGCGTGATGAAGGTGCGGCAGGCACGCGGACGCCAGCACCACGTCGAGGCTGATTTCCGGCGTCGTGAACAGGCGGCCGTCGCCGCGCGCGATGTCGGTGGCGACGATGTGGAGCGGAAGCGGCGAGCGACGCAGCGCGTCGAAATCGACGAGCGCGGCGAGCAGCTCGCTGAGCGGATTGAGGCCGAGCGGATTGGCCTGATAGGGCGAGAGCACCCGCGCGGCCAGGTCGATCAGCGTCGCGGGCGAGAGCGGCGGGGCGAAATCCCCGTCGAGCGGGCCCGCCTTGGACACCAGCACGGCTCCGGGCAGGCGCGCGACCTGGGTCCAGAACGATTCGAGCTTGGCCTTCGCGCCCGCGCGCCCGCCGTCGGCGAGCCCGGCCGCGAACAGCACCGCGTTGACGGCGCCCGCGCTCGCGCCCGAGAGCGCGGCGATCTCCAAATCCGGCTCGTCGAGCAACCGATCGAGCACGCCCCAGGTGAAGGCCCCGTGCGATCCGCCGCCCTGCAGCGCGAGATTGAGCCGGCGCGCCTCGCGGGCCGGCGCGGCGCGCCACAGGCGCGCCAGCGCCGTGAACCGCGCGCGGCCGAGCGTCGGACGCGCGGGCATTGGGGGCGAAAGTTGGGTCGAAACGGGCATCGCGGATCTCCGAGACGGCCGACAAGCGGCGCCGGCCGCGATTGTTGCGATGCAGCAAATATCGTCTGAAACCCTCGAAAATCAAATGAAATTATTATTTGCGACGCAATATCAACGGGTTGGACACGAAGCGGGCCGATCGCGCGCGCGCCCCGCGCCCGCGCCCGGCCCGAACGCGATTCACTCCGCCGCTTTTTTCAGTTTTTCGCCGTTGATGACCAGCGCGCCGTCGCCCGCCGTGATCCGCACGGTTTCGCCGTCCTTGATCCGACCCGCGAGCAGGCGCTCGGCGAGCGGGTTCTGCAAGGAGCGCTGGATCACGCGCTTGAGCGGCCTCGCGCCGTAGACCGGATCGAAGCCCTGGTTCGCGAGCCAGGTGCGCGCGCGCGCGTCCAGCTCCAGCGTCACCTTGCGCTCGGCGAGAAGCTTTTTGAGGTTGCCGAGCTGAATCTCGACGATCCCGTCCATCTGCGCGCGCGTGAGGCGGTGGAAGAGGATGATCTCGTCGAGACGGTTCAGGAATTCGGGGCGGAACGCGCGCCGCACCACGTCCATCACCGGGCCGCGCACTTCTTCCGAATCGTGACCTTCGTCCTGCGCCGCCAGGATGTCGCCGCCCAGGTTGGAGGTCAGCACGATCAGGGTATTGCGGAAATCGACGGTGCGACCGTGGCCGTCGGTGAGGCGGCCGTCGTCGAGCACCTGCAGCAGCACGTTGAACACGTCCGGGTGCGCCTTCTCGATCTCGTCGAACAGGATCACCTGGTAGGGCCGGCGGCGGACCGCCTCGGCGAGCGCGCCGCCTTCCTCGTAGCCGACGTAGCCGGGCGGCGCGCCGATCAGGCGCGCGACCGCGTGCTTTTCCATGTATTCCGACATGTCGATGCGGAGTAGCGCCTGCTCGTCGTCGAACAGAAACGCGGCCAGCGCCTTGGTCAGTTCGGTCTTGCCGACGCCGGTGGGACCCAGGAACAGGAACGTGCCGATCGGGCGGTTGGGGTCCTGCAGCCCGGCGCGGGCGCGGCGCACCGCGTTGGAAACGGCGGTGAGCGCCTCGTCCTGGCCGATCACGCGGCCCTGCAGGCGCTCTTCCATCTTGAGCAGCTTTTCGCGCTCGCCCTGCAGCATCTTGTCGACCGGAATCCCGGTCCAGCGCGATACCACGGCGGCGATGTGTTCGGGCGTCACCGCCTCATGCATCAGCCCGGCCTCGCCCGCCTTTTCCGCCGCCTGGAGCTTGGCCTCGAGGCGCGGGATCAGGTCGTACTGCAGTTCGCCCGCCTTTTCGTACTTGCCCTCGCGCATGGTCGCCTGCAGCGCGATGCGCGCCTGCTCCAGCTGTTCCTTGAGCTTGGTCGCATTGGCGAGGGTCTCCTTCTCACCCCGCCAGCGCGCGGTCAGTTCCTCGGAACGCTTTTCCAGCCCGCCCAATTCCTTCTCCAGGCTCTTGAGCCGGTCGCGCGAGGCCGCGTCGGTCTCTTTCCTGAGCGCCTCGCGCTCGATCTTGAGCTGGATGATGCGCCGGTCGAGTTCATCCACTTCCTCCGGCTTGGAATCGATCTGCATGCGGAGCCGGCTCGCCGCCTCGTCCACCAGGTCGATCGCCTTGTCGGGCAGGAAACGGTCGTTGATGTAGCGGTGCGACAGCGTCGCCGCCGCCACCAGCGAGCCGTCGGCGATGCGCACGCCGTGGTGCAGTTCGTAGCGTTCCTTGATGCCGCGCAGGATCGAAATCGTGTCCTCGACCGTCGGTTCGCTCACGAACACCGGCTGGAAGCGCCGCGCCAGCGCCGCGTCCTTCTCGACGTGCTTGCGGTATTCGTCGAGCGTGGTCGCGCCGACGCAATGCAGTTCGCCGCGCGCCAGCGCCGGCTTCAGGAGGTTGGAGGCGTCCATGCTGCCTTCCGCCTTGCCCGCGCCGACCAGGTTGTGCATCTCGTCGATGAACAGCACGATCTCGCCCGCGGCCGACGTCACCTCGCCGAGCACGGCCTTGAGGCGTTCCTCGAATTCGCCGCGGAACTTGGCGCCGGCGACCAGCGCGCCCAGATCGAGCGCCATCAGGCGTTTGTTCTTGAGGCTTTCCGGCACGTCGCCCTTGATGATGCGCTGGGCCAGGCCTTCGACGATCGCGGTCTTGCCGACGCCCGGCTCGCCGATCAGCACCGGATTGTTCTTGGTCCGGCGCGACAGCACCTGGATCGTACGCCGGATTTCCTCGTCGCGGCCGATCACGGGATCGATCTTGCCCTCGGCCGCGTCCTTGGTCAGGTCGCGGGCGTATTTCTTGAGCGCGTCGTAGGAATCTTCCGCCCGCTCGCTGGTGGCGGCGCGGCCCTTGCGCAATTCGTTGATCGCCTGGTTGAGCTTTTGCGCGGACAGGTTCTGCTTGGCGAACAGCTTGGCCGAGGCCGCGTCCGGCGTCAGGGCGAGCGCGAGCAGCACGTATTCGACCGTGACGTAGGAATCGCCCGCCTTCTCGGCGAGTTGCGCGGCCTGGTCGAGCGCGCGCGCGGTTTCGGGGGCAAGATAGACCTGGCCCGCGCCGGAGCCTTCGACCCGGGGAATTTTCTGCAATTCGGCCGCGACGTCCTGGCCGAGGCGCCCGGCATCGCCGCCCGCGCCGTCGATCAGCTTCGCCGCCAGTCCTTCGCGGTCGTCCAGCAGCACCCGCAGCAGATGCAGGCTTCCGAGCTGCTGATGGTTGCTTCGGAGCGCCAGACTTTGCGCGTTCTGGATGAACCCGCGCGCCCGTTCGGTGAGTTTTTCGAGGTCCATCGGCCGTCCGTCCGGAGTTGTCTTAACCCCAGACTAGATAGGGGTGCCCGCCTTTTTCGCAAGCGGGCCCAGCCCCTTGGTTAAGGCGTCCCTCGCGTCAGGTCGGCTGCGGCGGGCTCGGCGGACGGGCATCGGCGGCTTCCTCGCCGGCCTGGTCGAAGCCGGCTTCGGGCTGGCTGTCGAAACCGCCCGGCGCCGACGACGGCGTGTTCGGATTGGACCCCGGCTGACCGCCTTGCTGGGGACGGGCGCCGCCGTTGCCCTGGCGGTTGGCGTTGTCGATGTTGAGAATCCGATAGTAGTGCTCGGCGTGCTGGAGAAAATTCTCGGCGGCGATGCGATCCCCGCCGGCGGCGGCGTCGCGGGCGAGCGCCAGGTACTTCTCCAGGACTTGCTGCGCGGTGCCGCGGATTTTGATCTCGGGCCCGCTGCTTTCGTAGCTGTGATGCCGGTGGCCGTGATGGCCGCCGTGGCCGTGGAATCGACGGCCGTTGTTGTTTTGCGGCCGGCCGCCGCGCCTCATGTTGGAACCGTGTTTCATGACACCTGTTGGGTAAAGAACGCCCCCGCCTCGGCGACTATCGCCTCGGCGCATCCGCGCGGCCAAAAACCACTCTCTTGTCGGTCATCGACAACCGGCTATGGGGGAGCAAAAACGGGGCAGGTTCCGCGCTTGGCGATCCGAAAAACTCAGCGGATTTCGAACCGGCCCACGAAAAAAGCCTAGTCGGGATTCCCCACTTTTCCAACCCCTATTTTGGCGTCGCCGACGCCCATTCGCGATTTCGCGGGAGCCGTGGCCAGAACGACACACCTGGGCCTGCCCGCAAGATCGGGCCGGATTTCGGCGACGCGGAGACCTGCGCGCCGGGCCAGGGCGCGAACCGCGCCTGCTTGGCGCCAACCGATTTCGAGGCACGCAAATCCGGCGCGTCCGAGCAGACGGGGAAGCCGGGGCAGGATCCGGCGATAGGCCGCAAGGCCGTCCCGGCCCGCCACCAGGGCCCGCCGGGGATCGTGCCGGCGCACTTCGGGTTCGAGCGTTCGCCATTCCCGTTCCGAGACGTAGGGCGGATTGGCCAGCACCACGTCGAACCGGCCGGCGAGTCCCTTCCCCCAATCGCCCCGCCGCCAGCGGGCGCGCCGCGCGAGGCCGAGCCGGGCCGCGTTCGCCCGCGCGCAGGCGAGCGCCGCCGGCATCGCGTCCACGCCGAGGCCGGTCGCGCGCGGCAATTCGCCGAGCAGCGCGAGCAGCAGGCAGCCCGAGCCGGTGCCGAGATCGAGCACGCGCAGCCGGGCGGAACGATCGCGGACGCGGGCGAGCGCCGCCTCGACCAGGGTTTCAGATTCGGGCCTCGGCACCAGCGTCGCCGCGTTCAAACGGAACGGAAGGCTCCAGAATTCGCGCTCGCCGGCGAGGCGCGCGAACGGAACCCGCGCGACGCGACGGGCGAGCAGGCGCTCGAACGCGGCCGCTTCGGCGGGCGCAAGCGGGGCGTGCTTCCGCGCGAACACCTCCGCGGGCCCGGCATGCAGCGCGAGCTCGGCGAGCCTTCGCGCTTCGCGCGGAGCATCCTCGATTCCCGCTTGGGCGAGGGCGCGCGCGGCCTCCGCCAGGCGCCGGCCGAGAGACTCCGGGAGATGCGTCATGCGATTTCGGCGAGGCGCGCGGCTTGGTCGTCGGCGATCAGGGCTTCGACGAATTCGTCCAGCTCGCCGTCGAGGACGCGGTCGATCTTTTGCAGCGTCAGGTTGACCCGATGATCGGTCACCCGCCCTTGCGGAAAATTGTAGGTGCGGATGCGCTCGGAGCGGTCGCCGGTCCCGACCTGGTTCTTGCGCGTGGCGGCGCGCTCGGAGTCGCGCTTTTCCCGCTCGTGCTCGTAGAGGCGCGCGCGCAGCAGTTTCATCGCCTTGGCCTTGTTCTTGTGCTGGGACTTTTCCTCCTGGCAGGCGACCATGACGCCGGACGGAAGATGGGTGATGCGCACCGCGCTGTCGGTGGTGTTGACGTGCTGGCCGCCCGCGCCTTGCGAGCGGTAGGTGTCGATGCGCAGGTCCTTGTCCTCGATCCGGAGATCCACGTCTTCCGCCTCGGGCAGCACCGCCACCGTCGCGGCCGAGGTGTGGATGCGCCCGCTCGCCTCGGTCACCGGCACGCGCTGGACCCGGTGCACGCCCGATTCGAACTTGAGCCGGGCGAACACGCCCGCGCCCGCGATCTCGGCAATGCCCTCCTTGAGGCCGCCGAGGCCGGTATCCGACATCTCGATCGGCTGGAATTTCCAGCCGTGGCGGTCGGCGTAGCGCTGGTACATGCGAAACAGGTCGGCGGCGAACAGCGCCGCTTCCTCGCCGCCGGTGCCGGCGCGCACTTCGAGGATCGCGCTCTTCTCGTCGGCCTCGTCCTTCGGGATCAGCAGCAGCCGCACGCGCTTTTCCAGCCCCGGCATCCTGTCCTTGAGCGCGAAATACTCGCCTTCGGCGAGCTTGCGCATGTCGGCGTCCGAAGCCTCGTCGGTCATCAGCGCCTTCAGGCCCTCGGCCTCGGCGCGCGCCTTGTCGAGCGCGTCGATCGCCTCGACCACCGGGCCGAGGTCGGCGTACTCCTTGGCGAGCCGGGCGAAGTCGCGGCCGACGTCGCCGGATGACATCAGGTGCGCGAGTTCGTCGCGCCGCGCCTTGATGCGCCCGAGTTTGTCGTCGATGTTCACGGCTTGCCGTCCTTGTCCGTCTTTCCGTTACCGCCGAAAAGTTCCTTGAGCGCGCGTTCGGCGTCGGCGATGTCGAAATCGGCGCGCGGGGTCGCGGCGAGAGCCCGCAGCGCGCTCGTCGGCGCGTGCAGCAGGCGGTTGACCAGAAGCCGGGTCGCCTTGTCGGCGTCCCCGCCCGCGTCCCGGAGCGCGGCGGCGCGCGCCTCCTCGAAGGCGCCGCGGAGATCGGCGAGCGCCGGCACCGCCTGGCGCATCAGCCGGTCGCGGAGAAACGCGCGAACCTCTTCGTCGAGCACCTGGCGGGCGCGGGTGCTTTCCTGTTCGCGGCCCGCGCGGCCGCGCATCGCCACCCGTTCCAGATCGTCGAGGGTGTAGAGAAACGCGCCGTCCAAGTCGTTGACCTCGGGCTCGATGTCGCCCGGCACCGCCGCGTCGATCAGGAACATGGGTCGACGCCGCCGCAAGCGCAAGGCTTCGCGCACGTCGGCGGCCGAAATCGCGCGCGCGCGCCCGCCGAGGGACGCCAGCACCACGTCGGCGCCGGCCAGCCGCTCGACCAGCGGTTGGAACGCCGCCGCGTGGCAGCCGAACGCGCGCGCGGCGGCGTCGGCCCGGCGCGGGTCGGGATGCACCACGGTCAGCGCGGCGAGCCCCGCCGCCTGCAGTTCGCGCGCCATGATTTCGCCCATGTCGCCGCCGCCCAGCACCAGCCCGGCGCGGGGCGCGAGATCGCCGAAAATCTCGCGCGCGATCTCGACCGCGGCGGCGGCGATGGACACCGGACGCCGGCCGATGTCGGTCTCGCTGCGGATGCGCTTGCCGGAGGCGAGCGCCGCCTGCATCAGGGCGTCCATCTCCGGGCCGACGAAACCGAGTTCGCGCGCCAGCGCGTAAGATTCCTTGACCTGGCCCAGCACCTCGGGTTCGCCCACCACCAGGCTGTCCAAGGACCCGGCGACCGCGAACGCCTGGCGCACCGCGTCCTCGTCGAGGAGCGTGTAGGTCTGGCCCGCCATGTCCGCGGGCGCCACCGCGCCGTGACCGGCGAGAACATCGAGAATCGTCCGCGCCGCCGCTTCCGGGTCGGGATGCGCCGCCTGCACCTCGATCCGGTCGCAGGTGGAAAGCACGATGCCCTGGCGGATGCCGGCCGCGCGCAGGCGCTCGATGAACCCGGGGAGCGCGTGTTCCTCGATGAACAGCTTGTCGCGCAGCGCGATCCCGCTGGAGCGGTGGTTGGCGCCGACGACGACGTAGCGTGCGGAAGGCTGGTCGTTCATGGCCCGGCTATCGGTCGCGGGCGAGGCGGTCCTCGAGCGCGGCCAAGGGCACTTCCGCCTGTTCGCCCGTGGTCATGTCGCGCACCGTGGCGACCTCGCGCTTGATCTCGTTTTCGCCGATCACGACCGCGACGCGCGCGCCGATCTTGTCGGCGCGTTTCATGCGCTTGCTCATGTTGCCGGAAAAGGCCATGTCGGCGGCGATCCCGGCGCGCCGGAGCCGCTGCACGATCCGGAGCGCGGCCTCGGTCTCGGCCGCGCCGACCGGGATCACGGCGACGGGCCGAACCTCGGGCCCGGCCTCGGGCAGGAGAAGCGCGAGGCGTTCGATCCCCGCCGCCCAACCGATGCCCGGCGTGGGCGGCCCGCCCAACTGTTCGACCAGGCCGTCGTAGCGCCCGCCCGCCAGCACCGTTCCCTGCGCGCCGAGCGCCTCGGTCGTGAACTCGAACGCGGTATGGCTGTAATAATCGAGGCCGCGCACCAGGCGCGGATTCAGGCGGTACGGCACGCCGCAAACGTCGAGTGCGCGGCACACGCCTTCGAAGAACGCCTTCGAGGCGTCATTCAGGCTCGCGCCGATCGGCGGCGCGCCGGCGACGATGCGTCGGTCGCCTTCGTCCTTGGAATCGAGGATGCGGAGCGGATTGCGCTTGAGCCGGGTCCGGCTGTCCTCGGACAGCTTGTCCTCGAAATCGCGCAGGTACGCGACCAGCCTGTCGCGGTAGGCGGCGCGGCTTTCCGGATCGCCGAGGGTGTTGAGTTCGAGCATGCATTTGTCGGCAACGCCGAGTTCTTCCAGCAGATCGCGGCCGAGCGCGATCGTTTCCGCGTCGCCGAGCGGATCATTGACGCCGAGCAGCTCGACGCCGATCTGGTGGAACTGGCGCATGCGGCCTTTCTGCGGGCGCTCGTAGCGGAACATCGGCCCGCGATAGAAAAGCTTGAGCGGCAATTGCTGTTGCAGGCCGTTGGAGAGAAACGCGCGCACCACGCCGGCGGTGTTTTCCGGGCGCAGCGTGACGCTTTCTCCGCCCTTGTCCTGAAACGTGTACATTTCCTTGGTCACGATGTCCGAGGTGTCGCCGAGCGAACGCGCGAACACGTCCGAGAATTCGAAGATCGGCGTCGCCATTTCGGCGTAGCCGTAGCGGAGCGCGAGTGCGCGCGCCGTTTCCTCGACGCGGCGATGGCGGCGCATCTCTTCGGGCAATATGTCGCGGGTACCGCGAACCGGCTGCAGCGCGGGCATGACGGAAGCCTCGCTATCGGGACGCGGCGCGCGGGGCGGGCGCGGGTTCGCGCGCGGTGTCGCGGCGGGGATAATGGCTCGCGACGTAATCCTCGACCATCCGTTGGAAGTCCTCGGCGATGCCGGCGCCGCGCAGCGTCGCCACCTTGCGCCCGTCCACGAACACCGGCGCCGCCGGTTCCTCGCCGGTGCCGGGCAGGCTGATGCCGATGTTGGCGTGCTTGCTTTCGCCGGGGCCGTTGACGATGCAGCCCATCACCGCGAGCGCCATGGTTTCGACGCCGTCGTGGGACTTGCGCCATTCCGGCATGCGCGCGCGCACGTAATCCTGGATCTTGCCGGCCAGTTCCTGGAACACGGTGCTGGTGGTGCGCCCGCAGCCGGGGCACGCGGTGACCAGGGGCGCGAACGAGCGGAGCCCCATGGTCTGCAGGATTTCCTGGGCGACGATCACCTCGCGGGTGCGGTCGCCGCCCGGCTCGGGCGTGAGCGAAACGCGGATGGTGTCGCCGATGCCCTGTTGCAGCAGCACCGCCATCGCCGCGGTCGAAGCGACGATACCCTTGGAGCCCATGCCGGCTTCCGTCAAACCAAGGTGCAGCGCGTAATCGCAGCGCCGGGCCAGGTCGGCATAGACGGCGATCAGGTCCTGCACCGCGCTGACCTTGCACGACAGCACGATCCGGTCGCGCGCGAGGCCGATGTCCTCCGCGCGCTTCGCGCTGTCCAGGGCCGAGCGCACGATCGCCTCGCGCATCACCGCGGTCGCGTCCTTGGGCGACGGCAGTTTGGCGTTCTCGTCCATCAGGTGGGCGAGCAGTTCCTGATCCAGGCTGCCCCAGTTGACCCCTATCCGCACCGGGCGGCCGTATTTGATCGCCATTTCGATCATGGTGCCGAACTGGCGGTCCTTCTTGTCGCGGAAACCGACGTTGCCGGGATTGATGCGGTATTTCGCGAGCGCCTCGGCGCAGGCCGGATGCTCGGCCAGGAGCTTGTGGCCGATGTAATGGAAATCGCCGACCAGCGGAACGGCGACGCCCTCGCGTTCGAGCAGGTCGCGGATACGGGGCACGGCGCGGGCGCTGTCCTCGCGATCGACCGTGATGCGAACCAGCTCGGACCCGGCGCGGGCGAGCGCGGCGACCTGGGCCGCCGTCGCCTCGGCGTCGGCGGTGTCGGTATTGGTCATCGACTGGACGACGATGGGCGCGCCGCCGCCGACGGTTACGCCGCCGATGGACACGGGAACGCTCTGGCGCCGGGAACCCGGCTCGACCGTGCTGGACATGGAAAAAAACCCGCTTCGACAGTCCGTCAAGTATCGCTTCCCGAGGCCCCGGCCGCAATGGCGGTCCCGCCGCCGGAGGAGTCCCCGTGCGCTTGTCAAAAAAGCACCCTTACTCGGGGCGCGGGTCCTAGTCGGATACGGCGGTGCCCTGCTTCAGGCGTTCGGCGTCGAGCGCGATCGAGCGCCGGACCGCGCCTTCGGGACCGAGCGGAGGGACGGCCGCCCCGTCGACCCGGATTTCGAGCGCCCCGGCGTTGCCGGTAAGAAGGCTCAGCCCAGTGCGCTCGGGCGCCATATAAGTTTCGCCTTCGCGCAGGAGACGGGTCAGGAGCAGTTCGTTGGCGACGCCGTCGCGCACCTGGATCCAGCTGTCCGCCTTGGCCAACACCTCGATGCGCGGGCGCTTCGGCGTTTCCGCCGGGGGAGCGGATACCGCCGGCGCCGGAGTCGCGACCGCGACCTGCGTGGCCGGCGGGGCCGACGCGGACGGGGACGCCGCCGCCGCTTCGGGCGCGGGTATGGGCGCGGGCGCGGGTGACGCCGGCGCGGCGGCGGTCACGGCGGAAGGCGGAGCCGACGGTACTTCGGTTGAAGCGCCGAACGACGAGGCCGACGGCGGGGCCACCACCGTGGCGACGGACGGGGACACGGCCGGAGAAGGTTGCGCGGCCGCCGCCGGAGCCGGCAGGGATACGGGGGACCTGCCCTCCTCGATCGCGGGCAGCGCCGCCGCGGTCGCGGCCGGCGGCGAAGAGGTCCGACCGTTGTCCTGCGCCAAACGCTCGGGAACAGGGGAGACGCGCGCGATCGTATCGCCGTCGCGCGAGGTCCCGACAAGATACGCGCCATAGGCGACCGCCGCCACCAATAGGCCGACCATCACCACCGCGCCGCTCGGCATGGAACTGTCCGACAACGGCACCGGGAAAGACAAGGACGGCTTCGCATCGGCGATCTCGGTTTCCGCGCGCAGGCGACGGACCACTTCCTCGCCGTCGAGGCCGAGGTAATTGGCGTAGGTGCGCACGAAGCCGAGCGCGTAGGCCGGACCGGGCAAATCGTCGAAGCGTCCGGCTTCGATCGCCTCGAGATGGCAGAGGCGAATGCGCAGCGCACCCGCGACCTGCGGCAATTCCTCGCCGCAGCGGACGCGGCTCGCGCGCAACAGCGCGCCGACGCCGTCGCGCGACCCGCGCGCGCCAACATCCTCGCCGCTCTTCACGTGCATCCCTTCCGTAGGTCCGGCCAAAACGAATTCTCCGTTTTTGCGGGCGCGGTGACCAAAATTTTGCAAAAAAACCGAGTGATTTCAAGCATAAATGGGTTTTTACCCGAAATTAAATCGCGAGCCCGCGCGCCTTAGCGAACCGCTCCAGCGCCGCGCGCGGCGGCGTTTGATCGTCGGCGGCGACCCGCAGTAACGCCTTGACCTCGTTAAGGTTAACCGACCGGATCATGTCCTTGATGGGACCGATCGCGGGCGGCGACATGGAAAGATCGCGAAAGCCCAAGCCGATCAATGCCAGCGCCTCGATCGGACGACCGGCCATTTCCCCGCACAGCCCGGCCGGCCGGCCGGCGCGTTCGGCCCGCGCGGCCACGTCGGCGAGACAGGCGAGCGAGGCCCGCGACAGCGGATCATAGCGGTCGGCCAGGCCCGGCGCGGTGCGATCGCTCGCGAACAGGAATTGCAGGAGATCGTTGCTGCCGACGGAAACGAAATCGGCGCGCGCCAGCAACGCTTCCAGATCGAACAGCAGCGAGGGCACTTCGAGCATCGCGCCGACCCGGAACGGCTCGGGCAACGGCCGACCGGACTTGCGCTCGCGGGCGATCTCGCGTTCGAAGATCGCGCGCGCGGACTCGAATTCCTCGACGGTGGCGATCATCGGGAACATGACTCGCAGCTCGCCGCCCGCCGCCGCCTGGATCAGCGCGCGCGCCTGCTGGCGCAGGATCGCCGGCCGGTCGAACGCGACGCGGATCGCGCGCCAGCCCATCGCCGGGTTTTCCTCGCCAGCGCGGTCCCAATAGGGCGCCATCTTGTCGCCGCCGACGTCGAGGGTGCGAAACACCACCGGCTTTCCCTTCGCCTGCTCGCGCACGCGCACGTAGAGACCGCGCTGGGCGGCGACGTCGGGAAACGTCGGGCGCACCAAAAACGGGATTTCGGTGCGGTACAGGCCGACGCCGTCGGCGCCGAATTCGTGCATCAGGCCCATGTCGAGCAGCAGACCGGCGTTGACGTTGATCTTGATCCGCACCCCGTCGCGGGTGACGGCGGGCTCGTCGCGCCGCTCGACGTATCCGGCGCGCCGCTCGGCCCCGGCGCGGACCGCGTCGCGGAACGCCTTCTTCACGTCCTCGCCGGGACGGACGATGACCTGGGCGTTGTCGCCGTCGACGACCACGTCGTCGCCCGGCTCGATTTCGGCGAGCGCGCGGGCGGCGCGGCCGACGATCGGGATTTCGAGGGCGCGCGCGAGCAGCGCCGCGTGCGAGGTCGCCGAGCCTTCCTCCAGCACCACGCCGCGCAGGCGGGCGGGATCGAAGTCGAGCAGCTCGGCCGGGCCGAGCGCGCGGGCGACCAGCACGACGTGTTCAGGCAAGGCCCCGCGCGCGCCGCCGTCGCGCGCCGCGGCGCCCGCCGGCGCGGCGGCGGCGATCAGGTGCTGGATCAACCGGTTGGCCAGGTCGTCGAAATCGTCCACCCGTTCGCGCAAATAGGGATCGTCGACCTGGGCGAGGCGCGCGCGGATGTCGTTCTGGACCTTCTGCACCGCGGCTTCCGCCGTCAAGCCGCCATCGATCGCCGCCTCGATGCGGCCGAACCAGCCGGCGTCTTCCGCGATCATGCGGTAGGTTTCCAGCACGTCGCGGTGCGCGCCGGCGGCCTCGAGCCGTCCCGCGCCGAACAACGTCTCGAGAGCGCCGTGCATGTCGGCGAAGGCGCGCCCGAGCCGCTCGCGCTCGGCTGCCGGATCGTCGGCGACCAGGCGCTCGACCGCGAAGCGCGGGCGATGCAGGACCGCGGTGCCCAGGCCGACGCCGGGGGAAAGGCGCGCGCCCGCGAGCCGTTGCGGCTTGGACGCGCCCGCGCCCGCGTCGCGCGCGCCGGCCGCCGCGCCGAGGCGCGCGCCCGCGATCATCTCGGCCAGCACCATGGCGACCGTCTGGAGGGTCTCCACTTCCTCCTCGGTATAATGGCGCTGAGTCCGGTTCTGGACCGCGAGCACGCCGACGACGAAGCCGTCGCGCAGGACCGGCACGCCCAGCATCGAATGATAGATTTCCTCGCCGGTTTCCGGCCGGTAGGCGAAGCTGGGATGGGCCTGGGCGTCGGCGAGCGCGAACGGACGCGCCCCGGCGGCGATGTCGCCGACGATGCCCTCGCCGACCTTGAGCCGGGTGCGGTGCACCGCCTCGGGCTTCAATCCCTGGGTCGCGAACAGTTCCAGCACGTCGCCCGGCCGGCGGACGTAGATCGAGCAGACCTCGGCCACCATGTCGGCGGCGACCACGGCGACCAGGCGCTGAAGACGGCTGCCGGCGTCGCCCGGCCCGGCCATGACGTCGCGCACGCGCGCGAGCAGGCGCCGCGACGCGGGCGGCGCCTTGGGCGCATGAAACGGCGGATGCGGCTCGTGCGGGGTCATGTTCGCAATCGCTTGAAACCCGGCGGGACCGCCCCCTTTGCGATCCCCCCTTTGCGATCCCTTCGTCGTCGCGTCAATCCGCGTCGAGACCGTAGGCCGAATGCAGCGCGCGGACGGCGAGTTCGGTGTATTCCTCGGCGATCAATACGCTGATCTTGATTTCGGACGTGGTGATCGCCTGGATGTTGATGCCTTTTTCGGCGAGCGCGCGGAACATGCCGAGCGCGACGCCGGCGTGGCTGCGCATGCCGACGCCGATGACCGAAACCTTGACCACGTTGCGATCCTGGATCAGTCCGGCATAGCCGAGATCCTTCCTGCGCGCCTCCAGGATCGCGACGGCGCGATCCAAGTCGGCCTTGACCACGGTAAAGGTTAGGTCGGTGGTCTTGCCGTCGGCGGAGACGTTCTGGACGATCACGTCGACGTTGACGTTGGCGTCCGAGAGCGGGCCGAACACGGCCGCGGCGACGCCGGGCCGGTCGGCGACGCGGCTGAGCGTGATCTTGGCTTCATCGCGGCTGTAGGCGACGCCGCTGACTAGGGCTTGTTCCACGATTTCGTCCTCGTCCACCACCAGGGTTCCGGGCGCGTCGGAAAAGCTCGACAGCACCTGCAGCCGGACGCCCTGCTTCATCGCCAGTTCGACCGAGCGCGTCTGCAGGACTTTGGCGCCGACCGAGGCCATCTCGAGCATTTCCTCGTAGGTGATTTTATCGAGCTTCCTCGCTTTGGCAACGATGCGCGGATCGGTGGTGTAGACCCCGTCCACATCGGTGTAAATGTCGCACCGGTCGGCCTTGAGCGCCGCCGCCAGCGCCACCGCGCTGGTGTCGGACCCGCCGCGCCCGAGCGTCGTGACCCGCCCGTCCCGCGTTATCCCCTGAAATCCGGGCACGATCGGCACCACGCCCTCGGCCATCGCCGCCAATAATTCCTTGGCCTGGATCGAGTCGATGCGCGCCTTGCCGTGGGCCTCGTCGCTCACGATCGGGATTTGCCAGGAAAGCCACGAGCGCGACTCGACCCCGAGCGCCTGCAGCGCGAGCGCGGTCAGGCCGGTGGTCACTTGCTCGCCGGTCGCCACCACCACGTCGTATTCGCGGTCGGCGGCGAGCGCGGCCCGGGGGTCGTGCGCGGCGGCGGCGCGGAGCCCGTTGACCCAGGCGACCAGCTGGTTGGTGGCCCCGGACATGGCGGAAACCACCACCGCGACCTCGTGGCCGGCGTCGCGCTCGCGCTTGACGCGCGCCGCCACCGCCCGGATGCGGTCCAAGTCCGCGACCGAGGTGCCGCCGAATTTCATCACGATTCGCGCCATGGCAGCCCTTCGTCCGTCCGTGCGGGTTGCGCCGTGGAAGGCGGGGTTTCATACTCTGTCGGCACCCGACTGGCAATAAGCCGACATGGCCGCCCCCCGCATCCGCCCCGACACCCGATCGCGCCGAACGTCCCGGCACCGCCCCTCGACGCGCGTCGCGGACGAAATCGCCCGCTTCGAGGCCGACGCCGGGGATTGGTGGCGGACCGGCGGCGCCTTCGCGGCACTGCACCGGCTCAACCCGGTCCGCATCGCCTTCATCCGCGACACCGTTTCGGCGCATTTCGGTCGCCCGTTGAAGGGGCTTGACGTGCTCGACGTCGGCTGCGGCGGCGGCATCGTGTGCGAGCCGCTCGCCCGGCTCGGCGCGCGCGTGACCGGGATCGACGCCGGCGCCGACAACGTGCGCGCGGCCGCCCTGCACGCCCGCGCCTCGGGCCTCGACATCGTCTACCGCGCCGCCGCGCCCGAGGACCTGATCCGCGAAAAACCCCGCTTCGACGTCGTGCTCAACATGGAAGTGATCGAGCACGTCGCCGATCCGGGCGCGTTCGTCGACACCTGCGCCGCGCTGCTGCGGCCGGGCGGATTGATGGTGCTCGCCACCCTCAACCGCACGCTCAAATCGCTGCTGCTCGGCAAGATCGCGGCCGAATACGTGCTCGGCTGGATTCCGCCCGGCACCCATGACTGGGACAAGTTCGTCCGGCCGGACGAGCTGGCGGACATGCTCGCCCGGTCGGGCCTGAGCGCGATCCGGCGGGAAGGCGTCGTGTTCGATCCGTGGCGGGGCGAATGGCGCCTCGCCGCCGACGATCTCGGCATCAACTACATGATGGCGGCGGTGAAAACGGAAAAACGGAAGCCGACGCGGCGGCGCGCTCAGCTGTCGCGACGGGGACGGCCCGGCAGGGGCACGACGTCGATGCCTTCGTCGTCGAGGCGGCGGGCGTCGTCCGGGCTGGCTTCGCCGTAGATGCCGCGCTCCGGCTTCTTTTCGCCGTAATGGATGCGCCGGGCTTCCTCGGGAAAGGCGTCGCCGACGTAATCGCAGTTCTCCTCGACGTGACGGCGGAGCTTGCCGAACGCCTCGGCCACCTTGTCGGCGATGGCGCGGGCGCTTTCGCCCTTGGGCTCGGCGTCGTCGCGGCTTGCGGTCGCGCCCCCGCCGATGACGTTGGGCGCCATCGGCGCCTTGGCGATCCTGGTCGAGCCGCAAAACGGACATTCGACCGCGCCCTTGCGGTTCTGCGACTCGAAGCCGGCGCTGCCCTTGAACCAGGCCTCGAACTCGTGGTTTTTCGCGCAACGGAGTTGATAAAGGATCATGATCCGAAAACTTGGCATATCCGGACCCTGAAAGAAATACCATAATCGCCGCGGCCATGGTTTCCCCCGACGCCACAATTTCCGACGCCGAACTGCGTTCCCGGCACCTGCGGGTGGCGGAACCGTCCCCCTGGGTCGCGCGTTTCGCGCATTTGGTTCCGGCCGGGGGCTCGGTGCTCGACCTCGCCTGCGGCGGCGGGCGGCACGCGCGCTTCTTCGCCGGACGCGGCCACCGGGTGGCGGCGGTCGACCGCGACACGGCGGCGCTTAAAGAGTCCGCTCCGGCCGGCGTCGAGGTCCTCGCCGCCGATCTGGAAAACGGCGCGCCGGTGTTCGAGCCGCCCGGCCCGCTCGCCGGGCGGACGTTCGCCGGCATCGTCGTGGTCAATTATTTGTACCGCCCGCTGATCCCCAGGCTCCTCGCCCTGCTCGATCCCGGCGGCGCGCTGATCTACGAAACCTTCGCGCGCGGCAACGAACGCTTCACCCGGCCACGCAACCCCGATCATCTGTTGAAGGCGGGCGAGTTGCTCGAATTCGCGCGCGGCCGGCTCCAGATCGTCGCCTACGAGCACGGGGTGGTGGACGGCGATCCGATCCCCGGCGTCAAGCAGCGCCTTGCCGCCGTCAACGATCTCGGGCGCTCGACCCGGGAGGACGGCGAGCCGGAACCGCGCCCGCTGAGCGGTTAGGAAAACTCCCGGTCGCTCGTAATCGCCGGCACCTTGGCGCGCGCTTCCGCGACGCGGGCCGGGTCGATCTTCGCGAGGACCACGCCCGGCTCCTCGCCGCCGTCGGCCAGCACCTCGCCCCACGGATCGACGATCAGCGAGTGGCCGTAGGTCTTGCGCCCGTCCGCGTGTTCGCCGCATTGGGCGGCCGCGAAAACGAAGGCGCCGTTCTCGATCGCGCGCGCGCGCAGCAGCACGTGCCAGTGGGCGCGGCCCGTGGGCCGGGTGAAGGCCGCCGGCACCGAGAAGAAATCCGCGCCCTTCTTCGCCAGCGCGCGGTAGAGATGCGGAAAGCGCATGTCGTAGCAGACCGTCATGCCGAGTCGTCCCCACGGCAGCTCCGCCGTCACCGCCCGCTCGCCGGGACGATAGGTGCGCGATTCGTGGTAGCGCTCGCCTTCGCCCAGATCGACGTCGAACATGTGGATCTTGTCGTAGCGCGCGGCGACGGTTCCGTCGGGCGCGAGCAGGAACGAGCGATTGGCGACGCGCTCCGGCTCGTTCTCGATCCTGATCACCAGCGAGCCCGCGAGCAGCCACGCGCCGGTTTCGCGCGCGAGGCCGCGGAACGCCGCCAGCGCCGGATCGTCGGCCTCGGGCCGCGCCTTGGCCAGCGCCGCGTCGCGCTTCGGCTCCAGCATGTTGACGATTTCCGGCAACAGGATGAAATCGGCGCCCTGGTCGCGCGCGCGCCGGACCAGATCGGCGGCCGCCGGAATATTGACGTCGGGTTCGCGCGCCGAGGTGAGCTGCGCGCAGGCGACGGTGAAAATCGTTCCGGGCACCTGGCCGGCCCCCGCCTCAGGCCGCGCGGCCGAGCAGCGCGTCGAGCTTGCCGGCGCGATCGAGGGCGTGGATGTCGTCGGATCCGCCGACGCCCTTGCCGTCGATGAAGATTTGCGGGACCGAGCGCCGCCCTTCCGCGCGCTTGAGCATTTCGTCGAGCTTGCCCGGCGTCACGTCCACCTCGTATTCGGTGTAGGCGACGCCCTTCTTGTCGAGCAGCGCCTTGGCGCGCCGGCAATAGGGGCAGAGCGCGGTGGTGTAGATTTCGACCTTGGCCACGGTTTTCTCCTTCCGCCCGGTCGCTTGATATAGACCGGGCCCTCGCGCCAATCTAGGGGGCCGGTCGCAGGAGTTCCCGATGCCGCGCCGATTTATGATCGTTGTTTGCCTGGCTCTGCCGTTCGCCTATATGGGCGCGGCGGCGGCCGAGCCCGCGGTCGGGCCGAGGCCGCAGGCGATGGACGACGCGGCCTTCGAGGGCGCCCCCGGCCACCGGGTGGAAACCTGGGTCGCGGGCCTGGAGGCGCCCTGGTCGCTGACCTTCCTCCCCGGCGGCGACTGCCGCCAAGACGATAAACCTGGCGCCGGGGACGCCACCGGGTCTGTTGGATTTGGCGCCTGCGCGCCGGGCGGCGACGCCCTGGTCAGCGAACGGCCGGGGCGCATCCGCCTGATCCGGAACGGGACACTGCGGCCGGAACCTTACGCCGAGATCGACGTCGCCACCGGCGGCGAAGGCGGGCTGATGGGCTTGGCGCTCCACCCCGATTTTCCGCGCCAGCCCTTCGTCTACGTCATGCACACCTATTTTCCGGGGCCGTTGCCCGCGTTCGTCCGCCGCAACAAGATCGTGCGCCTCCGCCATCAGGGCGATACCGGCGCGTTCGATCGCGTCGTGCTCGATGGCATTCCGGGCGCCCTCAACCACAACGGCGGGCGGATCGGCTTCGGCCCCGACCGCATGCTCTACGTCGCGGCGGGTGAAATCTACGAGGCGGAACTGGCCCAGGATGCGACTTCCCTTGCCGGAAAAATTCTGCGCGTCACCCCCGAAGGCGACGTTCCCGCCGACAATCCCTTCCCCGGCTCCCCGGTCTGGTCCCTCGGCCATCGCAACCCGCAGGGGCTCGCCTGGCATCCGGCGACCGGCGATCTGTTCGCCTCCGAGCACGGACCGTCGGGCGAATTCGGCCTCGGCGGCCACGACGAAATCAACCTGATCGTCCGGGGCGCCAACTATGGCTGGCCGCGCGCCGTCGGCGCGCCGGGCGTGCCCTCCTATCGCGACCCGCTGGTGGTTTGGAAGACGCCGACCACGCCGCCTTCGGGGATTGCGTTCTGGCGGGGCGATCTCTACGTCGCGACGTTGCGCAGCCAGGCCCTGATGCGGATCGCGCTGGCGCGCGCGGGCGAATCCCCGCGCGCCACAAATGATGCGCCCCTATCGGGGCGCGCCGGGAATGGCTACCGGGTCACGCGCATTGAGCGCTGGTTTTCACTGGGCGAAGACCGTCCGGGTCGGCTGCGCGACGCCGTGGCCGGGCCCGACGGCGCGCTTTACGTGCTCACCAACAACCGCGACGGCCGCGGCCGCCCGCGCGAGGGCGACGACCGGATTCTGCGGATCACTCGGCCTTGATTACGCGCGCGAGCGTCAGCACGTCGACGGCGGAAGCCCCGGCGGCGAGAAGCGCCCGGGCGCAGGCGTTGGCGGTGGCCCCGGTGGTCAGCACGTCGTCGATCAGCAGAATTCGCCGTCCGGCGACGCGGGCCTTTTTCGGCACGGCGATCGCGCCCCGCAGGTTGCGCGCGCGCGCCGACGGGCTCAGCCGGCCTTGCGCGGGCGTGCGGCGGCGCCGCGCCAGCAGGCCGGTTTCGACCGGAATCCCCGATCGCTCGCCGACCGCGCGCGCGAGCAGCGCCGCCTGGTTGTAGCGGCGCGCGAACAGCCGCGTCCAATGAAGCGGCACCGGAACCACGACGTCGGCGTCGGCCAGCAGTTCGGCGCCCGCGCGCGCGAGCCACGCGCCGAACGCGGGCGCCGCGTCGGTGCGGTCGCCGTGCTTGAAGCCGAGGATCAGGCCCCGGCTCGCCTCGTCGTAGACGAACGCGGCGCGAGCGCGGGCAAACGCCGGCGGATCGGCCGCGCACGCGCCGCAGAGCGCGCCCGGCCCGGGGTCGGCCTCGAACGGAACGCCGCACGCCTCGCACACCGGCCGGGCGAGGAACCGCACGTCGCGCCAGCAGTCGGCGCACAGCGCCTCGCTTTCCACCGTCCGGCCGCAGATCAGGCAGCGCGGCGGCAACAGCGCATCCAGGCCCCAGCGGATCGTCCGGGCGATCCCTCCGGCGGCGGCGACGTCGTGCACCGAAACCCTGTCCTGTGCCATATATAATGAGCATGTCGGAAATACCCGTCGTCTTCAATCGCCGCGCCGTGCGGCTCAACCGCGACCGCGCCGCCGCCCGCTTCGCCGAACACGACTTCCTGTTCCGCGAGGTGGCCGGGCGCCTGCTCGACCGGCTCGACGACGTGACGCGCGCCTTCCCGCTCGCCCTCGACCTCGGCTGCCGCGCGGGCATCCTCGGGCGGACGCTGGGCGAGCAAAGACCGGAGGGGCGCGGCAAGGTCGAAACCTTGATCCAATGCGATCTGTCGGAACGCATGGTTCGGATCGCGGGCGGAGTCACGCCGGCGGGCGTGCGTCCGCTCGCCGCCGTCGCCGACGAGGAGGCCCTGCCGTTCGCGCCCGGGACCTTCGATCTGGTCCTGAGCGCGCTCGCGCTCCATTGGACCAACGACCTGCCCGGCGCGCTCGTGCAAATCCGGCGCGCCCTCAAGCCCGACGGACTTTTTCTCGGCGCGCTGTTCGGCGCCGACACGCTGAAGGAACTGCGTCGCGCGCTGACCGAAGCCGAACTCGACGTCGCGGGCGGCGCCAGCCCCCGCGTCGCGCCGTTCGCCGACGTGCGCGACCTGGGCGCGCTGCTGCAGCGCGCGGGTTTCGCGCTTCCGGTCGTCGACGTTGATGCCATTACCGTGTCCTACGCCGACCCCCTGCGCCTGATGCGGGATTTGCGCGGCATGGGCGAAGCCAACGCCGTCGCCGCGCGGCACGGCCGTTTTGCGCGCCGGGCGCTGTTCGCCGCCGCGGCCGAACGCTATCTTCGCATGTACGCCGGGTCCGACGGACGCGTGCCGGCGACCTTCCAGGTGATGTTCCTGACCGCCTGGTCCCCGCATCCCGATCAACAGCGGCCGTTGAAGCCCGGCAGCGCCGAGACATCCCTCGCCCAAGCCCTCGACCCCGGCGCCAAGGAACCGCGCCGATGAAATTTCCCGCTCCCCTCGTGCGCGGCACGCTGCTCAGGCGCTACAAGCGCTTCCTCGCCGACGTCGAGCTCGACGACGGCAAAACGATCACGGCCCATTGCGCCAATCCGGGCTCGATGCTGAGCGTGAACGCGCCCGGCTCGGAGGTGTGGCTTTCGGAATCCGCCGATCCCGCGCGCAAGCTCCGCTATTCGTGGGAGCTGATCCGGGTCGGCAATGCCCTGGTCGGCATCAACACCCAGCACCCGAACCGGCTGGTGGAGGAAGCGATCCGCCGGAAGAAAATCCCCGAACTCGCCGGTTACGAGTCCATGCGCCGCGAGGTGCGCTACGGCGTGAATTCGCGCATCGACCTGCTGCTGGAGGACCCGAAACGGCCTTCGTGCCACGTCGAGGTCAAGAACGTGACCATGAAGCGCGATCTGTCCCCCCGCGCGCCGGCGGAGTTTCCCGATTCCCCCACCGCGCGCGGGAAAAAGCATCTCGACGAACTCGCCCGGGTGGCGGCAAAAGGCGGGCGCGCGGTGATGTTTTTTCTGGTCCAGCGCCCCGATGCCCGCGCCTTCGCCGCCGCCGCCGATATCGACCCCGCGTACGCCGAGGGGCTCGCCCGCGCCACGGCCGAGGGCGTCGAAGTGCTGTGCTACGGCTGCCGCGTTACCCTAAGCGAAATCCGCCTCGCGGGCCCGCTCGCGATCCGGCTTTAGCAATCCATCTTTAGCTGGGGGGCCGCTCCGGGCATAATGCGGGACGGGTTATGTCATGAACAACAACATGGATTTCGGCGAACGGCAAAGCGCGCACCGCGCCCCGCGCCACGTCAAGATTCACGGGGGCGAGGAGTTCGCCGCCATGCGCAAGGCGGGAAGGCTCGCCGCCGAGGTGCTCGATTTCGTCACCCCCCACGTCAAGCCGGGGGTGACGACCGAGGCGCTCGACCGCCTCTGCCACGACTTCATCGTCGCCGCGGGCGCCGTTCCGGCGCCGCTCAATTACCGCGGTTTTCCGAAATCCATCTGCGCGTCGGTCAACCACGTGGTCTGCCACGGCATTCCCGGGCCCAAGACGCTGGAGGAGGGCGACATCGTCAACCTCGACATCACCGTGATCCTGGACGGCTGGTACGGCGATACCAGCCGCATGTTCCACGTGGGCGAGGTCGGCGTGAAGGCGCGACGGCTGGTGGAGGCGACCTTCGAGGCGATGTGGAAGGGGATCGAGGCGGTGCGGCCGGGAGCGACGCTCGGCGACATCGGCCACGCCATCCAGATGCACGCCGAGGCGCGGCGCTTTTCCGTGGTGCGCGATTTCTGCGGCCACGGCATCGGGCGCGTGTTCCACGACGCGCCCAACATCATGCACTTCGGCAAGCCGGGCGAAGGCCTGGTCCTGAAGACCGGCATGTTCTTCACCATCGAGCCGATGATCAACGCCGGGCGTTTCGACGTGAAGATCCTCGAGGACGGCTGGACGGCGGTGACGCGCGACCGGTCGCTGTCGGCCCAGTTCGAGCACACCGTCGGCGTCACCACCGACGGCTATGAAGTGTTCACCCTGTCGCCCCGGGGCTGGCACCAACCGCCCTACCCCGCGCCTTGACCGCGCCCCGGGGCCAATCCCCCCACGCCGGCCACCGCCAACGGCTGCGCGACCGATTCCTCAAGGGCGGCGCGGATGCGCTCGCCGATTACGAACTGCTGGAACTGGTGCTGTGTCTCGCCCACCCGCGCGGCGATACCAAGCCGCTCGCCAAGCGCCTGATCGCCCGCTTCGGCTCGTTCGCCGCCGCCGTGTCCGCCGCGACGGAACGCGTGCGCGAAGTCGAGGGCGCGGGCGAGACCACCGCCGCCGCGCTCGCGGTCGTGCGCGCGGCGGCCGAACGGCTGGCGCGCGAGGAAGCGATGGAAAAGCCCGTCCTGTCCTCATGGCAGGCGCTGACCGATTATCTGCGCGTGGTCATGGCGCGCGAGCCGCGCGAGCAGTTTCGCGTGCTGTTCCTCAACCGCAAGAACACGCTGATCGCCGACGAGGTCCAGGGCCGGGGCACCATCGACCATACGCCGCTTTATCCGCGCGAGGTGGTCAAGCGCGCGCTTGAGCACGGCGCGGCGGCGCTGATCCTCGTCCACAACCACCCGAGCGGTGATCCAACCCCCTCCCGCGCCGACATCGAGATGACCCGCGAGGTCAGGGACGCCTGCGCCAAACTCGGCATCCAGCTCCACGACCACCTGATCGTCTCCAAGCACGGCACCGCGTCGTTTAAGACGATGGGGCTTCTTTAACGCCATGAGCAAATTCACCCCTCTCGACGAGCGCCTGCACGATTACCTGGTCGCGGTCGGGACGCGCGAGCATCCGGCCCTCGCCGCCTTGCGCGCCGAAACCGCGACCATGCCCAAGGCGGGCATGCAGATTTCCCCCGACCAGGGCGCGTTCATGCAGTTCCTGGCGCGGACGTTGGACGCGCGGGCGTACCTGGAAATCGGCGTGTTCACGGGCTACAGCTCGCTCGCGGTCGCGCTGGCGCTCCCCGCCGACGGGCGGATCACCGCCCTCGACGCGAGCGCCGAATGGACCGCCGTCGCCAGGCGCTATTGGGCCGAAGCGGGCGTCGCCGGGAAAATCGATCTCCGCCTCGGCGCGGCGGCCGATTCCCTCGACGCGTTGCTCGCCGAGGGCCGCGCCGGCACCTACGACTTCGCCTTCATCGACGCCGACAAGGAAAACTACGAGTTGTATTTCGAGCGCTGCCTCGCGCTCGTGCGCCCGGGCGGCGTGATCGCCGCCGACAACGTGCTGTGGGACGGCGCGGTGATCGACCCCAAGGACACCGACGCCGACACCGAAGCGATCCGCGCCTTCAACCGCGCCCGCCACCGGGACGAACGCATCGATCTCAGCCTGGTGCCCATCGCCGACGGGCTGACGCTGGCCCTGAAGCGCGGCTGATCGCTGAGAATCACTTAATTAATTGGTCACTGGGGCGCGAATTCGGGGAAGGCGCGCTTCAGGTTGCGCTCGATGCGTTCGCGCGTCGGAAGCTCGGGCTCGACCGGGACGAATTCCTGGCCGGTCATCTGCTCGTAGAGGCGCACGTACTTGGCGCTGAACTCGGCCAAGGTCGCTGCCGGGATTTCCGGGATCGGCTCCTTGTAGGGATCGCAGCGCGCCGCGATCCAAAGCCGCAGGAACTCCTTGTCCAGGCTATCGGGTTCGAGTCCCCGGCCCGCGCGCTCGGGATAGGTATCGGCGATCCAGTAGCGGCTGGAATCGGGCGTGTGGATTTCGTCGGCGACGCGGAGCCTGCCTTCGCGGTCGAGGCCGAATTCGTATTTGGTATCGACCAGGATCAGCCCTTGCGCGGCGGCGAGATCCCGCCCGCGCCGGAACAGCGCCATGCCTAGACGTTCGATCTCGCGCCAGCGATCGGCGGACACCAAGCCGCGCGCGACGATGTCGGCGGCCGCGATCGGCATGTCGTGGGCGGTCGCGCCCGCTCCCTTGGTGGTCGGCGTGATCAGGGTCGCGGGCAGGCGCTGGTTCTTCTTCATGCCGTCGGGGAGCGCGTGGCCGTAAACGACGCGCGCGCCCTGCGCGTACTGGGTCCAGATGCTGGTGGAGGTCGCGCCGGTGAGGTAGTCGCGCACCACCACCTCGACCGGGATCATGTCGAGCCTGAGCCCGACCGTCACGTTCGGGTCCGGGTAGGCGAGCACGTGGCTCGGGCAGATGTCGGCGGTGGCGTCGAACCAGTAGCGCGCCGTCTGGGTCAACACCTGGCCCTTGAATGGAACCGCCGCCAGCACCTGATCGAACGCCGATTGGCGGTCGGTCGCGATCATGATCCGCCGGCCGTCGGGCAGGTCGTAGGAATCGCGCACCTTGCCGCGCTGGAACGCGGGCAGCCACGGAAAGTGGGCATCGGTCAGGCAGCGGCCGAGGCCGCCCAGATAATCGATCGCCATGCGCGCTCCCAAACTGAAACGACTCCGTTGTTGCTCCGCGCGGGCACCGCCGTTAGGTTCGCCCACCATGCCCGCCCTGACCCGCACGCTTGCGGCTCGCGTGTTCGTGCCGTTCGCGGTCGGCTATTTCCTTTCCTACCTGGGCCGGGTTGTCAACGCCGTGCTGGCACCGCGCCTGATCGCCGAGTTCGACCTCGGCGCGGCCGACCTCGGCTTCCTGACCAGCGTCTATTTCCTGGCGTTCGCCGCGTTTCAACTGCCGCTCGGCATTCTGCTCGACCGGTTCGGGCCGAAGCGGGTCGAGGCGGCGTTGATCCTGGTCGCGGCCCTCGGCGCCTTTTGGTTCGGGATGGCCGACGGGCTGGCCGGGCTCGCCTCGGGCCGCGCCCTGATGGGGCTCGGCGTGTCGGCCTGCCTGATGGCGCCCTTCACCGCCTACCGCATCTGGTTTCCGGCGGCGCGCGTGCCGCTCGCCAACGGCCTCCTGATGTCGTGCGGCGGCCTCGGCGCGATCGCCGGCACGGTGCCGGTCGAGGCGGCGGTCGGGCTGGTCGGCTGGCGCGGCGTGCTGATGCTCTACGCGATCGCCATCGTCGCCGCGGCGGTCTTGATCTATCTGATCGTTCCCGACGACGGCCGCACCGGCGAGCCGCCGCCGCTCGCCCGCCAGTTGCGCGAACTGGCGGGCATCCTGCGCGATCCTTTGTTCGTGCGCGTGGTCGGCTCGACCGCGCTGGTCCAGGGATCGTTCATCGGCCTGCAAAGCCTGTGGGTCGGCCCGTGGCTCGCCAACGCCGCCGGGCTCAAGGGTCCGGCGGTCGCGGACTATCTGTTCTGGATCGCGTTCGGCATGACCGCGGGCTATGCCGCCATGGGCGCGATCGCCGACCGGCTGGCGCGCTTCGGCGTCGCCGCGCACACGGTCGCGCTGGCGGCGACGCTGGGCCTGCTCGCGACCCAGGGCGCCATCGTCCTGTTACCGCCCGCCGACGCCGCGCCGCTCTGGGTCCTGTTCACGTTCCTGGGCGCCTCCAACGTGTTGTGGTATTCGGCTTTCTACCAGAGCTTCCCGCTCGAGATGGCGGGGCGCGCCGCGACCGCGTTCAACGTCTCGGTCTTTCTCGGCACGTTCGCCTGCCAATGGGGCGTCGGCGTGATCGTGGATTTCTGGCCGCGCGGCGGCGACGGATCCTACCCGCCCGAAGCCTACCGCGTCGCGTTCGCGGCGCTGCTCGCGGCCCAGACCGCCGGGATCGTCTGGTACCTGCTCAATCGACGAGGAAAATTCCGCGCCTGAATCAGGGCAGGGTCAGCGGCGCGGTCGCCGGGCCGTCCGCCTCGAAACCCTGGACCCAGAGCGTCCCGCGCCGGGCGTTCGCCACCACCGCCGCCCGGGTGGTGCGGTTGAGAACCGGCTCGATCACCCAGCCGAAACCGTCGGGGGCGCGGCGCTGCATCTCGGTCAGCGTTTGCGCGCGCTTGACGCTGTCCGCGCCGCGCGCGCGCCCCGGGCGATGGAAGGATTGCCAGTGGTTGGCGGCGCACGCGGGCGATTCGCGCACGCTCGCGTCGGTTTCGGTGCGCTCGATGGTGCAGCCTTCGTCCGCGCCGGTGCCGCTCAAGGTGAAAAACGCGGGCAGGCAGATCGGCGTTTCGATCAGCGCCGCGCGCGCCTCGGCGTAGGTGCGGCAGGTGTCGAACACGCGGCGCAACAGGTGCGCGGGCGGCAGCGCGGCGCTGACGGCGAGGCGCACGCGCCCGACCGCCCAATCGAACCAGCACGACGGCGTGTAGCGCGGCATCGGCGGCTGGTTGAGGGCGGCCGCGAACCGGCCGGGGGCCATCGCGGTGGCGATCCCGGCGAATCCCGGCCAGGTGACGTTGAAATAGTCGCCCGCCGTCCCGCTCTGCCGGGCGACGACGAGCGCGCGGCCGAGACCGTCGAGCGGCCAGTCGAGGGTGCGCAGCATCCGGTTGCCGTCACCCGTGGGATCGGGCGCGACGCCGGTGGTGCAGGTCCACTCGAACGAAAGATTGAGAAGATAGGCGCCCGCGCGCCCCAAGCGCGCGGCGACCGCGTCGATCTCCGGCAGGTAGGGATTGTTCGCGCGCACCAGCCATTGCCGCGAGAGCGCGTCGCCGGCCGTAAGCGCGATCCGGCCGTAGTGCCCGTCGGCCGCGGCGAGGATCACGCCGAAGCGCTCGGGCGCGGCCGCCGCGAGCGCGTCGGCGCCGTCGCCGCCGATATCGAGAAATGGAATCGGCGCCGGAAGTTTGGAGACGAAGGCGAAACTGTCGTGCATGCGCGATCCGAGCGGCGGAGCGTCCGGGAAAGGCCGATTTCCTCCGCCGGGGATATGTTCTAGGATGTTCGCCCCACCGAATCCAGGACGCCGTTCCGATGATCCCCCGCTACAGCCGCCCCGCGATGGCCGCCATCTGGGAGCCCGCCAACAAATTCCGCATCTGGTTCGAGATCGAGGCCCACGCGGCCGACGCGCTGGCCCAAGCCGGCGCCATTCCGAAATCGGCCGCCAGGATGCTGTGGAAACGCGGCCACGCCCCCTACACCCCGGAACGGATCGCCCGCATCGACAGGATCGAGGCCGAGGTCAAGCACGACGTCATCGCCTTCCTGACCGAACTCGCCGAACGGGTCGGGCCGGAGGCGCGGTTCGTCCACCAGGGACTGACGTCCTCCGACGTGCTCGACACCTGCCTCGCCGTGCAGATGGTCGAGGCCGCCGACCTCCTGATCGCAGACGTCGACCGGTTGCTGGCGGCGTTGGCCAAGCGCGCGCGGCAATACAAAAACACGCCGTGCATCGGCCGCAGCCACGGCATCCACGCCGAGCCGACCACCTTCGGCCTCAAGCTGCTCGGCTTTCACGCCGAGTTCCAGCGCGCCCGCGCCCGCCTCGCCGCCGCGCGCGCCGAGGCCGGCACCTGCGCCATCTCCGGCGCGGTCGGCACCTTTGCCCACGTCGATCCCAAGGTGGAAGCGCACGTCGCCGCCAAGCTCGGCCTGGTGCCGGAGCCGGTATCGACCCAAGTCATCCCGCGCGACCGCCATGCGGCCTACGTCGCCGCGCTGGCGGTCGTCGCCAGCTCGGTCGAGCGCCTCGCGGTCGAGATTCGCCACTTGCAGCGCACCGAGGTGGCCGAGGCCGAGGAATTCTTCGCGCCCGGCCAGAAGGGCTCGTCGGCGATGCCGCACAAGCGCAACCCGGTGCTCACCGAGAACGTCACCGGGCTCGCCCGGCTCGTGCGCGCCGCCGCGATCCCGGCGTTCGAGAACGTGGCGCTGTGGCACGAACGCGACATCTCGCATTCGTCGGTCGAGCGGATCGCGCTGCCGGACGCGACCATCGCCCTCGACTTCGCGCTCGCGCGGCTCGCCGGCGTGATCGAGAAGCTGGTGGTCTACCCCGACGCCATGCGCCGCAACCTCGACCGCCTGGGCGGACTGGTGCATTCGCAGCAGGTGTTGCTGGCGCTGACCCAGGCCGGCGTCAGCCGCGAGAAGGCCTACGCGCTGGTGCAGCGCCACGCGCTGGAGACGTGGAAAAAGGGCGGGAGCTTCCAGGAACGGCTGCGAGCCGAGCCGGAGGTCGCGAAGCGGCTCGGGCGCGCGAAACTCGCGGCGCTGTTCGATGTCCGCCGGCATCTCCGCCACGTCGAGACGATTTTCGCCCGCGTGCTCGGCGCGAAAGCAAAGCGCGGCCGCAAAAAAAACTGATTACTTCCTGCCCTGTTCCTTGGCGATCTGATCGAGGGCGGCGGCGTGGCAACGCCGCATTTCCTTTTCGACCTCGGCGCGCGCCAGGACGACTTTCCGCGCTTCCGCGTCCTTCATGATCTTGTCGAGCAGGTCGTCGTGCCCGGGCTTGTCCAGATCGGCGATGGCCAGTTCCTTGCCGTAGGCCTGGCGTTGTTCGGCGGACATGCCGAACCGCTCGCCGACCCATTCCGCCAGCATCTTGTTGCCGCGCGACGTGGCCTTGAATCGCAACTCCTCGTCGAGCTTGAACTTGGCCTCATAACCCTTTTCGCGTTCGTTGAAGATGTCGGCCATCGGCGGCTCCGCTGAAAGGTGGGGATCGTTCGCGCGCCGGAAATGTATGGCCCCCCGGCGGGGGTTGCAACGGGCATGGTGCGCGCGCGAATCGCGCCGTAACATCGCCCCATGTGCACCGTCGTCGTCCTGTTCCGGCCCGGCCACGCCTGGCCGCTGATCCTCGCCGCCAACCGCGACGAGATGATCGACCGGCCGTGGCGCGCGCCCGGCCGCCACTGGCCCGACCGGCCGCGCGTGGTCGCGGGCCGGGACGAACTCGCGGGCGGGACTTGGCTCGGGCGCAACGACCAGGGCGTCGTCGCCGCGATCCTCAACCGGCCGGGCTCGCTCGGCCCCCGGGCCGGCAAGCGGAGCCGGGGCGAGCTGCCGCTCATGGCGCTCGATCACGCCGAGGCGCGCGATGCCGTCGACGCGCTCGTTCGTCTCGACGCGCGCGCCTACCGCACCTTCAACATGGTCGTCGCCGACCGCCGATCCGCGTTCTGGCTTCGCCGCGCCGAGGAAACGGAAACGGTCGAATCGTTTCCCGTCCCGGAAGGTCTCTCGATGATCACCGCGCACGATCGCAACGATTCCGCCTCGGCGCGCATCCGGCATTACCTGCCGCTGTTCGCCGACGCGCTCCCGCCCGACCCCGGCGCGGGCGACTGGGCGGAGTGGCGCGCGCTGCTCGCGAGCGGCGAGACGGCGCCCGGCGCCGGCCCGCGCGAGGCCATGTTCATCGCGCCCGACGGCGGCTACGGCACGGTGTCGTCCTCGCTCGTCGCGCTCGCCGCGAACGAGGCCGATGCGCCGGTTTGGCTGTTCGCGTCCGCCCATCCGAATCCCACCCCGTTCGCGCCCGTCACCTCTTAGGCGCGACGCGGAAAGGCTCGGAATCCGCCCGGATTCCGGCCGTCGCGGACCATTTGTTTTCGCGGGGACCCCCTGCTATACCAGCGTCGTTCAGCCGCGATTTCCGCCTTTCCAACCCCGGCCCATCCATGACCCGGCGCAGACGCATTTACGAGGGCAAGGCCAAGGTCCTGTTCGAGGGGCCCGAGCCCGGAACCCTGGTCCAGTACTTCAAGGACGAAACCGCCGTCGACGGCGAAGACAAGCCTTCGGTCGTCACCGGCAAGGGGGTCCTCAACAACCGGATTTCCGAATACCTGATGACGCGGCTGAACGAGATCGGCGTGCCGACCCATTTCGTGCGCCGCCTCAACATGCGCGAGCAACTGGTGCGCGAAGCCGAAATCATCCCGATCCAGGTGGTGGTGCGCAACGCCGCCGCCGGCTCGCTCGCCCAGCGCTTCGCCATTGCCGAGGGCACGGCGCTGCCGCGTTCGGTGGTCGAGTTCTATTACAAGGCCGAGAACGGCCAGCGGCCGATGGTGTCGGAAGAACACATCACCGCCTTCGGCTGGGCCGCGCCCGAGGACCTGGACGAGATGATGAACCTCGCGCTGCGCATCAACGATTTCCTTTCGGGGCTGTTCCTCGGCATCGGCCTCAAGCTGATCGACTTCAAGGTCGAATTCGGCCGCCTGTGGGAAAACGACTACATGCGGATCATACTCGCCGACGAAATCAGCCCGGACAATTGCCGGCTGTGGGACATCAAGACCAACGAGCGGTTTGACCGCGACCGGCTGACCCGCGGCCAGGGCCCGGTCGAGGAAGCCTACCAGGAAGTCGCCCGCCGGCTCGGCATCCTGCCCGAAGGCGGCCCGCGCGACCTCAAGGGCCCCAAGGTGATGCAGTAACCCTCTCGAATAAGAAAGAGCCAGCGTCTTGAAGGCCCGCATCCACGTCACGCTCAAGAACGGCGTTCTCGATCCGCAAGGCAAGGCGATCGGGCACGCGCTCGCCGGCCTCGGCTTCGCCGGCGTCGGCGAGGTCCGCCAGGGCAAGTTCATCGAACTGGAGCTGGCCGAACGCGACGCGAAACGCGCCCGCGAATCGGTCGACGCCATGTGCCGCAAGTTGCTCGCCAACACCGTGATCGAGAACTACACGATCGAGATCGCCGACTGATGCGCGCCGCCGTCATCGTCTTTCCCGGCTCCAATTGCGACCGCGACGTCCAGGTCGCGCTCAAGCAGAGCATGGGCCGGGAGCCGGCGATGGTCTGGCACCGCGACACCGACCTGCCCGAGGTCGACCTGATCGTGCTTCCCGGCGGCTTTTCCTACGGCGACTACCTGCGCAGCGGCGCCATGGCCGCGCGCTCGCCGGTGATGCGCGAAGTGATCGCGCGCGCGAACAAGGGCGTGCCGGTGCTCGGCATCTGCAACGGCTTCCAGGTGCTGGCCGAAACCGGCCTCCTGCCCGGCGTCCTGATGCGCAACGCCGGACTCAAATTCATTTGCCGCGACGTGTGGCTCAAGGTGGAGACCGCCGACAGCCTGTTCACCGGCGGCTACGCCAAGGACCAGGTGATCCGCATTCCGGTCGCCCACGCCGACGGCAACTACTTCGCCGACGCCGAAACCCTGAAGCGCCTCGAAGCCGAAGGCCGGGTCGCCTTCCGCTATTGCGACGAGCGGGGCCGCGTCGCCGCCGACACCAACCTCAACGGCAGCCTCGGCAACATCGCCGGGGTCCTGAGCGAGAAGCGCAACGTGCTTGGCCTGATGCCGCACCCCGAGCGGCTGGCGGACGCGGAGCTCGGCGGCACCGACGGGCGCGCCATGTTCGACCACTTCGTCCGCGTTCTCCACTAGATTTCCGAATTCATGACGACCAATATACCCCCCACCCTGGCCCTCCCCCGCAAGGGGGGAGGGAAAAGATTTGTGAATCAATTTCTCACCCCCTCCCCCTCGACGGGGGAGGGTTGGGGTGGGGGTGATTAAGACGAGACTCTTGTGCTGATCCCGCTGCACGACGAAAACCCGCTGCGCCACATCCGTTTCCAGTACGTCACGGTGGCGATCATCGCCGTGTGCGTCGCCGTGTTCCTCTACCAATCGACGCTCGACGCCCGCGCCGAGCGGGTGTTCGTGATGAGCTACGGCGCGATCCCGGCGGCGGTGTTCGGGCTGGTTGAGCGCGGGACCGAAATCGCCGCCATCCCGCCGTCCGCGACGCTGCTGACCAGCATGTTCCTGCACGGCGGGTTCATGCATTTGGCCGGCAACATGCTGTTCCTGTGGGTGCTCGGCGACAACGTCGAGGACGCCATGGGCCATACGCGCTACGTCGCGTTCTATCTGCTCTCGGGCCTCGCCGCGGCGCTGGCGCACGCGGGATTGGAGCCCGCCTCGAAGATTCCGATGATCGGCGCGTCGGGCGCGATCTCGGGCGTCATCGGCGCGTACCTGATCTTGCATCCCAAGGCGCCGATCAAGACGCTGGTCCTGCGCATGATCGTTTACCTTCCGGCCTGGGTGGTGCTGGGCCTGTGGTTCGCGTTCCAGCTGGTCAACGTGGCGATGACGCCGAAGGGCTCAGGGGGAGTCGCGTGGTGGGCGCACATCGGCGGCTTCGTCGCCGGCGCGATCATGATCTTCTTCTTCCGCAAGCGCGACGTGAAGCTGTTCGACCGGGGCTACGTGCCGAAAGCGCGCCCCGGTAGGGGCGCATCTTCTGATGCGCGCGGGGATTCGCCCGCGCGCCGCCGTTCCATCATCCCGAATTCGGAGTAGGCCGTTGAGCAACGACGTCACCCCCGAAGTCGTCGCCGCCCACGGATTGTCGGCGGACGAATACCGCCGCATCCTCGGCATCATGGGCCGCGCGCCCAACCTGACCGAACTCGGCATCTTCTCGGTCATGTGGTCGGAACATTGCTCCTACAAATCCTCGAAGAAGTGGCTGAAGACCCTGCCCACCCGCGCGCCCTGGGTGATCCAGGGTCCGGGCGAGAACGCGGGCGTGATCGACATCGGCGACGGCCAGGCCGCGATCTTCAAGATGGAAAGCCACAACCACCCGTCGTTCATCGAGCCCTACCAGGGCGCGGCGACCGGAGTCGGCGGCATCCTGCGCGACGTGTTCACCATGGGCGCGCGCCCCGTCGCCAACCTCAACGCACTCCGCTTCGGCAGCCCCGATCATCCCAAGACCCGGCACCTGGTGGCGGGCGTGGTCGCCGGCATCGGCGGCTACGGCAACTGCGTCGGCGTGCCGACCGTCGGCGGCGAATGCAATTTCCATCCCGGCTACGACGGCAACATCCTGGTCAACGCCATGACCGTGGGGCTCGCCGAATCGAGCCGCATCTTCTACGCCAAGGCGGCCGGGGTCGGGAATCCGATCGTCTACGTCGGCTCCAAGACCGGGCGCGACGGCATCCACGGCGCGACCATGGCGAGCGCCGAGTTCCGCGACGATTCCGAGGAAAAGCGTCCGACCGTGCAGGTCGGCGATCCGTTCACCGAAAAGCTCCTGATCGAGGCGTGCCTGGAATTGATGGCGACCGACGCCATTGTCGCGATCCAGGACATGGGCGCGGCCGGCCTGACCTCGTCGTCGTTCGAGATGGCGTCCAAGGGCGGGCTCGGGGTCGAACTCGATCTCGACCACGTGCCGCAGCGCGAGGAAGGCATGACCGCCTACGAGATGATGCTGTCGGAAAGCCAGGAACGGATGCTGATGGTCCTGAAGCCCGGGCGCGAGGACGAAGCCCGGCGCATCTTCGAGAAGTGGGAGCTGGACTTCGCGATCATCGGCAGGCTCACCGACACCGGCCACATGGTCCTGAAACACGGGGGCGAGGTCGTCGGCGACCTGCCGATCGATCCCTTGGCGCAGGCCTCGCCCGAATACGACCGCCCGTGGACGCCGACCGCGAAGCGCGCGGTCCTCGACCCCGCCGACGTCCCGGCACCCAATGACGTTCCGGGCGCGCTGCTCGCCTTGATCGGCTCGCCCGATCTCTGCGCCAAGCACTGGATCTGGGAACAATACGACCACATGGTGATGGCCGACACCGCGCAGCGTCCGGGCGGCGACGCCGCCGTGGTGCGCGTCCACGGCACGCGGAAGGCGCTCGCCATGACCTCCGATTCGACCCCGCGCTACTGCCTCGCCGATCCGGTCGAGGGCGGCCGGCAGGCGGTCGCGGAAGCGTGGCGGAACCTGACCGCGGTCGGCGCGAAACCGCTCGCCCTCACCGACAACATGAACTTCGGCAACCCGGAACGGCCCGAGATCATGGGCCAGTTCGTCGGCTGCGTCCAAGGCATGGCCGAAGCGTGCCGCGCGCTCAATTTTCCGGTCGTTTCCGGCAACGTCTCGCTCTACAACGAAACCAACGGCAAGGCGATCCCGCCGACGCCGACCATCGGCGGCGTCGGGCTGCTCGCCGATGTCGCGCGCATGGCGACGCTCGCGTTCAAGGCCGCCGGCGAGGCGATCCTCCTGATCGGCGAAACCAAGGGTCACCTCGGCAGTTCGCTTTACCTGCGCGAAATCCTGAAGCGGGAAGACGGCGCGCCGCCGCCGGTCGATCTCGCGGCCGAGCGCGGGAACGGCGATTTCGTGCGCGGCCTGATCGAGCGCGGCGCCGTCTCCGCCGTCCACGACCTTTCCGACGGCGGGCTTCTGGTCGGGATCGCCGAAATGGCGCTGGCGTCCGGCATCGGCGCCGAGATCGCGAAGCCCGAGGGAACGACCCCTCTCCACGCATGGCTATTCGGCGAGGATCAGGGCCGCTATCTGCTGACCGCCCGCGACCCGGGCGCGCTGCTCGCGGCGGCGGCGAAGGCGGGCGTCAAGGCCATGGTGGTCGGGCGCACCGGCGGCGATGGCTTGACGGTGGGGGGCGAACGGTCCATATCCCTTGCCGAACTGCGCACGGCCCACGAGGGCTGGCTGCCCCGCTACATGGCGGGCGGCGCGTAACGACACTTCGAGGTTGACGTCCATGCCGATGGCGGCGGTTGAAATCGAGCGGCTGATCAAGCAAGGCATTCCCGACGCCAAGGTCACGATCGAGGATTTGCGCGGCGACGGCGATCATTACGCCGCCCGCATCGAATCCGCGGTCTTCAAGGGCAAGTCGCGCGTGCAGCAGCATCAACTCGTCTACCAGGCGCTGCAGGGCCGCATGGGCGGCGCGCTGCACGCGCTGCAACTGACCACCGTCGCCCCCGACTGATCCGAATCGTCCGCAAAGGAAATTGCCATGAGCGAACCCGCCGTCTTCGCCCGCATCCGCGAGGAGATCGCCGAGAACCCCGTCACCCTGTTCATGAAGGGCTCGCCGATCTTTCCCCAATGCGGCTTCTCCGCCGCCGTGGTCGGCGTGCTCAGCCACATGAACGTCAAGTTCAAGGGCATCGACGTGCTCTCCGACCAGGACATCCGGGAAGGCATCAAGGCCTTCTCCAACTGGCCGACCATTCCGCAGCTCTACGTCAAGGGCGAGTTCGTCGGCGGCTGCGACATCGTGCGCGAGATGTACGAGTCGGGCGAGTTGCAGAAGCTCCTCAAGGACAAGAACGTGCCGTTCGCCGACGCGTGAATCGCGCCGGAACGTCCGCGCGGACATAGGGGCCCCGGCCCAAACCGGCGGCCCTTTTTGTCGGCCATAACCGCGGTTTTCCGCTGGTCGGAAACCGGCCCGGGTGCTATAGAGCCGTCCCACGAGTGCGCCGGACGATCCCATCCGGGCGCGACGGTTGCCGCCACACGACGGCCTTCGCCGCTACCTTCGTCGCCCCCGCATTCACGCTTTCACATGGCACGGCTTTGAAACCGACCGGGCGGTCGGTTTTGCTTCATTTGGAGGATTCGCATGGCGGCGGAAATCGGATCATTCGGCTATCGGCGGCGGCTGGCCGGCATTTTTCCGTTTCTGGAATGGCTGCCGCTCGTCAGCCGCCGCACCCTGACGGCGGACCTGAGCGCCGGCCTGACCGGCGCGATCGTCGTCCTGCCCCAGGGCGTCGCGTTCGCCACCATCGCCGGCATGCCGCCCGAATACGGGCTCTACGCCGGGATCGTCCCGGCCATCGTCGCGGCGATGTTCGGCTCCTCCTGGCACCTGGTGTCGGGGCCGACCACGGCGGCCTCGATCGTCCTCTATTCGTCGCTCAGCGTCATGGCCACCCCGGGCACGGCGGAGTACGTGCAGCTGGCGATCACGCTCGCCTTCATGGTCGGCGTGATCGAAATCGTCATGGGCGTGTTCCGGCTCGGCACGCTGGTCAATTTCATTTCCCATTCGGTGGTGATCGGCTTCACCGCCGGCGCCGGCATCCTGATCGCCGCCAACCAGGCCAAGCATTTCTTCGGTCTGCCGATCCCGCAGGGCGCGACGTTCCACGACGTCGCGATCTACCTGTACGAACACATCGGCGACAGCTCCCCGACGGTGACGGCCGTCAGCCTCACGACGCTGCTGACGGGGATCGTCGCGCGGCGGCTGATTCCCCGCGTGCCTTACATGCTGGTGGCGATCGTCGCCGGCAGCCTGGTCGGGGTGGGATTCGAGTTCGGGTTGGGCGCGGATATCCCGATGGTCGGCGCGCTGCCCTCGCACCTGCCGCCGTTGTCGATGCCGGATTTCTCGATGCAGAAGATGCGCGACCTCTCGCCGATCGCGCTCGCGGTCACCCTGTTCGCGCTGACCGAGGCGATTTCGATCTCGCGCGCGCTCGCGGTGCGCAGCGGCCAGCACATCAGCAGCAACCAGGAATTCATCGGCCAGGGACTCTCCAACGTCGCCGGCAGCTTCTTCTCGGCCTACGTGGCGACCGGCTCGTTCAACCGCAGCGGCCTCAACTACGACGCGGGCGCGCGCACGCCGCTGGCGGCGATGATCGGCGGAGTCGCGCTGCTCGTCATCGTCGTCCTGGTCGCGCCGCTGGTCGCGTACCTGCCCGACGCGGCGATGGCGGGAATCCTCTTTCTCGTCGCCTGGGGGCTGATCGACTTCAAGCACATCGCCCAGATCGCCCGCGCCAGCCGCTCGGAAACCGCCGTGCTCGCGGTCACGTTCGTCGCCACCCTCGTCTTCCCGCTCGAATTCGCCATTCTCGCGGGCGTGCTGCTGTCGCTGCTGCTCTACCTCAACCGCACTTCGCACCCGTCCATCCTGTCGCGCGTGCCCGACCCGGCGGCGGGGGGACGCAAGTTCACCTCCGCTCACCAGCTGCCCGAATGCCCGCAGGTCAAGATCCTGCGCATCGACGGCGAACTATTTTTCGGCGCGGTCAACTATTTCCAGGAAACCCTGCGCGCCTACGAACGCAAGAGCCCTGAGCAGAAACACGTCGCGTTGTTCATGAGGGGGGTCAACTTCACCGACGTCGCCGGCGCCGAGGCGTTGGCCCAAGCGGCGCGCCGGCAACGGGAACGCGGCGGCGGGCTTTACCTGATCAACACCAAGGAAGCGGTTTTGTCCCGCCTGCGCCGCGGCCGCTACATCGACGAGATCGGCGCCGAGAACATCTTTGTCTCGAAAACCAAGGCGTTCGCGACGATCTACCGCCGCCTCGACCCGCCCACATGCCAGGCCTGCCGCGCGCGCATCTTCAGGGAATGCGTGGACGAATACGGCAAGCCCGAACCGCTGCCCGAGGCGCCGCGCACCTTCCCCGAGATCGCCGAGGGCAAGGCGCCGAAGCGCATTCTCGCGGTGCCCGCCCTCGATTTGGGCGACCACGCGCTCGCCGAATACGCGTGGGCGCTGGCGCAGGCGCGCGACGCCAAGCTCGCGTTCGGCCACGTCGCCGAATGGGAGCCGGGACTCGGGTTCGAAAGCTATCTCACCCCGGCCGAAGTCGAAAAAAAGCTGGGGGAGATCGTGCGCCGCAAGCTTGCCGATCTGGCCGACGAGGTCGGCGCGACCGACGTCGAAACCCTGGTCGCGTTCCCCGGCGGGGATCGCGGCATCGCCGATTTGGCGCGCGACTGGAAACCCGACCTGGTGATCGTGCCGTCGAACAAGAGCCACGACCTTTCGGGCGGCGGCCGCCTGGTGGTGCGCGACTGGGAATGCGACGCGGTCATCTTCCGGGTGCCGTGGTTCGGCGCCCTCGGCCGCGCGGTGAAATCCTTGTGGGCCGATCCCGGCGAGGCGCGCTGACGGCGAAATGAAAAAGGGCCGCGAGTGTCCTCGCGGCCCTTCGGCGTTCGGCGGAGGGGGCGATCAGCGCGAGTAGAATTCGACCACCAGGTTCGGCTCCATCTGCACCGGGTACGGCACGTCGCCGAGCTTGGGCGTGCGCACGAAGGTGCCTTTCATCGCGGAATGATCGACCTGGAGGTAATCGGGCACGTCGCGTTCGGCGAGCTGGACGGCCGCCAGCACCGAGGCGAGCTGCTTCGACGATTCCTTCAGTTCGATGGTGTCGCCGTCCTTGACCAGGTAGGACGGGATGTTGACCCGACGGCCGTTGACCTTGACGTGGCCGTGGTTGACGAACTGGCGCGCGGCGAAAACGGTGGGAACGAACTTCATCCGGTAGACGACCGCGTCCAGGCGCCGCTCCAGGAGCCCGATCAGGTGTTCGGAGGTGTCGCCCTTCCGGCGCGCGGCTTCGGCGTAGTAGCGGCGGAACTGGCGTTCGCCGATGTTGCCGTAATAGCCCTTGAGCTTCTGCTTGGCGCGCAGCTGGGTGCCGAAGTCCGACGGCTTGCGGCCGCGCCGCTGCCCGTGCTGGCCGGGACCGTATTCGCGGACGTTGAGGGGGCTCTTCGGCCGGCCCCAGAGGTTGGCGTTGAGCCGGCGATTGATCTTGTACTTGGACTCGGTGCGTTTGGTCATGTGGCTCGGTTTCCCGTTGGTTGTTGTCCCGATAGGCCCCGGCGGAAAATCCCCGGCCGGGGCGTGGTCGCGGCCCACGAAGGGCCGGACCCGCGTTCTCGGAAATCAAGGGGCGGCAGTATAGGCGCGCGCGCGCGCCTGTCAAACGGCGCAACCCTCTGGAATCTCAAGCCGATTCCAGCTCGCTGTCCCAATAGAGGAAGTCGCGCCAGCTTTCGTGCAGGTAGTTGGGGGGGAACCCCCGGCCGTTTTCCTGCAACTCGACGTTGGTCGGCGCGTAGGGCCTGCGCCGGAGCGCGAGCCCGGCCTCGTTCGGCAGGCGGCGGCCCTTGGTCATGTTGCACGGTTCGCACGCGGTCACCACGTTCGACCAGACCGTGCGGCCGCCGCGCGAGCGCGGCACCACGTGGTCGAAGGTCAGGTGTTCGGTCGGAAAATTGCCGCCGCAGTACTGGCAGCGGAACCGGTCGCGCAGGAACACGTTGAACCGGGTGAACGCCGGCCGGCGCGAGACGGGTACGAATTCCTTGAGCGCGATCACGCTCGGCAACTGGATGCGCGCGCTCGGGCTACGCACGACGCGATCGTATTCCGAAATCACGCTGACGCGGTCGAGGAACACCGCCTTGACCGAATCCTGCCACGACCACAACGACAGCGGAAAATAGCTGAGCGGCCGGAAGTCGGCGTTCAATACCAAGGCCGGAAAGCTGTTGACGGCGATACTCACGTCGCACTCCCGCTCAGCGTCCGGCGCATACTACAGGATGGCGGGACGGTTGCAAATCTGAGCGGCGACGGCTTACCGGCCGCCCGGGCGGAGGGTTTCCCGCAGGAATTCCTGGGCGAGTTTGATCCCTTCCTCGTCGATGCCGTGGGCCAGCCCGGGGCGCGTGTGGGCGCGCACCGGAACCTTGTGCGATTCGAGTTCCTGTTTGGCCTGGTCGAGGGATTGCACCGGGAGAATGGCGTCGGCGTCGCCGTGGACCAGCAGCACCGGCGGGCGGGCGCGCAGTTCGGTCGCGAGCGATTCGGCGCCGATCAGCATGCCTGAAAAGCCGACGATTCCGGCCAAGGCCTTGGCGCGGCGGAGCCCGACGTAGAGCGCTATCATGGTTCCCTGCGAAAAGCCGATCAGGGCCATGTCCTTTTCTTCGAGCCCGAACACCGCGAGCAGATGATCGATGAAATGGTCGAGAATCGGCGCCGCCGCCCGGGTGCCCTTGAGCCGCGCCTCGGGCCCGAAATCGCTGAGGCTGAACCACTGGTAGCCGAAGGGCGCCATGTCGAACGGGTGCGGCGCGTTGGGGGAAAAGAACGCGGCTTCCGGCAGCACCTGCTGAAAGAACGGCGCGAGCCCGATCAGGTCGTTGCCGTCGGCGCCGACGCCGTGCAGCAGCAGCACGATTTGGCGCGGCGGCCCGCCGGCGGCGGGCGGCAACGTCGGACCGGTGAGCAGGGGAAGCTCGGACATGAATCAAGTGGTAGCCAATCCGGCGGGATTCTGCCATCCCTTCCGGTAAGAGCCTATCTCGGGTAGATGGAACAGGCTGCGCCGGAGGGATTTTTCGGCGCGGGCAGGAGAAGGGCGTAGCGCGTAGCGGTGCCTACGAGCAAGCCCTGCGACGAACCCGCGCCGAAAAAGCCCCCGGCCCTTCGGGTTGTGCCGTGGCGGGCACCCGCTTCGTTGCGTCGCTCGGTCGATAGCACCGCATCGTCCTTCGCGCCGCGCCTAGCGGATCGCCGCGCCACGGCGCAACGCAGCCGGCTCCATCTACCCGAGATAGGCTCTAGGAATCATGACGGTCGTCACCCGATTCGCGCCGAGCCCGACGGGGCTTTTGCACCTCGGCCACGCGTTCGCCGCCCTGTTCGCCGAGGCGCGCGCGCGCGAGGCGGGCGGGCGGTTCCTGCTCAGGATCGAGGACATCGATCCGACCCGCTGCCGGCCCGAATTCGACGCGGCGTTGCTGGAAGACCTCGCCTGGCTCGGGCTGTCCTGGGAAGAGCCGGTCCGGCGGCAATCCGAGCACATGGACGACTACCGCGCCGCGCTCGCCCGCCTCGGATCGCAAGGGCTGGTTTATCCCTGCTTCTGCACCCGGCGCGAGATCGCGGCGGAAATCGCCGCCGCCGCCGCCGCCCCGCATGGTCCCGACGGACCGATCTATCCCGGCACCTGCCGCACGTTGGGCGAAACGGAGCGGCGCGAACGGATTGCGGCCGGAGTTCTCCATGCGCTCCGACTCGACACGGCCGAGGCGTCGCGCCGCGCGGGGCGCCTATCCTGGACCGACCGCGAAGGCGGGCCACAGGACGCGCGCCCCGAAATGTTCGGCGACGTGGTGCTGGCGCGCAAGGACACGCCCGCCAGCTATCACCTCGCCGTCACCGTCGACGACGCCCTGCAGGGCGTGACCCTGGTGACCCGGGGCGAGGACCTGTTCGCCGCCACCCACGTGCACCGGCTGTTGCAGGCGCTGCTCGGGCTGCCGACGCCCACCTATCTCCACCACCGGCTGCTGGTCGGCCCCGAGGGACAACGCTTCGCCAAGCGCGACCGGGCGCTCACCCTCCGGAGCTTGCGCGAAGCGGGCCGCGCGCCGGCGGAGGTGCGGGCGCTGGCGGGATTTTAGAATTTCGGCGTGAACTGCTCGGGATGGCTCGCGTCGATCATCGGGCCGTCCTTGAAGCGCAGCCAGCCGCGCACCTCGACCCGTTCGCCCTTGAACGCCAGCGGATCGATTCCGGCCGCGCGGAAGCTCTTGAGCGCCGCGCCGTCGAGCCGGACGGTGAAATCGGTCCGCCAATCGGGACCGAAATTGAGGAACACCGTGCCCTTGACCTTGACCGCGTCGAGCACGGTCCCGGCCACGATCTGGAAGGTGTCGAGATCGCCCTTGAGCCCCTCGGGCGCGCGCACCGCGTAGAACGGATGCGCCCAGATGCCGCGCCGCGCCGCGCGCGCCTCGGATTCCAAGGCGTACATCTCGGCGGCCAGCGCGCGGTTGTCGGGAAACGTGTAGACCCGGGCCTGGCCCCGGCGCAGCATTTCGCCCTGCACCCACAGGCCGTCGGCGCGGTAGAGGTGTGCCAGCACGCGGCCGTGTCGGTCGCGATTGGCGCCGCCGTGGCGAAGGGTCACGCGCTGGCCGACCGCCAACGCCGTGACGGCGCGTTTCGATTCTTCCGCCAGGGGCCAATCCTTGAAGTTCCTGCGGCCGAGGGCGAGCTTCGGCGCCTGCAGGCCGACCAGGCGCACCTCGCGCCCGTCGGCGAGAAGAACCGTGTCGCCGTCCACCGCCTCGCGCACGATTCCCTCGCCGCCCGCGACCAAGCCTTCGTTGGCATGGACGCCGGCAAAGGCGAACATCGCCGGAAACGCGGCGAGAACGGCAACGAACGCGAATAACCATCGTCGCGGCATGGTCGGATCGTAGCGTTCCCCGGCCGGAGCGCAACACGGCAGGCGTAACCAAACGCTAACCATCGACGGCGATTTTCATGGATCGATTCCATGATTCCGCCATAATCCCGGGCCATTATCGGGTTCGCGGCGCGCGGGCTGTCGCCCACCGTCGTCGCCCATCGCTTCGTTGTCGCCATGTCCGTTCCGTTGCATTTCCCTCTTTCGATCCTGCTCGCGGCGCTGCTGATCGCGCCCGGCTTTGCGCGCGCGCAGATGGAGATTCCGAGCGGCACCTGGACGCTGCTGATGGAAAACGACCGCTTCGCCGACACCGACCGGCATTACACCCACGGCACCCGGCTCGCCTGGGTATCGGACAAGACCGGCACCGGACCGGGCTGGGTGCGCGACCTGTTGGGCCGGGCCTACCCCTTCGCCGACGTGCGCGGCGGCCGGATCGGCTTCGCGCTCGGCCAGAACATCTACACGCCCGAAAATATTTCGCGCAGCGACCTGATCGCCGACGACCGGCCCTACGCCGGTTGGCTGTACGGCGCGGCTTCCGTGCACGCCGAAACCCGGCAGAACTTCCTCGGCCGGAAACTCGACGTGCTCGATACGGTCGAAATGCAACTCGGGATGATCGGGCCGCCGGCGCTCGCCGAGTCGACCCAGAAAACGGTGCACGAACTGATCGACACCACCCGTCCGCGCGGCTGGGCTCACCAGCTCGATACCGAGCCGGGCCTTGCGCTGATCGCCGAGCGCAAATGGCGCACGCCGGAAACGAAACTCGGCGCGGGCGGAATCGCGTTCGACGTGCTTCCCCATCTCGGCGCGGCGCTCGGCAACGTCTATACCCACGTCAACGCCGGGGCGATGGCGCGCATCGGGCGCAACCTTTCCTTCGATTACGGCCCGCCCCAGATCCAGCCGGCGCTGTCGGGGCTGGAGGCGATCGATTCGGGAGGCGAGCTCGGCTGGTACCTGTTCGCGGGCGTCGAGGGCCGCGCGGTCGGGCGCAACATCTTTCTCGACGGCAACACGTTTTCCGACAGCCATCACGTCGACAAGCGCACCCTGGTCGGCGACTTCCAGGTCGGCGCCGCGCTCATCGCCGGGCGCTATCGCCTCGCTTTCACCCACGTATTCCGGACCCGGGAGTTCGCAGGCCAAGGCGAGCCGGATCGGTTCGGCGCCGTCAGCATCTCCGCCCGATTCTGATTGCGCCGCGCCCGAGGGTGCGGATTAAATCGAGGCCATGTCCATGTCGTTTCGCCGCATCGCCTCGGCCCTCGCCCTCGCCGGAGCCCTCGCGCCGCTCGCGGCCTGCACGGTCAATCCCGCGACCGGACAGCAGAGCTTCACCGGCTTCATGTCGGAAAGCGAGGAACTGCGCGTCGGCGCCCAGGAGCATCCGAAAATCCTGCGCGAGTTCGGCGGCGCCTACGACAATCCGGCGCTCGCCGAATACGTGCGGCGGGTCGGCGAATCGCTCGCGCGCGCGTCCGAGACGCCCAACTTGCGCTACACCTTCACCGTGCTCAATGACGACAAGGTCAACGCCTTCGCGCTCCCCGGCGGTTACGTCTACATCACCCGCGGCCTGCTCGCGCTCGCCGAGAACGAGGCCGAAATGGCGGGCGTGCTCGCCCACGAGATCGGCCACGTGGTCGCGCGCCACACCGCCCAGCGCTACAGCCAGGCGATGGCCGCCAACATCGGCCTGACCGTTCTCGGCGTGCTCGGCCAGGCCGCCGGGGTGCCGGGCGCCGCCTCCGACCTCGCGCAGTTCGGCGCCGCCGCCGCGCTGCAAAGCTATTCGCGCGAGCAGGAACTGGAATCGGACATGCTGGCGGTCCGCTACATGACCCGGGTCGGCTACGCGCCCGGGGCCATGAACAGCTTCTTCCGCAAGATGGAGGCCAACGACCGCCTGCTGGCCGAGCTGGAAGGGCGGCCCGGCGGCGACGATCGTTACAACATCATGTCGACGCACCCGCGCACCGCGCAGCGCATCGACCAGGCGATCGCCCTGGCCCAGGTCAACTCGGCGTCCGGTCTCCGTTACGAACGCAAGGCCTTCCTTGAGCGCATCGACGGCATGACCTTCGGCGACGACCCCCGCCAGGGAATCCGGCGCGGGCGCGAATTCATCCATCCCGAGCTGCGCTTCCGTTTCACCGTGCCGCAGGGGTTCGCGTTGTTCAACTCGCCGCGCCAGGTGATCGCGCGCGGGCCGGAAAAATCCCTGATCGTTTTCGATATGGAATCGGAAGCCAAGGCCCGCGCCGCCGGATCGCTGGAGCGCTACCTGGCCCGCGATTGGGGCGCGCGATTCGCGCTGCGCGACGTCGAAGCGATCGCCGTCAACGGCCTTTCCGGCGCGACCGGCTGGACGCGGGTGCAAACCCGGAGCGGCACGATGGATGTGCGCCTGGTGGCGATGCGCGCGGATACGGCTAAAATCTACCGCATGGTGTTCGTGACGCCGCCCCGGTTGACCGATTCGCTCCGCACCGAGTTGCAGCGCACCACCTATTCGTTTCGCCTGTTGACGCCGGCCGAGGCGGCGGGGGTCAAGCCGCTGCGCATCGCCCTGGTCGCCGCCAAGACGGGCGACACCGCCCAATCGCTCGCCGCGAAAATGCCGTTTCCCGACCACAAGCTCGAATGGTTCGAGACCTTGAACGGGCTCGCGCGCGGGCAACCGCTGGCGCCGGGCGAAACCTTCAAGACGGTCGTCGAATAGAGAAAGCCCCGACATGGACCGACTGATCGAAGGCTACCGCCGCTTTCGCGCCCGCACCTGGGACCGCCAGCGAACCCGCTTCCAGGATCTGGCCGACGGCGGCCAACGGCCGCAAGCGCTCGTCATCGCCTGCGCGGATTCGCGGGTCGATCCGCAAATGATCTTCGACGCCGCGCCGGGCGAGCTGTTCGTGATCCGCAACGTCGCCAACCTGGTGCCCCCCTACAAGCCCGACAAGTCCCTGCACGGCACCAGCGCCGCGCTCGAGTTCGGCGTTCGCGCGCTCGCCATCCCCAAAGTGATCGTGATCGGCCACGCCATGTGCGGAGGCATCGACGCGCTGCTCAGGGGCGCACCCAAGGAAACGCCCGATTTCGTCGAATCCTGGGTCGCACTCGCCGATCCGGCGCGCCGCGCGGTCGACCGACTGCCCGCTTCCGAGCGCCAGCAAGCCTGCGAGCACGAAGCGATCCGCCTGTCGCTGAAAAATCTCGATACGTTTCCGTGGATTCGGGACCGGGTGGCCGCCGGCCGGCTGCGGCTCGGCGGTTATTATTTCGACATCCGTACTGGAATTCTGATGCGCCTCGGCGCCGACGGCGCGTTCGCGCCCGTACCCTCGGACGGGGATTGATCCTTACGATCCCGAGAGAAGATTTTCCAGCTTCTGGGTCGCCTGGGCGACGTCGACGCGCTCGACCGCCGCCAATTCGGCGGCGAGGCGGTCGCGCGCGGCTTCGTAGATCTGCCGCTCGCTGAACGACTGGTCGGGCTGGCCGACGTTGCGGTGCAGGTCGCGCACCACCTCGGCGATGGCGACGGGATCGCCGGAATTGATCTTCGCCTCGTATTCCTGAGCGCGGCGACTCCACATGGTGCGCTTGACGCGGGCGCGCCCCTTGAGGGTGGCGAGCGCGGTTTCCATGTGCTTGCGCGGGCTCAGCTTGCGCAAGCCCGAGGTCGCGACCTTGGAGACCGGAACCTTGAGCGTCATGCGGTCGCGCTCGAAGGAAATCACGAACAGTTCCAGCTTGTGGCCGGCGATTTCCTGCGAATGAACTTCCTGAATCAGGCCGACCCCGTGGGTCGGGTAGACCACGTGGTCGCCGACCTTGAACAGGATGTCGGCCTTTTTGGCGGGCGCCTTGCCCGCGGCCTTGACCGCCGGGGCGACCGGTTTGGGCGGCGCGGACTTGGTCCGGGCCGGGGCGGTCTTGGTTTTCATTTTCGGTGCGGGTTTCGACGCCTTCGCGGGCTTTTTCTTGGTCGTCATGGATGGAACACGTGGCGAGAAGGAAAAAGGGAGAAACGTTCGGGTCGCTCGTAAAAACAACGCCTTCCGGCGAAAAGCCGGTCGGCGTCAGCGGTGGAGGCTATCACAAATCCGGGCCGAAATACAGGGCGAGCGGAAGAATTCCGCGGACGCGGCGCGTCGACGAAAAGGGCGTCAAGCCTTCTTGCCCGGATTGGGGCTGAAGTACTGCGCCTTGTCCTTCTTGTCTTTCCACGCGTCCGCGTCGGCCGGCGGCGTTCCCTTGCGGGTGATGTTGGGCCACTTGGCCGAGTATTCGCGGTTGATCTCCAGCCACTTCTCGATTTCCTTTTCGGTATCGGGAACGATGGCCTCGACCGGGCATTCGGGTTCGCACACCCCGCAGTCGATGCATTCGTCGGGGTGGATGACCAGGAAGTTCTCGCCCTCGTAGAAGCAGTCGACGGGGCACACCTCGACGCAATCCTGCAATTTGCACCTGATGCAGCTTTCGGTGACGACGTACGTCATGCGCGGCTATCCTTCACAAAGCCCCTCCCGCAGGCGCGGGGCGCCCGGACGGCGCGTTTTGCTATCACATCCACCCGTACCGGGACAACCCCGATGGTTCGCGGAATACGCTCCGTGCATAGGAGCATTGCCAAACAGCGGAGCCCGCCTATTCCTTATTCCCCGCCGGGTCATCCGGCGCGACCGGCGCGATCTCCTGGTACATGGCCGCGGCCTCGGCCGCCGGCCCCCGGCGGGTTCCCAGTCCCCGTATGCGAACGATGCGCACTCGCCCGCCGACGGCGAAGGTCAGCACGTCGCCTTCCCGGACCGTATGGCTGGCCTTGGCGATGGGCGCCGCGTTGACCCGCATGCGGCCGCCCGAACAAAAATCGGCGGCGGCCGTGCGGCTCTTGAATAATCGCGCGAACCACAGCCACTGATCGATCCGCCGCGTCGCAACGGACTTGATCCCCGCCACGTTTCAGCGCCGCCGGGGCCGCGTCGGGGCGCGGGCGCTTTTTTCCAGGAACTTCTCGAGCACCGCGAAGGGAGAATCCTGGCCCCGAGCCGGACGCCTCCCGCGCGACGACGGAGGGCTTTCCCGCGCCGGGCGGCGGCGGCGGGGCCGCCACAAGGTCTTCTCGCCCTGCCCGACCCGCTCGAAACCGAGCGCGGCGAGCACGGCGGAAATTTCGCCCGGCCCGCATCCCGGCAGGTCGGGCCAATGCGCGGGGGACGCGAACGGACCTTGTTTCGCCGACGCCCAGGCGCGCGCCGCGACCCGCTCGAGAACGTCCGCGCGCACCGCGATCGGGCCGACGACGCGGAAGCCGACCGCATCGAGAAAATCGGGCGTCACGACGGATTCGGCTTCGAGCCGCGCCCACGTTCGGTCGGACGGCGGCACCGGCGGCGGCGCAGTCAGGCCCTTCGCGGCGGCCCACAGGCGGGCGCGCAGATCGACCGCCGCCCGCTTGAGCAGCGCCGGCATGTAGACGCTCTCGCGCCCGATCACGATTCCGCGCCGTGCGAGCCAGCGGCGCTCGTCGCGGGTCAACGCTTCGATCTGCGCATCGGCGAGCCCGCGCGGCATCGAGCCGAATCCTTCCGCGAGCCGGAACACGAGCCCGCGCAACGCGCCGCCCGAGACGGCCTCGTGGGCGGCGAACAGCGGCGCGAAAACGCGCTGCGCCGCGCCCTTGGCCCACTCGACCAGGCGGCGGCGGATTCGCTCCCGCTCGCCGCCCTCGAGCAGGTCGCTCGCGATCACCGCGACCTGCGGCGTGTAGGGGGTGGCGCCCGGCGCGAGGCGCGCGACGTCGGCGCCGCGCCACAGAATGCCGCCGCGCGCGCCGAAGGCGAAAGCGTCGTCGGCGGACTGTTCGAGCGCGCGCACGCGCGCGGCCGTTTCGCCGCGCAGCGCCCGCGTCACCGCGGCCGCGATCGCCCGTTCCGCGCCGCCCGGCCGCCGATCCGCCGCCGTTTCGGATTCTGCGACGAAGCGGAACCCTTCGAGGCGGCCGACCGGCTCCCCTTCGACCGTGACGCGGCCGTCGCGCGCGACCGCGGCGATGAACGCGCGGCTGTCCCCGAGCCGGCTCACCAGCAGCGCGGCGCGCCGATCCACGAACCGCTGGGTCAGCCGTTCGTGCAGCGCGTCCGACAGCCGGTCCTCGACCAGGCGCGCGCGGTCCCGCCAATGGACCGGGTCGGCGAGCCATCCCGTCTGATAGGCAACGTAGGTCCAGGTTCGGATGTTGGCGATGCGCTGGATCAGCGTTTCCATGTCGCCGTCGGTGCGGTCGATGCGGGCGATCTGGTCGGCGACCCAATCGACGGGCAAGCGCTCCTCCGGTCCGGTCAGGTGAAGAAACAGGCGCTTCAGGAAGCGCGCGTGCGCGTCGCTCATCACCTTGCGGAAGTCCGGCACCTGGCAGACCGCCCACAGCAGCCGTACGCGTTCCTCGGAATCGGCGGCGCGCACGATGTCGGGGTCCTTGGCGAGGACGGCGAAGGCGAGTTCGTCCTGCGCCTCGCGCGCGCGCCGAAGGCCGGGCAACGGCGGCGGCAAGGTCAACCCGCGTTGCAAGGCGGCGAGCGAGGCGAAATCGAGCTCCGCGTTGCGCCAATAGAGGAACGGCAAGGGATCGAAGCGGTGATTTTCGAGCCGTTCCACCAATTCCTCGGCGAGCGGACCGACGTCGGCGGTGGTGCCGAAGGTGCCGTCGTTCATGTGACGGCCCGCCCGCCCGGCGGTCTGAGCCAATTCGGCCGCGCCGAGGGCGCGCCAATCGCGCCCGTCGAACTTGCTGAGCGCGGCGAACGCGACGTGATCGATGTCCATGTTGAGGCCCATGCCGATCGCGTCGGTCGCGACCAGATAATCCACGTCGCCGGCCTGATACATGGCGACCTGCGCGTTGCGGGTGCGCGGGCTCAGGGCACCCAGCACGACCGCGGCCCCGCCCCGGGCGCGCCGCACCAGTTCGGCGATGGCGTAGACCTCGGCGGCGGAGAACGCCACCACCGCGCTGCGCGGCGCGAGCCGCGCGATCTTGCGGCTGCCGGTGTAGGCGAGCGTCGAAAACCGGCGGCGGGAGGCGATCTCGGCCCGCGGCGCAAGCCGGCGCAGCAACGGGCGGATCGTTTCCGCGCCCATGACCATGGTTTCCGAGAGCCCGCGCGCGTGCAGCAGCCGGTCGGTGAAGACGTGGCCGCGGTCGGGATCCGCGCACATCTGAATTTCGTCGATGGCGAGAAAGTCGAACGGGCGGTCGAGCGGCATCGATTCGACCGTGCAGACGAAATAGCGCGCCCCCGGCGGCACGATTTTTTCCTCGCCGGTGACCAGGGCGACCCGGCCCGACCCCTTGAGCGCGACCGCGCGGTCGTAATTTTCGCGCGCCAGCAGGCGGAGCGGAAAGCCGATGACTCCGGTCGGGTGCGCGAGCATCCGCTCGAGCGCAAGGTGCGTCTTGCCGGTGTTGGTCGGCCCCAACACCGCCGTGATCCGGCCCGCTTCGGGCCGCGCGCCTTCCGTCAACGCCATAAGCGAACCATCCGGCCCCGCGCGCGGGATGACAAGGGGACAAGAGCCCCTCCGCAAAACGGCATTGACGACGGGAACGAGGATCGATTAAATAATATCGACTCGATATTATTTAATCGGAGGCTTCTTAATGTCCCCTTCCTTTCGATTCGCCTATCCCTTAGTGCTCGCCGTCTTGCTGGCCTTCGCTGGCTCGGTCGCCGCCGACCCCCTTGTTCCCTATCCCGAGGGCTATCGTACCTGGCGACACGTCAAATCCATGGTTGTCCTCCCCGGCCATCCGCTCGCCGACCCGTTCGCGGGAATCCACCATGTGTACGGCAACGAGCCGGCCCTGCGCGGGCTCGCCACCGGAACCTATGCCGACGGCGCGGTGTTCGTGTTTGACCTGCTCGAAGGCGGCGTCAAGGACAACGCCGTCGCCGAAGGGCCGCGCAAGTTGATCGGCGTGATGCGCCGAAATGCGAAGACGTATGCCGCAACCGGCGGTTGGGGCTTCGAGGGCTTCACCGGCGACTCGCGCGACAAGCGCCTGACGTCGGACGGTGGCAAGTCGTGCTTCGCCTGCCACGAGCAGCGCAGGGATAAGGCGTTCGTGTTCACCGAAATCCGGAAATGAGTTACGGTTGATTTCCGCTTTTCTCTTTTATTAGGTAACGTTAATGTGAATAGAAACAATACGAACGTGAATTCCCAGGGAACCGACCGTGCCCCAGCAAGGAGCTTCTTCGCCCGCGCGCCGAATTACCGCGTTGCTTGAGCGCTTGTGCCGACTCGGACGCATGGAGCGGTTTCGCCGCGGCCTCAATCCCGCGCAATGCGACGCGCTCAACTACATCGCCGTCGCCAACCGCTATTCGCGCAACCCGAGCGCGTTGGCCGATTTTCTCGGCTCGACCCGGGGAACGGTGTCCCAGACCCTGATCGCCCTCGAACGCAAGGGGCTGATCGCGCGGCACTCGAATGCCCGTGACGGGCGCGGCGTGACTCTCGAATTGACCCGCGTCGGACGGACGCGGATCGAGAGCGGGGATCAGTGTCCGGTCGATCGCGCCGCGGACGCCCTTTCCAACGCCGATCAGTCGGCTCTTGCCGATCTGCTGGCGACGATGCTGGGCGCGGCGCAGCGCCAGAACAATTTCCGCACATTCGGCATGTGCGGGACCTGTGTCCATTTCCATCGTAATGGCGCCGTCGGAGCCGAGGGCGGACCGCATCGCTGCGGCCTAACCCGCGAGCCCTTGAGTGAATCCGATTCGTCGCTGATCTGCCGCGAACACACCTCGCCGCAAGCGGCCTAGCGACGGGAACGGCCGTTACGGCCTCAGACGGCGGCGCTCGTCGTCTTCCTTGCCTTTCACCATCGGCACGAAGGCGACCGGCAGCTTGTTCTCGCACGCGAGCTTGCCGCCCTCGCCCTTGACGCATCGCTGCAACGATTGCGGTTCCCATTGCCGCCCGAGCGGGACCACCAGTCGCCCGCCCGGCTTCAGTTGTTCGATCAGCGTTTCGGGAATCCGTTCCGGCGCGGCGGTGACGATGATGGCGTCGAACGGCGCGGCCTCGGGCCAGCCCTTGAAGCCGTCCCCGATCCGCACATGGACGTTGCCGTATCCCAGGTCCTGCAACCGCCGTTCCGCCGCGCGGCCCAAGGCTTCGACGATCTCGACGGTGTAGACCTCGCGCGCGAGTTCCGCCAATACCGCCGCCTGGTAGCCGGAACCGGCGCCGATTTCCAGCACCCGGTCGGCCGGATCGAGATCGAGCAGTTCGGTCATCAGCGCGACGATGAACGGCTGAGAGATGGTTTGCCCGTGCCCGATCGGGCGGGGCCGGTTGATGTAGGCGTACGGCGCGTCCGCGTCCGGCACGAAGCGGTGCCGCTCGACTTTCGCCATCGCCGCCCATACGCGCGGCGAAAGGTCGCGACGGCCGGTCCAGGACGCGGTTTCGGCGGTATCCGACCGGATCGCGTCGAGCATCGCCTGGTGTTGCCTGGTCATCGGATGGGCCCCGGGAGCGATGGGCGGCTCGCTTTGTCCGAGCGCCGGCCGGACGGTCAACGCCGCCAGCGCCACGCCGACGAGTGTCGCACGGATCGTTTTCATCGGAAACGGGATCGCCGTAAAGCGCCGATACTATCGCTCGGCCGATTATTCCCCGAACCGCGGGCGGCCGCTAGCGGCCCGAGGCCAGGCGCGCCGCGCCGAGGATTTTCCCGTTGGATTGCGACTGGACCAGCACGGCGACATCCCGGCCGCCGGACGAACCCGCCGCCGGGTCAGCCGCGCGCAGGGCGACCTCGGCGCCGTTCCAGGTGCCGACCAAATCGAAACGGCGAACGACGTTGCGGTTAACGATCGTCCGGCCCTTGTTCTCGCCGCGCGCGATCTCGGTCTGGTGACGTTCGTCGAAAGCGACGAGCCAGACCGACGCGCTTTCGGCCGCGACGCCCGAGCCCCCCGCCGCGCCGACGCGGATCGCCAGCCCGCCGGCCTCCCGCGCGAGCCCGACGTCTAGGCCCGGCAGCGCCCGGGCGCTTTTGATCCGTTCCTCCACCTCGCCCCGTTTCGATCCCACCGTTTGAAAGGCGCCGTGGATGACCATCTGCGGCGTGTAAACGTAACGGGCGTTGAAGTGCTTCTGATACCGGCGCTGCCGTTCGGTATACGCGGCATCGGCAAACGGGTCCTTCCAGCCGATGTAATCCCAATAGTCGACGTGCAGGGACAGGGGCAACACGTCCTTCCGTTCGGCGAGCGCGCCCAGATATTCGTCGGCGGGCGGGCACGACGAGCATCCCTGCGAGGTGAACAGCTCGACCACCGTCAGGCGCTCGCCGCCGCGCGCGTCCGCGGAAACGAACGCGGCGATCGACGCCAGCAGCGCGACCCAGGTCGCGTGAAAGGATTTTCCGTAAACCACGCCGGGATCCTACCTAGTCGGCGGCCGGAGGGCGAATCACGACGCGGTGAGAACGGGCTTCACGCCGCCGCGAGGCGGTTGAGCACGAAATGGAGGATTCCGCCCGCCTTGAAATATTCCACCTCGTCGACCGTGTCGATCCGGCAGCGCACCGTCGCGGTTTCCGATCGTCCGTCGGCGCGGCGTACGATCAGCGACAAATCCATGCGCGGCGCGAGCCCCTGGGCCAAGCCGGTGATCTCGAACGTCTCGCTGCCGTCGAGTTTCAAGGCTTTCCGGTCGGCGCCGGGGGCGAACTGCAACGGCAGCACTCCCATGCCGATCAGGTTGGAGCGGTGGATGCGCTCGAAGCTTTCGGCCACCACCGCCTTGACCCCGAGCAGCCGCGTGCCCTTGGCCGCCCAGTCGCGCGACGACCCGGTGCCGTACTCCTTGCCCGCGATGACCACCAGCGGCACGTTTTCCGCCTGGTACTTCATCGCCGCGTCGTAAATCGGCATGACCGCGCCGTCGGGCATGTGGCGGGTGACGCCGCCTTCCGTGCCCGGCGCAATCTCGTTGCGGATGCGGATGTTGGCGAAGGTGCCGCGCATCATCACCTCGTGGTTGCCGCGCCGCGCGCCGTAGGAATTGAAATCTTCTGGCGCGACGCCGTGATCGATCAGGTATTGCCCGGCGGGACTCTTCGCGCGGATCGAGCCGGCGGGCGAAATATGATCGGTGGTGACCGAATCGCCGAGCATCGCGAGCAGCCGGGCGCCCTTGATGTCGGCGATCGCCCGCGCGCCCGATCCGGCCGCGAAATACGGCGGATTGCGGACGTAGGTCGAGGATTTGTCCCAATCGTAGGCGATGCTCTTGGCGGTCTTGACCGCGCGCCATTCCTTCGGCCCCTTGAAGACGTCGGCGTAGCGCTTCTTGAACAGCGCAGGCTTCACCGCCTTGGCGATCGCCGCGCGGATCTCCTTGCCGCTCGGCCAAATGTCCTTGAGGTAGACGGGCTTGCCGTTCCTGCCCTTGCCGAGCGGTTCCTTGGTCAAATCCCGGCGTACCGAACCGGCGAGCGCGTAAGCGACCACCAGCGGCGGCGAGGCCAGGTAGTTGGCCTTGACGTGCGGGCTGATGCGGCCCTCGAAGTTGCGGTTGCCCGACAGCACCGCCGCGACCACCAGGTCGTTGTCGTCGACCGCCTTGGCGATCGGCCCGGGCAGCGGCCCGGCGTTGCCGATGCACGTGGTGCAGCCGAACCCGGCGATGTTGAAGCCGAGGGTGTCGAGGTCCTTCTGCAATCCCGACGCCTTGAGGTAATCCGCCACCACCTGCGAACCGGGCGCGAGCGAGGTCTTGACCCAAGGCTTGCGCCGGAGGCCGGCCTTGACCGCGTTGCGCGCGAGCAGCCCGGCGGCGATCAGCACCGAGGGATTGGACGTGTTGGTGCAGCTGGTGATCGCGGCGATAGTCACGTCGCCGTCGCGCAAGGGGTAATCGGCGCCGTCGACATTGACCGAGCGGTCCGGGCTCGCGCCCTTGGCCATGTCCGGCAGCGCGCGGGTGAAAGCTCCGCCCACGTCGCCGAGCGCGACGCGGTCCTGCGGCCGCTTCGGGCCGGCGAGGCTCGGCTCGACCTGGCCGATGTCGAGCTCCATCACGTCGGTGAACACCGGATCGGGGCTCGCCTTGGTCCGCCACATGCCTTGCGCCTTGGCGTAGGCCTCGACCAGTCTGATCTGCGCCGCCGGACGCCCGGTCAGCTTGAGGTAGCGGATGGTTTCCGCGTCGACCGGGAAGATTCCGCAGGTGGCGCCGTATTCCGGCGCCATGTTGGCGATGGTCGCGCGATCCGGCAGCGTAAGCGCATCGAGCCCGGGCCCGAAGAATTCGACGAACTTGCCGACCACGCCCTTCTTGCGCAGCATCTGGGTCACGGTCAGCACCAGGTCGGTCGCCGTGATGCCTTCCTTGAGTTCGCCCTTGAGGCGGAATCCGATCACCTCGGGGATCAGCATGGTGACGGGCTGGCCGAGCATGGCAGCCTCGGCCTCGATCCCGCCCACGCCCCAGCCGAGCACGCCGAGGCCGTTGACCATGGTGGTATGGCTGTCGGTGCCGACCACGGTATCGGGGTACGCCACCGGCCTCCGGCTCGAACCGGAGGACCACACGACGCGCGCCAGGTGCTCGATGTTGACCTGATGGCAGATGCCGGTGCCCGGCGGCACGACGCGGAAATTGTCGAACGCCGCCTGCCCCCAGCGCAGGAAGCTGTAGCGTTCGCCGTTGCGCCTGAATTCGAGCGCCGTGTTCTTGGCCAGCGCGTCCTTGGTGCCGAAATGGTCGATCATCACCGAGTGGTCGATGACCAGATCGACCGGCGACAGCGGATTGATCTTGCGCGCGTCGCCCCCGCGCGCGACCACCGCGTCGCGCATGGCGGCCAAATCGACCACCGCCGGAACGCCGGTGAAATCCTGCATCAGGACGCGCGCGGGACGGAACGCGATTTCGTGGTCGGACGTGCGCCGCGACAGCCAACCGACCACCGCCTTCACGTCCTCGACCGTCACGGTGCGGCCGTCTTCCCAGCGCAACAGGTTTTCGAGCAGCACCTTGAGCGAATAGGGCAGACGCTCGATGTCGCGCAGTCCGGCCTTGGCGGCGGCCTTGAAACTGAAATAATCGTAAGTCCGCCCGGCCACCTTCAGCGATTTCCGGGTCTTCAACGTATCCTGGCCGAATTCGTTCACGGATGTCTCCTTGGCGTCGGGTCGAGCCGGCGGCCGCGCGGGCCGCGCGTTTCCCGTCGGATGGGGCTTCTTTATATCATATGGCCCCGGGGCGCGCGCCCCCGCCGGGTCCCGATCCGGGGGACTTGAGCGCCTTAATCTTCTGGGTTTTACTAGGCAACAATATGAGGCGCGGCCTATAAAACAATGCGCCCCTGGGAGACTTGACGTCATGACCGTGCCCGCGCCGGCGGCCGATCTCGACACTTTGCCCAAATGGCTGCTCGAAAACGCCCGGCGGCGCGGCGAACGCCCGGCGTTCCGCGAGAAAGACTACGGCATCTGGCAACAGTGGACTTGGGCCGAGGCGGCGGACGAAATCCGCGATTTCGCCTGCGGCTTGGCCGCGCTCGGCCTCAAGCCCGGCGACAAGATCACCACCGTCGGCGACAACCGCCCGAGGCTCTATTGGGCGGTGATCGCCGCGCAGGCGGTCGGCGGGATTCCGGTGCCGGTCTATCAGGATTCGGTCGCGGCCGAGATGGGCAAGGTGCTCACCCACGCCGGGGTCCGGTTCGCGGTCGCCGAAAACCAGGAGCAGGTGGACAAGCTGATCGAAATCCGGGACGGCTGTCCGAGCCTCGAATGGGTCATCTACAGCGATCCGCGCGGCCTCAAACATTACCCGCAGGCCTATCTCAAGTCCTACGCCGACGTGCAGGAGATGGGGCGCGCCTTCGCCCAGGCCAACCCGAATGTCTTCGCCGACGGCGTCGCCCGCGGCCGGGGCGACGACATCGCGCTGATCGCCTACACCTCGGGCACCACCGGCCAATCCAAGGGCGTGGTGCTGACCTTCGCCAACCTGATCGAAACCGCGCGGAGCGCCGCGCGCATGGACAAGCTCGGCGACGACGAGGAAATGCTCTCCTACCTGCCGATGGCGTGGATCGGCGACATCATCTTCTCGCTCGGGCAAAGCTACGTGTGCGGGTTCTGCATCAGTTGCCCGGAAAGCACCGCGACCGTGCTTTCCGACATGCGCGAAATCGGCCCGACCTACTTTTTCGCGCCGCCCCGCATCTTCGAGAACATCCTGACCACGGTGATGATCCGCATCGAGGACGCGAGCGCGATCAAGCGCGCAATTTTCCGTTATTTCATGGATGTCGCGCGGCGCGTCGGCGCGGACGTTCTCGACCGCAAGCCGGTGTCGTTGTGGGATCGGCTGAATTACGCGCTCGGCGAGGCCCTGGTCTACGGCCCGCTGCGCAACGTGCTCGGTTTTTCCCGCATCCGGCTCGCCTACACGGCGGGCGAGGCGATCGGGCCGGATATTTTCCGTTTCTACCGCTCGCTCGGGATCAACGTGAAGCAGCTGTACGGCTCGACCGAGGCCTCGGTATTCGTCACCGTCCAGCCCGACGGCCGCATCAAGCCCGATTCGGTGGGCGTTCCGGTGCCGGGGGTCGAACTGCGCATCGCCGACAACGGCGAGGTGCTGTTCCGCAGCCCGGGCGTGTTCCATTCGTATTACAAGAACGAGGACGCTACCCGCGCGACCAAGACGCCCGACGGCTGGGTGCTCACGGGCGACGCCGGTTTTCTCGACGACGACGGGCAGCTGCACATCATCGACCGGGCCAAGGACGTGGGCCGGATGAAGGCGGGCCATATGTTTGCGCCCAAGTACATCGAAAACAAGCTCAAGTTCTTCCCCTACATCAAGGAAGCGGTCACCTTCGGCGACGGGCGCGATTACGTCGCCGCGTTCATCAACATCGATCTGGCGGCGGTCGCCAACTGGGCGGAGCGGCGCGGCCTCGCCTATTCCGGCTACGCCGATCTCGCGCAACAGCCGGCGGTGCTCGAACTGGTCGACGACTGCGTGCGCAAGGTCAACGCCGACTTGGCCGCCGAAACCCGCCTCGCCGGCTCGCAGATCCGGCGCTACCTGGTGCTGCACAAGGAACTCGACGCCGATGACGGCGAATTGACCCGCACGCGCAAGGTGCGGCGCGGGTTCGTCGCCGAAAAATATGCGCCGCTGGTGGACGCCCTCTATTCGAACCGCGACCGCTGCTCGGTCGAGGCCGAAGTCACCTTCGAGGACGGCCGCAAGGGCAAGATCAGCGCCGAACTGACCATCCGCGACGTGGCCGCCGCCCCGCCGCTGCGCAAGGCCGGGTGAGCGCCATGGAACGCCTGCGCAAGATCGGCGACACGGTTTTGACGCTGGACAACATCAGCCTCGCGTTCGGCGGCGTCAAGGCGCTGACCGACGTGAGCTTCGAGGTGCGCGCGCACGAGATTCTCGCCATCATCGGCCCCAACGGGGCGGGCAAGAGCTCCATGCTCAACGTCATCAACGGCTTCTATCACCCGCAGCAGGGCACCATCGTCTTCGAGGGCAAGCCCCGCAGGCGGATGGAACCGCACGAAGCCGCCACCCACGGCATCGCCCGCACCTTCCAGAACATCGCGCTGTTCAAGGGCATGAGCACGCTCGACAACATCATGACCGGGCGCAACACCAAGATGAAACGGAACCTGTTCTGGCAGGCGCTGTACTACGGGCCCGCCCTCAAGGAGGAAGTCGAGCACCGCGCCGCGTGCGAGAAGGTCATCGACTTCCTCGAAATCGAATCGATCCGCAAGACGCCCGTGGGCAAGCTCCCCTACGGCTTGCAGAAACGGGTGGAATTGGGCCGCGCGCTCGCGGCCGAGCCGACCCTGCTGCTGCTGGACGAGCCGATGGCCGGCATGAACCTGGAGGAAAAGCAGGACATGTGCCGCTTCATCCTCGACGTCAACGACGAGTTCGGCACCACCATCGTCCTGATCGAACACGACATGGGCGTGGTGATGGACATTTCCGACCGGGTGGTGGTGCTCGACTACGGCCGCAAGATCGCGGAAGGCACCCCCGACCAGGTGCGCGCCAACCGGGACGTGATCGACGCCTATCTCGGCGTCTCCCACTGAGGACCGCAACGGACATCAAACATGGATTTCCTGTTCTTCCTCGAGGTTCTGATCGGCGGCCTGCTGTCGGGCACCATGTATTCGCTGGTGGCGCTCGGGTTCGTCCTGATCTTCAAGGCCTCCGGCGTGTTTAACTTCGCGCAGGGCACCATGGTCCTGTTCGCGGCGCTGACCTTCGTGCGCCTGGTCGAGATGGGCTGGAACTTCTGGCTCGCCATCGCCGCCACCTTCGCCGCCATGGTGGCGCTGGCGTTCGCGATCGAGCGGTTCGTGCTCCGCCCGATGGTCAATCAGCCGCTCATCATCCTGTTCATGGCGACCATCGGCATCACGTTCTTCCTCGAAGGCTTCACCCAGACGATCTGGGACAGCGACGTGCACCGCCTCGACCTCGGCATCAAGGACACGCCGTGGGAGATCAAGGGCATGCTGGTCAGCCAGTTCGACGTGTTCGCCGCCGTCGCCGCCGGTTCCATGGTCGCGGCGCTGGCCGTTTTCTTCAACAAGACCCGGGTCGGGCGCGCGCTGCGCGCCGTCGCCGACGACCATCAGGCGGCGATGTCGGTCGGCATTCCGCTGCAGCACATCTGGGTGGTGGTGTGGACCGCCGCCGGCGTGGTCGCCCTGGTGGCGGGGCTGTTGTGGGGCGCGCGCCTCGGCGTGCAGTTCTCGATCACCATCGTCGCCCTGAAGGCGCTGCCGGTGCTGATCCTCGGCGGATTCACCTCGGTGCCGGGCGCGATCATCGGCGGCCTGATCATTGGCGCGGGCGAAAAGCTGGCCGAGGTCTATATCGGCCCCCTGGTCGGCGGCGCGATCGAGAACTGGTTCCCCTACATGCTCGCCATGGTCTTCCTGCTGTTCCGGCCGCAGGGACTGTTCGGCGAGAAGATCATCGAGCGGGTGTGAACGATGTTTTACCGCGAGGCCGGCCTGTTCAAGACCACCTACCCCGCCGACCAGGCGATCTTTCCGCTGCCGCTGGATCGCTGGGGGATGGCGGTCGCGCTGGTCGTCGCCTACGCCGTCATCCCGACGATCGCCGACGATTACTGGCTGCGCTCGATCCTGATTCCGTTCCTGATCTACTCGCTGGGCGCGATCGGCCTCAACATCCTCACCGGCTACGCCGGACAGTTGAGCCTCGGCACCGCCGGGTTCATGGCGGTCGGCGCATTCGCCGCCTACAATTTTTCGATCCGCCTGCCGGAAGTGCCGCTGCTGGTCAACTTCGCGTTGTCCGGCCTGATCACCGCCGGCGTCGGCGTGCTGTTCGGCATTCCCAGCCTGCGCATCAAGGGGTTTTATCTCGCGGTGGCGACGCTGGCGGCGCAGTTCTTTCTGGTCTGGCTGTTCACGCGCGTCGGCTGGTTCACCAACTACTCGCCGTCCGGCGTCATCACCGCGCCGCCGATGCAGGTGTTCGGCATCCCGATCGACAGTTCGGTCAGCCGCTACATCTTCACCCTTTCGGTGGTCGCGGTGCTCGCGCTCGCCGCCAAAAACATGGTGCGCGGCAACATCGGCCGCAAATGGATGGCGATCCGCGATATGGACATCGCCGCCGAAATCATCGGCATTTCCCCGCTCGGCGCCAAGCTGTCCGCCTTCGCCGTCAGTTCCTTCTACTGCGGCGTCGCGGGAGCGATGTGGGCCTATCTGTACCTCGGCACGGTCGAGCCCGACGCTTTCGGCGTCGATCGTTCGTTCCAGTTCCTGTTCATGATCATCATCGGCGGATTGGGGTCGATCCTGGGGTCGTTCCTCGGCGCGGGCTTCATCGTCCTGCTGCCGATTCTGATCACCAACGTCGGCTACTTTCTCACCGGCGGCACGTTGCCGGCGCACGTGGTCACGCATACCCAGTACATGATCTTCGGCGCGTTGATCGTGTTCTTCCTGATCGTGGAGCCGCACGGCCTCGCGCGCCTGTGGCAGATCGCCAAGGAGAAGCTGCGGCTTTGGCCGTTCCCGTACTGATTGCGGGGGGATCGAGCCGCGTGTTAGATTTGAGGCAATACCAACAACGAAACACGTACTCGTGTTCACACCCTAGGGAGGATCCCATGAACGTGAAAAAGTGCGTCTTGAATCTCGCCGGCGCCGCCGCGGTCGCGGCGTTCGCCGCGATGCCCGCCTGGGCGCAAAACGAGCAGTTCATTCCGGTGACCACCTACGACACCGGACCGTTCGCGGTGAACGGCCAGCCGTTCATGGACGGCTTCGTCGACTACTTCAAGATGATCAACGCCCGCGACGGCGGCGTCGGCGGCGTCAAGCTGGTCTGGGAAGAATGCGAAACCGAATACAAGCCCGACCGCTTCGTCGAATGCTACGAGAAGCTGAAGAAGAAGGGCCCGACCGGCGCGGCGGTGTTCAACCCGCTCGGCACCGGCCTGACCTACGCGGTGATCGACCGCGCCGCGGTCGACAAGGTTCCGGTCATCTCCATGGGCTACGGCCGCACCGACGCGACCGACGGCCGCGTGTTCCCCTACATCTTCCCGCTGGTGACCAACTACTGGTCGCAGAGCACGACCAAGATCAAGTTCATCGGCCAGCAGTTGGGCGGCATGGACAAGCTCAAGGGCAAGAAGATCGCCAACCTCTACCACGACTCGGCCTACGGCAAGGAAACCCTGCCGGTGCTCGAAGCGCAGGCCAAGAAGTACGGCTTCGACCTCAAGTCCTATGCCGTCGGCGGCGCGGCCATGACCGACCAGACCGCCATCTGGCAGCAGATCCGCCAATACCGGCCCGACTTCGTGATCGTGCGCGGCTGGGGCGTGATGAACAAGGTGGCGATCGAAACCGCCGCCCGCATGGCGATCCCGCGCGAGAAGCTGATCGGGGTGTGGTGGAGTTGCGCCGAGCAGGACACCGTGCCCGCCGGCGACGCGGCCGCCAACTACATCTGCGCCAGTTTCCACGGCGCGGGCAAGGACTTCCCGGTCGTCCAGGACATCCTCAAGCATGTCTACGCCAAGAAGGAAGGCGCGGGCCCCGAGGCCGCCGTCGGCACCATCATGTGGAATCGCGGACTGGTGAACGCCGTCCTGGTCGTCGAAGCGATCAAGAAGGCGCAAGGCAAATACGGCAAGAAGCCGCTCACCGGCGAACAGGTCCGTTGGGGCATCGAAAACCTCGATCTCACCAACGACTACATCAAGTCGATCGGCGCCACCGGCCTGGTGCCGCCGATGAAGGTATCCTGCGCCGACCACGAAGGCTCGGGCCGCGCCCGCTTCGTGCAATGGACCGGCAAAGGCTGGAAGAACGTGTCCGATTGGATCGATTCGGACCAGTCCATCGTCCGGCCGATGATCGAGGCTTCGTCGACGCAATACGCCAAGGAGAAGAACATCGCCTTGCGCGATTGCTCGAAGGAAATGTAGGCGCGCGCCATACGCAGCGAACGCGCGGGGACGCCGTGACCGCCGGGGCCTTGCTCGACGTCAACAACGTCGAGGTCATCTACGATCACGTGATCCTGGTGCTGAAAGGCGTCTCGCTCCAGGTTCCCGAGGGGGGCATCGTCGCCCTCCTCGGGGCCAACGGCGCGGGCAAGACCACCACGCTCAAGGCCGTCTCCAACCTGCTCGGGGCCGAGCGCGGCGAGGTGACCAAGGGCGGCATCACGTTCCGCGGCGAGCGGATCGACCGCCTGACCCCGACCGATCTGGTCAAGCGCGGCGTCATCCAGGTGATGGAAGGACGCCATTGCTTCGAGCACCTGACGGTCGAGGAAAATCTCCTCACCGGCGCCTACACCCGCCGCGACGGCCGCGACGCGGTCAAGAACAGCCTGGAAAAGGTCTATCACTACTTTCCCCGCCTGAAAGAGCGCCGCGACTCGCTCGCCGGCTACACCTCGGGCGGCGAACAGCAGATGACCGCCATCGGCCGCGCGCTGATGGCGAATCCGAAAATGATCCTGCTCGACGAGCCCTCCATGGGCCTCGCGCCGCAGCTGGTCGAGGAAATTTTCGAGATCGTCGAGCGCCTCAACCGCGACGAAAAGGTGAGCATCCTGCTCGCCGAGCAGAACACCCGCATCGCGCTCAAGTACGCGACCTACGGCTACATCCTGGAAAACGGCCGGGTGGTCATGGACGGCGACGCGGCGCAACTGCGCGAGAACGAGGACGTCAAGGAATTCTATCTCGGCTTCGGCGGCGGCGGGCGCAAGAGCTTCCGCGACGTCAAGCACTACCGCCGCCGCAAGCGCTGGCTGTCGTAAGGCGCGCGCCATGTCCGCCGCGCCGGCCGGCCGTTATTACGATTCCCTCGAAACCCGCGATCCGGCGGCGCGCGAACGCGACCAGTTCGCCCGGCTCGCCGACCACATCCGCCACGCCAAGACCCATGCGCCCTATTTCGCCCGGCTTCTCGCCGACGTCGACCCGGCCGAGGTGCGCGACCGCGCCCGTTTGGCCAAACTGCCGGTCACCCGCAAATCGGATTTGGTGAACCTGCAAAAAACCGATCCGCCGCTGGGCGGGCTCGCCGCCGTCACGCCCGGCAAGCTCGCCCGCATCTACCAATCCCCCGGCCCGACCTACGACCCGGAAGGTTTCGGCGCCGACTGGTGGCGCACCGCGCGCGGGGTGTACGCCGCCGGCTTCCGCGAAGGCGACATCGTGCATAACGCCTTCGCCTACCACTTCACCCCGGCGGGCGCGATGATGGAAGCGGGCGCGCACGCGGTCGGCTGCGCGGTCTTTCCCGCGGGCGGCGGCCAGACCGAGCTTCAGGTTCGCGCCATCGCCGACGTGCGCCCGACCGGCTACATGGGCACGCCGTCGTTCCTGAAGATCATCCTGGAGAAGGGCCGCGAGACCGGCGCCGACCTCGGCAGCCTCAAGCGCGCCCTGGTCGCGGGCGAGGCGTTGCCGCCCGCCTTGCGCGCCGAACTTTCAAGCGCGGGCATCGACGTCTATCAATGCTACGCCAGCGCCGATCTCGGCCTGATCGGCTACGAATCGGAAGCCAGGGAAGGATTCATCGTCGAGGAAGGCCTGATCGTCGAAATCGTCCGCCCCGGCACCGGCGATCCGGTCGCGCCGGGCGAAGTGGGCGAAGTGGTCGCGACCCTGTTCAATCGCGAATACCCGCTGATCCGGTTCGCGACCGGCGATCTGTCGGCGATGTTGCCGGGGATCAGCCCGTGCGGGCGCACCGGGCCGCGCCTCAAGGGTTGGATGGGTCGCGCGGACCAGACCACCAAGGTGCGCGGCATGTTCGTGCACCCCGCGCAGATCGCCGACGTGCTGAAGCGCCATCCGGAAATCAAAAAAGCCCGCCTGGTGGTCGATCAGGAAGACGGCAGGGACACCATGACGCTCATGGTCGAGGCCGCGACCCCGCCCGCGGGCCTCGGCGAGCGGATCGCCGAAACGATCCAGGCGGTGTGCAAGCTGCGCGGCGCGGCCGCGTTCGTCGCGCCCGGCAGCCTCCCCAACGACGGCAAGGTGATCGAGGACAAGCGCAAGCTCGCGTGACGGTGAACGACGTCTCACGGCGTTGTGAAGGCGCGGGCGTTTTCCGGCCGGAAACATCGTTTATAATTCCCGCCATAAAAGGTGCGGGACCGGCTCCCCTTCCGGTTCCACCCGGCACCCCGGAGCCTCGTGCGCATCCCCATTGGGCACGGAGGGTCCACCCGGGACACCTGTGGACGCGCGACCCACACCCCGGCGGCCGGCCTCCTCCGGCCGCCGGTTTTTTTCGGCGGGAAACCGGGCTTACCCCGTCCTTCAAACGCCATTCTTTTTCGGATACGGTGCGCGGGCGCTCGTCCGCCGCCCCATGCCCGTCCCCATGTTAAGGCTGATCCATGCCGCTGTTCACCGGACATGACCTGACCTGCGTCCGCGGCGAGCGGCGGGTGTTCGCGCACCTCGCCTTTGCGCTCGATCCCGGCCGGGTCCTGGTGCTGACCGGCGCCAACGGCTCGGGCAAGACCTCGCTCATGCGCCTAATGGCCGGGCTCGGCCGCCCGGCCGAGGGCGAGATCCGCTGGAACGGCGAAAACATCGCCGACGATCCCGAAAGCCACAACGCGCGCCTGCACTACGTCGGTCACGGCGACACGGTGAAACCCGCGCTCACCGCGCGCGAGAACGTCGCGTTCTGGACCGCGTTGCGCGGCTCAGGCGACCCGGGCGCCGGCCTCGCCGCGTTCGGGCTTGCGCCGCTCGCCGAGGTGCCCGGACGTTTTCTGTCCGCCGGCCAGCGCCGCCGGGTCAACCTGGCGCGGCTCGCCGCGTCGCGCGCCGACCTTTGGCTGCTCGACGAGCCCGCGACCGCGCTCGATTCCGATTCGCTCGCGTGCCTCCGGCGCGCCATCGCGGATCATCGCGCGCGCGGCGGCATGGTGGTGCTTTCGACCCACGGCGGCCTCGACGTCCCGGATGCCGCCTTCCTCGATCTTTCGGCGCACGCGCGGGCGGCGGCATGAATCCGTTCTTCGCCATCGTCCGGCGCGACGCGCGCCTCGCCTTCCGCCAGGGCACCGACACCCTGATGACGCTCGCCTTCTTCGTCATCGCGGTCGTGCTGTTCCCGTTCGGGGTCGGGCCGGAGCCCAACGTCCTCGCCCGCATCGGCGGCGGCGTGGTGTGGGTGGCGGCGCTGCTCGCCTCCATGCTCGCGCTCGAACGCCTGTTCCAGGCCGACTACGAGGACGGCGGTCTCGAACTGCTGGCGCTGACGCCGATGCCGCTCGCGGCGGTCGCGTTGGCCAAGGTCCTCGCCCATTGGCTGGCGACCGGCCTGCCGCTGGCGGTGGCGGCGCCGGCGCTCGCGGTGATGATGAACATGCATGCCGACGTCCTTGGGGTGCTGATCGGCGCGTTGCTGTTGGGCACGCCGACGCTGAGCCTGATCGGGGCGATCGGCGCCGGGTTGATCCTGGGCGCGCGCCGGGGCGGCGTGCTGCTGGCGCTCCTGGTGCTGCCGCTCTTTATTCCCGTGCTGGTGTTCGGGGTTTCGGCGGTCGAAATGGCGGCGCAAGGGTTGTCGCCCGCCGCCTCGCTCCTGATCCTCGGCGGCATGTTCCTCGCGGCGCTGGCGCTGGCCCCTTGGGCCGCCGCCGCGGCGATCCGCCAGGCCTTGGAATGATCGGTCGGGCCCTGGAATGATCGCCCCCTGGAACGTACATATCTTTTAGCCGACAATGCGCCCATGAAACGCCTCGATTGGTTCGCCAACCCCGCCCGATTTCTCCGGCTCGCCCGCGCCGTCCAGCCGTGGGCGGCGGGCGTCGCGCTGGTTGCCGCCGCCGCCGGCCTCTATCTCGCCCTCTTCGCCTCGCCCGCCGACTACCAGCAGGGCGAAAGCGTGCGCATCATGTACGTCCACGTGCCGTCGGCGTGGATGGCGCTGTTCTGCTACACCGCGCTCGCGGGGGCGTCCGCCGTCGCCTTGATCTGGAAGCACCCGCTCGCCGACCTCGCCGCCAAGGCGACCGCGCCGGTCGGCGCCGCGTTCACCTTCCTCGCGCTGCTGACCGGCTCGCTCTGGGGCAAGCCGATGTGGGGGACGTGGTGGGTGTGGGACGCGCGGCTGACCTCGGTGCTGGTGCTGTTCTTCCTCTATCTCGGCTACATCGCCCTCAACGGCGCGTTCGACGACCCGACGCGCGGGGCCAAGGCTTCGGCGGTGCTCGCCCTGGTCGGCTTCGTCAACGTGCCGATCATCAAGTTTTCGGTCGACTGGTGGAACACGCTGCACCAGCCGGCGAGCGTGCTGCGCGCGGGCGGGCCCGCCATCCACGAAAGCATGCTGGCGCCGCTGCTCCTGATGGCGCTCGCGTTCAAGGCCTATTACGTCTGGGTTCTCCTGATCCGCATCCGGGCCGAGATCGCGGCCGGCAAGATCCGCGCCGCGCGGCTGCGCGAAACCCGGGTGGCCGCGTCGTGAGCGATCTCGCCTCGTATATCGCCATGGGCGGCTACGGCGCCTTCGTCTGGCCGAGCTTCGCCGTGACGCTCGCCGTTCTGATCCTGGTCTGGTTCGCGAGCGACCGCCAGCTCAAGCGCAACGAACAGGCGCTCGCCGAAATGGAAAGACACGGGAAGGGTTCGCGATGAAATCCGGCCTGAAACCGAAGCACCGCCGCCTCGTCTTCGTCGGCATCGCCATGGCGCTGCTCGCGGCCGCGACCGGCCTGGTCCTGAGCGCGCTCCGGGAGAACATCGTTTTCTTCTACAGCCCGAGCGACATCGTCGCCAAGCCGCCCGCGCCCGACCGGCGCATCCGCGTCGGCGGCCTGGTCGAGGCGGGCAGCGTCGAGAAGGCGGGCGGCGGGCTGGTCCGCTTCCGCATCACCGACACGGCGCAAACGGTCGCGGTCGGCTATCGCGGGATTCTTCCCGACCTGTTCCGCGAGGGCCAAGGGGTCGTGGTCCAGGGCAAGTTCGCGAACGGCGCGTTTACCGCCGACGAGGTGCTCGCCAAGCACGACGAGAACTACATGCCGCGCGAGGTTTCCGACGCGATCAAGAAATCCGGCCAATGGAAACCGGACGGAAACCCCGAGAGCAAGGGAACCAAGCCATGATCGCCGAAGCCGGACATTTCGCCCTCGTTCTCGCCCTCATGGTCGCCGTCGTCCAGGCGTCGCTGCCGCTGATCGGCGCGACCCGCGGCGACGCGACGCTGATGGCCCTCGATGCCCCCGCCGCGCTCGCGCAGGCATTGCTGGTCGCGTTCGCCTTCGGCGCCCTGACCTATTCGTTCGTGGTGTCCGACTTCTCGCTCCAGGTGGTGGCGGGCAATTCCAATTCCGCGATTCCGCTGCTCTACAAGATTTCCGGCGTGTGGGGCAACCACGAGGGCTCGATGCTGCTCTGGGTGCTGATTCTGGCCGTGTTCGGTCTCGCGGTCGCGCTGTTCGGCGGCAACCTGCCGCCCGCGTTCCGCGCGCGCGTGCTCGCGGTGCAGGCGGCGGTCGCGATCGGCTTTTATCTCTTCATGCTGCTGACCTCGAATCCGTTCGCGCGCCTGGTGCCCGCGCCCGCCGACGGCCGCGACCTCAATCCGCTGCTGCAGGACCCCGGCCTCGCCTTCCATCCGCCGATGCTGTACCTCGGTTACGTCGGGTTCTCGATGGCGTTTTCGTTCGCCATCGCCGCCCTGATCGAAGGCCGGGTCGACGCCGCCTGGGCGCGCTGGGTGCGCCCCTGGACGCTGGCGGCGTGGTGCTTCCTGACCGGCGGCATCGCGCTCGGCTCGTGGTGGGCGTATTACGAACTCGGCTGGGGCGGCTGGTGGTACTGGGACCCGGTCGAGAACGCCTCGTTCATGCCGTGGCTCGCCGGTACCGCGCTGCTGCATTCGGCGATCGTGGTCGAGAAGCGCGACGCGCTCAGGGGCTGGACCGTCTTTCTCGCCATCCTCGCGTTCTCGCTCAGCCTGCTCGGCACCTTCCTGGTGCGCTCGGGCGTGCTCACGTCGGTGCACGCGTTCGCGACCGATCCCAAGCGCGGCGTGTTCATTCTCCTTCTTCTCGTGCTGGTGACCGGCGGATCGTTCGCGCTGTTCGCGTGGCGCGGGCCCAAGCTCGCGGGCGGCGGGCTGTTCCAGCCGGTGTCGCGCGAAGGAAGCCTGCTCCTCAACAACCTGCTGCTCGCGACCGCAGCGGCCGCCGTCCTGCTCGGCACGCTTTATCCGCTGTTCATCGACGCCATCGGCGCGGGCAAGATTTCCGTGGGCCCGCCCTTCTTCAACGCCGTATTCATCCCGCTCGCGGCGCCGATGATCGCGGTCATGGCGATCGGGCCGTTCCTGGGCTGGAAGCGGGCCGAGGCCGTGCCGGCGCTTGCCCGTCTCGCCGGGGCCGGTTTTGCCGCGTTCGCGGCGGGGGCGCTCGCGCTCTGGCTGATGGGCACCAAGGAACCCTTGGGCGCGCTCGGCCTCGCGCTCGCGACCTGGCTGGCGCTCGGCACGCTTGCCGAACTCGCCGAGCGCACGCGCCTGTTCCGCGCGCCCGCCGCCGAAAGTTTCGCGCGCTTCCGCCGCATCCCGCGCGCGAGTCTCGGCATGACCTTGGCGCACCTGGGTCTCGCGTTCGCCATCGCCGGCATGGCGGGCACGGCGTGGAAGGAAGAAAAAATCCAGGCCATGCGCCCGGGCGAGACCGCCGCGGTCGGCGGCTTCGCCCTCGAATTCCGGGGGGCGCGCGAAATCCGCGGGCCCAATTACACCGCGACCGAAGGCCTGTTCGTCGCCCGCCGGGACGGGCGGGACATCGCCGTCATGCGCCCGGAAAAGCGCGTCTACAACGTTCAGGGCATGCCGACGACGGAAGCGGCGATCCGCTCGACGCTCGCGGGCGATCTCTACGTCGTGATCGGCGACGCCGAGGGTGCCGGTGCCTACGTCACGCGCCTTTATTTCAATCCGCTGGTGGCGTGGATGTGGATCGGGGCGATGACCATGATTCTGGGCGGCGTCTTGAGCGTTTCCGATCGGCGCTACCGCGTCGGCGCCCCGGACCGGATCCGCCGCGCCGCCGTCGCGGCCAAGGCATGACCCTCATCCCATGAATCGGCCATGAACCGGCGCGCCTGGCTGCTGCTCCCGCTGCTGATTTTCGTCGGTCTCGCCGGCTTCTTCGCCGTCGGTCTGACCAAGGACCCGCGCGTGCTTCGTTCGGTCCTCATCAACCAGCCGGTGCCGGATTTCGAGTTGCCGCCGATCAAGGGACGAGCGCGGGGATTTTCCAGCGCCGACCTGAAAGGCCAGGTGTCGCTGGTCAACATCTTCGGATCGTGGTGCGTCGCCTGCCAGGTCGAACACCCGTTCTTGATGAAGATCAAGGAACGCGGTCTGATCCCGCTCTACGGCATCGATTGGCGCGAGGAGAGCCCCGACGCCGGACCCAATTGGCTCAAGCGCTACGGCGATCCCTACACGCTGATCGGCGACGATCCCCGCAGCCGCGCGGCGATCGCGTTCGGCGTGACCGGTGCGCCGGAAACCTTCATCGTCGACGGCAACGCCGTGATCCGCTACAAGCACGTCGGCCCGATCACGCCCGAAGCCTGGGACAAGACGCTGTGGCCGCTGATCCAGGAACTTCGCCGGGAGGCGCGCGGGTCATGAATCGCGTTCTCGCTCTCGCCCTCGTCGCCGCGCTCGCGCTGGTTTCCGCGCCTTCGGCGCGCGCGGTCGATCCGTCCGAGGTCCTGCCCAATCCCGTCGACGAGGCGCGCGCGCGCGACATCAGCAAGAACCTCCGCTGCCTCGTCTGCCAGAACCAGTCGATCGACGATTCCGACGCGCAGCTGGCGCGCGACTTGCGCCTTCTGGTGCGCGACCGGATCAGGGCGGGCGATTCGGACAACGACGTGATCGCCTATGTGGTGTCGCGCTACGGCGACTTCGTGCTGTTGAAGCCGCCGCTCAAGGCGGCGACGGTGGCGTTGTGGCTGGGTCCGGCGGCGATCGCGCTCGGCGCGGTTTTCGCGGCGTTCGCCTTCTTCCAGCGCCGGCGGAAGTCCCCGGCCGTAACCGCGGCGGCGCCGCTGTCCGAGGCGGAAAAGCGTCGCCTCGCCGCCCTCCTCAAGGGCGACGCGAAAGACGCCGGGCCATGACCGAGTTCGTGTTGTTCGCCATACTGCTTTCGGGTGCCGCCGCGGCTCTGCTCGTGTCGCCGCTGCTCCGGCGCGCGCACCGACCGGCGACCCGCGCCGAGTTCGACCTCGCCGTGTTCCGCGACCAGCTCGCCGAAATCGAACGCGACAAGGAGCGCGGACTGCTCGATGCGAAGCAGGCGGAAGCGGCGCGCCTCGAAGTCGAACGGCGCATCCTCGCCTCCGCCGACGAAGCCGAACGGGCCGCGCGCCCGTCCGGAAAAGGGCGCTGGGCGGTGGTGGCCGCCGCCGCCGGGGCGCCCATCGCCGCCGCGATCGTGTACCTGGTGCTCGGCGCGGCCGGAATGCCGGACGCGCCCCTGGCGGCGCGGCCCGTTTCCCCCGAGGCGGCGGGGAGCCCGTCGGCCGAGGCGCGGTTGCGCGAGCAGATTCCCGACCTCGACGCCGCGCTCGTCCGCCTGGAAGAACGTCTCCGCCGCGAACCGGACGATCAGCGCGGCTGGCTGATGCTCGGGCGCACCTACATGGTGATGGAGCGCTACAACGACGCGGCCGCCGCCTTCGCCCGCGCCAACGCCGCCGACCGCGATCCCCGGATCGCGACCGAGGAAGCCGAAGCCCTGATCCTGGCCAACGGCAGCACGGTGCCGCCGCTGGCCCTCAAGATCCTCAACGAGGTGATCGCCGCCGATCCGCGCGAGCCGCGCGCGCGCTACTACATCGCCGTCGCCAAGGCGCAAAGCGGCGATCTCAAGGGCGCGGCGCAGGAATGGACCGACCTGATCGCGCTTTCGCCCGCCGACGCCGAATGGGTGCCGATGATCCGCGAGCAGATCGCGGAAGCGGCCAAGCAGTTGGGCGTGAAGCCGGACTCGTTCGCGCCTTCCGCCCAGGCGCGCGCCCTGCAGCAAAGTGCACCGCTGGCACCGTCGGCGGCGGTCCCGCAGCGCCAGGAATCCGTCGATCGCCCGCCGGCCGGCGAGGCGGCGCTTTCCGCCGGCCAGGAAGAAATGATTCGCGGGATGGTCGAGCGCCTCGCCCAGCGCCTCAAGGACAATCCCGACGACATCGAGGGCTGGCGCATGCTCGCACGCTCCTACGAAGTGCTCGGCCAGGCCGACAAGGCCAAGGAAGCGCTCGCCAAGGCCGACGCCCTGGCGCGCAAACGCTGAAGCGGAAGATTGCCTTCCATGACACGCCGCGCGATCGCGATCGGACTGACCCTCGCCGCCCTCGCGGTCCCCGGCGCGTCCGCCCGCGCCGCCGAGGCGTTCACCCTCGACTGCCGCGTCACCGAAACCGAGAAGATCGACGCGGGTGCCCCCGCGACGCGCAACCACGCCTTGATCGTGAGCGTCGATTTGGGCGCCCGGAAATTTTTCGTGTTCGAGGATTCGTCGCGCAAGTATTCCTCCGGCCGGGTCGAATCTCTCCGCGCCCTCGACGCGGGCTCCGCTCAGCTGACGGGGCCAAACGAGTTCCGTCACGGCACCGAACACGTCAAGGGCAGCGGGCTCAGCCTCGACCTCGGCACGCTCGCGCTCGCCGAAACGAACGTGCTGGTCGACGGGCGCACCCGGATCGAGACCACGTTGCGCGGGGCTTGCGAAAAAGCGCCCTATCGCCCCCTGCCCGCGCGCTGATTCCGCCCGACTTTTCCCTGTTGTCGGGGAAGCCCTTTCCATATTAGGGTTTTGGAATGTAAATGACGCGGACGCAGGGGGCCCGATCATGGCGGCAAATCCGTTCAAGACCATCGACGACTTCGACGTGAAGGGAAAGCGCGTGCTGGTGCGCGCCGATCTCAACGTGCCGATGAAGGACGGCCAGGTCTCCGACCTGACCCGGCTCGAACGCACCGCGCCGACCATCCGCGAACTCGCGAAGAAGGGCGCCAAGGTGGTGGTGCTCGCCCACTTCGGCCGCCCCAAGGGAAAGCCGGTGCCGGACATGTCGTTGAAGCCGGTCGCCGACGCGCTCGGCAAGGTGATGGGCCGCCCGGTGCCGTTCGCGACGGATTGCGTCGGCGCGCCGGCGGCCGCGACCGTCGCCGGCCTCAAGGACGGCGAGGTGGCGGTGCTGGAAAACCTCCGCTTCCACGGCGCGGAGGAAAAAAACGATTCCGCGTTCGCGGGCCAACTGGCGGAACTCGGCGATCTCTACGTCAACGACGCGTTTTCCTGCGCGCACCGGGCGCACGCCTCGACCGAGGCGATCGCGCGCCTTCTGCCCGCCGCCGCCGGGCGGCTGATGCAGGCGGAACTGGAAGCGCTGGGCCGCGCGCTGGAAGCGCCCAAGCGGCCGCTCGCGGCGCTGGTCGGCGGCGCCAAGGTTTCGACCAAGATGGAGGTGCTCGGCCACCTCGCGGCCATGGTCGACGTGCTGATCATCGGCGGCGGCATGGCCAACACGTTCCTGTTCGCGGCCGGAGTCGACGTCGGCAAGTCGCTCTGCGAAAAGGACATGGCGATCCAGGCGCGCGCCATCCGCGAAGCCGCCGCCAAGCGCGGCTGCCAGGTGGTGCTGCCGGCGGACGCGGTCGTCGCCCGCGAATTCAAGGAAGGCGCGGCCGCGCGCGCCGTCGCCCTCGACGCGGTGCCGGCCGATTCCATGATCCTCGACGTCGGGCCGAAATCGATCGCCGATCTCGCCAAGACCCTCGCCGACTGCCGCACGCTGGTCTGGAACGGCCCGCTCGGCGCGTTCGAGATTCCGCCGTTCGACGCCGGCACCAACGCCATCGCGCGCGAAGCGGCGAAACTGACCAAGGCGGGCAAGCTGCTCAGCGTCGCCGGCGGCGGCGACACGGTCGCGGCGCTGGCGCACGCGGGCGTGGTCGAGGACTTCTCCTACGTCTCGACCGCGGGCGGCGCGTTCCTCGAATGGCTCGAAGGCAAGGACCTGCCCGGCGTCGCGATCCTGAAAGAGCGCGCTTAGCTAGCCGATCACGGCTTCCCGCCGCCCTTGCCGCCTTCGGGCTTGCGCGGCGCGTCCTTGGTGGGCGCGGCGGTCGCCGGGCGCACCCGCGCCAGCACGTCGTCGAGCATGTGGTGGAGATACTCGGACTGCGACAGCAGCTGCTGGGTCGCGTCCAGCGCCTGGTTCGAGGCCCCCGCCGCCACCTCCTGCGCGATCCCGGTGACGCCGACCAGCGCGGCGTGCGCGGCCTGAACCGTGCGCTCGGCGCGATCGACCATGTCACGCATCTGATCGAAGCGGGCGCTCGATTGGGCTTCGGCGGAATCCGCCGGCAGCTTCACGTCGGGCGAAAACAGCACCAGGTTGTCTTCCGCGCCGCCCGGCGTGCGCGCTTCGCGTACGCCCGCCTTGAAGGCGATCAGGTTCGCCTGGTCGCGGATGGCGGCGACGAGCGAGCCCATCTCGATCACCTTCTCGGTCGCCTCGGCGATGCCGCGCACCAGGTCCTCGGTCCGTTCCACGTCGCGGGTCGCGTTGCTGACCGCGCGGCTGAAATGGGCGAGCTTCTGGCCGAGGCTCGCGAACCGCCCCTTGGGATGGCCGAGCCCGGCGACGTCCTCGCCGGATTCCGGAGGCAACTCCGACGGCGGTTCCGGCGGCGGCGCGAACAACGGAGAAGCGGCCTCTTCGACGGGCGCGGGCGGCGGAATCGGCGCGGGTTCGGGCGCAGGCGCAAGTTCGGGAAACAACATCGGCGCCGGGGCTTCGGCGGCGGGCGCCGGCGCGGCCGCGTGCGCCTCCGCGAGCGCGCGCTTGGCGTCGTCGAGTTCGGCCCGCACGCGGTCGAGCTCGTCCAGCGTCGCGGCCCACTGGTCGAGGGCGCGCGCGACATGGCCGACCGCGTCGACGTTGCCGCGCACCGGGATCGGCACGTCGCGCTCGCCCGCGGCGAGGCGCGCGGCGGCCAGGGCCACCCGGCGGACCGGCGCATAGACGCTGCGCAGCAGCAGCGCCGCGAACAGCACCAGGAAGATCAGGATGCCGCCGGCGCCGCCCGCGACCGCGACCCGGGCGAAGGCGCGCGTGCGGGCCACGTTCTCGGCCGCGAGCGCCGTCGCCCGCTCGGCGGCGAGCACGATTTCCTCCAGGCTCGGCCCCATGTAGGCGAAGACCTCGTCGAAGGCGCGGGTTTCGCGGTCGATCTTGAGCCGCGCGTTGGTCAGCGCCCCGGCGTCGGTTTCGTGGGTCTTGATCGAGGCCTCCAGCGCGGCCTTGTCGCGCGGCGTCACCTGCGCGGCGGCGACCAGCAGGCGGAGCGTTTCGTAGTTCTTCTCGATCAGGGCGTGATCGACCTTGGTCTCCGGCAGCAGCGATTCGCGCACGATGCGGTTGACGCGCGCGATCTGGGTCATCGCGGCGGCGAGATTGAGCTCGCGGAACCGGGCTTCCAGCGCGCCCGCGGTCTTGGCCACGTCCCCGCGCAGGCCCTGGTCGGCGGAAAGCCCGATCAGGGTTTCGATCTTGACCGCCTCGGCGAAGTGGGAACCGTACTGGGCGAGCCCGTCGCGCACCGTGGCGACGTGCGATTGCAGCGGCTTGGCCGCCGGCAGGCCGTAGAGGGCATCGAGGGTGCGCGCCGCCTGCTCGCTCGCGGCGACCAGGGTTTCGCTCGCCGCCGGGTCCTTGCGCAGCAGGAAATCCTTTTCGTGCACGCGGAGTTGCAGGGTCTCGCGCCGCGCCGTTTCGGCGAGTCGGGCGAGCCGATGCGCCTGGGCCGTTTCGCCGAGGGCGCGTTCGACCAGCAGGTCGATGCGATAGAGAACGCCGCCGAGGCCGCCGATCAGCACCAGCCCGACGAAGACCAGCAGGCCCGCGCGCGAGCCGATCCGCGTGCCGCCCATGAACGAACGTTCGGCGTAGCCGCGCGCGCGCGGACCGGGAAGTTCGTCGGCAAGGGGGCGGCGGGCGCTCATGGTTCCGTCCGTGGCGGGCGTTCCCGCCAGTGTAACCGATTAGGCTTGGCGGGTGAATCCCCGCGTGCCCGGGTCATTCGGCGGCTTTCGTCAATTGCTCGGCGAGGCGGGCAAGGTCTTTTTCGTCCAGGGTCTCGCGTTCGAGCAGCGCGCGCGCCCCCGCTTCCAGCACCGTGCGATTGGCGGTCAGGATATCGCACGCGCGGCGGAACGCGCGCTCGACGATCTCGCGCACGGCGCAGTCGATCTCGCGCGCGGTTTCCTCGCTGTAGCGGCGCTCGGGCGCCGTCGCCAGGCCCGGCACCTCCAGGAACGGCGACGGCGGCCGGTCGTAGGACACGTGGCCGAGCTTCTCACCCATGCCGTACTGGGCAACCATGCTGCGCGCGATGTCGGTCGCCTTGACCATGTCGTCGGCGGCGCCGGTCGAAAGCCGGCCGAACACGACGTGCTCCGCCGCGCGGCCGCCGAGCAGCACGGTCATCTTGTTCTCCAGTTCCTCGCGCGTCATCAGGTAGCGGTCCTCGGTCGGGCGCTGGATGGTGTAGCCGAGCGCGCCGACGCCGCGCGGGATGATCGAAACCTTGTGCACCGTGTCCGTGCCCGGCAGCGCCATTGCCGCCAGCGCGTGGCCCATCTCGTGATGGGCCACGATCTTGCGTTCGAGCGCGTTCAGGATGCGCGTCTTCTTTTCGAGCCCGGCGACGATCCGCTCGATCGCGCGGGTGAAGTCGTCCATGCCGACCGCGTCGCCGCCGCGCCGGGTGGCGAGCAGCGTCGCCTCGTTGACCAGGTTGGCGAGGTCGGCCCCGGTGAAGCCGGGCGTCAATGCCGCCACCTGCTCGGGGTTCACGTCCGCGCCGAGCCGTGCCTTCTTGAGGTGCACGTTGAGGATCTGCACCCGCCCGATCTTGTCGGGCCGGTCGACCAGCACCTGGCGGTCGAACCTTCCGGCGCGCAGCAGCGCGGGATCGAGAATCTCGGGCCGGTTGGTGGCGGCGAGCAGGATCATGCCTTCGCGCGGATCGAAGCCGTCCAGTTCGGCGAGCAGCTGGTTCAAGGTCTGCTCCTTCTCGTCGTGGCCGCCGAACGGCGACAGCCCGCGCGCCCGCCCCAGCGCGTCGAGTTCGTCGATGAAGATGATGCACGGGCGCTTCTGGCGCGCCTGCTCGAACAGATCGCGCACCCGCGCCGCGCCGACGCCGACGAACATCTCGACGAATTCCGAGCCGCTCATGGAGAAGAACGGTACCCCCGCCTCGCCCGCGACCGCGCGCGCGAGCAGGGTCTTGCCGGTGCCGGGCGGGCCGACCAGCAGCACGCCCTTGGGCACCCGCGCGCCGAGCCGGCCGTAGCGTTCCGGGTCCTTGAGGAATTCGACGACTTCCTTCAGCTCCTGCTTGGCCTCGTCGACGCCCGCCACATCCTCGAACGTGACCTTGGTGTCGGTCTCGACGTAGACCTTGACCTTGCTCTTGCCGATCGAAAGGAAGCCGCCGCCGAGGCCCTGCTTCTCGGCGATGCCGCGCACCACGAACATCCAGACCAGCACGAACACCACCATCGGCACGATCCAGGAGAGCAGATCGCGCAGCCACGTGCTTTCCGGATGGCCGGTCACCTTGACGCCGTATTGCGACAGATCGCGCGCGAATTCGGGGTCGATCCGGAGCGCCATGAACTGGTTCCGACCGCTCGCCAGCGGGGTCTTGAGGGTGCCCTGGATGTGGCGCTCGCCGACGAAGATTTCCTCGATTTGGCCCTGACGCAGCAGGTTCTCGAATTCGCTGTAGGGAATGGTCTCGATCCGGCGCGCGTCCGACCACACGCTTTGCAGTACCAGCATGGCCGCCAGCGCGAACAGCACGTACCAAAGGTTGACCTGGGTTTTCCTGTCCATCGGGATTGTCCGCCCTCCCCCTAAGATGGCCGTTAACGAACCGTTAACCAAGGGGGGACTAGGGTGACGGGCATGGCCGAAATCCCCGCGATCGGCGCCGCGCGCGTCACTTTCCCCGAAGCCCAGCTTCGCAGCCAGCGGACCCTGACCGAGGTCCGCGCCCAGGCGTCCGTCTACGCCGGCGAGGGCGACAGCCCCGAAGCGCACGCCGCGCTGAAGCGGCTTTCGCGGCTGCTCGATTCCGGCGTGCCGCTCCGGCCCAACGTGCCGCGCGGATTCTATCTCAATTTCACCGTTTAAGTGATCCGGCTCGCGCTCGCCGCCCTGGTGCTGCTGGTCCCGGCGCGGGTTTGGGCGGCCGACCTCGCCGTCGAAGTGCTGAACCTCCGTTCCGACCGGGGCGAGGTCCGGGTCGGGCTGTTCGACGATCCCCGCACCTTTGCCACCGACGAGGGGAAAATCGCCGAGATCGTACTGAAGCCTTCGGGCGGCATCGCCCGGGGCGCGTTCGCGAACCTCGCCCCCGGCACCTACGCCATCGCCGCCTACCACGACGAAAACCTCAACCGGTCCTTCGACAAGGGATTTCTCGGCTGGCCGCTGGAAGGCTACGGCTTTTCCAACGACGCACCGGTGTTCCTGGGCGCGCCGCCGTTCGAGCGCGCCGCCTTCCCGATCGCCGCCCAAGGCGCGCGCGTGGTCTTTCGCATCGTGTATTGGTAAGCTCGGGCGCATGACCGATCGCGCGCGGCTCGAATCCGTTCTCCGTATCCCGCTTTCCGAAACGATGGCCGACGAGGCCGCCGGTCTCGCCCGATCCGTCGCCGAGGCCGCGCATAAAGCCGCCGCGCCGCTTGCGCACGAGGCGCGCGATCCGACCGGGTTCCTCGATATGCTCGAATCCCTCGGCCGACCCGAAAAAAAGGAATAACCGGCGTGGCCGACGAAACGATTGCCGACCTGTCGTTGGCGGAGGTCGCGGACGCCATCCGCGCCAAGCGGATCACGTCGGTCGAGGCGACCGAGGCCGCGCTCGCGCGCCTGAAGCGCCTGGGCGGGCCGGACCGGCTCAACTGCCTCGCCGGCCTCGACGAGGAATACGCGCTCCGCCGGGCCAAGGCGGCCGACGCGGAGATCGCCAAGGGACGCGCGTGCGGAGCCCTTCACGGCGTGCCGCTCGCCCACAAGGACATGTTCTTTCGTAAAGGAAGGCCGAGTGGGTGCGGTTCGAAATTTCTCGACAAAGTCCCGGCGGAAACGACGGCCGCCGCGCTCGAACGCCTCGATGCGGCGGGCGCGGTCGAAATCGCGCGCCTCGCCATGGTCGAATTCGCGCTGGGGCTGACCGGCCACAACGCCCATCACGGCGCGCCCGGCAATCCGTGGAACCCGGCGCACATCACCGGCGGCTCCTCCAGCGGCGCGGCCGCCGCCGTCGCCGCGCGTCTGGTTTACGGCGCGCTCGGCTCCGATACCGGCGGCTCGATCCGCTTTCCGGCGGCGGTGTGCGGCGTCGTCGGCCTCAAGCCCACGTACGGGCGCGTCAGCCGGTACGGCGCGCTGGCGTTGTCGCACTCGCTCGACACCCTCGGCCCGCTCGCCCGCACCGTGACCGACTGCGCAATGATCTACGACGCAATCGCCGGGTTCGATCCGCGCGATCCGGGATCGAGCCGGCGCATGGCGGAGCCGACCGCCCCCGGACTCGAAGGCGGAGTCAGGGGTCTCCGCGTCGGCGTGCCCACATCCTATTTCTACGATCCGCTGACGCCGGAAACGGCGAAGCTGGTGCGGGCCGGCCTGGAGGTATTCCGGGCCGAAGGCGCAAGCGTGGTCGAGGTCGATATTCTCGACATCGCCGCCGCCAATCCGCTGACGCTGCTGATCACGGCGACCGAGGGCGCGGCGGCGCACGGGCAATGGCTTTCCCGACACGCCCGCGACTACGGCCCGCAGACGCTCGCGCGGCTCGCCGCCGGATTGTTGGTGCCGGCGAGCGCTTACCTGGAGGCGCTCGCCTGGCGGAAAGTCCTGGTCAAAAAATTCTGCGACGCGGTGTTCGCGCGTTGCGACGTGCTGCACGCGCCGGTGATGACGGCGTCGCCCCCGACCATCGCCGAATCGGACATCGGCGCCAATCCCGGCTTCGCCCGCCAGATGACGGCCATGGGCCATTGCACCCGGCCGTTCAATTTCCTGGCGCTGCCCGCCGTTTCGGTGCCGTGCGGGTTCGACGGGCGCGGCCTGCCGGCGGCGTTCCAGCTGGCCGCCCGGCCGTTCGCGGAAACCACGCTGCTGCGCGCCGCGCGCGCGTACGAACGCGCGACCGAATGGCACCGCAAGTCGCCCGGCCCGTAGCCGGTGCGAGCCGCCTCGGCGCCGGACAAATGCCGATGAAACGGGCTTAAGCTGTTGATCGGCCACGAAACCCGTTCCCGGAAGCCGGTTTTCATTATCATTCGTTATCATTTCTAGGCGAAATCCCTTTCCGCCCGCCGTTTCGGGGCGAAGATGCCGGGTCCATAAAACGGCGGGATATTAGGTCTATTATCCTAATTCATGGGGTATGTAAAGAAAATTTGTCTATAAATCGCCCCCGCCGGGGGATGTGCTATCTAGGCGGCCCATGACTCAAGCGACGACCCAAGCGACCCGCGAGACGATGGAATTCGACGCCGTGATCGTGGGCGGCGGCCCGGCGGGCTTGGCCTGCGCGATCCGCCTGAAGCAGCTCGCGCAAGCGGACGGCGGCGAGGTGTCCGTGTGCGTGGTCGAGAAAGGGGCCGAGATCGGCGCGCACATATTGTCGGGCGCGGTGATCGAGCCGCGCGCGCTCGACGAACTCGTTCCCGACTGGAAGGAGCGCGGCGCGCCGCTGTTGACGCCCGCGAGCGAGGACCGGTTCCTGTTCCTGACCGAAGGGAGCGCAATCCGCCTTCCCACGCCGCCCCAGATGCACAATCGCGGCAATTACATCGCGAGCCTCGGCAATCTCTGCCGCTGGCTGGCCAAGGAGGCCGAGGCCCTCGGCGTCGAAATCTTTCCCGGCTTCGCCGCCGCCGAGGTGCTCTACGACGACCAAGGCGCGGTCATCGGCGTCGCCACCGGCGACCAGGGCATCGGCCGCGACGGCCAGCCGACCGCCAACCACCAGCCGGGGGTTAACTTGAGCGCGCGCTACACCTTCTTCGCCGAAGGCTGCCGGGGATCGCTTTCGGAAACCCTGATCAGGCGTTTCGACCTGCGTCGTAATTCCGACCCGCAGTCCTACGGCATCGGCCTCAAGGAACTGTGGGAAGTGGCGCCGGACAAGCACCGGCCGGGGCTCGTGATCCACACGGTCGGCTGGCCGCTCGATACCGCGACCTACGGCGGCTCGTTCCTCTATCACCTGGACAACAACCAGGTCGCGGTCGGGTTCGTGGTCGGGCTCGATTATGCCAATCCGCACCTCTCGCCGTTCGACGAATTCCAGCGCTTCAAGACCCATCCCGCCATCCGCGCCGTGTTCGAGGGCGCGCGCCGCGTCGCCTACGGCGCCCGCGCCCTCAACGAGGGGGGCCTGCAGTCGATCCCGGAACTGGTCTTTCCGGGCGGCGCGCTGATCGGCTGTTCGGCCGGATTTCTCGACGTTCCCAAGATCAAGGGCAGCCACACGGCGATGAAGTCGGCGATGTGCGCCGCCGAAGCCGCGTGGCCGGCGATCAAGGCGGACGGGCGCGCCACGGTCCTCGCCGCCTATCCCGACTCCTTGCGCCGTTCCTGGGTGTGGGACGATCTGTCCCGCGCGCGCAACGTGCGCCCCGCGTTCCGCTGGGGCCTTTGGGGCGGCATCGCCTATTCGGCGATCGATACTTATCTACTGCGCGGGCGCGCGCCGTGGACGTTCCGCCACCACGCCGACCACGAGCGCCTTCTCCCCGCCGCCGCCGCGCGGCCGATCGCGTACCCCAAGCCCGACGGGAAAATATCGTTCGACCGGCTGTCCTCGGTGTTTCTGTCCGGCACCAACCACGAGGAAAACCAGCCCTGCCACTTGACCCTCAAGGACCAGTCCGTGCCGGTCGCCGTCAACCTCGCGCGCTACGGCGGGCCCGAGGCGCGTTTCTGCCCGGCCGGGGTCTACGAATTCATCGAAAGCGGGGGCGAGACGCGGCTTCAGATCAACGCCCAGAACTGCGTCCACTGCAAGACCTGCGACATCAAGGACCCGACCCAGAACATCGTCTGGAAAACGCCCGAGGGCGGCGGCGGGCCGAACTACCCCAATATGTGAATCAGCCGGTGCTCCACGAACGCGGGCGCATCATGCCGGCGATCTTGCACGCCTGCTGGACGTAGCCGTAGGGAAAGAGCTCGAACAGCCGGTCGCGCGACGCGCCGAGGGTGTCCTTCAGGTGGCGGACGACGAAGCGCGCGTCGGGGGCGATGCGGTGCTCTTCCCAGTAGGCACGCATGAAGCGGATCACCGCCCAATGTTCGTCCGTAAGGCTTATGCCCTCGCCTTGGGCGAGGGTCCGGGCGATGTCCTCGCTCCAGTCGGTGGGGTCGATCAGGTAGCCTTCCGGGTCGGTGCGAACGGATGGCGACATGGCGGTCATGGTTTTTTCTCCTCGAACGACGTTGGGTCCGTGTCCCGCAGGCGCGTATCTTAACCCCCCGATTCCCGGACGCAAGGGAACGGGTTTGAGCGCGCCCGCGCGCATCGCTAGAATGCTTCCATGATTCGAAACCTTCCGTTCGCCTCCTTGGGGCTCGCCCTCGCGCTTATCGGGACGCTTCTCGTCGCGCCTCCCGGTCCGGCCGCGGCCGCGCCCAAGCCGGACGCGCCCAAATCCGATCAGAGCGAGGCGTCGAAGCCGGGCGCCACCACCACCGGCAACTACCTCGCCGGCCGCCACGCCCAGGCGGTGCGCGAAATGGGCAGCGCCATCGCCTTCTATTCCGCCGTGCTCGCGCGCGAGCCGGACAACCCCGACCTGCTCCGGCGCGCGTTCGTTCTTTATCTCGGCGAAGGCAAGATCGCCGACGCGCTCAAGCTGGCCGGGCGCATGTCCAAGGAGGACTCGGCCCGGCTCGTCTATCCCGAAATCCTGCGCGCCGCCGACGAGATCAAGCGCGGCCGTTCCGGCGACGCGGTCGCGCGGCTCGACGCGCTCGGCAACGACGGCATCGGCGGCCTGGTCGGGCCGCTGCTCGCGGCCTGGGCCGAACTGGGACGGTCCGACCGCAAGGCGGCGGAGGCGGCGCTCGTCCGGCTCGGCCAGCGCAACGGGACGCAGGGGCTGGTCGAACTTCACGGCGCGCTGATCGCCGACGTCGCCGGCGACAAGGCCGGCGCCGAGGCGGCCTACCGCAGGATCGCCGAAGCCGAGGGCGGGCCGACCTCGCGGCTCGCGCTGCTGCTCGGCAACCTGCTCGAACGCGCGGGCGAGCGCGACAAGGCCAAGGCGGTCTACCAGTCCTTCCGCGAGAAGAACCCCGATACGCGCCTGCTCGACGACGCCTGGCGGCGCGTCGAAGCCAACGGTCGCGCGGGCGAATCCCCGCGCGCTCAAAAAGATACGCCCCTACCGGGGCGTGCGCCAAAGCCGGAGATCGCGTCCGCCACCAACGGCGCGGCCGAGGCGCTGCTCGGCCTCGCCGGCGCGTTCCGCCAGCAGAACGTGCGCGAGACGGCGTTTCAGCTGGCGCGGATCGCGCTTTACCTCCGCCCCGATTTCCCGTCGGCGCAGGTCCTGCTCGCCGACCTGCTCGAAGGCGACAAGCGCTGGGCCGACGCCAACGCCGTCTACGACGCCATCAACCCGGCGGCGCCGCTTCATCGCGCGACCCGCGCCCGCGTCGCCGCCAATCTCGACCGCCTCGACCGCGACCAGGAAGCCGCGGCCCGGCTGGAGGCGCTGGCGAAAAGCGAGCCCAAGGACGCCGACGCCCTGATCCAGCTCGGCGACATCCTGCGCAAGCGCAAGAAGTTCAAGGAAGCGGCGGCGGCTTACGACCGCGCGATCGAACGGGTGCCGGCGCTGGAGCGCCGCCATTGGCCGCTGCTCTTTTCGCGCGGCATCGTGCTGGAGCGTTCGCAGCAATGGCCGCGCGCCGAAGCCGATTTCCTGAAGGCGCTCGAATTCGAGCCCGAGCAGCCTTACGTCCTCAACTACCTCGGCTATTCGTGGGTCGAGAAGGGCCAGAACCTGGACCGCGCCACCGAGATGATCCGCAAGGCGGTGAGCCTGCGCCCCGACGACGGCTACATCGTCGACAGCCTGGGCTGGGCGCACTTCATGCTCGGCCAATGGGCGGACGCGGTGCGCGAACTGGAACGCGCGGTCGAGCTGCGCCCCGAGGATCCGGTCATCAACGACCACCTCGGCGACGCCTTCTGGCGGGTGGGGCGGCGGACCGAGGCGCGTTTCCAATGGGAACGCGCGCTGACGCTGAAGCCCGAAGCCGACCTGATCGACGCCATCCGCAAGAAGCTGGCGGACGGGCTTCCCGACGGCCCGCCCGCGACCCGTTCCCACTGACGCGCCGATGACGGAACCGATCCGCGTCGCCGCGCCGGCCAAGATCAACCTCTACCTGCACGTGATCGGCAAGCGGGCCGACGGTTATCATGTGCTCGACAGCCTGGTCGCGTTCGCCGACGTCGGCGACACCCTCGAGGCGACGCGGGCGGACGCCTTGTCGCTCGCGGTCGAAGGGCCGTTCGCGGGCGCGGTTCCGGCGGGCGACGACAACCTGGTGCTGCGCGCGGGCCGCGCGCTCGCCGACCTGACCGGGGAAACGCGCGGCGCCGCGCTCAGGCTGGTCAAGCGCCTGCCGGCGGCGAGCGGCATCGGCGGCGGATCGGCCGACGCGGCCGCCGCGTTGCGCGCGCTGATGCGGCTGTGGCGCGCGAACCCGGCGCCGGAAGCGCTGGCGGCGCTCGCGCTCGGCCTCGGCGCCGACGTGCCGGTGTGCCTGGGATCCCGGGCCGCGTTCATGGGCGGGATCGGCGAGGAACTCGCGCCTTCGCCGCCGCTGCCGAAAACCTCGATCGTGCTCGCCAACCCGGGCCGGGCGGTGGCGACGCCCGAGGTGTTCCGCCGCCGCGCCGGGCCCTTTTCCGCGCCGGCGCGCTTCAGCGAGGCGCCCGGCGACGCCGCCCAACTCGCGCGACTGCTGAAAGCGCGCGGCAACGACCTGGAAGCGCCCGCGCGCGCGCTGTGCCCGGCGATCGGCGAGGTGCTGGCGGCGCTCGCCAGCCGACCGGGCGCGCTGATCGCGCGCATGAGCGGTTCGGGCGCAACCTGCTTTGCGCTCTTCGCCGAGCAGGGCGCCGCGCGCGAGGCCGCGGCGGCGCTCGCGCGGGCCGAGCCCGGCTGGTGGGTCGCGGCGGGATCGCTCACCGCGTAGCACGACAGAAGTCGTGCGAAGCAATCCATCAAGCCCGTAGCACGACAGAAGCCGTGCGCAGCGAGACGATTAAAATTTTCCGCTTCGCGTCACTTCTGTGCCGCTACGCTAAATCACGCCGCAGGCGATGCGCCCGCCGCCGCCGCCGAGGGCCGCCGGCTGGTCGCTGTAGTTGTCGCCGCCGGCGTGAATCATCACCGAGCGCTTCCGGATGTCGGCGACCTTGAGGCGCGGGGCGCGCAGCTTGCCCGACGCGGTGCCGTCGGCCTTGACCTCGAGCACCGGCAGATCGCCCAGGTGACCCACGTCCGAGTGCGGACCCTCGTGTTTGCCGGTCTTGCCCGGATCGTAGTGGCCGCCGGCCGCGAGACCGAGAACCATCTGGCCCTGCGGATTAGCCTTGGCCGCGCAACTGCGGTTTTCGTGAATGTGGAAGCCGTGCGGGCCGGGCGGCAGGCCCTTGAGGTTCGGATAAATCTCGAGGCCGAGCTTGCCGTCGGCGAAGCGGATGGTGCCGACTTCCGCGCCCTGGCCCTTCTCCGCCGTGCGGTAGACCTTGACGGTGACGTCGTCGGCCGAAGCTTGGTGCGCGAATGCGACGGCGACGCCCGCGACGAGCGCGGCGCCCAGGATGATTTTCATGCGGAGTCTCCCTTGGGTTGAGGAACGCGCAGACATGCGCCCGATTATAGTGCGACTCGCGGACCGGGGACATCGGCCCAAAACCCTTGAAATCATGGGCTCTTGGGTTCTTGCCGCGCGCGCCCGCAGCCCTTATGTATGGCGCCCATTGCTGGGGCGTAGCCAAGCGGTAAGGCAGCGGTTTTTGGTACCGCCATCCTAGGTTCGAATCCTAGCGCCCCAGCCAGTTTTTTCCCGCCGGTTCATGACGTCGCTCGCCGCCCTGATCTTCGACGTGGACGAAACCCTCGCCGAAACCGAGGAGCTGCACCGGGTTTCCTTCAACGAAACCTTCCGCGCCTTCGGCCTTCCCTGGGATTGGAACCGCGAGCTGTACCGGGAACTCCTGAAAACCGGCGGCGGGCGCGAGCGGATGATCCGTTTCATGCGCGCCCGCAAGGCCGGCCCGGCCGACGAACGCGAAGCCGCCGATCTCGCCCGGCGCCTGCACGCGGCCAAGACCGCGCTCTATCAAAAGCTGATCGCGGAGCGGCCGCCCGCGGTCAGGCCCGGCGTCGAGCGCCTGATCGGCGAGGCGCGCGGCGCGGGCGTCAAACTCGCCATCGCCACCACCACGGCGCGGGTCAACGTGCTGGGTCTCCTGCGCGGCGCGTTCGCGCCGGAGGCGCCGGATTGGTTCGCCGCCATCGCCGCCGGCGAGGACGCGGCCGTCAAGAAGCCCGATCCCCTCGTCTACCGCGTCGCCCTCGAACGGCTCGGCCTGCCCGCGTCCGCGTGCGTCGCGATGGAGGATTCGCTGATCGGCCTCGGCGCGGCGCGGGCCGCCGGGATCGCGACGGTGGTGGCGCCGTCGGCCTGGACGGACGAAACCGATTTTCCCGGCGCGCTCGCCGTCGCCCGCGATCTCGACCACGGGCCGGACGGCCAACCGGTCACGTTGGCGCGGATTCGCGCCTGGAAGGACGCGCGGCGCTAGGAGCGCGCCTTCTTCGCGTCGGGGAAGAAGAGCTGCTGGCCGTCGAGCTTGAAGGACGCGATCGCCGCCTGGCCCTCGGCCGAGATCAGCCAGTTAACGAAGGTCTGGCCGTCCTTGGCCTTGATATGCGGATGCTTGGCCGGGTTGACCGCCATCACGCCGTAGGGGTTGAACAGCCCCGGATCGCCCTCGACCACGATCGTCATGTCGGCCTTGTTCTTGAAGCTGATCCAGGTACCGCGATCGGCGAGCGCGTAGGCCCCCATGCCTGCGGCGGTGTTGAGCGTCGCGCCCATGCCCGAACCGGTCGAGCGATACCAGGCGGCGCCCCTGGTGTCGATCTTGGCCTTGTCCCAGATTTCCAGTTCGGCCTTGTGCGTGCCGCTGTTGTCGCCGCGCGAGGCGAACGGCGCCTTCGCGGCGGCGATCTTCTTGAAGGCCGCCGTCGCGTCCTTGCCGCCCGCGACCTTGGCCGGATCGGCCTTGGGCCCGACCACCACATAATCGTTGTACATGACGTCGAAGCGCTCGACGCCGAAGCCGTCACGCACGAACTTTTCCTCGGACGGCCGATGGTGGACGAACAGCACGTCGGCGTCGCCCCGCTCGGCGAGGCGGATCGCCTGGCCGGTGCCGACCGCCACCACCCGCACCGCGATGCCGGTCTTCTTGGTGAAGAGCGGCAGGATGTGGCCGAACAGGCCGGAATTCTCGGTCGAGGTGGTGCTGGCGACCGTGATGAAGCGCTCCGCGGCGGAGGCGCCGGGCGCGAACGGGGCGAGCAACGCGAGAACGGCCGCGAGAGCGGCGGCCAGAGCGGAAAAACGAATGCGAACATTCATGACGCGACTCCCAATGATGTCGCATCAGTTAAGCACGGCGGGCGGACGATGCCGATAGGACCGATCGTGCATATCGATCCGATATGTTCGGCTCAGCCGATCGGTTTTTCCTCGCGCAATAGGATGCGGAACGCCGCGAGGTCGGTCGCGATCGCGTCTTCGGCCGCCGACTCCATCCGTCGATAAAGCGTCAGCACCTCGCGTCCCGTGCCGGTGAGGTGCGCGCCGCCGCCCCTGGCGCCCCCCTTGATCAGATCGACCAGCGGCGCGCGGAAGGATTCGTTGAGCGACTTCACCAGGTCCCAGGAGCGCCGGTAACTGATGCGCAGGCGCCGCGACGCGGCCGAGAGCGAGCCGGTCTCCGCGATCGCTTCCAACAGATCGGCCTTGCCGGGGCCGATCGCGCTGACCGAGGCGATGCGCACCCGGATGAAGGAATCGGGCCGGTGGGCTTGGGTGAACTTGATCATCGGCGCATCTCCGGAGACGGCGGATTTGGTCCGACACCGATGGGTTTGGCAAGCAGTTCCTTCGGCATCCCTGGATATTACATATATAAAATGTTATTTAAATATATAAAACAGAATTTTTATATAGTTTTATTGACAATTACTTTTTTCACGCGTGTAATACGATTTATGCAAGGCAAAATTCTGACCGGCAACGATTTGCGTTCGGGCGAGGTGTTGTTTTTCTCGCCCGCGGGTTGGGTCCACGATCATCGCCGCGCGCGCCTGGCCAGCACGCCCGACGAATCCGAATCCCTTCTCGCTCACGGCCGCGTTGCCCTCGCCGCGAACCTGATCGTCGATCCCTACCTGATCGAGGTCGAACTCGACAGCGATCGTGCACCCTGGCCGATTCACTTGCGCGAACGCTTCCGCCTCTTCGGCCCGAGCGTTCGTCCCGATCTCGGCCGGCCGGCGGAGTGATTTCGATGTACCGCTACGACTCTTACGACCATCGGTTCGTGCGCGATCGCGTCGAGCAATTTCGCGCCCAGGTCGCACGCCGGCTGAGCGGCGAACTCAGCGACGAAGAATTCCGGCCGCTCCGCCTGAGGAACGGCCTTTATCTACAGCTGCACGCCTACATGCTCCGCGTGGCCATTCCCTACGGCACATTGAGTTCGCGCCAGATGCGCGGACTCGCCGATATCGCCGAAACCTACGACCGCGGCTACGGCCATTTCACCACGCGCCAAAACATCCAGTTCAATTGGCCGAAACTCGTCGACGTGCCCGACATTCTCGCCGATCTCGCCGAAATCGAGATGCACGCGATCCAGACCTCGGGCAACTGCATCCGCAACATCACCGCCGATCCGCTCGCCGGTGTCGCGGCGGACGAAGTCGAGGACCCGCGCCCGACCGCCGAGTTGATCCGGCAATGGTCCAGCCTGCATCCCGAATTCTCGTTCCTGCCACGTAAGTTCAAGATCGCGGTGATCGGCTCGGAGCGCGATCGCGCCGCCATGCTCGCCCACGACATCGGCCTACGCCTGAGGCGCGGCCCGGACGGCACGATCGGCTACCAGATCGCGGTCGGCGGCGGCCAGGGCCGCACGCCGATGATCGCCCGGACGGTGCGGGAGTTCCTGCCCAAGGCGGATCTTTTGCCTTATCTCGAATCGATCCTGCGGGTTTACAACCTCTCCGGCCGGCGCGACAACATCCATAAGGCGCGCATCAAGATTCTGATTCAAGATATCGGAATCGACGTCTTCGCCCGCAAGGTCGAGGAAGAATTCGCGCGCCTCGACGGGCCGAGCATTGCCGCCGATCCGGACGAAGTTCGGCGCATCGAATCCCACTTTGCGCCGCCCGCTTACGATTGGGTTCCCGCGCATGCGGACACGCTCTCCCGGCATAAGCACCTCGACCCCGATTTCGCCGCGTGGGTGGACGCCAACACGCTGGCCCATAAGGCGCCGGGCCATGCCATCGTCACGGTCTCGCTGAAGCCGATCGGAGGAATTCCCGGCGACGCCGGCGCGGCGGACATGCGGACCTTGGCCGACGCCGCTTTCCGGTTCAGCCGCGACGAACTTCGCGTTACTCCCGAACAGAACGTCGTCCTGCCCCATGTCCGCCAGGACGAACTCCACGCCTTGTGGCGCACGTTGAAAGCCGCGGGACTCGGCACCGCCAATGCCGGCTTGATCACCGACATCGTCGCCTGCCCCGGGCTCGATTACTGCAATCTCGCCACGGCGCGTTCGATTCCGGTGGCGCAGGCGATCGCGCGTCGCTTCGCCGACCCCGCGCGCCAGCGGGACATCGGCCCGTTGTCGATCAAGATTTCCGGCTGCATCAACGCCTGCGGGCACCATCATTTGGGCCATATTGGTATTCTGGGGCTCGAAAAGGCCGGCGCCGAATCGTATCAGGTCACCCTCGGCGGCGATCCGACCGAGACCGCGACCATCGGCGAACGGCTCGGACCGGGACTATCCGCCGACGAGGTGGTGGACGCGATCGAACGTCTTGTCGCCGTCTATCTCGCGCGGCGCATCCCAGGCGAAACTTTTTTGCAGGCCGTGCGCCGCCTCGGCGTCGCGGCGTTTCGGGACGCGCTCCGTGCTCATTAGTTCCGGCCGGTTCGCGTCCGATCCCTGGCGGCGGATCGCCGACGGCGCGCCATTGTCCGAGGGATGCGCGATCGTCACCCTCGCGCGGCTCGGCGCCGAGGGCGAAGCGCTACCGTTCGCGCGCGGGCTCGGCGTTGAGGCGCCGAATACGCTCGAAGTCGGCGTGCTCGCGCCGTGGCTGTCCCGACTCGCGTTGATCGCGATCACGTTCCCCGGTCTCGCCGACGGGCGCGGTTACAGCCTCGCCCGCCAGCTGCGGCTTCGCGGTTACGCCGGGATTTTGCGCGCGGTCGGTCCGATAATCGCCGACCAGTACGGATTCGTCCTCGCCTGCGGATTCGACGAAATCGAAATTCCCGACGATCTCGCCGTGCGCCAACCCGAGACCGCATGGCGGAAGGCGCTTGATGTCATCGGTCTGACTTATCAGCGGTCCTACCGCGGCCCCGATAATATTCTGGAGGCCCGACGTCTGGAAACGGCGGCACCGGGAAAACGTTAGATCGTCTTGGCCACGCGCAGGCGCGCAAGCTCGTCCGCGCCGAGGCCGAGCAGTTCGGCCAGCACTTCGTCCGTGTGCTGGCCGAGGCGCGGCGGCGGCCGGCGGTAATCGACCGGCGATTCCGAAAACTTGATCGGATTGCCGATCAATGCGACCGCGCCGTCCCGGGCATCCGGGTTGGGCACGGAAATCTTCATGCCGCGATGGCGCACCTGGGGATCGGCGAACACCTGCGCGAGGTCGTTGACCGGCCCGGCCGGCACGCCGAGGGCGGTCAGCCCCTTGACCCAATGGTCGGTGGTTCGGGTGCGGGTGATGGTTTCGATCTGCGGCATCAGGTCGTCGCGGTGCTTGGCGCGAAGGCTGTTGGTGCGAAAGCGCGCGTCGTCGGCGAACGCGGCGCAGCCGGCGAATTCGCAGAACTTGCGGAACTGCGAATCGTTGCCGACCGCGAGCGTGAACCAGCCGTCGGAGGTTTGCAACAATTGATAGGGCACGATGTTCCAGTGCGCGTTGCCGATGCGCTTCGGCACTTTTCCGGTCAGGAAATAATCGACGCCGACGTTAACCAACCAGGCGACGGTGGTATCGAGCAGCGCGAGATCGATATGCTGGCCCTTGCCGGTCGCGTCGCGATGGCGCAGCGCGGCGAGAATCCCGACCGCGGTATAGAGGCCGCAGACGATGTCGGAAATGCCGACGCCGGATTTCATCGGCGCGCCGTCCGGCTCGCCGGTGATGCTCATGATCCCGCCCTGGCCTTGGGCGAGAAAATCGTAGCCGGCCTGGCTGGCGTAGGGCCCGGTCTGGCCGAAGCCGGAGATCGAGCCGTAGACCAGTTTCGGAAACTCGCCCTTGAGCGATTCGTAATCGAGGCCGTACTTGGCGAGCCCGCCCGGCTTGAAGTTCTGCACCAGCACGTCGCAATGCCGGAGCAGGCGGCGGATCAGCGCCTGGCCCTCGGGGCGCGCGATGTCGACCGTGACCGAGCGCTTGTTGCGGTTGGAGGCGAGGAAGTAGCCGCTTTCGGCGCTGTCGTGGCCGTCCTTGTCCTTGAGATAGGGCGGGCCCCACTTGCGGGTATCGTCGCCCTCGCCCGGGCGTTCGATCTTGATCACGTCGGCGCCGAGGTCGCCGAGCAGCTGCGTGCAGGTGGGACCGGCGAGAACGCGGGTAAGGTCGAGCACGCGCACGCCGGAGAGAGGGCCCGAAGATGAGGTCATGTCGGATCGAAAAATTTCGGAAAATCTACGGACGCGGGCCTACGGCTCAAGCGCCCGTTCCAGGACATCCCGAATGAAACGCTGATAGGGAATGCCCCGCCGCGCGGCGGCCTTCTTTACCGCCCTGAGCAGCGGCGCCGGTACCCGCATATTGATACGCTCGCCCTTGGGTTGGAATTCGAACCGAACGCGCTTTCCGCGGGAAAGATCGTATTCGGACAGGTCGGCCTTGGCGACGAATTCCTCCGCCGCCTTATCGCTCCCGAGTCTTGGCAATTTCTTTTTCATAGTGAATCACCTCGCGTTTGTGCATATAGCGGGCGCTGATCGGGCGGATCAACAACCTTCCGCCACGCGGTCGAAAGGCGAAAACGATAAACACGTGCCGACCCGCGCGCGTCCTGCCGATCGCCTTCAGCCTTTCTTCGTCACGGGAGTGGCCGGGGTCCAGAAAAACCGTCATTTCGCCCGCGAACAGTTCCTCGATTTCGCGGACCGAGAGCCCGTGCTTTCGGCACTTATCCCGGTTTCCGCCGTCCCAATCGAACCCCGCGACGTTCATGGTCTGGTATTCAAAATCCTACCGAACGTACATACAAATGTCAACCGCCTGGGTTTGCGCGAGCATTGCCGGAAATCGAACGGAACGGCGGAAGTCGGCGCGAAGAAAGCGAATTGACCCCTTGTCGTAAGCGACGCCGCCGCTTCGCCGCGGGCGGTTTTCCCGCTCGGACGCCCCCTGAACTGCACCGCGCTGCGCGTAAAAAACGTCCGAGAAAATATATCGGATCGTCCCCTCCGACAATCGGCGGCACCCGCATGCGACTCGATCGCAAATCGAGTCCCGACGAACGGATCGGAAGGGATAAAAAAGCACGCGCCGGACGATCGCAGCGCGAAAAACCGACCTACGGGGAGCTTGGAGCGGGTGAAGGGAATCGAACCCTCGTCGTAAGCTTGGGAAGCTTCTGCTCTGCCATTGAGCTACACCCGCAGGGCGGCCAGGATACCCGGCGCGCGGGCGGTTGCAAAGTCCGGCAAATGAGGGGTTTTCCGGCGGCGCGCTCACGGATATTTTAATTCCCGCGACGCCCCCGGAAAGATATGTACGACGCCATGACCTCGTTCGCTCCCCGCCCCCTCGATCCCGCGCCAGGCGCGCGCGCGCTCGATCCCAACAAGTTCCGCGATCCCGCCGTCACCGCCAAGGGCGAACGGCGCGCGGTGGTGGCGCTGACGCGGCTCAAGACGCTGTGGTTCAACACCGGCAGCCTCTGCAACATCACCTGCCAGAACTGCTACATGGATTCGAGTCCCCGAAACGACCGGCTCGCCTACCTGACGCGGGCCGAGGTCGCCCTCTACCTCGACGAAATCGCCGAGCGGAGATACCCGGTCGAGGAGATCGCCTTCACCGGCGGCGAGCCGTTCATGAACCGGGACCTGCCGGCGATACTCGGGGACGCGCTGGCGCGCGGCTTCCGCACGCTGGTGCTAACCAACGCCATGAAGCCGATGCACCACCGGAAAAAAGATCTGCTCGCCCTCAAGGCGCGCCACGGCGACGCGCTCACGCTGCGCGTTTCCCTCGACCATTACACGCCCGAAAACCACGAAGCGGTGCGCGGGCCCCGCACCTGGGCGCCGACCATGGAAGGCCTCCGCTGGCTCGCGCGCGAGGGCTTCCGCATCGCGGTCGCCGGCCGGACGCGCTGGGACGAGAGCGTGGAGGCGGCGCGCGCCGGCTACGCCCGGCTGTACGCGGACGAACATATCCCGCTCGACGCCTTCGACGCGTCCGTCACCGTCCTGTTCCCGGAAATGGACGCGGGGCTGGACGTGCCCGAGATCACCATGCAGTGCTGGGACATCCTGGGCGTGGCGCCGGAATCGATGATGTGCGCGACCGCGCGCATGGTGGTGAAGCGCCGGGGCGCCGCCCGCCCGGCGGTGGTGCCGTGCACGCTGCTGCCCTACGACCCGGCGTTCGAGCTGGGCGAACGGCTCGCGGATTCGGCGGCCTCGGTCGCGCTCAACCACCCCCATTGCGCGCGCTTCTGCGTCCTCGGCGGCGCCAGTTGCAGCCCCGGTTGACCGCGCGCCCGATCGCGGGCACCGTCGGGCCCGGTCTAGCTTAAGCTGATCTCATGCTCGCCCTGCTCAAGCGCGCCCTGTTGCCCCGCGCGGTGCGTCCGCGCCGCATCCCGTTCGGCCCCGCCGCCGGGGTCGTCATGCGCGTCGATTTCGCCCACCAGACGCGCATGTTCCTCGGCCTCTACGAATTCGAATTGAACGATCATCTGCGCCGCCTGGTCCGCCCCGGCGCGCGCTGCTTCGACGTCGGCGCCAACGCCGGCTATCACGCGTTGATGTTCGCGAGGCTCTCGGGCCGGCCGGTGGTCGCGTTCGAACCCGACCCGGAAGCCCTGGCACGCCTCTGCGCCAACATCGCCGTGAACGGATTCGATATCCGCGTCGTCGCGCGCGCCGTGGGATCGGGCGCGGACGCCGTCACGCTCGACCGCGCCGCGCGCGAGTATTTCGTTCCCGATTTCGTCAAGATGGACATCGAGGGCGGGGAGGCCGACGCGCTCGCCGGCGCCCGCGAGCTGCTCGCCGGGCGCAAGCCCCATTGGATCGTCGAGACCCACGGCCGCGAGGTTCACGACCGCTGCCTCGCCGTTTTCCGCGACCACGGCTACCGGCCCGAAACGGTGCGCCCGCGCCGCCTGTTCGCCGAAGCGCGGCCCGACACCACCGGCTGGCTGGTGTGCGAGGGGCGCGCGCCGGAACCACCGGCGCGCGGGCGAATCCCCGCGCGCATTATGTGACGCGCCCCTACCGGGGCAACTGTCTAGAAAAAATAGCGAAATCCCTTCAATGCGCGGGGTTGCATACGCATCCGGGGCGGCCAATACTTTATCGTCTACGTGAAGGACAGCCCCATGCCCCGCGAAGAAGCCAAAACCTCCGCCCGCCCCGCCGGATCCTACGCCAAGACCACGCGCGCGATCACGGTCTCGGTCGAACCCACGTTCCTGCCCGACCAGTCGGAGCCGGACGAAAACAGATTCGTTTGGGCGTACCATGTTCGCATCGAAAATAATTCCAACCGGACCGTGCAGCTCCTGACCCGCTATTGGCGGATCACCGATTCGCGCGGCCAGGTGCACGAGGTGCGCGGCGAAGGCGTGGTCGGCAAGCAACCCAAGCTGACGCCGGGGGGCGCGTTCGAATACACCAGCGGCACGCCCCTTTCGACCCCTTCGGGCATCATGGCCGGCACCTACCAGATGGAAGCCGAGGGCGGCGAGCGCTTCGAGATCGAGGTACCCGCCTTTTCCCTCGACAGCCCGCACCAGCCGGCGCGGATGCATTGAAAGCTACATCAATGAGCCGCCGCGGAAAACCCTTGAAGCTCGTCAGCCGCGCCGCCAACGGCGAAAGCGTTATCCGCCCGAGCCGGGAGGAAGCCGAGGAAGCGGTGCGCGTCCTCTTGCGCTGGGCCGGCGACGATCCGGCGCGCGAGGGCCTGCGCGAAACGCCGGCGCGGGTGGCGCGCGCCTACGAGGAATATTTCCGCGGCTACGGCGCCGATCCCGCCGCCATCCTGCGGCGCACTTTTTCGGAAACCGAGGGCTATGACGAGATCGTGCTGCTGCGCGACATCCGCTTCGAGTCCTACTGCGAACATCACCTGGCGCCGATCATCGGGCGCGCGCACGTCGGCTACCTGCCGCACCGGCGCGTGGTCGGCATCAGCAAGCTCGCCCGCCTGGTCGAGGTGTTCGCCCGACGCCTGATCATCCAGGAAAAGATGACCGCCCAGATCGCCAACCTGATCAACGACGAGCTTCAGCCCAAGGGCGTCGCGGTCATCATCGAGGCGGTGCACCAGTGCATGACCACCCGCGGCGTGCACAAGCCCGGCACCACCCTGGTCACCAGCCGGATGCTGGGCGCCTTCCGCGACGACGCCGCCACGCGGCGCGAGTTCCTCGCCATGGTCGGCAAGCTCGGCGGCCAGGCCGGTGATTTCGCCTGAAATCAAACCGTCATTCCGGCCGACGCGAAGCGGAGAGCCGGAATCCCCGCGCCGGATAAGGCCGGATTCCCGCTTGCGCGGGAATGACAAAAAGAACGTGCCTCGCGGCAACTTATTCTAGCGCACCCAGTTGGCGAGGTGCTGGCGGACGTTCTTCTCCATTTCCGCGTTGAAATCCTTCATCAACCCCTCGATGAGGTCGAACTTGATTCGTTCGCGCTCCTGCAACGAGGCGTCCTCGGGCACCGTGGTCCAGCGGCTGGCGATGGCGTTGGCCGATCCGCGACGCAGGGGCTCCTGAATCTCGATCACCGCCTCGATCTTGGCGTCGTAGCGCTCCGACTGCTGCTTGGTGAAGTAGCCGCGCATCGAGGAATCGCGCGGAAGCTTGGTTTCGGTCACCGAGGCGTCGAAGACGGTGAACCGCGCCGGCGCCGCGCCGCCGATCGCCTTGAGGCGCTGGTTCGCCCAAATCTCCAGCGCGCGGGCGGGCGGAACCGGGAACGTATGCTCGACGTTGGGCGCCCGAAGCGTCGGCGCGAAGCGCGAGTTGACCTCGACCCGCTGCACCGCGCGCGCGAGCGGCGGCAGGTGCGCGAAAGTGAGGTCGGGAAGCTTCTGCGCCGGCATCTGGGTCTCGCAGCCGGCGAGCAGGACGGTGCCGAGAATCGCGGCGGCGAGCGTCGAAATCGTGCGCGCTTGGTTCATCGTCATGTTCGGTTCTCCATGCTTTCCCTCCCCCGTGCCGTCATTGTCGCACGCGGCTTCGCGCCGGTTCAAGCGCTCCCGGCATACAGGCGCGCGAGCGCCTGCGCGTCGAAGCGGTAATGGGTTCCGCAGAATTCGCACGTCACCGTGACCATGCCGTCGACGGCGAGGTCTTCGATCTCGGCCCGGGGAAACGCGGCCAGCGTGCGCTCGACCCTGGCGCGCGAGCAGCGGCAGGCGTGGCGGATCTTGCGGGCGCGGTAGGCGCGCACGCCGTCCTCGTGGAACAGGCGCGCGAGCAGATCGGTGGGCCCGAGCCGGTCGTCGAGCAGTTCGGCAGGCGTAACGCTGCTCGCCAGCGTCACCACCCGGCGCCAGTCTTCCTCGGCTTCCTCGTCGATCGCCGCCGGTTCCGGCGGCAGGCGCTGCACCATCAGCGCCGCCGCCCGGCGCGGCGCCCCGTCCGCGCGCGCGGAACAGTTTTCGGCGACGACGATGGCGGTTTCCAGCTGCTCCGACTGGCGGAAATAGGTCTGCACGCATTCGCCGAGCCGGGCTCCTTCGAGTGCGACGATGCCCTGGTAGCGCTCGGTCCCTAAGCCCTGATCGAGGGTGAAGGAGAGATTGCCGGCGCCGAGCAGGCGCGGCACCGGCGCGGACGCCGCGGGCGCCGCCTTGGCCACGCGCGCGGCGTCGACCCGGGCGTAGCCGCGCAACGCCCCCTCGCTGGTCATGTCCGCGACCATCAGCCCGATCGGCCCGTCGCCCTGGGTCTGCAGGGTGAAGATACCCTTGTATTTGAACCCGCTCGCCAGCAGCGCGGCGAGCGTGACCGCTTCCGCCAGCATGCCTTCGGCGGCCGAAGGCAGCCCGCGCGCGCCGAGAATCGAGTCGAGCGCGGGACCGAGCCGGACCAGGCGGCCGCGCACGCGCGCGTCCTCGACCTGAAACGGCTGGATCGCGTCCTCGAACAGGGACGCGGACGAGGACACGGATGGGCGCGCGGACGACGGAGCGGAACTCATCGAACGGATATGGCCTGGTGCGCGGGCGAATCCCCGCGCGCTTTATGAAAATGCGCTTCCATCGGCGCGCGGTCTAGTCCGCGAGGCACCAATAAAGAATGCCCTTCTGGGCGTGGAGGCGGTTTTCCGCCTCGTCCCACACCGCCGAGGCGGGGCCGTCCATGACCTCGTCGGTCACTTCCTCGCCCCGGTGCGCGGGCAGGCAGTGCATGAACAGCGCGCCCTTCTTGGCGCGCGCCATCAGGCGCGCATCGACCCGATAAGGCCGGAGCAGCCTGCGCCGCCGCGCCGCATTCTTCTGGCCCATGGACACCCAGGTGTCGGTCATCACCAAGTCCGCCCCGGCGACCGCGGCGACGGGATCGGCGACCACGGCGACATCGGCGCCTTCGCCCCTGGCCCAGGCCAGCACCGCGCGGTCGGGCGCGAGCGCCGGCGGGCACGCGAGGCGCAGGCGAAAGCCGAACCGCGCCGCCGCGTGAATCCACGACGCGGCCACGTTGTTGCCGTCGCCGCTCCAGGCGACGCTCCGCCCCGCGATCGGGCCCCGCCGTTCCTCGAAGGTCATGATGTCGCCCATGATCTGGCACGGGTGCGAGCGGTCGGTGAGCCCGTTGATGACCGGCACCGTGGCGTGCGCCGCCATCTCGCGCAGTTTTGCCGGATCGTCGGTGCGCAGCATGATGGCGTCGGCGTAGCGCGACAGCACCCGCGCCGTGTCGGCGATGGTTTCGCCGCGCCCGAGCTGGGATTCCGCGCTGCCGAGACCGACCACCTGGCCGCCCAGTTGCTGCATCGCCACCTGGAACGAGGCGCGGGTGCGGGTCGAGGGCTTCTCGAAGATCATGGCGAGCGTACGGCCGGCGAGCGGCGCGGAACGCCCCTTGGGCGGGCGGCCCCGCTTGAAGGCCGCGCCGAAGCCGAGAATCCGCCGCAGCGTCTTGGCGTCGAGCCGGTCGAGGTCGAGAAAATGCCGCGGCGGCGGGCGAATCCCCGCCGCCTTTAAATTTTCGCCCCGAGGATTCGCTCGCGGCAATTTGCGGGCGCGCGCGCTCATGTCACGCCGCCTTTTCGGCCAGCGCCGCGAACACCCGGTCCATGATCGCCGCCGCTTCGCGGATGTGCGATTCCTCGACGATCAGCGGCGGCACCAGCCGGATCACGTTGTCGCCCGCGACCACCGTGAGCAGCCCGGCGTCCGTCAGCGCGGTCGCGACGGCGGCGTTCTCGGGGATCGTCTTGAGGCCGAACATCAGGCCGAGCCCGCGCGTTTCCGCGACCACGCGCGGATGGCGCCGGGCGAGCCCCTCGATCTCGCTCTTGAGCCGGGCGCCCGTCGCGCGCACCCGGTCGAGAAAACCGTCGGCGAGAATCACGTCGAGCACCGCGTTGGCCGCCGCCATGGCGAGCGGATTGCCGCCGAAGGTCGAACCGTGGCTGCCCGGGGTCATGACCTTGGCGACCTTTTCGACCGCGAGCGTCGCGCCCACCGGAAAGCCGCCGCCGAGCCCCTTGGCCACGGCGACGATGTCGGGGCGGATGCCGTCCCATTCGTGGGCGAACAGCTTGCCGGTGCGGCCCATGCCGGTCTGCACCTCGTCCAGGATCAGGAGCAGTCCGAATTCGTCGGCGACCGCGCGCAAACTTTTGAGGTAGCCCGGCGGCGCGGCGCGCAGACCGCCTTCGCCCTGGACCGGCTCGACCAGGATGGCGGCGGTTTCGGGGCCGATCGCGGCGCGGGTTTCGTTCAGGTTGCCGAACGCGACCCGGTCGAAGCCGCCCACCACCGGATCGAAGCCCTTCAGGTGTTTCGGCTGGCCGCCGGCGGCGATGGTCGCGAGCGAGCGGCCGTGGAAAGCGTCCTGGGCGACGATCACCCGGTAACGGCCGGGTTGGCCGGTTTCGTCATGATAGCGCCGCGCCATCTTGAGCGCGCACTCCATCGCCTCCAGGCCGGAGTTGGAGAAGAAGACGGAATCGGCGAAGCTCGCCGCCACCAGGCGCTCCGCGAGCCTTTCCTGGCCGGGAATGCGATAGAGATTCGAGCAGTGCCAGAGCGTCGCCGCCTGCTTCTGCAGCGCTTGGACCAGGTGCGGATGACAATGACCGAGCGAGACCACCGCCACCCCGGCGCCGAAATCGAGCAGGCGCCGGTTGTCGGTCGTGAACACGTACATGCCCTCGCCCCGCGCGATGGCGAGGTCGGCCCGGGCATAAGTGGGCATCACAGGCGGAATCACGGTCACTGGCCTTCGCTCAAAAGCCGGGAAAGCCGGGGAGTATCGGGGCCGAAACCGGGCGTGTCAATTCGGACCGGGCGTACGGCCCGCCGAAAACGTCAGCTTTTCAAGGGGTTCGGGCCTTAGGGGGTCATGCCTTGAGCCGGTAGCCGGTCCGGAACATCCGCCAGCAGCCGAGCCACAGCGCCGCGTTGGCGGCGAGCAGAACCGCGACGCCGAGCGCGGGCGGGCTGTCGGCGTAGCCGGTCACGCCGTAGCGAAACCCGTCGATCATGTAGAAGAAAGGATTGAGTTGCGCGATCCGCACGAACGCCTCGGGCAGACGATCGAGGTTGTAGAACGTCCCCGACAGAAACGCGAGCGGCGTGACCACGAAATTGGTGACCGCGGCGATGTGGTCGAACTTCTCCGACCAGATGCCGCCGGCGATGCCGATCAGGGACAGCATCAGCGACGCGGCGATCAGGTGAAAGAGCGCGTAGCCCCAATGATCGACGCCGATACCGACGAACGGCGCCATGGCGAGCATGGTGAGCACCCCCACCGCCACGCCGCGCGTCGCGCCGCCGAAGGCGAACGCCAGCGTCAGTTCGTGGGCGGTCAAGGGCGGCATCAGGGTGTCGACGATGTTGCCCTGAACCTTGGCGATGACGATCGAGGACGAGGTGTTGGCGAAGGCGTTCTGCGCCACCGCCATCATCACCAGGCCCGGCGCCAGGAAGTCGATGAACGGCATGCCGGCGATCTCGCCGCGCCCGTCGCCGATCGCCAGCGCGAACACCGCGAGAAACAGCAGCGTGGTCACCACCGGCGCCACCAGCGTCTGGGCGTAGACCTTGACGAAGCGCCGCACCTCGCGCGCGTACAGCGTCCAAACCCCGATCCAGTTGTGGGCCATCGCGGTCATGCGTCTTTCCTTTCGGCGGGACGGCGGATTATATAGGGTCTTCGCGCCCCGCAAACCGGAGACCTTCCGCCATGCCCCCGAGCGACGCCGACGTCGCGGCCCTGGCCCGCGCCTTTTTCGAGGCCGAACGGAACCGCGCGCCGATCCCGCCGATCGGCGAGGCCGATCCCGGCCTCGCCCTCGACGACGCTTACCGCGTCCAGGACGCCCTGGTGGCGCTCCACGTCGCGGACGGCCTGCACCCGTTCGGGCTCAAGGTCGGCTCGACCTCGAAGTCGGCGCAGCGCCGTTTCCGGACCACGGAGCCCGCGATCGGCACCCTGTTCCTGCAGCGCCAGGTCGCCAACGGCGGTACCTGCGCGATCGAGCGCCTGATCGCGCCCCGGATCGAATGCGAGATCGCGGTCCGGATGGGCGCCGACCTCAAGGGTCCCGGCGTGACGCCGGAAGACGCCGAGGCCGCCTTCGGAAGCCTGATGGGCGCGTTCGAGATCATCGATTCCCGCACCCGGGACTGGCGCATCAAGGGAATCGAACTGGTCGCCGACAACGCGGTCAACGCGGGCTTCGTGCTCGGGCCCGAGAGGCCGGCGAAAGGACTCGACGCCGCCGGGGTCAGCGTTCTGTTCGGGCGCGACGGCGACAAGCCGACCTACGGCTCGGGCGCATCGGTCCTGGGCGGGCCGAAATTCGTGATCGCCTGGCTCGCCAACTGGTTGGGCGCGCGCGGCCGGACCCTGAAGGCGGGCACCGTCGTGCTGACCGGCTCGCTCTCCGAAATCCTGCCCGCCGCCAAGGGCGACCGCTTCAAGGCCGAATTCACGCCGCTGGGCGAAGTCGAGGTGCGGTTCGGGTAGGGCGGCTTCGGGGGCGTCATTGCGAGCGACCGGAGGTCGCGCGGCAATCCAGACGCTTGCGCCGCCTCTGGATCGCCACGCCCGCTGTCGCGGGCTCGCGATGACGGTTCCGGGCTTTTCACCCCGCGCGGATTTGGGCGATGAACTTGTCGACCTGGGTGCGGAGCGATTCCGACTGCTGCGACAGTTCCTTCGCCGCGTCCTTGATCTGGGTCGAGGCCTGGCCGGTCTCGCCCGCCGCCTGGGTCACGCCCGCGATGTTCGAGGACACCTCCTTGGTCCCGGCTGAGGCCTGCTCGACGTTACGCGCGATTTCCTTGGTCGCCGCGCCCTGCTCTTCCACCGCCGCCGCGATCGCCGACGAGATCTGGTTGATCTCTCCGATCACCTTGCCGATCGACTGGATCGCCCCGACCGCGTCCTTGGTCGAGCCTTGAATGGCGCCGATCTGGGTGCCGATTTCCTCGGTCGCCTTGGCGGTCTGGTTGGCGAGGTTCTTGACCTCGGCCGCCACCACCGCGAAGCCCTTGCCGGCGTCGCCGGCGCGGGCGGCTTCGATGGTCGCGTTCAAGGCGAGCAGGTTGGTCTGGTCGGCGATCGAGGTGATCAGCTCCACCACCTCGCCGATCTTCTGCGACGACTGCGCCAAGCCCTGGACCATGGTATCGGCCCGGTTGGCTTCCTCGACCGCGCTCGCCGAAACCTTGGTCGCCTGCGTGACCTGGTTGCTGATTTCGGAGATCGAGGCCGACAATTCCTCGGCCGCGCTCGCCACCGTCTGCACGTTGGCGGAGGCCTGCTCGGACGCCGCCGCCACCGCCGTCGCCTGGCGGCTGGTTTCCTCGGCGGTCGCCGACATCGCGGTGGCCGAGGTCTCCAGTTCGGTCGCCGCCGCCGACACCGCGCTGACGATGCCGCCGACGCTCGTCTCGAAGTCGTTGGCCATTTTCTGCATCAGCGCCTTCTTCTCCTGGGCGGCGCGGATTTCGGCCTGCTTGGCTTCCTCCTCCATCTGCTTGTTCTTGATCATGTTCTCCTTGAAGATCTGGACCGCCTTGGCCATTTCACCGATCTCGTCCTTCTTGTCGAGAGCGGGAACGTCGACGCTCAGGTTTCCGCCCGCGAGTCCGGTCATGGTTCCGGTCATGCCGTTGACCGGGTTGACGATCGAGCGCGCGGTGAAGAACGCGATCGCGCCCGCGAGCGCGACGCCCGCGAACAGCAGGACCCATTCCATCGTCACCAATGTCGCGGTTTCGCGGGCGTTGTCGGCCGCGTCGCCTTGCAGCAGTTCCTTCTGGCCGTCGAGCAGTCCGCCCTTGCGGACGCCGTCCGCGCCGATCGGCCCCTGAAGCAGGTCGAGCAGCTTGTTCGCCCGGGGCGCGGCCTCGGTCACCAGGATGAATTGCGCCATGTTCCATTGGCGCGAGGCGCGCATCTCGAACATCTTTTCCGGCAGCGGCGCGAACGCGGCGCGCGCGGCGGAGAGCTTTTGGAAGGCTTCGCGCTGGGTCGCGGTCATGGTCGCCTGGTTGGCGGAAAGATCCTTGAAACGGGTTTCGTTGCGGTTCCACAAGGTGCGGAATCCGTCCGCGAACTGCTTGTCGCCGGTCAGCAGGTAGGCGCGGATGTTGGCGAGCGCGAGTCCCAGGGTGCCGCGCACGTCGGCCATCTGGCCCAGCAGCGTCTTGCGCGCCGGGGTCGCTTCCAGTTTCTGTTCTTCGTCGATCATGCGCGTGATCTCGGCGCCCATGACGCCGGCTTGCGGCGCGGCCTCGGTGTTCAGGATCTTGAGCGCGGGCACTTCGTCCGGCGTGTGGGCGACGGCCTCGGCCTTGGCCTGGGCGGCGGCGAATTCGTCGAGAATGCCCTTGACCTCGGCCCAAACCTGCTTGTTCTTCTCGTTGGTGAAGCGCTTCGCCACTTCGTCCATGTCCGTGCGAATCCGGGCGACGTCGGTCCAGACGCCGGCGCGCTCCTTCTTGAAATTTTCGTTTCCGGTGAGCAACCAGCCGCGCAACGCCGCGAGCGAGGCGTTGACGTTGCTGATCATCTGCGCGCTGTTGTCGGCCGCCGGCATGCGGATGGTGACGATGCGCTTGGTCCCCTGGTCGATCTGGTTGACTTCGTAAATGGATATGCCGACCGCGCCCACCAAGATCAAAACGACGACGACAAAGCCGAGCCACAGCCGACCGGCGATTTTCAGATTTCCAAGCATGGTCTTACTCCCCTTTGCGCCCGTTCCGTATCTTCGGCGTTCGTTTCCTCCCCCGGGATCGTTACCCGATCGCCGCCCGCCTCGAGCGCGACCGAATCCGAAGAAAAAAACGGCAAACGTCGGTTTGCCGGGTCATCCTAGTTATTCCACGGATACCTGTCTGTTAGGGCCTCCCCCCAATGGCGCCGGGAGCGACATAGGGGAGCCGAAACTTAAAATTTCGTGTTTTCAATATATTATATGAATACAAGTTTCGGCGCCGGGCGCCGAGGCCATTTCCGTCCCGCTTCGGTGCGATCCCGGAGCGGCGATACGTGGCCCGGAAAATTCGGGCGCATGCCTAATCAACCTCGCCCGGCGATGATCCGGGCGATGAACCTGTCGTCCTGGGTGCGGAGCGATTCCGACGACCGCGACGGTTCTTTCGTCGCGTCCTTGATCCGGGTCGAGGCCGGGCCGGTCTCGCCCCATGTCTAGATGTAGAGTCGCCTCGAGAACTTGGGCAAACCCTAATTTTTCAGGGCCATATCCATTGTTGTTTTGCGGTTACCGGGTTGCGCGGAACGGCGGAGCCGTCCGATAATGGCGGGGCCTTCGCGCGAACGTGGCCGGATTTGAGGTCGGGACTCATGGCGGCGGATATACCTAAAGGCCGGATCGGCGGCACGCCCAAACCGCGCGTCCCCGTCCGGCCGACGAAGCCGGCCGCGACCGCCGAAGCTTCCACCGGCGCACCCCGCGCCGTTTCCCCTCCAAAACCCGCCGCCAGGAAAACGCTCCCCGGTCCCGCCGCGCCGAACAGGCCCGCCGTGCCCAAGGCTGCGCCAGCGGCCGCCCCAATGAAATCCGCGCCAGCGGCCGCCCCAATGAAATCCGCGCCGGCGGCGGCCGCGGCGAAGGTTTCGCCGCAACCGAATGCGGCGGACGCGCTCCGGGAAGCGCGCGGGCGCGAAGCCAAGCGGCTGTTCGCCCTCGGCGCCGCGCTCCACCGCCAGGGCCGGATCGCCGATGCCGTGCGCGCCTACGGCCGCGCGATCGTGTTCGATCCCGTCTTCGCCGACGCCTATGCCAACCTCGGCGCCGCGTTCCGGGCCCAAGGCAAGTCCGAGGCCGCCGTCGCCAGCGCGGCGCGCGCGCTGGCGCTTCAACCCGACCGGGCTAATTTCCATTCCAACCTCGGCAACGCGCTGCGCGACCAGGGACGGCTCGAGGAAGCGGCCCAGGCCCTGCAGCAGGCGCTGCGCCTCGCGCCCGACGCGCCCGAGATTCTCTATAACTTCGGCCTGGTGCTGCGCGACATGGGACGGCTCGACACCGCCTTGTCGTGCTTCGACGCGGTGCTCAAGTCCCGGCCCGATCACGCCGAATGCCGCTACGACCGCGCGCTCGCGCTGTTGCAGGCGGGCGATCTCAAGCGCGGCTTCGCCGAATACGAGGCGCGCTGGAAACTCCGGCGCAATCCGCCGCGCGCGTTCGAGGTTGCGCGCTGGAACGGCCAGGCGATGCCGGGCAAGACCCTGCTCGTTCATGCCGAGCCGGGCTTCGGCGACGCCATTCAGTTCGCGCGCTTCGCCGCGCACGCCAAGGAAAAATCCGGCGCGACGGTCTTGCTCGAAAGCCCGGCCGAACTGGCCCGACTGATGGAAACGCTGCAAGCGGTCGACAAGATCGCGGTCCAGGGCGGGCCGCTGCCCGCGTTCGACGCGCACATTCCGATCATGAGCCTGCCCGCGCTGATGGGGACCGTCGCGACGACCATTCCGGCGGCCGTGCCCTACTTGAGCGCGCCCGAAATCCGCGCCGTCGCCCTGCCCAACCTGGCGGCCGGCGCGTTCAAGGTCGGCATCGTCTGGGCGGGCGCCGCGGCCGCCCGCGCCGAGCGGCATCGTTCGTGTCCGTTCGTTCATTTTCTCGAATTGCTGCGGATTCCCGGTGTCGTCCTCTACAGCCTGCAAACCGGAAAGGCGGCCGAGGACGCGCGCCAGCACGCCGCCGAGCCGCTGGTGTTCGAGACCGGCCATCTGCTCGCCGATTACGCCGACATGGCCAGCGCGATTCTCCAGCTCGACCTGGTCGTCAGCGTCGATTCGACGGCGGCGCATCTTGCCGGGGCGCTCGGCAAGCCGGTCTGGACGCTCCTGCCCGACGTGCCCGACTGGCGCTGGACCGCGCGCGGCAAGAACACGCCCTGGTATCCGACCATGCGCTTGTTCCGCCAGAAGACGCGCGGCGATTGGAGCGGGGTCATCGCCGAGGCCGTCGCCGAACTGCGCGCCGTCGCGGGCAAACGTCCGCGATCCGGTTGATGTCCCTTCCGCCATGTCCGCCGCGCCGCGCCATTCGTCCGCCAACGGGTCGCCCGCCCGCAAGCCGACCCTCGCCGACCTGTTCCGCCGCCTGCTCGGAATCCCTTCGCCCGAGGAGCGGGTCGAGGTGCGCATCGCGCCCCTGATCGGCGACGACGAGGCCAAGACCGCGACCCGGCGCGTGGCCGGGATCTTCGCCGGCAACAAGCGCTTTCCCATCCGCGTCGCGGGCAGGCCCTTTCCCGCCGAGGACGCGGTGCCGCCGCCGTCGCAGTTCAGCCTGATCGCGCCGCTCGCGCGCCAGTTTCTCGCCGCCGAGCGGGGCGACCTGCTGATCTTCGGCGATGTGTCCGGCGAGCGGCTGATGCTGCGCTTTTCCCCCCTGGTCGCGCCGGAAGAGGACGCGCCCGACGCCTTGAGCGCGGGCGTCCCCCTGATTGTCCCGGCGGAACTGGACGGCGGCACGATCTCATTGATCCGTGCCGCCGGGCTTTCGGCGGCCGCGCCGACTCAGGCGCCCAAGGCGGCGACCGTCAACGCGGCTCTCGCCGCCGCCGTCGAGCCGGCCCAGCGCGCGGTCGAGGCGCTGAAGGATGTTCTCGCGGGACCGGAAAAAGGGCTCACGATGCTCGTGTTCGCTTCCGCGCTCGCGCGCGTCGGCTACGCGCAAGGCTCCTCGCCGCTCCTGCAAAAGGCGATCGATCATTACCGCGCCGCCGCCGAGGCGCTCGGGCGCGACAAGAGCGCCCACGAATGGGCGATGGCCGAGCGCCTGCTCGGCTCGGAGCTGCTGGCGCTGGCGGAACGTTCCGACGACAAGACCGCGCTCGCCGGCGCGATCGCCGCCCTCCAGGCCGCGGCCCAGACCTTGACGCGCGAGACCACGCCGCGCGATTGGGCGGCGTTGCAGCATCGGCTCGGGATCGCGCTCCAGCGCATGCACGAGCAAACCTCGTCGGTCGAACACCTGAAGCAGTCCCTGGTGGCGTTCCAGGCCGCGCTGCACGTCTTCACGCGCGCCGAGCACCCGCAACGCTGGGCGGACATCATGACCAGCGTCGGACACGCGGGGCATCTGCTCGGCCAGATTCTCTCCAGCCCCGAAGTGCTGGAGCGCGCGGCCGGCGCGTGCCGCCAGGCGATCGAAATCCGGCGCAAGGAAGCGCATCCGCTCTATTGGGCGGCGAGCCAGAACACGCTCGGCTCCGCGCTGTTCGCTCTCGGACGGATGACCGGATCGCTCGACGCCCTGGTCGCGGCGGAAGAAGCGTTCGACGGCGCGCGCGAGGTCTATTTCGCGCGCGGGGCGGAAAAGCTCGCCATGATCGCCGAAAAGAACATGGTGCGCGTGCGCCAGCTGCTGCCGCCGTCCAAGGCCAAGCCCGGCGGCCCCAAGGGCTGGCATGAAATCGAGGACGAGGAAGAGTGGAAGAAAATGAAGGGCGACAAGGAGAAGAAGAGTTGAGCGTCGATCGCGATTACGACAGGCGCGCGCGCAGCGCCTTCAGATAACGCAGGTCGCTCCGTTCGAATCGTCCCTCGCCGAGATCGCCGCGAAGCCCTTCGATATCCTCGCGGGTCGAATCCGAAATATGGCTCATCGCCAGCAAGGCCGCGATCAGGCCGCGCGCCTCCGCGGCCTCCTCGGGGGCGAGCGCCCCGCCCGGAGCGTCGGCGGCCGGTCCGTCCGATCCGGTTTCGTCCGCGCCCGCATCCGCCGCCGCGCGCGGACCGGGCGCGAGAAGTTCGTCCCAGGTCGCGCCCGAATCTTTCACCAGCTTGGCGATTTCGCGGCCGGCCGCGAGGGCGCCCTGGTCGTCGGCGGCGTCGAGCCTTCCGAACAGGGCGATCAGCCGGTCGCGGTCAAGATCGGTCATCAATTAGGCTCCGAAACTTGGGGGCTCCGAAATGCCGTTAACCACGTTTCCCCCGGCCGCCGCCATGCCGACCGAAGCCGGGCCGGTCGCGGCCGCGAGCGGTGGCGCGCCCGGAAGGACTCGAACCTCCAACCCTCAGATCCGTAGTCTGATGCTCTATCCAATTGAGCTACGGGCGCCAACCGCGAAGGGCCTGTCGGCAGTCCGGCCCCAAGATATCGCGAAAGAAGGGTCGGGAACCTAACGCGGAGGGGGCGGGCACGCAAGGGCGCGCAACCCGACGCCGCGATCCGGGCCGCACGCAAAGAGTCCTTGAGGATTAGGAACTTGTGCCCCCTAGGGGCATTGAGTAATATCGCCCGAACTAATGCACGGGGGGAGGGTTTCCCCTGCCGACGGGGCGCCTGGCGGGAGCGGTGCCCACGCCGCGGCCGGGCCAAGGAAATCACGCCACATGGGAAATTCACGCTTGGGTAAATCCAGCTATCGCAACGTTCTGCTCGGCGCGACACTTCTCGTTTCGGCCTGCGCGTTCACCGAAGAAGCCCTTTGGCCCTCGCTCACCGGTGAAGACCCCGCCGGGCGCAATCGCGGCCAGGCCGCCCAGCCGGCCCGCGCCGGCCAGCCCGCCGCCCAGCCGTCCCAGGCCGCTCCGGCGCCCATGTCGATGCCCGCGCCCACGGCCCAGCCACCCCTCGGCACCGGCGTGTTCCAGCCGACCGGGGTGACCCCGGGCACCCCCACCGGGACCGAGGTCGGCCGCAAGGTCAACGACATGCGCGAAGAACTGCGCCAGGTTCAGGGCGCGATTTCCACCCACAATTCCGGCCTGCAGCAAATCCGCGCCAAGATCATCCAGGATTCCCAGCGCTATCACGGCACCATCGCGGCGGTGAACGCCCGCCTGCAGATCGGCACCACGCCGGGCAATCCGATCCTGGTCCAGCAGTACAACAGCGCCCAGACCGACCTCGAAAAGCTGCATGAAGACGTGGGCGAGATGAACAAACTCGCCACCGACGTCGCCGGCACCTCGAGCAAGGCGGCGTTCCTGTCGGAAGCCTCCCGCGCCACCCGCGGCGTTTCCGGGGCGGTCGACGAAGACCACCGGCAGCTGTCGGTGCTGGAAGACGAGGTCGATCGCACCGTGGTGCTGATCGACCGCCTGATCAAGGAAGTCTCGACCGACGTCCGCCGCCAGACCAACTATATCGCGGGCGAAAAGGCCAACCTCAACACCGTCGGCGCCGCCATCAAGACCGGCGAGATCTACGGCGCGAGCCTCGGCCAGATCGCCAAGGACGCCCAGGACCGCGCCCATCCGGTCGCTGCCGGCGAAGCCCGCGACCCCGGCGGCCGGCGCCCGCTGGTGGTCATCCGCTTCGACCGCACCGACGTGCCCTATCAGCAGGCTCTCTATTCGGCCGTGAGCCGGGTGCTGGAGCGCCGTCCCGACGCGGTGTTCGACCTGGTCGCCGTGGCGCCCGCCGTCGGCGGCGCCGCGCGCGAGGCCGTCAACACCAACCGCTCCCGCCGCCACGCCGAGGGCGTGCTGCGCTCGCTGGTGGAGATGGGCCTACCGCCGTCCCGGGTCGCGATCTCGACCCGCACGCTGGCCGAAGCCCGGGTCAACGAAGTGCATCTCTACCTGCGCTGACCGTTCCGGCCGTCTCCTGAAAGAAAACCGCGCGCTCCCGGGAATCCCCCGCGGAGCGCGCGGCGTTTTGGACCGCCGATGCGGCCGAAAGGCTCAGAACTTCATCTTCGCGGAAATCTGGGCGCCGTACTGTTCCATGCTGACGAACGACTTGCCGCCGCTCTGGGCGTAGGAGTCGACCCCGGCCGGATTGTTGGTGACGGTATTTTCCGGCGACCAGAAGGCGCTGGCACCCAGTTCCCATGTCGGCGTCAGCTTGTAGGACGCGCCCGCGGTGATGTGGTGTTCGGAAATCGCCGGGAACAGGAAGTTGGCGAACAGGTGCTCGCCATCGATCGGCGACTTGCCGTAGTTGTAGCCGATGCGGCCGGTGAACTTGTCGGTCAGTTCGTACGCCGCGCCCACGGCATAGACGAACTGGTTGTTCCAGCCGAACCCGCCTTGGGCCGGTTCCTTGCCGCCGATCGACTTCACGCTTTGCCAGGCGATGTGCTTGATGTCACCGGCGAGCGTCAGTTTGGGCACCGGCGGGGGCTTGAGGGCCATGCCGACGCCCCATTGCTGGGGCATGTCCATCGGGCCCTGGAAAGTGCGCGCCAGTCGATATTCTTCATAGCGCTCGGACCAGACGCGCGAACGATACGTCGCGCCGATCGCGAGAATCGGATCGGGCTGCCAGAAAATGCCGACGTGGAATCCGGCGCCCATGGAACTGTCGGTCTGCTGCTTGTTGGCGGCGGCAAGCTGGGTCGCGTTGTGGCCGAGCGAGTCGGTCTTCATGTCCTGATAGGAAATGATGGCGCCGAGGCCGAAGGTCCAGTTCTTGTCCTGGGGCGGCGTGTAGGACACCGACGGCTCGAAGAAGAAATACCGGGTGCGGATCTGGTGATCGTGGCCGCCCGTGTTGCCGAAGCCCGCGCCGGTGCGCCGGTTCGGCCAATCGGTGGCGCCGCCGCCGCCGGGGAAAGCGGAGAAATTGAAGGCCCACTGGTCGTTGTGTTTCCAGTTGATCGCGAGCATCCCGTCGGGAAAATCGGACGCTTCGCTGTCCTGGGGCGCGGCCGTGTTGTTGCCGTTGGCGGTCCCTTTGACCTGGCCGGTCACGTCGGCGTGCAGCCAGCCGGCCGAAACCAGGATCTCGCGCCCGGCGCGGCCCGACAGCGCGGGGTTGAGAATGGCGCCCGCGACGTTGCCGCCGAGGGCGATGCCGGCGCCGCCCATGCCGCAGTTGTCGGTGCCGTAGCAGATCGGGTTCATGCCGTTGGTCGCGGCCGCGTCGCGCGGCAGGCCCGCGAGCGCGCTGGTGGCGAGCAGACCGAGGGCGAAAATCCGGATGGTCGGACGCATGAGTGTTTTCCCTTCAATAAACCGTGATGCCGTTCCGACGCCGTCGTGTCGCTTTCGCGGCGAAACGGGCGTTCTTGCTTTTTTTTCCGTCCGTTACGACTATCGGACGGGAAATGTCCCCATGTAGTATCGGGAGACGCCGATACGGTTTTCGTCGAAGTGTGTTATTTCGGTCACAGATCCAAAAGTTCGAGTAAAACGCATTCTCATTCTCATTCTCGTTTTTAATTCGCTGCGAC
>CAYPQV010000001.1:226172-234888 GCA_964412955.1 uncultured Hyphomicrobiales bacterium
AAAGTTCGAGTAAAACGCATTCTCATTCTCATTCTCGTTTTTAATTCGCTGCGACCCCTTCCGGAATCTCCCAATAAACGGGGCGATTTCCCCGTAGGCAGGGGGTACTACCGCATATCAGGAACCAAGGCCTAGGTTTTCGCCACAGATTGGGCTTGAACCGCCTGCGCGCGCGCCGCATTTCTCTGGGGCAGAAAGCGCAAGGCCGCCACCGATCATCATCCCCTTCGTCGAGAGGAATGACGCGCGCCATGACCGCCGAATCCGCCAACCAGAAACGGATGTCGATTATCGTCACCAAGGGCACCCTCGATTGGGCCTACCCGCCGTTCATCCTCGCGACCACGGCCGCCGCCATGGACGTCAAGGTATCGATGTTCTTCACCTTCTACGGGCTGCAGCTTCTGAAGAAGAATCTCGACCATCTGCAGATTTCCACCCTCGGCAACCCGGCGATGGAAATGCCGATGATGGGCATGCACATGACCATGCCCAACCTGATGCCGGTCATTCCCGGCGTCGACGCGCTGTGCACGACCATGATGAAGAACCTGATCAAGAAGAAGGGCGTCGCCTCGATCCCCGAATTGCGCGCGGCCGCGATCGAATCCGAGGTTGAAATCATCGGCTGTCAGATGACGCTTGATCTGTTCGAGATGAAGAAAGACGACCTGATCGACGGCATTCAGCTCGGCGGCGCCGCCATGTACATGGAAGGCGCGTTGAAGTCGGACATCAACCTGTTCATCTGAAGGAAGGCGAGCCCATGGTCGCCACGGCACGACTCGGCGCCGAACGCCCAGACAAGCCCAAGGTGTCGCGCGGCACGCCCGCGCGGTCCGCGATTGAGGATGCGACGCGGCCTCTCGATCGCATGTTCGCGCTCTGCCCCACCGACCCGTCCCAGGAATACAAGCCGCTGCGCCGGTCGATCCGGCTGCACGGCCATTCCACCACGCTCCGTCTGGAAAAGGCGTTCTGGACGGTGCTCGAGGAGCTGGCCGCGAAACAGGGCTCCACCCTGGCCGCGCTGATCACCCGGATTCACGACCATTGCGTGGGCACCGACCAGAAAAATCTCGCGTCCTGCCTGAGGGTCGTATGCCTACAATACATCGAAACCTGCCGTTGACATCGCGCCCCGGATTCGGGAGATTCCTCGCATCCAAACGAGGTTTCAATCCATGAGTGCTACGCTCGACGCCCGCGGGCTCAACTGCCCGCTCCCCATCCTCAAGACCAAGAAGGCGATCAAGGAAGTGCCGGTGGGCGAGACCCTCAAGGTGCTGTCCACCGATCCCGGCTCGGTCAAGGACATGGACGCCTTCTGCCGCACCACCGGCAACGACTTGGTGGAATCCGGCCAGGACGGCGACATCTACACGTTCCTCATTCGCCGCAAGGCGTGAGTCCCGACCCCGACCAAGGCCCCTCCGCGCGATCAATGACGGTCGCCGCCGAGCGGCTGCCCGTGGCCGGCTTCGTTCTGCTGGTCGGGGTCACCCTGGTCTGGGGAATCAACTGGCCGATCATGAAAATCGGCCTCGATGCCCTGCCGCCCTTTACCTTCCGCGCCGCCATGGTGCCGGCGAGCGGGATTCTGATTCTGGCGCTCGCCCTGGCCCTCGGACAGCGCATTTCCGCGCCCCGGGCGGCATGGCCGCCGCTTCTGGTGTCGGCGCTGTTCAACGTCACCGGCTGGCACGCGTTCTCCGCCTTCGGCATCCGCGCGATGGAATCGGGGAGAGCCTCGGTCATCGCTTTCACCATGCCGCTGTGGGCCGCCTTGCTCGCCCGCCTGTTTCTCGCCGAGCCGATCGGCGCGCGCCGGATGTTGGCCCTGATCCTGGGCGCGGGCGGCATCGGAGCTCTCTTGTCGGGCGATTTCGCGCGGTTCGCGGCCGAGCCGATCGGCCCGCTGATGATGACCGGCGCCGCCGTCACCTGGGCGGCCGGAACGCTCTGGCAAAAACGGATCGGCTGGGCGATCCCGGTGCTGCCCCACACCGGGTGGCAACTGCTGTTCGGCGGCTTGCCGATGGTCGTCGCCGCGTTCGTCTTCGACACCGCCGAGGCCGCGCGCTGGTCGCCCGGCATCGTCACCCTGGTCGTCTACAGCATCGTCGGGCCGCTCGGGTTCTGTTACTGGGCCTGGTACAAGGTGGTGACCCTGTTTCCGACCCATATCGCCGCGATCGGCACGTTGATGATTCCGGTGCTCGGCGTCGCGAGCGGCGCGACGCTCCTGGGCGAGCCGTTCGGCGCGGCCGAAATCGCCGCGCTCGTGCTGGTCGTCGGCGCGATCGCGCTCACCTTGAGCGAGCGGACGCGGACCTGAGGCGCGGAATTCAGCGTCAGCCGGCGACCGGCGTCGCCCACAGCACTACGACGTAACGGGCGCACTTGCCGATCCCGACCAGGATCAGGAACCGCCACACGCCGACCCGCAGCATCCCGGCCGCGACCGTCAACGGATCGCCCACCACCGGAACCCACGCGAACAGGAGCGACCACGCCCCGAAGCGGCGGAACCAGGCCCCGGCGCGCTCGAGCCGCTCGGCCGCGACCGGGAACCAGCGCGCGCCGCGCCAATGAAGGAAAAACCGCCCGATCAGGAAGTTGGCGAAGCTGCCGAAGGTGTTGCCCGCGCTCGCGGTCGCGAGCAGCGCGCCCGCCTCCGCCCCGCCCTTGGCCGCGTAAAGTCCCGCCAGCACGGCCTCGGACGAAAACGGCAATATGGTCGCGGCGAGAAACGCCGACAGGAACAGACCCGCGTATTCGATCATCTCGCCGATCACCCGGCCCCGTCAGACCGCCACGTTATCGATCAGGCGCGTTTTGCCGAGCCAGGCGGCTGCCAGCACGCGACGCGATCTGGTCGCGGCGCCGGGAGCCTCCAGCGTTTCGGCGTCCCGCACCGCGACGTAATCGATCCGGGTAAAGCCCGCGTCGAGCAGGGCGCGCGCGGCGCGGGACTCCTCGTTTTCGGCCTTGGCGCCGCCGGCCACGTTGCGCGCGACCTCGGCGAGGACGCGATGGAGCGCGGACGCGACCTTGCGTTCCGCCGGAGAGAGGTAGGCATTGCGCGAGGATAGGGCGAGTCCGTCGGCCTCGCGCACCGTCGCCACGCCGACGATCTCGACCGGAACGTCGAGATCGCGCGCGAGGCGGCGGATGACGAGAAGCTGCTGGTAGTCCTTTTCGCCGAAAAAGGCGACGTCGGGCAGCGCCTGCAGCAGCAGCTTCGTCACCACCGTGGCGACGCCGGCGAAAAATCCGGGGCGGCATTCGCCTTCGAGCACGTCGCCGAATCCGGAAACCGTCACCCCGGTGCGATGACCCTCGGGATACATTTCCGCCACCGACGGCGCGAACACGAGATGGGCGCCGGACTTTTCGATCAGGGACAAGTCGCGCGCCTCGTCGCGCGGATAGCGATCGAAATCCTCGTTGGGGCCGAATTGCTTGGGATTGACGAACAACGTGACGCAGGTGCGGCTCGCGGTCGCGAGCGAACGGCGGATCAGCGCGAGGTGGCCGTCGTGCAGCGCGCCCATGGTCGGCACCAGCCCGACGGTCGCCCCTTGCCCGCGCCAATCGCGAACGCGGGCGCGGAGCGCGGCGACGTCGCGCGCGATGCCGAGCACGGGATTCAATCCTTCGCCGGCTTGACGCCGTAGCAGTGCTCCGGCCCCGGAAAGCGGCGGGCGCGGACGTCGTCGGCGAACTGACGCACGGCGGTTTCGGTCGCCGCGCCCAGTTCGGCGTAGCGCTTGACGAACTTGGGCGTGAAGTCGGCGAACAGGCCGAGCAGATCGTGGGTGACCAGGATCTGGCCGTCGCAGGCGGGCGACGCGCCGATGCCGATGGTCGGGATCGGGACGGTTTCGGTGACGCAGCGCGCGAGCGGCTCGACCGTGCCTTCGATCACCATGGCAAAAGCCCCCGCTTCGGCCACCGCGCGCGCGTCGTCGAGCACGTGCGCCGCCGACAGGTCGTCGCGGCCCTGCACGCGGAAGCCTTCGCCCGCCGACTGGGGCAGCAGCCCGACGTGGCCGAGCACCGGAATGCCGGCGGAGGTGAGGCGGCGGATCGCCGGCGCGATCGCGGCGCCGCCTTCGAGCTTGACGGCCGCCGCGCCGGTTTCGGCGACCACGCGCGCGGCCGAGGCGTAGGCCTGTTCGGCGCTGCGCTCGTAGGTGCCGGCGGGCAGATCGACCACCACGCACGCGCGCCGGGCGCCGCGCATGACCGCCCGGCCGTGGGCGATCATGGTGTCCAGCGTCAGCCCGACGGTGGTGTCCATGCCGTAGACGATCATGGCGACCGAATCGCCGACCAGGATCAAATCCACCAGCGCATCCAGCCGCTGCGCCTCGGCCTTGGTATAGGCGGTAAGCGCGACGATCGGCACGCCCCCTTTGCGCGCGCGCAACGTTTCGGGCGTGATCCGTTCGGCGGGCGTCGCGGTATCGGGCGGCATGGTGGAAAGGCCCCGGGTTCAAAGCCCTATCGGCGCGGGCCGGATATTACCAGATCGCGCCCCTAGGGTCCGTACTCAATAACCGGCACGGCCGCGACGCCGCCGATTTTGCCCGATCCGGCAGGAGAAGTCCCGAAGGCGATGCGGGCGCATCGGCGAGGGGCTTCGACGAACCGGGCGGGCAAAATCGGCGCGTCCCGAAGGGTTTCGGCGAAAATCGCCGCCTGGGGCGTCGCGGCCGAGAGGCCGCGCATATTCCACGTTGCGCCCCGAGAGGGGCGCGGGGCGCTCGACCGTATGGCCCGATACGTTCTTCGCGCTTCTTCTGCCATGCGGTGATTTTCCCTCGAAACGCGGCTCGTGCCCGTTATTGAGTACGGGCCCTAAGGCGCCATGATCCGGGTCTGCTGCTGGAAAACGTCGTCGCCGCGCCGGACCAGAAGGTAGAGCGCCCACTGCCCCGGTTTGGGCAACGCGACGCGGGCGGTATAGAGACCGTTTCCCTCCGCCACCAGCCCGACCCGGCGGTCGAAGCCCTCTTCCACCGGACGGCGGATCAGCAGTTCGGCGTCGGCGCCGTCGACCGGATCGCCCTCGCGGGTGACGAGCCGGACCTCGATCACGCCGCCGCCGCCGCGGGTCTCGAACGCGATGTCGGCGCGCCAGCCGAGTCGTTCCTGCGCGGCCTGGCCTTCGAGCGCGCGATTGTAGTCGAGCCCGAGGTCGCGATGACGCGAGGTGACGAGGCCCGAAAACGTGTCGTCCGCGATCCAGATGAGGACCCCGTTGACGATCATGGTCACGGCCATCACGCCGAACAGCGTCCACGGATACCACCAACCCGGCTTGCGCGCGAACTTCATCACGGGCCGTTGAACACGTTGGCGCGACGATAGGCGCGCCCGGAGGCGGCATCGGTCGCGGTGAATTCGATCTCGCGCGCGCGGCCCTGGAGCCGATCGGGACTCGCCCGCACGAAGACCCGGAAGGTGCCGACCGAGTCGGGCTTGACCGGCAGGACGGCGTGATCGGCCTCCTCGGCCGTGAAGCCGGACACGTTGAGAGTCGCCCCCGGCACGCCCGCGACCGTCAGGCGGAAGTCCTTGTCGGCCCGCTCCATGTTGAGGATCTTGACCGTATAACCGTTGCGCACGTCGCCGTCCGAAAGCCGCACGAACAGAGGCGCCCGGTCGGCGATGACGTGCACCTCGGTGCGCACCCGCAACGCCAGCGCCGTCGCCATCGCCGCCGCCACCACCGCCAGGATCGCCGCGTAAATGATCGTTCGCGGCCTGAGCCAGCGAACCCGCGGGGTTTCGCCCTTCATCCGCGCGTTCTGGTTGGCGATCGAATCGTAGGCGATCAGGTTTCCCGGCAACCCGAAGCGCGGCATGATCGAATTGCACGCGTCGACGCACAGCGCGCAGCCGATGCACGCCATCTGCTGGCCCTTGCGGATATCGACTCCGGTCGGGCACACCTGCACGCACAGGCCGCAATCGACGCAGTGGCCGCGCCCGTCGAACGTTTGGCCGTGCTTGGCGCCGCCGCGCGGCTCGCCCCGCCAGTCCTCGTAGGTGACGATCAGGGAGTGCTCGTCGAACATCGCGCCCTGGAAGCGCGGCCACGGGCACATGTAGATGCACACCTGCTCGCGCGCGAACCCGGCCAGGACGTAAGTCGTCGCGGTGAACAGCGCGGTGAAGCCGTAGACCTCGGGCGAGGACGCACCGACGAAAAATTCCCGCATCAGGGTGGGCGCGTCGGTGAAATACATGATCCACGCGCCGCCGGTCACGAACGAAATGCCGAGCCAGGCCGCGTGCTTGGCGGTTTTCTTCAGCGCCTTCGCCGCCGAGAGCGGCGCGCGGTCGAGGGCCATGCGCGCCGGACGATCGCCCTCGATCAGGCGCTCGACCCACATGAAAAGGTCGGTCCACACGGTCTGCGGACAGGTGAAGCCGCACCACACCCGCCCGGCGACGGCTGTGACGAGAAACAGCCCGATGGCGCCGAGAATGAGCAGCCCGGTGAGGTAGTAGACCTCCTGCGGCCAGATTTCGATCGCGAAGAAGTACCCGCGCCGGCCCGGCATATCGACCAGCAGCGCCTGGTCCGGCACCCCGGGCCCGCGATACCAGCGCAACCAGGGCGCGAGGTAATAAATGCCGAGGAGCGCGATCAACGCCGCCCATTTCAGGCGGCGGAAGGTTCCTTGCACCTTGCGCGGGTAGATGTCCACGCGCGCCGCGTAGAACGGCGCCGACGCGGCGGCGGCGGGCGAATCCCCGCCGCCTTTATTGATTTGCCGCGAGGATTCGCTCGCGGCGGCGGAAGACTTGTTCATGTCACGGCCAGGGCCCGCGGGCGACATGGGCCGCCCGCACCCGATTTAAGTCTGAAAGTACGAACGCGCAACCCGAACCGGACGAGGTTACTTTCCGCCGCCGAGCGCGTGCACGTAGGCCGCGACCATCTTGAGCGCGACCGGATCGAGGCGCCCTTCCCACGCCGGCATGACGCCGTGGCGGGGAGACGCGATCTGGCGGGCGACGGCTTCGCGCGTGCCGCCGTAGAGCCAGATGCCGTCCGCGAGATTCGGCGCGCCGAGGTCCTTGTTGCCCTTGGCGTCCTCGCCGTGGCAGGCGACGCATTGTTCGGTGAACAGCTTGGCGCCCGTCTCGCTTTTCGGCTTTTGCCCCGAGAGCGACAGCAGGTGGTCGGCGACCGCCGCGATTTCGTCGGCCTTGATCTGGTCGCCGAAGCGGGGCATTTCGCCGACGCGCGCGTCCTTGTGACCGGAGCGGACGCCGAAACGAATCGACGCGAAAATGTCGTCGGGCGTGCCGCCCCACAGCCAGTCGTCGTCGGCCAGCACCGGATAGCCGCCCGGCCGGCCCGCGCCGCCCGCCCCGTGGCAGGGCTGGCAGTTCTCGGCGAAGATCGCCTTGCCGCCGGCGTTCGCGAACACCAGCAGGTCCTGGTCCTTGACCACGGCGGAGATCGGCGTCGCCGCGATCTTCGCGCGCCAAACTTCCTGCGCCGCGCGCGCGGCGGCGATATCCTTGTCCAACTCGCCGCGCGAGGAATAGCCGAGCACGCCCTTGGCGTAGGTCGAAAAGGTCGGCCACGACGGATAGACCACCCAGTAGCCGATCGACCAGACGATGGTGGCGTAGAACACGTACAGCCACCAGCGCGGCAACGGGTTGTTGAGTTCCTTGATTCCGTCCCATACGTGGCCGGTGGTTTCGGTGCCGGTGACGGTATCTTTTTCGACGTTGGCCACGAGCGACTCTCCTTCAGTCTTCCTTGAACGGGATTCGGCCGTCCTCCTCGAAGCGCCGGCGGTTGCCAGGCCAATAAGCCCAGGCCACCACCGCGCCGAAGGAAACGACCATGCCCATCATCCAGTAGGGGGCCAGTCCCAACACCAGTTCGGTCCAATTCACGGTTGCGGCTCCTTCGCCCCTCAGCGCCGCGACAGTTCGGGCCGGAAGGTGGTGAAATCGACCATCGTGCCCAGCACCTGCAAGTAGGCGATCAGGGCGTCGAGTTCGGTGATGCGCTTGGGGTCGCCGTCGAAGTCGCCCATCGCCGCCTTCGGGTAACGCTCCCCGAACGCGCGCGCGTCGCCGTCGTCCGCGCCGGCCTGGGTGCGGAGGTCGGCGAGCGCGTTGGCGATGTCGTCTTCGGTGTAGCGCACGCCCACGGCGCGCAGCGTCTTGAGGTGTTCGGCGACGTCGTCGGCGCGCAATTCGCGCCGCGCCAGGAAGGGATAGCCGGGCATGATCGATTCCGGCACCACCGCGCGCGGATTGACCATGTGGAGCGCGTGCCAGTCGTTCGAGTACTTGCCGCCGACGCGCGCCAGGTCCGGGCCGGTCCGCTTCGAACCCCACTGGAAGGGATGGTCGTTAACACTCTCGGCCGCCAAGCTGTAGTGGCCGTAGCGTTCGACCTCGTCGCGGAAGGGCCGGATCATCTGGCTGTGGCAGAGATAACAGCCCTCGCGGACGTAGATGTTGCGCCCCATCAGTTCGAGCGGACTGTAGGGACGCACGCCCTCCACCTTCTCGATGGTCTGGTCCATGGTCGCGAGCGGCACCAACTGAACCAGGCCGCCGACCGAAATGGTGATCAGGATCAGGATCGAGAGCAGGACGACGTTGGTTTCGATTTTTTCGTGGCTGAAGGCCATGACCGGATTCTCCCTCAGGCCCTGGCCGGGGC
>CAYPQV010000001.1:234988-283151 GCA_964412955.1 uncultured Hyphomicrobiales bacterium
GGCAGCGCGACCGGTTCTTCGTCGCGCACCCGGCCCTTGGCCGTCTGGATCAGGTTGTAGACCATGACCAGGGCGCCGATCAGGAACAACGCCCCGCCCATGGCCCGGATCACGTAATAGGGATGCATCGCCTGCACCGTCTCGATGAACGAATACTGCAGGAAGCCGTGGCTGTCGTAGGCGCGCCACATCAGACCCTGCATGATGCCGGAGACCCACATCGCGGTGATGTAGAGCACGATGCCGATGGTCGCGACCCAGAAGTGCACCATCACCAGCTTGAGCGAATAGAGCCGGGACGCGCCCCACAGTTTCGGCACCAGGTAATAGACCGCGCCGAAGCTGACGAACGCGACCCAGCCCAGCGCGCCGGAATGAACGTGGCCGATGGTCCAGTCGGTGAAGTGGGAAAGCGAATTGACCGCCTTGATCGACATCGCCGGCCCTTCGAACGTGCTCATGCCGTAGAAGGCGACCGAGGTGATCAGGAACCGCAACACCGGATCGGTGCGCAGCTTATGCCACGCGCCCGAGAGCGTCATGATGCCGTTGATCATGCCGCCCCAGGACGGCATCCACAGGATCAGCGAGAAGGTCATGCCGAGGGTCTGCAGCCAGTCGGGTGCCGCCGAATAATGCAGGTGGTGCGGACCGGCCCAGATATAGAGGAAGATCAGCGTCCAGAAATGGACGACCGAAAGACGATACGAATAAACCGGCCGTTCCGCCTGCTTGGGCACGAAGTAGTACATGATGCCGAGGAACCCGGCGGTCAGGAAGAAGCCGACCGCGTTGTGGCCGTACCACCACTGTGTCATGGCGTCCTGCACGCCCGACCAGACCCCGTAGCTCTTGGTTCCCGCCCAGCTCACCGGCACGGCGAGGTTGTTGACGATGTGCAGAACCGCGACCGTCAGGATAAAGGCGAGATAGAACCAGTTGGCGACGTAAATGTGCCGCTCGCGCCGCTTGAACAGCGTGCCCGCGAACGCGATCAGGTAGGCGACCCACACGATGGTCAGCAGCAGGTCCACGTACCATTCGGGTTCGGCGTATTCCTTGCTTTGGGTGATGCCGAGGACGTACCCGGTCGCCGCCAACACGATCACCAGCTGGTAGCCCCAGAAGATGAAGTTGGCGAGCCCCGGCCCGCCGAACAGCGTCGCGCGGCAGGTGCGCTGCACGACGTAAAACGACGTGGCGAACAGGGCGCTGCCGCCGAAGGCGAAAATCGCGGCCGAGGTGTGGACCGGACGGAGCCGGCCGAAGGTGGTCCATTCGAGATCGAGATTGAGAACCGGAAACGCCAGCTGCAGCGCGATGATGACGCCGACCGTGAACGCCGCCACGCCCCAGAAAACCGTGGCGACGGTGAATTTGCGCACGATATCGTCGTTGTAGGGAATCGCCGTCGCGGCGGCGTCTGGACTTGCCGTCATGTTCTATCTTCCCCTCCTACGTTTTACTGCATCTTGCGCGCGCCCGCCGACCAGCTGCGAGGCATCGCCCGGGGTGTCTTAGCGACGTAGGCTGGAACCATAATTGACCCAAGTCAAATGGCCCGCGAAAACCCGCGGATCGACGACCGCGGGGCGGGTTTCGAGCCCGTATTCGTTGGGATTCCGGCCGGATTGCGCTAAGGTTGCGCCGCGCGGCCGCGTTTTCGCGGGGGCGCGTTCTTGAGGGGAGAACTCCACGCCATGACCGCCTATCCGGAGGGGCGTGCCGCCTTGGGCGGCCTGCTGGCGCGAATCGCCGCCGTCGCGCTCCTGGTCGGCTGCGCCGAGACCGACCTGGAGCTGCCGAAACCGGCGCCCGCCGCCGCACCGCCCGCCGTCCCGCCGGTCGCGACGCCCGCCCCGACGCCCAAGACGCGCCCGCCCGCCGCCGAATTTGCCGCCGGCCGCTTCGTCGCCGCGGCCAGCCACCCGCTCGCCGCCGAAGCCGCCCGCGATATCCTCGCGGCCGGCGGCACGGCCGCCGACGCGGTCGCCGCCGCCGCGCTGGTCATGGGCGTAGCCGAACCGCATGCGTCCGGCCTCGGCGGCGGCGCGTTCCTGCTCTATTTCGACGCGGAGAAGAAAAAGCTCCTCGCCTACGACGGCCGCGAGACCGCGCCCGACAGCGCCGCGCCCGGCATGTTCATGGAGGGGGGCAAACCGATCCCCTTCGGCATGGCCGCGCGCGGCGGCAAGCCGGTCGGCGTGCCCGGCCTCGTCCGCCTGCTGGAGACCGCGCACAAGGCCCACGGCAAGACCCCCTGGAAGGACCTGTTCGCGCCCGCCATCGGCCACGCCGAAAACGGGTTCGCGCTGTCGGCGGCGGTGCACCGCGCCATCCGGGAAGCCGAGAACGACCTCAAGGCCTCGCGCGAGGCGGCCCGGCTTTACCTCGACGACAAGGGCGAGGCCCGGCCCGCGGGGTATCTTCTTAAGAATCCCGCGCTCGCCGCCACCTTGAAGACGATCGCCGACCAGGGCGCGGACGCGTTCTATGCCGGAGCCATCGCCGATGCCATGATCCGGGCCGTGCGCGAGGCGCGCCACAACCCGGCCGTGCTCGTTGCCGCCGATCTCGGCCAATACCGCGTCAAGGCGCGCGAGCCGATCTGCCTGACCTACCGCGCGCACCGGGTCTGTTCGATGCCGCCGCCGTCGTCGGGCGGGATTGCGTTGCTGCAAATTCTCGGCACCCTCGCTCCCTTCGACCTCAAGGCCGAACGGCCGTTCTCGGCGACCGCCGTGCACCTGATCTCGGAAGCCTCGCGCCGCGCCTTCGCCGACCGCGAGGTCTACGTCGGCGATCCCGATTCGGTACCGGTGCCGACGCAAGGGCTGATCGCCCCCGATTACCTGGCCGAACGCGCCAAGGGCATTTCGCGCGCGCGCGCCGCGCCCAGGGTTGCGCCGGGCATGCCTGCGATGGGGGATTCGGGCGCCGTCGAATTCGCGGAAACCTGGACGGGCACGATTGCGGACGAAGGCGAGTCCACCGCCCATGTCACCGTGGTCGACGCCGCCGGCAACGTCGCCGCCCTGACCGCGAGCATCGAGCGCCGGTTCGGCGCCCGCATCGTCGCCGCCGGGTTCGTGCTCAACAACCAGTTGACCGATTTCGCGTTCGAGCCGACCCGCCAGGGCGGCCAGGTCGCCAACGCGCCCGCCAAGGGCAAGCGCCCGCGTTCCTCGATGGCGCCGACGATTGTTTTCGACGGCACGGGTCAGCCCGTACTTGCGCTCGGCTCGCCCGGGGGCCCGCGCATCATCGGCTACGTCGCCAAGACCGTGATCGCCGCGCTCGATTGGGACATGGACGTGGGCGCGGCCGTGCGCGCGGCCAACGTGCTCGACCGCGGCCGCGGCATCGAGATCGAGAAGGGCTCGGCGCTGGAAGCGCTCAAGGTCGCGCTCGAAACCAAGGGCCACGGGGTGTCGATCGTCGAGATGGACAGCGGCGTCAACGCCGTCCGCATCCGCCCCGGTTCGCCGCCGCGCCCCGATAGAGGCGCATCCATGGACGCGCGCGGGGATTCGCCCGCGCGCCTGCTGCTCGGGGTCGCCGATCCCCGCCGCGAGGGCGCCGCCGCCGGGGAGTAAGCCCGCGCGCGACGTTGATTCATGACCGCCGCCGATTCATCCGCCCTATCCCGCGTGTTCCTGCTGCCGGGGCACGACAAGCGCGTCGGGTTCGGGCACCCGTGGGCGTATTCGAACGAAATCCGCATGGACGCGGCGGCCAAGGCGATCCCGCCCGGCGCGCTCGCCCAACTGGTGCGCGTCGACGGAAAATTCGTCGCGACCGGCACCTTCAACCCGAAAACCCTGATCGCCTTCCGCGCGTTCGCGCGCGACGCCGCTGCGACGATCGACCGCGCGTTCGTCGCCCGGCGCTTGCGCGCCGCGCTCGCCTTGCGCGAGCGCTTGTACGCCAAGCCATTTTATCGCCTGATCCACGCGGAAGCCGACGGCTTGCCCGGCCTGATCGTCGATCGCTTCGGCGACGTGTGCGTCGTCCAGGCGGGCACGGCCGGGATCGAGGCCCTGACGCCGGAAATCCTCGCCGCCCTCGACGAGGTGCTCGGGCCGCGCGCGGTGGTGCTCGCCAACGAAAGCCCGCTCCGGGCGCTCGAGGGGCTCGACGCCCATACCCGCCTCGCCTCGGGCACGCTCTCCGGCCCGGTCGAGGTCGAGGAAAACGGCTTGGTGTTTTACGCCGATCCGCTCGGCGGCCAGAAAACCGGATGGTTTTACGACCAGCGCGACAACCGCGCCTTCGCCGCCGGACTGGCGCGGAACGCCGGCTCGGTCCTCGATCTCTATTGCTACGCCGGCGGGTTCGCGGTCCAGGCAGCGGTGCAAGGGGCAAAACGCGTGCTCGCCGTCGACGGCTCGGCCGCCGCGCTCGATCTCGCCCGGCAGGCGGCGGCGAAAAACGGGGTCGCGGACGCTTGCGAATTCCTGAAACGGGACGCCTTCGACGCCCTGGAAGCGCTGGCGGCCGGACCCGAACGCTTCGAGATCGTCGTCGCCGATCCGCCGCCCTTCGCCCGCTCCAAGAAAGACGTGCCCGCCGCCCTCAAGGGCTATCGCAAGCTCGCGCGCCTGGCGGCGACGCTGGTCCAGCCGGGCGGTTTCCTGTTCATCGCGTCGTGTTCCCACAACGTCACGGCGGAGGCGTTCGGCCTCGAAGTCGCGGGCGGAATTTCGCGCGCGGGGCGTGAAGGCCGCATCCTGCGCGCCGCCGGGGCCGGACCCGACCATCCCGTGCATCCGCTGCTGCCCGAGACGGCGTACCTCAAATCCCTGACCTTGCAGCTCGATTGAGTCGCGCGGGCGAATCCCCGCGCGCGTTATATGAGGCGCGCGTCTTACTTGAACTTCAGCTTACCCCACAGCACGGCGGAGACGAGAACGAGCGTGATGCCGTTGGCGGCGATCAGGGGAATTTCACTGAGCAGAATTCCGTAGGTCAACCACAGCACCGTCCCGAGAACGAGGGCGGCGAACGTGGGCAGGGAAATGTCCCGCGTCGAGCGGGTGCGATAGACCTTGGTCACCTGCGGCACGAAAGCGAACGTGGTCAGCGTGCCGGCGGCGAGGCCGATGGCAAGGATGGCGGATTCCATGATGAATGCGTCCCGGGTTGTTACGTGGACGGCTCCAGGTATTCGGCGAGCAGTTCGCCGAGGCCGATGATCGGCAATTCCATGCCGTAGTGCTCGATCGCTTCTTCCATCACGTTGCGGCAATTGGCGCAGGCGGTGACCATGGCTTCGATGCCGCCGAGTTCCTCCACCTGATCTTTCTTGCAGCGGAACGCGGCGAGGCGAAGGGGCTCGGCGCGCGAGTTGGTGCTGACGCCGCCGCCGCCGCCGCAGCAGACGTTCCACGGCCCGGCGTTTTTCATCTCGACGAAATCGGGCGCGACCGCGCCGAGGACATTGCGCGGCTCCTTCACCAGCCCGCCCCGGCGCACCAATTGGCAGGGATCGTGGAAGGTGAGCCGACGGGCGTCCTTGCCCTTGACCTTAATGCGCCCTTCCTTCAGCAATCGATCGAGCAGCTCGACGATGTGCACCACCTCGAACGCGTAGGCGCGCCCGATCAGGTTCGGCCCTTCCCACTTGAGCGCGCCGTAGGCGTGCCCGCATTCGGGGCTGATGACGTACTTGACGCCGAGTTCCTCGGCGACGGCGGCGATGCGCCCGACCAGGGTCGCCGCGACTTCCCGGGAGCCCATCTGGATGCCGACGTTGGTCGCCTCGAACGTCTTGGTCGAAATGGTCCAGCTGATGCCCGCCTGCTTGAACAGCTTGGCGAGCGCACCGATCACGCCGGGGAAGCCGACAATTTCCATCGCCGACAGGATCACCAGGTAGTCGGCGCCCTTCTTGTCGAGGGGAACCGGAATGCCGGATTTTTTCTCCTGAATCTCGACCGTTTTCCGCAGCGCCTTTTCGCGCACCCCGAGCGGGCTGCCGGTGGCGATCGCCAGGTCGGCGGCCTTGTAGAGATCGGCCGGCGCGAACCCGCCCGCGGTCATGCCTTCGCGCATCTTGCGGATCGCGCCGGCGATGTCGATGCCCATCGGACACACCACCGTGCAGCGCCCGCACAAGGTGCAGGAGTCGTAAACGAGCGGCGCCCATTCCTCCAATTCCGCCTCGGTGACCTCGGAGGGCGCGAGGCCGAGGGCGCGCTTCACCGGCGCCATCGGCGCCTTATGGCGCTGGTAGGCCCGCGCCATCGGCCTGAGCTTGTGGGTCGGCGTGTACTTGGGGTCTTCGGTGACGAGGTAGAAATGGCAGGCTTCGGCGCATTCGCCGCAGTGGACGCACGCTTCCAGGTACGACGCCACGGCCGCGTCGGTGAAGGCGAGGAACTTCTCGACCGCGACGGCGGCGCTTTTGGTCTCGGGACGGACGGAGGTCACGGCGTCACCCCCCGGCGCCCGTAGGTCGCGCCCGTATAGGAGCGGCTGAAGGCGAACGTGACCGCGTGCATCAGGCGGCTGAACGGGAAGTAGATCAGCCACAGCTCGACCGTCAGCATGTGCAGCGCGCGCAATTCGGCGTGGCTTTCCTGCAACGCGAGGCAGCCGGTCAGCATGACGACGAAAGTCAGCCACGAACCGACGTGGTCGTCGGCGTCCGAAATCGTCCGCAGGACCGGATCGGAGATGCGCCGGAACCAGAGCAGGATCAGGCCGGCGAAGGCGGCCTCGGCCGCGAGGATGAAGCCCCAGCGCGGCAGCGGCTCCCAGCCGAAGCCGAGCACGCGCTTTTCGAGGAAGTCGACGTGCGGCGCCGCCCAGAACAGCAGCAGCAGCAGGCCGACGTGGAACAGATAGCCGGCGAACAGATGGAACGCGGTGCGCCGCCCGAAGCCGCCGTGGGGCACGAAATGGAGGAAAAATCCGCGCACGGCCCCGGCCAGCGCCGAGCCGCGCGGCACGCTCAAATCCGGCTTGCGGCCGAAGCGCAGGATGCCGCCGACGCGCCACAGCGCGCCCGCGACGAACACGGCCGCCGAAAAATACCAGAGCGGCCCTTCGATCAAGCCGATGATGTCCATCGCCGCCTCCCTATTCCGCCGGGGCGCCGCCGGGAACGGACGCGGGCGCGGGCGCGGGCGGCCCGGCCTTGGCCTTCCCGGCTTCGGCCGCGATAGCCTCCTTCGCCCAAAGATCGTGGTGTTCGAGCGCCCAGGTTTCGTCGACCTTCCCCGTGGTCATGCCTTCGAGCGCGCCCTCGACCCCGATCGTGCCGAGATACATGTGCCCGAACGACGCCGCGATCACCACCACCGCCGCGATCACGTGAACGATGTGGGCGAGCTGAAGCTGCTGCACCTTTTGCGCGAGCCAGGGGAAATCGAGCAGAAGCCCGCTGCCGGCGAGGGCGAACCCGCCGAGGGAGGAAATCCAGAACCAGGTCTTCTCGCCGAAATTGAACTTCCAGGAACTGACATGACCCTTGAAAAACATCCCGCCCTTCAGCACCCAGGCGACGTCGGCGGCGCGCGGCCAGTTGTCCTTGAGATAAAGGACGAACATGACCACGACCCCGACGGCGAACAACGGCCCGAACAGGTTGTGACCCTGCAACGCGGCGCTCGCGACCGTCGCGAACCCGCCGACGCCGATCACCGGCTGGAGCACGTATCGGCCGAACAGAATCACGAGCCCGCTCACGGCGAGCAGGATGAAGGTTGCGGCGACGAACCAGTGCGCCGCCCGTTCGGCGTGGGTGAAACGGGGCACCGTGCGGCCGCTGCGGCGGGAAAGCTGAACGCGGCCCCGGACCAAAAAGAACAGGCCGACGCCCGCGAGCGCCAGCACCAGCAGCCATCCGCCGTAGGTCGAAATCGGGCCGTTGCGCAGCGCCCGCCACGCGGCGCCCTCGGACTGGACCAGAACCGGCGTGCCGGAGGTGCTTCCGCTCAGGTTGAAGGGTTGACCCTGGCGGACCTGGCGCCAGATTTCGGAACCGCTTTGATCGGCGCGCGTTCCGCCGGGCGGCGATTCGGCGGCGGCGGGCGCCGCCGTCAGCAGCAACAGCGCCGCGAGCGCGGCGCGGCATAAACCGCCGAACGGCGGCAAGCGGAGAAGATCGCGCATGTCCCTCTCGACCACCACGTAATTGGACAACGTAAGGAGCGCGTCACGTCTCGAGCGGAGGTTAAGGGCGGATCGGGTCGCTTGTCCATCCCTCACGCGCCGAAGCGCGTCAACGTGCGTTCGACGTCGCCGACGTAATGGCCCCCGAACAGGCGCACGTGCACCAGCAGCGGATAGAGATTGTAGAGATCGCGCCGCGCCTCGAAGAATCCCGGGCGCAGCGGGCGCAATTCCCCGTAACGGCGAAAGAAGGTGGGTCCGAAGGTGCCGAACAGAGTGCCGAACGCCAATTCGATTTCCGGATCGGCGTAATAGACGGCGGGATCGATGAACGCGGCGACCCGCCCCGCGCGGCACAGAATGTTGCCGCCCCAGGCGTCGCCGTGGATCAAGGCGGGCCGCCCCGATTCCCCGATCCATTCGCCGAGCCGACCCGCCAGTTTCTCGATCCGGCCGACGATGCGCGCCGGCAACCGCCCGGCCCGATGCGCCTCGCCCGCCATGTGCCGCAGCCGCCGGTCGCGGAAGAACGCGCGCCAGTCCGACTCCCGGTCGTTCGGCTGCAAGAGCCCGCCGATCAGCGTGTCGCCGTCGTAGCCGAACGCGGACGCGGTGTGTTCGTGCAGACGGGCGAGCAGTTCGGCCGCGTGCGCCTCGGCGCCGTCGGTCAGCCCGCCCGAGGTCTCGACATAGTCCATCACCAGGAGATCGTCGGCGGCGAAGATCACCTTCGGCACCGGAAGGTCCGCCCGCGCCAGCGCGCGGAGCATGTCGCCTTCGACGTCGAGCCGACTGCCGCCGCCCGCCTTGACCACCACGCGCGCGCCCGAAGCCAGATCGGCGCGGAAAACGTCGCCGACGCAGCCGCCGGAAAGCGGCGCGAGGCCGACCACGCGCGCGCCCGCGATCCGCCCGATCCGGGCCTCAAGCGCCGCGCGGGCCATCGGCGTCGGCGAGGTGGAATTCGCGAATGTGGGCGAGCAGGCCGTCGGCGGCGGCCTCGGCGAGGTCGAGCACATGCTCGAACCCTTCCGCCCCGCCGTAGTAGGGGTCCGGCACCTCCTCGGGCGCGCCGTCCGGCGCGAATTCGAGAAACAGCCGGAGCCGGGATTCCGCGCCCTTGGGGCACAGCCGGGAAAGGTTGCGCAGGTTCGAGCGGTCCATGGCGAGCACGTAATGGAAACGCTCGAAATCCGCGCGCGCGATCTGGCGGCCGCGCAGATCGGAAATATCCACGCCACGGCGCCTGGCGGCCGCGCGGGCCCGGGGATCGGGCGGCTCGCCGACATGATAATCGTGAGTGCCGGCGGAATCGGTCGCGATCGCGTGCGCGAGGCCTTCGCGCGCGACGCGGGCGCGGAACACGCCTTCGGCGGTGGGCGAGCGGCAGATGTTGCCGAGACAAACGAAGAGAACGCGGATCATGTTCATCCCGCATAAGACGGTTTCGGGACCAATCGTCGCGGATTATCATCGGAGCCCCTGCCGGGAGCAAGTTCGCACCCATGAGCCTCGAAAAGCGCATCGTCGTCCTGACCGGAGCGGGCATTTCCAAGGAATCGGGCCTCAGCACGTTTCGCGACGCCGACGGCATCTGGGCGACCGTGCGGGTCGAGGACGTGGCGACGCCCGACGCGTTCCGCCGCGATCCGGCGCGGGTGCACGATTTTTACAATCGGCGCCGTCGCGCGCTGCTCGACCCCGCGATCCGACCCAACGCGGCGCACGCGGCGTTGGCCCGGCTCGAGGCCGAATGGCCCGCCGACGTGCTGCTGGTGACCCAGAATATCGACGATTTGCACGAGCGCGCCGGCAGCCGCAACCTGATTCACATGCATGGCGAACTCCTGAAGGCGCGCTGCGACCGTTGCGGCGACGCGCGCCCGTGGCGCGAGGACCTTAGTGTCGATCTCGCCTGCCCCGCCTGCGGCCGCGCGGGCGGCCTGCGCCCCCACGTGGTGTGGTTCGGGGAGATGCCGTTCCACATGGAGGAAATCGCCGCCGCTCTCGATCGCTGCTCGCTCTTCCTCTCGATCGGAACCTCGGGCGCGGTCTACCCGGCGGCGGGCTTCGTCGCCCGCGTGCGCGAACGCGGCTTCGCCCGCACGGTCGAATTGAACCTGGAACCGTCCGAAGGCGCGACCCTGTTCGAGGAAAGCGAATACGGACCGGCGAGCGAGGTGGTGCCCGGATTCATCGACGAATTGCTCGCCGGAGCGCGATGACGCGGCCGCCCCACCTCAATCTAACCCGCGTTTTGCGCGAGGCCCGCGCCTGCACGCTCTGCGCCGATCATTTGCCGCTGGGACCGCGCCCGGTGCTGCGGGCGCGGGGCGAGGCCCGTCTCCTGATCGTCGGCCAGGCGCCCGGCACCCGGGTCCACGAATCCGGAATCCCCTGGAACGACCCTTCGGGGGATCGTTTGCGGGAATGGCTCGCCGTCGACCGCGAGGCGTTCTACGACGAAACCCGGATCGCCATCGTGCCCATGGGATTCTGCTATCCGGGCCGGGACAAGAACGGCGGCGACCGGCCGCCGCGACCGGAATGCGCGCCCCTCTGGCATCCGCGCATCGTGCCCGCCCTCGCCCAGGTTCGGCTCACGCTGCTGGTCGGCGTTTACGCCCAACGCTATTACCTGGGCGAACGGAGCGGGCGAACGGTCGCCGACACGGTCGCGCGCTGGCGCGAATTTCTGCCCGACTATTTGCCGTTGCCGCATCCTTCGTGGCGAACCCAGGGATGGGAACGGGCGCGGCCCTGGTTCGCGGGGGATTTGCTGCCGGAATTGCGCCGCCGGGTCCGCCAAATGATTAATTGAATGACTTTGCCGCCAATCCGGATAAGATCAAGCCGCTGATCTTGTCCATTCCGAGCGGTGAAACGCCCGCTTTTTCGCGTTATTCACCGTCCGCCGGACATATGTTCCGTTTTGCACAGGCGAGTCCCTAAACCCGAACCGCGCTCGTCATGGCGATCCTGTCCACCTCCGATCTGCTCGCCCGGTTGGCCTTCGACAACCCGTGGTGGAACGCCAAACCCGATGCCCCGGTCCGTTTCCGCACCCCGCCCAGGCGGGACTTTTTCGCTCCCTTCTTCGCCCGCGTTCAAGCCGCGGGCATGGGCCGCGCGCTTCTGGTCGCGGGCCCCTTGCGCGCGGGCAAAACGGTTCTGCTGCGCCAGGCGGTCGCGCGACTGATCGAGCAAGGCGTAAGGCCCGATCGTATTCTCTATGCGTCGTTCGCGACTCCGAGTTACGCGACCGCCGATTTTTCCGCCCTGGTCGCCGCCTTCGCCCGCGAGAAGAAGCATGAGAAGTCCGCCGAGCTGTACATCTTCCTCGACGAGGTCCAGTACGCGCCCGAGTTCGCCAAACTGCTGCTCGGGCTCGCCCGCGCCTACCCGCGCGCGCGCGTGATCGGCTCCGCCAGCGCGCAAGCGCCCGCGCTCGCGACCGACGCGGTCGCGCACGGCGGGCGTCTCGAGACCTTCGTTCTGCCGCCGCTCACCTTCGCCGAGTTCCTGGCGATCCGCGGTCGCGACCAGGACTTGTTCGCCGGCGCCGGCGGGCACGAACTGGCGAGCCTCAAGCCCGGCGCGCTGCCGCAGCTGGACGCCGAGTTCCAGCACTACGTCAATTACGGCTCCTTTCCCGAAGGCATCGTCGGACCGAACGCGCGGCCGCCCGCGCCCGGTTTCGTGCGCGACCATTTGGCCGAACGGGTTTTGCGCCGGGACCTCGCCGGCCTCGCCGGGATCGCGGATGCCGCCGAACTCGGCCGCGTGTTCCTGATTCTCGCCCGCGACACCGGGCGCGAAACCGGCATCGACGATCTTGCCAAGGAGGCGGGCATCGCCAAGAACACGCTCCGCAAATACCTGGATTTTCTCGAACAGGCTTTTTTGATCCGGCGCGTCGAGCGCCTTGACCAGGCCGGACGCCGTTTCCAACGCGCGGTCGCGTTCAAGGCCTATCTGGTCGCGCCGGCCCTGCGCAGTTCCCTGCTCGGACCGGCTTCGCCCGCCGACGCGGCCTTCGCCGACATCGCCGAAACCGCCTTGGCCTCCCAATGGCTCGGCTCGCCCGACGCGGGAAGGCTCGCGTACGCGAGCTGGCGCGAAGGCCATGTCGACCTGATCGCGCTCGACGCGGGCGGCAAACCGCTGCGCGCCTTCGAGGTCGACTGGCAGGACGCGTACGCCAAGGGCGCGGGCGTCAAGGGCCCCGGCCACCTGGTCGGTTTCGTCGAGGCCACCAACCCGCAAGCCAAGGCCTTCGTGCTGACCCGCGCCAGCGCCCGGCCGGCGCGCATGCGCAAGACCGACGTGACCCTGGTGCCGCTGGCGATGTTCGCCTACTGGGCGGGGCGCGAAACGCTCGCCCGCCTCGCCGCCGCGTCGCGCGCGCGCGCCGAAAACGCGGCGGCGCAAACGCCCGCGCCGGCCCCCGCCGCCGCCGGTTAATCGCGCTTGCGATCGAGCGCGCCGCGCAGGCGGAGCCGCAGCGCGTTGAGTTTGATGAAACCCTCGGCGTCGCGCTGGTTGTAGACCGAATCGGCCTCGAATGTGACCAGTTCCTGGTTGTAGAGGCTCATGGGCGAGCGCCGCCCGGTGACCTGGACCCCGCCCTTGTAGAGCTTGAGCCGGACGGTGCCGGTCACGCGCGCCTGGGACTTGTCGATCAGCGCCTGGAGCATTTCGCGTTCGGGCGAGAACCAGAAGCCGTTATAAACCAGCTCGGCGTAGCGCGGCATGATCTCGTCCTTCAGGTGCGCCGCGCCGCGATCGAGCGTCAGGCTTTCGATCGCCCGGTGCGCGACGTGCATCACCGTGCCGCCGGGCGTTTCGTAGACCCCGCGCGATTTCATGCCGACGAAGCGGTTCTCGACCAGATCGACCCGCCCGACGCCGTGCGCGCCCGCGATCTCGTTCAGGCGCCGCAGCAGCGCGGCCGGGCTCAGACGCTCGCCGTCGACGGCGACCGGATCGCCCTTCTCGAAGTCGATCTCGATCTCCAACGGCTTGTCCGGCGCCTTTTCCGGCGCGACCGTGCGCAGGAACATGGATTCGTCGGGCGCGACCCACGGGTCTTCCAGCGCCTTGCCCTCGTAGGAAATGTGCAGCAAATTCGCGTCCATGGAATAGGGCGGCTCGCCGCGCTTTCCTTTCGGGATCGGAATCTGGTGCCTTTCCGCGTACTCGATCAGCTGCGTGCGCGAATTCAGGTCCCATTCGCGCCACGGCGCGATTACCTTGATCGAGGGTTCGAGCGCGTAACAGGTCAACTCGAAGCGGACCTGGTCGTTGCCCTTGCCGGTCGCGCCGTGGGCAACGGCGGAGGCGCCGACCTCGCGCGCGATTTCGATCTGGCGCTTGGCGATCAGCGGCCGGGCGATCGAGGTGCCGAGCAGGTAAACCCCTTCGTAAAGCGCGTTGGCGCGGAACATCGGGAAGACGAAATCGCGCACGAATTCCTCGCGCAAATCCTCGATGTAGATGCGCTTGATCCCGAGCATCTCGGCTTTCTTGCGGGCGGGCTCCAGTTCCTCGCCCTGGCCGAGATCGGCGGTGAAGGTGATGACCTCGCAATCGTAGGTATCCTGCAGCCAGCGCAGGATGACCGACGTGTCGAGCCCGCCCGAATAGGCGAGAACCACTTTCAGGTCTTTTTTGGCGGACTGGGTCATGGCGGTGCGAAACGGCGTCGGGTCGCGCGCCCCGGCCGGGGCGGTTCGGGCGGACACTAACGAAACCCCTTGCTTCCGGCAAGCCGACGCGCCGGCTCCGATATTCCGCCCCAAGAGGGGGATTTTTGACGCTCGTCGCGGAGGTTATTAGGATGGCGGAATCGTTCAATGCGCAAACCGTCCCCCAAGAAACGAATTTTCGCGCAACTGGCGCGCATGGCCAAGGCGCTGGCGCACGCCCACCGGCTCGACCTGATCGAGGCCCTGGGCCAGGGCGAACGCAGCGTCGAGGAACTGGCCGAAACGGTCGGGCTGCCGGTCGCCAACGCCTCCCACCATTTGCAGGTGCTCAAGGACGGGGGCCTGGCCCGCGCCCGACGCGAGGGCGTGCGGATTTATTACGCGCTCGCCGACGACGACATCGCCGCCATTCTCGCCGGTCTCGGGCGCGTGGCGGGACGCCGCCTCGCCGAGGTCGATCGAATCCTGCGCGAGGAATTCGCGTCCCGGGACGACGCCCAGCCGGTCGACCGGAAGGAACTGCTGCGCCTCGCCAAGGCCGACGAAGTGACCGTGCTCGACGTCCGGCCCGAAGGCGAATACCAGGCCGGGCACATCGCCGGCGCCGTTAACATCCCGTTGCCGGAACTGGCCCGCCGCCTGGCCGAACTGCCGCGCGGTAAGCAGGTCGTCGCCTACTGCCGCGGGCCCTATTGCCTGCTCTCGTTCGACGCGGTCCGCCGCCTGCGCGCCAAGGGCTTTCGCGCGCGCCGCTTGGCCGAAGGTTTTCCCGAATGGAAGGCCGCCCGCGGCCCGGTGGGGCGGCGGTCCTAGGCCCGAATCCGCGCCCGCCGCCCGGATCCCGCGCCGGGTTGACGTTCCCGCCGATCGCCGCTAATATTCAAACGTTCGTTTGAATATTAAGCGATGATTCCGGGACCCGATGATCGCGGATAACGAAACCTTTATTCGGCTCGGCGCGTTTGTCGCGATTTTCGCCGCCGTCGCGGCGTGGGAGATTCTGGCGCCCAGGCGGCCCCTCGTCGCCGGCCGGTGGGCGCGGTGGCCGGGCAACATCGGCATCGTCCTTCTCAATACCCTGGTCGTGCGCGCGATCTTTCCCTTGGGCGCGATCGGCGTCGCGCTTGCGGCGGAGGCCAAGGGCTTCGGGTTTTTCAACGTCGTGGCGCTGCCCGGATGGCTCGCAGCCGTTCTCGCGTTCGTCGTGCTCGACCTCGCCATTTATCTGCAGCACGTTCTGTTCCATGCCGTGCCGGCCCTGTGGCGGCTGCACCGGATGCACCATGCCGATCTCGGTTTCGATCTCACCACCGGCGCGCGCTTCCATCCGATCGAGATCGTGCTGTCCATGCTGATCAAGGCGGCGGTCATCGGGGCGCTCGGCGCGCCGGCCGTCGCCGTGCTCGCGTTCGAAATCGCGCTCAGTTCGACCGCGCTGTTCAACCACGCCAACGCCCGCCTGCCCGGCGGGCTCGACGGTGCCTTGCGCCTGTTCGTGGTGACCCCCGATATGCACCGCGTCCACCATTCCGCGATCCCGGCGGAGACCAACAGCAATTTCGGATTCAATCTGCCGTGGTGGGACCGCCTGTTCGGTACCTACCGCGCGCAACCCTCGCTCGGGCACGAGGGCATGATCGTCGGCATCGACGCGTTCCGCGATCCGTCCGAGCTTCGCCTTGACAAGATGCTGATCCAGCCGTTCCGCGGGTCGAACGGGAAGTACGCTTTCGGGGCCGGCGAGCCGACATGACGAGCCGGACGGTCATGGTTTTCGGCGGCGGCCGAGTCGCGTCCTCCACTACGGCAAGGTCGCGTTCGAGAAATACTGGCTGTTCAAATGGTTCTGACCAACTCCGAAGGAGTCGTCCATGCAGTTCCTGTTCATCGTCAACGATCCGCCCTACGGCACCGAGCGCTTCTACAACGCGCTGCGGCTCGCCCAGTCGCTGGCCATCGCCGAGCCCGGGGTCGGCCTGACCATGTTCCTGATGGCCGACGCCGTCAGCGGCGGCCACAGAAACCAGAAAGTGCCGGCGGGTTATTACACCGTCGAGAAGATGCTGAAACAGGTGGTCGCCGCCGGCGGCGAGGTGCTGCTGTGCGGAACCTGCATGGACGCCCGCGGCCTTACCGACGCCGACCTGATGGAGGGCGCGCGGCGCAGCACCATGAAAGAGCTCGCCGCCGCGACGCTGGCCGCCGACAAGGTGCTGGTCTTTTAGGTTTCGCCCGACCCGCGCAGATAGTGGACCGAAAAGCGCGCCTGGTCGTCGGTCCAGGCGGCGAGCGGGAGGAACCCCGCCTTGCGCGCGACCTCCTGGAATTCGGCGATCGCATACTTGCAGGAGATCTCGGTCAGGATCCGTTCCCCGGCGCGGAAATCGTATGCGCGCCCGCCGACCGACGCTTTTTGAGTTTTCACGCTTTCCAGGTGCATTTCGATCCGGCCCTTGGCCTGATCGTAGAACGCGACGTGGCGGAAGGCCGCGAGATCGAAATTCGCGCCGAGTTCGGCGTTGGCGCGCCGAAGCAGGTTGAAATTGAACGCCGCCGTCACCCCTTGCGCGTCGTCGTAGGCGGCGTCGAGGATTTTTTTGTCCTTCTTGGTGTCGACGCCCACGATCAAGTCTCCGTCCGCGAGCAGCGCGCGGGCGCGCTTGAGAAACGCGACGCTTTCCTCGGGCGTGAGATTGCCGATGGTCGAGCCGGGAAAGAACCCGAGCCTTCGCCCCGGCCCGAGGTCGGGCAGGGAGAGCGGTTCCTCGCCCGTATAATCGCCGTGGAGCGCCACCACGCGGACGCCCGGATACGCCTTGGCCGCCGCGCGCGCGCCCGCGAGCAGGAATTCGCGCGAAATGTCGATGGCGACATAGGAGCGGGGCCGGGCGAGTGCCTCCAGGATCAGGCCCATCTTGACGCTCGCGCCCGCGCCGAATTCGACCAGATGACAGCCTTGTCCGGCGTACGCCGCCACGTCGCGCGCGCGTTTCCTCAGGATATCCAGTTCGACCCGGGTCAGGTAATACTCGGGCAACCCGCAGATCGCCTCGAACAGGCGCGCGCCCTCGGCGTCGTAGAAATATTTGGCCGGAATGGATTTCGGATCGCGCGCGAGGCCGAGGGCGACCGCGCGCGCGAAATCGTCCGTGATCGCGCCGGTTTCGACGATTTCGATTTTCGGAGCGCCCTCCCCGTTCATCGAACCGATTAGACCGCCCGCGGCGCGCGGGCGCAACCCGCAATTCCTCTTGCGGGGGGCCTTTTGTTTTCTAGAATTCCGCCGTCATGGATATCCGCGACCTCAAGACGCCCGCGTTGCTGCTGGAGCGTCCGAAGCTCGTCGCCAATCTCGCGCGGATGGCCGAGCGCGCCCGCGCGCGCGGCGTGAAATTGCGCCCGCACATGAAAACCGCGAAGTCGGCCGCCGTCGCCCGCCTCGCGCTCGAACAGGGTGCCTCCGGGATCGCGGTGTCGACGCTTGCGGAAGCCTCCTACTTCCTCGATCACGGGGTGCGGGACATCCTGTACGCGGTCGGCCTCGCGCCCGCGAAACTCGACGAGATCGCGGCGCTGGCCAAGCGCGGCGCCGACATCAAGTTCGTGACCGACAATCTGCCCGCCGCGCGCGCCATCGCCGGACACCCGGCGTCCCACCGGGTCCTGATCGAGGTCGATACCGGCGACGGCCGTCTCGGCCTCGATCCCGCCGACCCGGAACTGATCGAGGTCGCGCGCGCGGTCGAATCCGGCGGCCGTTCGCGCGTCGTCGGCATCATGACCCACGCCGGCCAGTCCTACGACGCGCGCGATCCCGAAGCCCAGGCCCGCATCGCCGAGGGCGAACGGGCGGGAGCGGTCGCCGCGGCCGAACGGCTGCGCGCGGCCGGGTTCGCCGGCGACATCGTCAGTGTCGGATCGACCCCGACGGCGATTCACGCGCGCGACCTGACCGGCGCGACCGAAATGCGGCCCGGCGTCTACATGTTCGGCGACCTGTTCCAGACCGGCATCGGATCGTGCGGCGAAGGCGACATCGCGGTGTCGGTTCTGGCGAGCGTGATCGGGCACCGGCGGAAGGACAACGCGGCGATCCTGGACGCGGGCGCGCTGGCGCTCTCCAAGGACCGCTCGACCGAGCGGCTCGCGGGCGGCGATTGCGGTTTCGGGCGCGTGGCCGACCTCGCCGGCCGGGCCCTGGACGGCGTCACCGTGGTCTCCGTCAGCCAGGAACACGGCCGCGCGAGCGCGCAAGTCCCGCTGCCGTTCGACTTGCTCCCGATCGGCGGCAAGGTGCGCGTTTATCCCAATCACGCCTGCATCACGGCGGCGTGCTTCGACGCCTATCACGTCCTCGACGGCGGCCCCGAGGTGGTCGCGACCTGGGACCGCTGCCGCGGGTGGTAGAGAACAGCGACGTCCGTTAGTGCTTGGGCATGCCGTGCGGCATCGGCGCGCGCGCGCCCATCTCCTTGACCGGCACCTGGACCGTCATCGCCCCCGCCTTCTCGAACGTGAGCGTGAGCGCGAAGGTGTCCCCCGTCTTGAGCGGCTTCACGAGGCCCATCAGCATCACGTGCAGCCCGCCCGGTTTCAGTTCGGCCGCGCCCTGGGCCGGCACCGGGATCGAATCGACCTTCCGCATCTTCATCACGTCGCCTTCGCGGATGTGGTCATGCAATTCGACCCGGCCGGCGGCCGAGGTCGCCGCCGACAGCAGCCGGTCGGCGGGGCCCGGGTTGCGGATGGTCATGTAGGCGGCGCCCGCGCCGGCGGTGCCGGCGGAAGGACGCGCGAACGGGTTCTCGACGGTCACCTGGCCCGACTGCGCGGAAGCGGCGGAAACGGCGAACCAGGAACAGACGGCGAGCGTAGTCGCGAGAAAGATATTGCGAGCGAAAGTCATGATGAAGCCTCCGATCGGAATCGATTGAAAAGGAACGGCGCGCGCCCTGGTAGGGACGCGTCATTGAGCGCGCGCGAGCGCGCGGGGAAGGAATCAGGCGAACGGAGGGGCGCGCGGCCGAGCGGCGAGGCGCAACCGAAAGTGCGCCGGACGGACCTCGGCGACGGGCGGCGCGACGGCAACCGGTTCGGCGGCGACGGGCGCGGCCGGCGCGGCGACGGGCGCGGCCGCCCCCTGCTTCAATAGCGGCAGGCAGAACAGGCATTGAACGGCGGAGTCGTGCGTCGGCGGCATCGGCCGGCCATCGGCGTCCAACGCGACGACGCGGATTCCCTGAGCGGTGCAAACGACCGCCGTTTGGGCGGAGCGCGCCGCCGCCGCGACCGGCAGGACGGGCAACGCGAGCGCGCCGAGAAGATTGAAGGCCAGCGCCAGCCATGCCAAGCGCAGGCCGAGGCTTCGCTGAAGCCTCTTCCGCGTGTCCAAAATTCTCGGGAATCGCGCCAAGGCCGGATCCTTCGTTGCCGACGACGGATTGGAGCGTAAAGCCGCGCCGCTGGTCAAGGCCTTGACCGCCATCAAACGGGGGCGGCCGCGCGCACTTTCCGTGCGCGAATGCTGTCGGAGCGCAGTTGGCCGCAGGCCGCGAGAATGTCGCGCCCGCGGGGCTCTCGGATCGGCGCCGAATAGCCCGCTTCGTTGAGCAGCCCGGAGAAGCGGGCCATGGTCTTGTCCTCGGAGCATTCGTAGCGCGCCCCCGGCCACGGATTGAACGGGATCAGGTTGAACTTGGCGGGTAGGCCGCGCACCAAGCGCACCAGTTCCTTCGCGTCGGCGTCCGAATCGTTGACGCCCTTCAGCATCACGTATTCGAAGGTGATGCGCCGCGCGTTGTCGGCCGGGTACTCGCGCAGCGCCTTGAACAGCTCCTTCAACGGGTATTTGCGGTTGATCGGCACCAATTCGTCGCGCAATTCGTCGCGGGCGGCGTGCAGGCTGACCGCGAGCTTGACGCCGAGCTCGCGCCCGACCCGGCCGATGGTCGGCGCGACTCCGGCGGTCGACAGCGTGATCCGGCGCTTGGAGATGGCGATCCCTTCGCCGTCCATGACGATCTTCAGCGCCTTCGCCACGTTGTCGTAATTGAACAGCGGCTCGCCCATGCCCATCAGCACGATGTTGGACAAGAGACGCCCCTCTCGGGGCGCGGGCCATTCGCCGATGCGATCCCGCGCCATCAGCACCTGGCCGACGATTTCCGCTGCGGTCAGGTTGCGCACCAGCTTTTGCGTGCCGGTGTGGCAGAAGGAGCAGGTCAGCGTGCAGCCGACCTGGGAGGAGACGCAGAGCGCGCCGCGGTCTTCTTCCGGGATCAGCACCGTTTCGGCTTCGTTGCCGTCCTCGAACCGGAGCAGCCACTTGCGCGTGTCGTCCGCCGAACGCAGATCGCGCGCCACCTCCGGCCGCCCGACCCGGAATTCCATGCCGAGCTTTTCGCGCAGCGCCTTGGCGAGCGTAGTCATGCGCGCGAAATCGGTCGCGCCGCGATGGTAGATCCAATGCCACAACTGGTCGGCGCGGAACGCGGGCTCGCCCAGCAGGGCGAGCGCGGCGCGCAGTTCCTCGCGCGAGAGGCCGACGAGATCGGCCCGCGCCTCGGCGGGAGCGCAATTTTCGACGCGCGCGGGGGTTCGTTCGCGCGCTGCCCCAGCGTCGGGTTCAGTCGTGGACATGGCTTATAGATATAGTGTGCGGTCGGGGGACCGAAAGCCCCAAAAGCCGGCCCGGCAAGGTTACCGTGGGCAGGCCTTGTCGATGGCGTCGAGCGCGGCCGAAATGCCAGTCAGGGAATAGGTGTCGGTGGTCGCGGTGCCGCGCGCCGAGGTGCCCTTGACCACCATGGTCGCGCCGGCCCGCATCGCCTTCACCAGTTGCGCGTCGCCGTTGGCGTCCTTGGTCCAGGCCTGCTCGCCGTGGCCGAACAGCGCGAAGGCCTGCGCACCGATGGTCGCGGTCGCTTCCGCGCCTTCCTTGAACGCATAGCCGGCCTCGAAGCTGACCACGTTGTAGGATTTCTCCTTCGGCCGGTGGGTGACAAGCACGAACACGTCGCCGCGCTGGGTGTAGCGGCCTTCCTCCTTTTTCGGCTTGGAGCCCGCGTAGCAGAACCCTTCGCGCGGATCGCGGTAGGCTTCCCAGTCGCCGAACGTGCCGAGGTGCCCGCCGTTGGCCTGGGCGCCGTTCGCCGGCGCGGCGGCTTTTTTTCCGTTCTTGGCTTGGCCGTTCTTGGCTTGGCCGTTTTTCGAGGAACCGCTCTTAGGCTGCGCGTCCGCCGGCAACGGCGCGACGAGCGCGGCGCCGAGCAGCAAGGCGACGACGACGGACAGAACCCTGGGCATGGCCAACAGGTAACGCCGGCCCGGTTAAGGAATGGCTAAGGATTGACGGGCTGCGCTATATCTATGGCGCCATGCCCGTTCCCCCGCCGATTTTGGTCGAGGCCACCCGCGGCCAAATGGTCGAAAGCCGCCATCGCGGCCACGCGATCGTCGCCGACGCCGACGGGCGCGTGGTCGCCGCGTTCGGCGATCCCGACGTCGCGATCTATCCCCGCTCGTCGATCAAGCCGTTGCAGGCGCTCGCCCTGATTGAGACCGGCGCGGCCAAGCGCTTCGCCGTCGGCTCGGAGGAAATCGCGCTCGCCTGCGCGAGCCACGACGGCGGGCCGGAGCACACTGCCCGCGTCGCGGCCTGGCTTGCGCGCATGGGTCTCGCCGAATCCGATCTCGAATGCGGGGCGCACGCCCCGACCGACGCGCGCGCCGCCGAGGAATTGATCCGGCGGGGCCGGAGTCCCTCCCCGGTCCATAACAACTGCTCGGGCAAGCACACCGGGATTCTCGCCGGCGCGCTGCACCTGGGCGAGCCGACGCGAGGGTATCTCGCCCCCGATCACCCGGCCGAGCGGCGGCTCAAGGCTATACTCGCCGACATGAGCGGCGCGAGCCTCGCCGACACGCCGACCGGCGCCGACGGCTGCGGCATTCCGGTCTACGCCATGCCGCTCAAGGGTCTGGCCCGCGCCATGGCCCGTCTCGCCCGGCCCGAGCGACTCCCTCCCGCCCGCGCGGAAGCCGCGCGCGCGGTGTTCGAGGCGATGACGCGTCATCCGAGGCTGGTGTCGGGCGCGGGGCGCTTCGACACCGAAGCCATGACGGTCGGGAACGGAAAATTCATCGTCAAGGGCGGCGCCGAGGGCGTGCATGCCGCCGCCATTACGGGCGTGGGCGCGGGCCTCGGCATCGCCGTCAAGATCGAGGACGGCGCCGGGCGCGCCTCGGCGGTGGTCATGGCCGCGCTGCTGGCGCGCTTCGCCGGAATCAATCTTGTCGATTGGCGCGCGCCGATCCTGCGCAACATCGCCGGGCGGGAGATCGGCGTTTTACGCGCGAGCCGGGATCTCGGCGGGTGAATTACGGCGGGGCCTGCCGGAACTTCGCGACCGCGCGGCGGAACTTGGGCGAGCCGAAGGCGTGCTTGGGCAAAGCCTCGGTCGGGCCGCCGGCGCGCACCGGGCGCGGCGCGAAGCGCCCCAAGGTCAACACCCGGTCGTACATGGCGAGCGCGCCCGCGAGCCCGACGTTGATGCTGAAGGAAGTCGGGATCTTCACCACATGCGCGCAGCGCGCAACCATGGCCGCCGACAGCCGGCCCCGTTCCGGCCCCAGCACGTAGGCCGCCGCGCGGGGATGACGAAAACTGGGCAGGTCGACGGCATCGTCCATCAGCTCGATCCCGACCAGCGCGCAGCTCTCGGGCAATACCAGGGATTTGACGTCGGGAAAGGCATAGAACGGGATGTTCGCGGTCGCGGCCGAGGTGTCCGCCCGCCCGCCTTCCTCGGGATCGTAGGCGGCGGCGACGGTGAACACGAAGGAGGCGCCGAAGGCGTGCGCGGTGCGGAACAGCGCGCCCACGTTCATCGCCTTGCTCGCGCCCTCGATGCCGATGCCGAAATATCCGCGCATGCCCCGCTTCCCCGGTTCGTCCGCCGCCTTCCCGCGCGCCATCTTCCCGCTCGGGCCGGCCTCGGTCATAATCGAGCGTTATTCGGGAAAGGGCAACTCCATGCGCGCGGTCGTCTGTCCGGCGCTCGGCGATCCGAGCGGGCTCGTCGTCGCCGACGTGCCCGCGCCCGCGATGATCGCGCGCGGCGTGCGCATCCGGGTGCGCGCCGCCGCGCTCAATTTCGCCGACACCCTGATGATCAAGGGCACCTATCAGGAGAAGAGGGTGCCGCCCTTCGTGCCGGGATTGGAGGCCGCGGGCGAGGTGATCGAAATCGACGCGGGCGTGACCCGCGTCGCGGTCGGCGACCGGGTCATGGCGCTGGTGTCCGGGGGCGCCTTCGCCGAGGAAGCGGTGGCGGAGGAAGACCGCGTCTGGCGCATCCCGGACGGCATGGATTACATCGCCGCCGCCGGCTTCCCCATCGTTTACGGCACGTCCTATTTCGCGCTCGCCGACCGGGCGCGGCTTAAGCCGGGCGAAACCCTGGTGGTTCACGGCGCGGCGGGCGGCGTCGGGTTGACCGCGGTCGAGATCGGCAAGCGCCTCGGCGCGACCGTGATCGCCGTCGCCGGCGGCGCCGACAAACTGGCGCTGGCCAAGGCCCACGGCGCCGACCACGCGCTCGACCATCGCGCCGATGATTTGCGCGCGCGCATCAAGGAACTGACCCGGGGGCGCGGCGCCGACGTGGTTTACGATCCGGTCGGCGGCGGCGCGTTCGAGGCCGCCTTGCGCTCGACCGCGCCCGACGGGCGCATCGTCGTGGTCGGCTTCGCCGGCGGCGAAGTCCCGCAAATCCCGGCTAACATCCTCCTGGTCAAGAACCTGACCGTGATCGGCCTCTATTGGGGAGCCTACCGCAGCATCCGGCCGGAGGATTTCGCCCGCCAGTTCGACGTGCTGCTCGGCTGGTGGAAGGAAGGCGCGCTCCGGCCCCACGCCTCGCACGTCCTGCCCCTGGCCGAGGCGCGGGAAGCGTTCGCCGCGTTGCAGGCGCGCCGTTCGGCGGGCAAGGTCGCCTTGGTCCTGGAGGGCGCATGATCCGGCGCGCGGCCATCGTCGCCCTCGTCCTTCAGGCGGCGGCGTTCGCCGCGCCGCTCGCGGCGGAGGAACCGACGCCGATCAGGATCGGCGTGCTCGCCTTCCGCGGCGACGAGGACGCCCGCAAGCGCTGGACGCCGACCGCCGAGTTTCTGTCCGCCGCCATCCCGAGCGTCCGTTTCGAGGTGGTGCCGCTCGCGCCCGCCGCGCTCAACGACGCGGTGGAGAAAGACGCGCTCGGTTTCGTCGTCACCAACACCGGAAACTACGTCGACCTCGAAGCCCGCCACGGCATTTCGCGCATCGCCACGCTCCGCACGCCGACCGGCAGCGCGTTCGGGGCGGTGATCTTCGTCCGCGCCGACCGTCCCGACATCAAGACCATCGTCGATCTCAAGGGCAAGTCGTTCATGGCGGTCCAGCCGGAAGGCTTCGGCGGCCTGCTGATGGCCTGGCGCGAGTTGAAAGCGCACGGCCTCGACCCGTTCAAGGACTTCGGGGCCCTGAAATTTTCAGGATTCCCGCAGGACCTGATCGCCCATGCCGTGCTCAAGGGCGAGGTCGACGCCGGCACCTTCCGCACCGACACACTCGAATCCATGGCGGCCGAGGGCAAAATCCGCCTTGAGGATTTTCATGTGCTCAATCCGCGCAACCATCCCGGATTTCCTTATCTCGTGTCGACCCGCCTTTATCCGGAATGGCCGTTCGCCAAGCTCCGCCATACGCCGCCGGAGCTCGCGCGCGCCGTAACCCTGGCGCTGCTGCAGATGCAGCCGGATTCGCCCGCCGCCCGCGCCGGCGGCTATCGCGGCTGGACCGTGCCGCTCGATTACACCCCGGTGCACGAGCTGTACCGCGAACTGCGCCTCGGCCCCTATACCGACCTCGGCGAAATCACCATCGCCGACCTCGCCGAACAATACGGCCATTCGATTGCGGCCGGCGTCGTGGTGCTGATCGTGATCGGCCTCTGGCTGTTGCGCACCGAACAGCTGGTCGCGCGCCGCACCCGCGAACTGTCCCTCGCCAACGTCAAGCTCGAGCGCGAAGCCGCCGAGCGCCAGCGCGCCGAGGCGAACGTGCGCGAGCGCCAAGCCGAACTCGCCCACGTCCACCGCCTCAACACCATGGGCGAGATGGCCTCCGGCATCGCCCACGAATTGAATCAGCCGCTCGCCGCCGTGGTCAACTACGCCAAAGGGGCGGTGCGGCGCCTGAGGCAGGGCACGGTCGACCCGGCCGAATTGCTGGGCGTGCTCGAACAGGCCGCCGCCCAGGCTGAACGGGCCGCCGCCATCGTCCGCCGCGTCCGCGCCTTCATCCGCAAGGAGGCGCCGCGACGCGCCACCCTCGACGGCAACAAGATCGTGCGCGAGACCGCTGAGTTGATGACCGCGGAAGCCGACCGCGCGGGCGCGCGCCTGGTTCTCGACCTCGCCTCGCCGTCGCCGCGCGTGCGTGCCGACGCCGTCCAGGTGGAACAGGTGATCGTGAACCTGATCCGCAACGCGGTCGAGGCCATGGTCGACGCCGCCTCGCCGGTGCGCGAGATCACGCTCCGCACGCGCCCCGCCACGGATGGTTTGGTCGAAATCGCGGTCGAGGATACCGGCCCCGGCCTTCCGCCCGAAGGGCGCGAGCGACTGTTCGATCCCTTCTACACCACCAAGGCCGACGGGCTCGGGCTCGGGCTTTCTATCAGCCAGAGCATCGTCGAGGCCCACGGCGGCCGCCTGAGCGCGGCGCCCCGGCCGGGCGGCGGCACGATCTTCCGCTTCGCCCTGCCCGGCGCCGAGGAAGCGCGTCATGACGCAGCCTAAATCTTCTCCGGAACCGTCGCCCGGCGACGAACCCGTCGTGTTCGTGGTCGACGACGACCGCGCGGCACGCGAATCGCTCTCCTGGCTGATCGGCTCGGTTCATTTGCGGGTTCAATCGTTCGCCTCGGCCGCCGAGTTCCTCGCCGCCTATCCGCCGGGCCGGCCCGGCTGCGTCATCGCCGACGTGCGCATGCCGGGCCTGAGCGGGCTCGACCTGCAGGCCGAATTGCGCCGGCGCGGCATCGATCTTCCGGTGATCGTCGTTACCGGCCACGGCGACGTGCCGATGGCGGTGCGCGCGATGAAGGCGGGCGCCGTCGACTTCGTCGAAAAGCCGTTCAACGATCAGGTCCTGATCGACCTGGTGCAGAACGCGGTCAAGCAGAGCCTGGCTTCCCGGCGGAACGAACGGGAGAAGCGCGAATGGCGCGCCCGGCTCGAGCAATTGACGCCGCGCGAGCGCCAGGTGCTGGACATGATCGCCGCCGGCGAATCCAACAAAAACATCGCGCACGCCCTCGGCATCAGCGAAAAAACGGTCGAAGCCCATCGCGCGCACGTCATGGACAAGATGCAGGCGAAGTCGTTCGCCGAATTGATGAAGCTCGTCATCGCCCTCGATTGAGGGAATATTAGATAAAGCTGTTTAATTCGGGAAAACCCTAGGTCGATTTCGGGAGTCCCCCAATTCCGGTACATCCGGTTCAGCTTATAAAATTGAACCACGAATTCGCACGAACATCCGAAAGCCTTGCAACGAAGGGAGACTTCGCATGAAGAAAGCTTATTTGACGGCCGCCGCCGCGGCCATTGCCTTCGGCGCGCTCGTCGCCACCGACGCCTTCGCCCAGCAATCCACGCCCGCGAAACACAAAGTCGTCTATCACATCAACTACGCCGGCGGCGACAAGGGTAAGCTCTACGAGGCCGCCATGACCAACGTCCAGAACCACATCTCCGCCGTCGGCGTCGACAAGGTCGACATTAAGGTGGTGATGCACGGCCTCGGCCTCGACATGCTCATGGATGCCAAGAGCAATGATAGCATCCGAAACAAAATCAACAGCCTGAAAAACCAGCACGTCGCTTTCCAGGTCTGCGGTATCGCCCTGGAGCGCCGCAAGATCGACTACAAGAATCTGTACGACGTCTCCGAGGGCGACATTGTGCCGTCGGGCGTGGCCGAGATCGCCAAGCTCCAGCACCAGGGCTACGCCTACATCAAGCCCTGACGGCGACGGACGATAATCCGGCGAACGGCGCTCCTTTGGGGGCGCCGTTCTTTTTTGCGCCGACGGAACTATCGCCGCTTGATGGCGAAGTGGTCCTTCCACTTCTTCCAGGCGCGGAAGCCGACGATGATTTCCTCGTCCGGGTGGCCGATGGGGAATTCGTCGGTCGCGTCCTTGTCGCTCCAGATGCCCTGGCTCTTGCGGACCTGGCGCTGCTCGACCAGCCAGTCGCGGTAGCTCTCGAACACGATGTGCCCGCCGGGTCCGTCGAGGCGCGCGGCGCGGTAGCGCCCGTCCCATTCGATCCAGAGCCTGCGGTCGGCCTCGGAAATTTCCAGCGGCTCGACGTCGAGACCGTAGCCGAGCTTCTTGTGCACCTCGCCGGCGACGGCGGCATAGATGCGCTGGTCGCGCAGGCTGAGAAGTTGTTTGTAAATGCCGAGGTGCTCGGTCGTCACCGGCTTCGCCAGCAGCGCGTGGTCGCGCTGCTTGCCGCGCGCGGCGGCGGTCGCGGTCTTGTGGAATTCGAGCATGGCCGGCGAATAGTCCTCGCCCAGGAACGCGCAGACCTTTTTCGTCACGCCGACCGGGTCGGCCACCAGGTCCTCGTAGCGGACGTCGTGCCAGACCTTGGGCCCGAGCGTGGCGCGGAACGGCATGACGAAGGCGTTGGCCGCGCTCCAGGTATAGGCGGCCATGTAGATGTGCCCGGCGCCGAACGCGGATTCGAGACTGATGGCGGACGCGTCGCGCCCGTCGCGGGTGATGCACACGAATTGCGCGTCGGGAAAGTTTTCCAGGATTTGCGGAACGAAATACATGTTGTTGGGGGTCTTCTGGCCCCAGCGCGGCTTGGCGCCGAACTGCCTGGCGTAGCGGCGGTGCATGGCGGCATAGATCCCGGCGAAGCTGCGCTCCGGGGCCGCCGCGCAAATTTCCTCGACCGCCGTCGCCGGATCGAGGTCCATCCCCCAGAGCGGCTGGTTGAGGCCGAACAGCATTTCCGACGCGAGGGTGCGGAAGTTGGTCTCGACCCTCAAGTCGCCGTAGGTGTGGCGCCAGGGATAGATACGCGGAAACAACCAGCCGACCTCGGGAAAGGCCAGGCGCGGGTGGTTCCCGAGCATGGCCATGAGCAGGGTCGTGCCCGAACGCTCGTAGCCGATGACGAAGATCGGCCGGTCGCCGGTGATGGGCATTGGGGCGCCTCCTGGGTTTATGGCGACCCGATTTTACGGCTTTACCCGGGCGTGCCAATGTGTCCCGGGGGCACGTCCGGCCCGGCGGCGGGTAATCAGGCGGCTTGCGGGGCGGGACGCAGCGGCTTGTCCGCGATCGGCAGGTGCAGCAGCGCCGCCACCAACCCGAGCGCGATCGACAGCCACCACATCAGATCGTAGGACCCGGTCGCGTCGAAGATCCGGCCGCCGAGCCACGCGCCGAGGAAGCTGCCGAGCTGGTGGCTGAAGAACACGATCCCGAACAAGGTCGCCATGTAGCGCATGCCGAAGATTTGCGCCACCAGCCCGCTGGTGAGCGGCACGGTGCCGAGCCACAACAGTCCCATCGCGGAGGCGAACACCAGAACGACCGTGTCCGTTTTCGGGGCGTACAGAAAGATCACGGTCACGATCGAACGGATCAGATAAATGGCGCTGAGCAGGTATTTCTTGGAATGCCGGTCGCCGAGCACGCCCGAACCCCAACTGCCGATGATGTTGAAGAAGCCGATCAGCGCCAGCGCCGCCGCCCCCACCGACGCCGGCAGGCCGTAATCGCTGACGAACGCCGGCAGGTGCACGGCGATGAACACGATCTGGACGCCGCAGACGAAAAAGCCCGCGTTCAGGTACCAGAAGCCGGAATGGCCCGCGGCCTCGCGCAGCGCCTCGCCCATGGTCTGCTCGCGCCTGCCCGCCGCGAACTCGGTGCGCCCGCGCAGCACCACCGCGAACGGCAGCATCAAGGCGGTCAGCACCGCCATGATCCAGAGCGCGTCGCGCCAGCCGAAGCCGCCGATCAGTTGCTGGCCGACCGGCGCCATCACGAACTGCCCGAGCGAGCCGCCGGCGGTGGCGAGCCCGAACGCGAGCGTGCGCTTGGCCGGTTCGACCACGCGCCCGACCGCGCCCAACACCACGGCGAAGGTGGTGCCGGAGAGCGCGAACCCGATCAGCAGACCGGCGCCGATGTCGAGATGCCAGGGCGCCACGGCCTGGCCCATGACCAGAAGCCCGGCGACGTATCCCGTAAGGCCGACCGCGATCACCCGGCCCGAACCGTAACGGTCGGCGATCATGCCCATCGCCGGCTGCAAAAAGCCCCAGACGATCTGCTGCAACGCGAGCGCGAAGCCGAAGGTTTCGCGGCCGATGCCGAGATCGACCGCCATCGGCGGGAGAAAGAGGCCGAAGGTCTGGCGCACGCCCATGCCGACGCTGACGATCAGCGCTCCGGCAAGCACCACGATCCACACGTTCATGGGCATCGGCAGTCCCCCCTCGCCCGGCAAGACTAGCCAGCAAGCCCCGCCCGCGCCAGCGCCGCGCGCCCCGATAGGAGCGCATTATTATTATCGCGCGCGGGGATTCGCCCGCACCCCCGCGTTTCGGTGGGGTCAGCCCCGCAATTGGAGCATATCCCGATAAAATTCGAGGGCTTCGGGTCCGGCGCTCAGGGACCTTTGATGAATTCGGCGATCGCGGCGGCGACTTTTGTCTCGATGCCGATAAAACCGTGCGGCGCGAGCGCCTCGCACGGATCGGATTGCGGCGGATCGCCGCCTTCGAAAACCAATGCCTTTTTGCGCGGGCTGGCGGCGGCGGCCTGGACAATGAGATCGGCTCCATTCGGCGGCGTGACAGTGCAACCGTCGTCCTTATGGGAAATGGCGAGGACGGGAACACGGATCGAGTTCAAGGGAAAGCCGAGAACGCTTTCGCCGCCGCGGTTTCGGACCGTGATGCTGGACGTCAAAATCACCCCGTCGATGCGCGGGCCCAACTTGATCGCCAGCGAAGCCGCCGACTCGGTGCCTCGGCTGGTGCCGACCAACCAGACCGGAACCGGCGCCTTCGCTTTCAGGAAATCGACGACGGCGCCGATGTCCCGGGCGTGTTCATCGCTGTGGCGGAAGGTAACCATGCCGCCGGATTGCTGGTCGGACGGCGCGTCGACGATCGCGACCATCAGGCCGAAATCGACGAGATTGTAGCGGATGCGGACCAGAAAATTTCCCCGTTTGACGAGCTGACCCGGAACGAGCCTGGCCAAGGGAGTGAGTCCCCTACCGCCGGGAAAAAGGATCGCGGCGGCGACGGGCTTTTCGGACGCGAATAATGCGAAGCTTTGCGTGACCTCTCCGCGCGTCTTCAGAGTTACGATTTCCGCGGCGGCGGGCCAACAGGCCAAAGCCAAAAAGACCGCGGCGAGAACACGAACGACCATGACATTCCTCCGTCGAGGGATCAGGCGCGCAGTTCGGGTATGTTTTTGTACAACTCCAGTGCCTCGGGATTGGCGAGGGCCTCCTTGTTCTTGACCGGGCGGCCGTGGACGACGTCGCGCACGGCGAGCTCGGTGATCTTGCCGCTCTTGGTGCGCGGGATGTCGGCGACCCGGACGATGCGCGCGGGAACGTGGCGGGGCGAGCAGCCTTCGCGCACCTTGCGCTTGATCTTGTCGCGCAGCGCGTCGTCGAGCGCGACGCCCTTTCGCGGCACCACGAACAGGATAATGCGCACGTCGTTGTCCCAGTCCTGGCCGATGGCGAGGCTTTCCTGGATTTCATCGAGCGTTTCCACCACGCGGTAGATTTCGGCGGTGCCGATCCGCACCCCGCCCGGGTTGAGCGTCGCGTCCGAGCGGCCGTAGATGACATAGCCGCCGTGTTCGGTGCGGGCGATCCAATCGCCGTGATGCCAGGCGCCGGGAAAGCGCTCGAAATAGGCGGCGCGGTAGCGCGCGTCGCCCGGATCGTTCCAGAAACCGAGCGGCAGGGACGGAAACGGCCGGGTGCAGACCAACTCGCCTTTTTCGCCGGCGGGCAGCGGGCGCCCGTCGTCGCCGAACACCTCGACCGCCATGCCGAGGCCGGCCGCCTGGATTTCGCCCCGCCACACCGGCGCGGTCGGATCGCCCGCCACGAAGCAGCCGCAAATGTCGGTGCCGCCCGCGATCGAGGCGAGGTGCACGTCGGTCTTGATGCCGGCGTAGACGTAGTCGAACCCCTCGGGCGCGAGCGGCGAACCGGTCGAGGTGAGCGTGCGCACCGTGTCGAGCCGATGGCTCCTGATCGGCGCAAGCTGCGCTTTGCGCGCCGCGTCGAGAAACTTGGCCGAGGTGCCGAACAAGGTCATGCGCTCGGCGTCGGCGAAATCGAACAGGACGTTGCCGTTGGGGTGGAAGGGCGAGCCGTCGTAGAGCAGCAACGTCGCGCCCGTCGCCAGGCATGTCGCCAGCCAATTCCACATCATCCAGCCGCAGGTGGAAAAATAGAAAACCCGGTCGCCGGAACGGATATCGCAATGCAGCCGCTGCTCGACCGCGTGCTTCAGCAGCGTGCCGCCGGCGCCGTGAACGAAACACTTGGGTGCCCCGGTGGTGCCCGAGGAATAGAGAATATAGAGAGGGTGCGCGAACGGGAGTTGGCGGAAGCGGATCGGCCCCGGCGGATGCGGGGCCGTGAATTGCGCCCAGGTGACGGCGCCGGGAACGGACGTGGCATTCCCCACGTATTCGACCATCACCACGCGCTTCAGGCTCGGAAGCTTCGCGGCGATCTCGGCGGTCCGGACGCCGACGTCGTGCACCTGGCCGTTGTAGGCGTAGCCGTCGACCGCGAACAGCACCGTCGGCGCGATCTGGCCGAAACGGTCGAGCACGCCCTGGACGCCGAAATCGGGCGAGCACGACGACCAGGTCGCGCCGAGGCTCGCGCCCGCCAGCATGGCGATGATGGCTTCGGGCATGTTGGGGAGATAACCGGCGATCCGGTCGCCGGGCCGGATTCCGACGGCCTCGAGCGCGGCGGCGACGCGGGAAACCTCGTCGCGCAGCTCGCGCCAGCTCAAACGCCGGCGTACTCTCGATTCGCCCCAGAAAACGATGGCGTCGGCGTCGTCATCGCGCACAAGGAGATTTTCGGCGAAATTGAGCCGGGCGTCGGGGAAAAACGCGGCGCCCGGCATGCGATTCCCGTCGCGGATCGCGACCGTCCCCCAGGTTTCGGCCTTGAGACCGGTGAAATCCCTGAACGCGGTCCAGAATTTTTCCGGCTGTTCCAGCGAAAAGCGGTGCAAGGCCGCGTAGTCCGGCAGGCGCGCGCCGTGGTCGCGCTCGATCCGGGACCGGAACGCCGTTAGGTTGGCCGAGCGAATCCGCGCCGGGCTCGGGGTCCACAACGGGCGTTCGGACATGACGCGCGCCTTACGATTTGACGGCGACGCGGAACGACTTGATTTCCAGCGACTGCCAAACGCCGCCGGCGGAATAGGGATCGTTCTTGAGCCAGGCTTCCAGGCGCGCGCGGTCGGGAAAGTCGAACACCATCACCGAACCAACCATGGTGCCGTTGTCGTCGAGCATGGCGCCGCCCATCAGCATCTTCTCGGGCTCCTTCAGCCGGCCGACGTTGGCGAGATGCGCCTCGCGCGCCTTGAGACGGCGCTGCGGCGCCTCCGCGTCGGTGCCGTCACGCGCGATGACCACGAATTGCATGCGTATGCCTCCCTCGTATCCGGTTGTTGTCCCCAGGTGAGGGTTCAGTATGAAATCTGGCGGGCGCCTTCGCAACCGGGCGGCGGCGTGTTAAGACCATCCGCGGACAACGCAAGCGAGGAGCGGCGCATGGACCCCAAAGGCTTGGCGGCGATCGTGACGGGTGGGGCCTCGGGGCTCGGCGCGGCGGCGGCGCGCGCGCTGGCCAAGGCCGGGGCCAAGGTCGCCGTCCTCGATCTGGACAAGGCCGCCGCCGAAAAAGTCGCCCGCGACATCGGCGGGATCGCGCTCGCCTGCGACGTCGCCGATGAAAAGAGCGCCGCCGAGGCGGTCGCCGCCGCCCGCGAGGCGCACGGTCCGGCGCGGATTAACGTCAATTGCGCCGGGGTCTGGTCGGCCGCCCGCACCGTCGGGCGTGACGGGCCGATGGACCTGGACTCGTTCGCCCGCGTCATCCGGGTCAACCTGATCGGCACCTTCAACGTGCTGCGGCTCGCCGCCGCCGACATGGCCGAGACCGAACCGCTGGCCGGCGGCGAGCGCGGCGTGATCGTCAACACCTCCTCGATCGCCGCGTTCGAGGGCCAGGTGGGCCAGGCGGCCTATGCCGCGTCCAAGGGCGGCATCGCGTCGCTCACCCTGCCGGTGGCGCGCGACCTCGCCAAATTGGGAGTGCGGGTCGTCGCCATCGCGCCCGGCCTGTTCGCGACGCCGATGATGTTCGGATTGCCCGCCGACGTGCAGAAGGCGCTGGGTGACTCGGTCCCCTTCCCGTCCCGCCTCGGCGAACCCGATGAATTCGCCAGGCTCGCGCTCCACATCGTGGAAAATCCCATGCTGAACGGCGTCACCATCCGTCTTGACGGCGCGCTGCGCCTGCCGCCGAAATGAGCGATTGTTGACCCGGATCAAGGTGCGCCGGTCGCGGGAACGCCTTATTATATTGCCTCAGGTCGAGGGACCGGATTCCCGCATGCCCCGTAAATTCGACACGCCCCCCGATCTCGCCGATCTCGACCTGCTCGCGCGCGAAGCGTTCGCGAGCCTGCCCGAGCACTTGCGGCGTCACGCGACCGACGTGCCGATTCGGATCGAAGACTTTCCCGACGCCGAAACGGAGAAGGACATGGAACTGGAAAGCCCCTTCGACCTGCTCGGCCTCTACCGGGGCGTGTCGCTCGACCACAAGAGTGTCGGCGACGCCCCGCACGATATCGACATCATCTTTCTCTATCGGCGGCCGATCCTGGATTACTGGTCGGAAACCGGCGAAGACCTCTACCATATCGTTCGCCACGTCCTGATCCACGAGATCGGCCATCACTTCGGCTTTTCCGACGAGGAAATGGAGCGCATCGAGGAGGGCGCATGAACGACCGGCCCGCCGCCGATCCCGCCGCGACGGCGCTGCCGTGGCAGGCGCTGAGCGCGCCGTGCGATCCGGCCCGCCTCGGCTTCGCCGGGACCGACGACGTCGCCGTCGCCGATACCGCCATCGTCGGCCAGGACCGGGCGGTCGAGGCGATCGCGTTCGCCATCGGCATGCCGCACGGCGGATTCAATTTATTCGCGCTCGGCGAGGAAGGCACCGGCCGCGCCACCCTGGTGCGCCGCTCCCTCGCGCGCGAAGCCGAGGGACGGCCGCTGCCGTCCGATTGGTGCTACGTCAACAATTTCGCCGACCACCGCCGGCCGAAGGCGCTGCGCCTGCCCGCCGGGCGCGGGCGGGTGTTGGCCGACGACATGAAACGCCTGATCGAGGAATTGACGATCGCGATTCCCGCCGCGTTCGAAAGCGACGACTACCGCAATCGGAAAAACGCCATTCAGGAGCAGTTCAAGGAACGCCACGAGAAGGCGTTCACCCGGCTCCAGGAAAAGGCGCGCGAACGCGAGATCGCCCTGATCCGCACGCCGATGGGCCTGGCGCTCGCGCCGATCAAGGACGACGAGGTCCTGGACGCGAAGGAATTCGAGGCGCTGCCGGAACAGGAACGGGAAAAGCGCCGCGCCGCGATGGAAGAACTGCAGTCGGAATTGGAGGGGATTTTGCGGTCGATTCCGAGCGCCGAGCGCGCCCAGCGCGAAAAGGTGCGCGAATTGAACCGCGAAGCCACCCAATCCGCGGTCGGGCACCTGATCGACGACCTCAAGCCGCGCTGGCGGGATCAGCCCGGCGTCATTGCCCATCTCGACGCGGTGCGCGACGACATGATCGAGAACGCGCACGAATTTCTGCCCCAGGAAGGCGGCGTGCCGCCGGCGATGGAGGCGTTGATGGCGCCTTCGGCGCGACGCGCGCTGCAAACCGCGAGTCCCGCCTTTCGCCGCTACCAGGTCAACCTGCTGGTCGACAACGCGCCCGCCGGCGGGGCGCCGTCCGGCGTGCCGGTGATCGAGGAGGACCATCCGACTCAGCCCAACCTCATCGGCCGGGTCGAACACTTGGCCCAATTCGGCGCCCTGGTCACCGATTTCAACCTGATCAAGGGCGGCGCGCTTCACCGCGCCAACGGCGGCTATCTGATCCTGTCGGCGCGCAAGATCCTGATGCACCCGTTCGCCTGGGAAAGCCTGAAGCGCGCGCTGCGCACGGGGCGGATCCGGATCGAATCGCCGGGCGAGGAAATAGGCTGGGCCTCGACCGTGACCCTGGAGCCCGAGCCGATTCCGCTCGAACTCAAGGTCGTGCTGATCGGCGAGCCGATCCTCTATTACCTGCTCCACCATTACGACCCCGAGTTCCGCGAGCTGTTCAAGGTCGCCGCCGATTTCGACGACCGCCTCGCGCGCGACGAGGCGGGGGAAGCGCACTACGCCCGCCTGATCGCAGCCGTGACCAAAACCGAAAATCTCGCCTCCTTCGACGCCTCGGCCGTGGCGCGCGTCGTCGAGCACGGCGCGCGCATGGCCGACGACCAGAAAAAACTTTCGGCCCGGATCGAGGGCATCGCCGACCTGGTGCGCGAGGCCGCCTATTGGGCGCGGCGCCAAGGCGCGACGCGCGTCGCCGCCGAACACGTGGAAAAGGCGATCGCGGCGGGCATTTACCGCTCCGACCGGCTGCGCGCGCTGATCCAGGAAGCGATCAGGCGCGGCACCCTGGTGATCGAAACCGCGGGCGCCAAGATCGGCCAGGTCAACGGGCTTTCCGTCATCCAGCTCGACAATTTCCGTTTCGGCCGGCCGAGCCGGATCACCTGCCGGGTCGCCGCCGGCAAGGGCGAGGTCGCCGACATCGAGCGCGAAGTCGATCTCGGCGGCCCGCTGCACAGCAAGGGCGTGATGATTCTCTCGTCCTTCCTGAATGCCCGCTACGGCCGCGAGCAGCCGCTCTCCCTGAACGCGAGCCTGGTGTTCGAGCAGTCCTACGGCGGCGTCGAGGGCGACAGCGCATCCTCGGCCGAGTTGTACGCCCTGATGTCCGCTCTTGCCGACATTCCGATCAGGCAATCCCTCGCCGTTACCGGCTCGGTCGACCAGTTGGGCCGCGTGCAGGCGATCGGCGGGGTCAACGAGAAGATCGAGGGATTCTTCGACGTCTGCGCCGCGCGCGGGTTGACCGGCGACGAAGGCGTACTGATCCCCAAGGCCAATGTCGAACACCTGATGTTGCGCCGGGACGTGATCGAAGCGGTCAAGGCCGGGCGCTTCCGCGTGTTCGCGGTCGAAACCGTGGACGAGGGTATCGGCATCCTGACCGGCGTGCCTGCCGGCGAGGCGGACGCGGACGGCGCGTATCCGGCCGGTAGCGTCAATGCGCGCATCGTCGCGCGCCTCGCGTCGTTCGCGCGGAAAGCGCGGGCGCGCGCGTTGCGCGAGCGCTGGCCGGAAGAGCCGGGCGACAAGCCCCGGCGGCGGCGCTGATGTTGGCGCGGCGCCCCGAGGAACGCTTCCCGCCGTTCCGGCGACTGCTGCTGGTGCTGGACGCCATGTCCGGGCTGTCCAGCGCCGAGGCCGCCGCCCGCCTCGCCCGCCGCTTCGAGGCGGAATTCGCGGCGCTCTATGTCGAGAGCGAGGAACTGCTGCGGCTGGCCGGCCACCCGGGCGCGCGCCTGGTCGCGCGGCCCTTTGAAACCGAGCCGGGCGAGACGGCGCCGCTCAACCTCGACGCCGCGGCGTTGGCCCGCGCGCTGCGGGCCCGCGCCGATGAAATCCGCCGCGCGGTCGAACGGGCGGCGCGCGCGAGCGCCCTCGACGCCTCGTTCGAGGTTCGGCGCGGCCGGATCGCGGCCGAAGTCGCGGCGCGTGCGGCCGAAACCGATCTGGTCGTCGTCGCCTGGGCGGAATACGCGGCCTGGCCGGGGCCGATGTCCACGGGTCGCGCGGCCGAGACGATCGCGCGCGCCAACCCCGGATCGATTTTGTTCCTGCGCGAAAATCGCGCGCTGTCGGGTCCGATCGTGGTGTCGTTCGACGGCGGCGCCGCGACCGAACGCGCGCTTCAAGCCGCCGTCGCCATCGCCGGAGCGTCCGGCAACACGTGTGAGATCGTTCTGAAAACGCCGAGGATCGCCGAAGCCGACCGTTGGCGGAACGATATCCGGACGCGCCTTGCGGATAATGGAGCCAGGGTCGAGTTCCTGAATCTTACCGGCGGCGGCGACGAGGCGCTTTGCGCCGCCGCGCGCCGGCGCGGCGCGGCGCTGGTCGTTGTCGGCGCGGACGGCAAGGCGGAAAAATCAATTGTCGGTGAGTTGCTCGATCGATTGTCCTGCTCGCTTCTGCTGGTACGCTAATATAATCCTTCCCGCATCTACCCGGCCCATCCTCTGGTGACCGCCGTTCACGCTCCCGCCAGGGCTAGGATCCGTTTGCCAATCGCGCAACCGGCCTGGATCGGATAAGCTCCGCCCGATTCGCGATTCGCGTTTTCGCGAAGCCGAACATCCAGGGAGGGAGTTCATGGCGCGACTGACGATCAACGGCAAGCCTCACACCATCGATGTCGAGGCCGATACGCCGCTGTTGTGGGTGATCCGCGATCACGTCGGACTGACCGGCACCAAGTACGGCTGCGGCATCGCCGAATGCGGGGCGTGCACGGTGCACATCGACGGTCAGCCGGCGCGCTCCTGCGCGCTGCCGGTCAGCGCGGCCGAAGGCAAAAACGTCACCACCATCGAAGGCCTCGCCCAGGGCGGCGTGCTGCACAAACTCCAGAAAGCCTGGATCGAACACGACGTGCCGCAATGCGGCTATTGCCAGTCGGGCATGATCATGGCCGCCGCCGCGCTGCTCAAGGAAAAGCCCCGCCCCACCGACGCCGACATCGACCAAGCCATTACCAACATCTGCAGGTGCGGCACGTTCCAAGAAGTGCGCCAGGCAATCCACGACGCGGCCAAGGCCTGAGGGGGGCAGCCATGAATTACATTCCGAACATCAGCCGCCGGTCCTTCGTCGTCGGCGCCGCCGCCGCGAGCGGCGGCTTCGCGCTCGGCTTCGCGCTGCCCGAGGGCGGCCCCAAGGTGGTGCGCGCCAAGGACGGCTCGCCCGAGATCAACGCCTGGATCGTGATCCGGCCCGACGACACGGTGGTCATCCGCGTCGTGCGCTCCGAGATGGGCCAGGGCACGCTCACCGGCCTCGCCCAGATGGTCGCCGAGGAGTTGGAGTGCGACTGGAAGAAGGTCACCACCGAATACCCCACTCCGGGTCAAAGCGTGGCGCGCAACCGGGTGTGGGGCGATTTCGCCACCGGCGGCAGCCGCGGCATCCGCACCTCCCACGATTACGTGCGCAAGGCGGGGGCCTCGGCGCGCACCATGCTGATCCAGGCCGCCGCCAACGGCTGGGGCGTGCCGGCGGCGGAATGCGCCGCGGCCAACGGCGTCATCACCCATAAGTCGTCCGGGCGCACCACCACCTACGGCAAGGTCGCCGAGGCCGCGGCCAAGCTGACGCCGCCCGAGGGCGTCAAGCTCAAGGACCCGAAGGAGTGGAAGCTCATCGGCCAGCCGGTGAAGCGGCTCGATACCGCCGACAAGGTGGACGGACGGAAAGTGTACGGCTTCGACTTGAAGCTGCCCGGCATGGTGGTCGCCACCGTCAGGGACTGCCCGGTCACCGGCGGCAAGGTCAAAAGCTTCGACGCCGCCAAGGTCATGGGCATGAAAGGCGTGAAGAAGGTGGTTCCGGTCGGCGAAACCGGCGTCGCCGTGATCGCCGACACCTTCTGGCGCGCCAAGACGGCCCTGGACGCGCTGCCGGTGGTCTGGGACGAAGGCCCCAACGCCAAGGTTTCCAGCGCTTCCATCGACGAATGGCTCAAGGCCGGGCTCGACGGCGGCGAAGCCTTCGTCGGCAACCGGAACGGGGACATCAACGCGGCGATGGCCTCCGCCGCCAAGAAGGTGGAAGCCACCTACTTCTATCCCTACCAGAACCACGCCTGCATGGAGCCGATGAACGCGACCGCGCTCTACACGCCCGACCGCTGCGAAGTGTGGGTGCCAACCCAGAACGGCGAAGCCGCGTTCGCGGCGGCGCTGAAGGCGTCAGGCCTTCCGGCCAACAAGGTCGACGTTCACAAGATCGACCTGGGCGGCGGCTTCGGACGGCGCGGCAACTTCCACGACTACGTGACCCAGGCGGTCCTGATCGCCAAGCAGATGCCGGGAACGCCGGTGAAGATGCTGTGGACGCGCGAAGAAGACATGCTCCAGGGCCGCTTCCATCCGGTCATGCACGGCAAGCTGGTCGGCACGTTCGACGCCAACAACAACCTGACCGGGCTGCGCATCCGGCTTTCCGGCCAGTCGATCTTGGCGAGCGCGCGCCCCGAGGGCCTCGACAAGGGCAAGGACAACCTGACCTTCCAGGGCCTTCATGCGGCGGGCGACTTCGCCTTCGGCTATTCGATCCCGAACCTGCTGATCGACCATTCGATGCGCAACCCGCACATCCTGCCGGGGTTCTGGCGGGGCGTGAATATCAACCAGAACTGCATCTTCGTCGAATGCTTCATGGACGAACTGGCCAAGTCCGTGAATCAGGACCCGCTCGAGTTCCGCCGCAAGCTGATGGGCAAGCACCCGAAGCACCTCGCGGTCCTCAACGCGGTCGCCGACAGGATCGGTTGGGGCAAGCCGGCGCCGGCCGGCATCTACCGCGGCCTCGCCCAAATGAAGGCGTTCGCGAGCTATGTCGCCGCGGCCGCCGAAATCTCGGTCTCCGACGGCGGCAACAGGATCAAGGTCCATCGCATCGTCGCCGCGACCGACCCGATCCACGCGGTCAACCCCGCGCAGATCGAGCGCCAGGTCTCCGGCTCGTTCGTTTACGGCCTGTCCGCGCTCTTCTTCCAGGAGTGCACGGTCAAGAACGGCCGCATCGAGCAGACCAACTTCGACACCTACAACTCGATGCGCATCGCCCACATGCCGAAGGTGGAATCGATCGTCATGCCGTCCGGCGGCGGCGATCCGTGGGGCGGCGTCGGCGAGCCGACCATCTGCGTCGCGGCGCCGGCGGTGCTCAACGCCTACTTCGCGGCGACCGGGAAGCGTATCCGCACGTTCCCGCTCAAGAACCACAAGATCGAGATGGCGTGAGCAGGAGCGTTCGGGCGGCGGCCGTCGTTCTGGCCGGGTTTCTGACGGGCTCGGCGGCGGCGGAGGGATTGAAACCCTTCGCCGTCGCCGGCGACTCGATCCCGGCGTCGCTCACCGGCGCCAAGGGCGACGCCGCGCGCGGGCGCGCCATCGTCGGCGACCGGCAGGCGGGCTTCTGCCTGCTCTGCCACCCCGGCCCGATCCCCGAGGAAACCCTGCAGGGCACCATCGGTCCCGACCTGCGCGGGGTCGGTTCGCGCCTGAGCGAAGGCCAGATCCGGCTTCGCGTCGTCGACCAGCAGCGCGTCAACCCCGACACCATCATGCCGCCCTTTTACCGGACCGAGGGTCTTGTCCGCGTGCCCGACGCCTATCGCGGCCGGAGCATCCTCACCGCCGGGCAGATCGAGGACGTGGTGGCGTATCTGGCGACCCTCAAGGAATGATCGTAAAATAGCGCCATGAACACGGCCCCGCGAACGGAACGGGACACCGTCGGCCGACGCGCGTTTTTGCGCCTGGCGGCCGCGCTCGGCGCGGTCGTCGCCGCGTTCGCCCCCGGGCGTGCGTCCGCGAACGAAGCGTCGCCGCGACCGATGGGCAGCCGGAGCTCGCCCCGCCCCCTGACCCCGGCCGAAATCCAGGCCGCCGTCCATCGCGTTACCGGCGGCGCCAAGGTCACTCCCGGCCGGGTCAAGCTCGATCTGCCGCCCATCGTCGAGAACGGCAATTCAGTCCATTGCACGGTCACGGCGCAAAGCCCGATGACGGCGGCGGATTACGTGAAGTCCATCCACCTCTTCACCGAACGCAACCCGCAGCCGAACGTAATCGGCGTGACGCTCGGCCCGCGCGCCGGGATCGCTAAATTCTCCGCGCGCATCCGGCTCGCCGACACGCAGCGGGTGACGGCGATCGCGGAAATGTCGGACGGCACGTTCTGGTCCGACCGGGTCGAGGTCGTCGTCACCGGCGGCGCCTGCCTGGAGGACACATGACCGCGCCGCGCGCCATCGTCAACGTGCCGGCCAAGGCGAAAAAAGGTGAAATCATCGCCATCAGCGCCCTTATCGCGCATGTGATGGAAAACGGCTTCCGCTACACCACCACCGGCGCGCTCCGCCCGCGCGACATCATCACGTCGTTCGTCGCGCTCTACAACGGCGAGGAAATCTTCCGCGCGCAATTTTTCCCCTCGATCGCCGCCAACCCGTTCATCGCCTTCCACACCGTCGCAACCGACAGCGGAACCATCGAGTTGCGCTGGGAAGGTGACAACGGGTTTTCCGCGACCCATCGCGCGAAGATCGCGGTGGAATGAATCCTTCGCCCGCCTGCGCGCTGATGATCGCGTTCCTCACGGCCGCGAATCTGTCCGCGCGCGCGGGCGAGATTCCGCCGGCCGAGCGCCGCTCGGGCTACGATCGGATGAGCTCCGCGCTCAAGGCGATGCAGGACGATGACACCTCGAACCCCGGCATGCTGTGGGTGTTGGAGGGCGAAGTATTGTGGTCGGCGAAGGCGGGACCCGCCGGCAAGGCGTGCGCCGATTGCCACGGCGCGGCCGCCGAAAGCATGAAGGGCGTCGCCGCGCGCCATCCGGCCTACGACGACAAGCGCGGCCGCGTCGTCAATCTCGCCGGCCAGATCGAGACGTGCCGGGTCGAGCGTCAGGGCCTTGCCCCGCTTGGGCCCGACGCCAGAGAATCGTTGGCGCTCGCCGCCTACCTCGCGCGGCAGTCGCGCGGTCTGCCGATTGCCGTCGACGAGAAAGCTCTGGCTCCCGTGATCGCGGCCGGGCGCAAGCTGTTCACGACCCGCCAGGGGCATCTCGACCTGTCATGCGCCCATTGCCACGAGGCGCACCGGGGACAAAAGCTCGCCGGGTTGCCGCTCTCCCAAGGACAGCCGACCGGCTATCCGCTCTATCGCCTCGAATGGCAGTCGTTAGGATCGCTGTACCGGCGGCTGCGCGCCTGCCTGTTCGGCATGCGCGCCGCCTATTACCCGCCGGGAGCATCCGAATACCTGGAACTGGAAACCTATCTGGCGTGGCGCGCCCGCGGCCTGCCGATGGAAAGCCCGGCGGTCAGGCCGTAACACGCATAAAATCGAAGATTGGAGTTCACACCGGAGAAATGGTGGAGCCGAGGGGAGTCGAACCCCTGACCTCCTCATTGCGAACGAGGCGCTCTCCCAACTGAGCTACGGCCCCGGAACCGGAGGGCAGGCACGAGAAATCCGCGCCCGGCGACGAAGGCGGGCGCATAATGGGCATCCCCCCATATCCTGTCAAGAAACCCCGCTTTCTTCAGGTATTGGAAAGAAGTACGCCATAATGTAGCTATTTCCCGACGTTGCCGGGCCTCTTCGATCTCCGCGTCAACGCCGTGTTCGGGCCATGCAAGAACAGTCTTCCGGCTTCGAAAGATTTCCGGCAATCCTGCTGGCCTTGTCGCTGGCCTACTATTTCGTTTTTTATGTCGTCAGCGGGTTGGCCCAGCACGCGACGTTATTCCCCGAACCCGTTCCCGGAGCGATCCACGGCTATTACGCGACCCCCATCGCGCCCGCGACGTTCGTCGTACTCGGCGCGGGCATTGCCGCCCTGACGGTCGGCTATCTGCTGGGAACTCGCGCCGCGCGAATTCGAACGAACGGTTCGGCCGAAGTCCGAGCGGCCGATTTTTCCCCGGCCAAGACGCAGATTCTGTATCTGTTGTGCGCCCTCAATCTCCTTGCGGTCGCGACGTTTTATCTTTTCGAAAAACGCCCGCCGATCGTCTATCAGATTTCCCACGGCGCCTTCTTTTTTTCCATGGCCGTGGTCCGCCATGGACAAATCACCCGATCCGTCTCGTCTGTCCTGCGCTGGATCGGTTATGGCACGATCGCTTTCGTGTTCCTGTCGTTGGCGCCCCTCCGCCAGGGCACGCTGCTGTTCCTCGGCCTGATATTTCTCGGTGCCCTCGAAATCATCTACGGACGGTACAAATGGATGGTCTGGGGGATCGTCCTTGCCTTGATTTTGTCCGTTTACCCGTTCAAGCGGACGCCGTTGCCGACCGAAATACTTCGCATATGCCAGCCCGAACTCAGGATCGAGCCTTCCCTGACGAGCCGCCATTTCGCGTCGGCCATCGACAAATGCCAATCGATGGGAGATCGTGTCGACATGATCGTCGCCGGGACATCCTGGGCGCGGGATCAGGTGTTGCGGCGCATTTCGACCATTCGGCTGCTCGATCGCGCGGTTTCGGAAACGCCCGAACGGGTACCCTTCCTCAAGGGCGAAACCTTGCTTCCGCTATTGTACGTGCCGATCCCGAGATTCATTTGGCCGGACAAACCGCGTGAAGACATCGGCAACCGGATCGGCCATGTCTATCGGGTCCTCAGTCCCGGGGACAAGACGACCTCCATCAACTTGCCCTGGATCGTCGAGTTTTACATTAATTTCGGCTCGCCCGGCGTCGCGATCGGCTTGGGCCTCGCCGGATTGATCCTCGGGGGATTGGCGCGGTTCGGCACCGCGGGAACGCGAACTCCGGTTTGGCCGTTGCTGGCCATCGGTATCCTGTTTCCATTGTCCTACCAGGAAAGCAATATCTCCCTGATGATCGGCAATGCGCTGCACGGCGCCGCCGGAGGGGCGGCGATGATCGCCCTGGCCTGGATCGCGGGGCGATACCGGGAGAAATTTTTCGACCGCGCCTCGGCTCGATAAACCTCGGGCTTGCGCGGCGGCGGGCGGCATTGTTAGGCTGGTCGGCGCTCCCTAACCGACGAGAAAATTACGGAATTCCGCCGATCATGGACGTCGTCGTCGCGCCCCTCATCGCCCTCGTCTCGACCGTGGTCGAACTCTATATCTGGGTCGTGATCATCGGCGTGGCCGCCAGCTGGTTGGTGCATTTCCGAGTCATCAATACCTCCAACCGGTTCGTCTACTACGTGCTCGAATTCACCTATCGGGCGACGGAACCAGCCTTGCGCCCGATTCGGCGTTTTATCCCCGATCTCGGCGGCATCGATATTTCGCCGGTGGTGCTGATCCTGTTGCTGTATTTCGCCAAGGATATCTTGGTGCGTTTCCTTGCCAAGTTCATCTGACCGCGTGCCGTTCGCCGCGTGTGCCGAAGGCGTGCGCATCCGCGTACGCCTGACGCCGCGCGCGGCGGCCGATCGTCTCGGCGGCGTGCGGGCCGAGGCCGACGGCGGCGTCGCGCTGAAGGCCGCGGTCACCGCTCCGCCCGAGGACGGGCGCGCGAACGCGGCGCTCGTCGCCTTGCTCGCCAAGGCGTGGCGGGTGCCGAAATCGACGATCCACGTCGTCGCCGGCGCGGCCGATCGGCGCAAGACCCTGCTGGTCGAGGGTGATCCGGCCGTCTTGCTCGACCGGATGGCCCGGGCACTGGCGCCGGGGGCCGTTCGTTGAGCGAGGCCGTCGTCATCGACGGCGCGGGGGCGGCGCGGGCCTTGCGCCAGCGCGTGGCCGACGAAGTGGAGCGGCTGCGCGCATCCCACAACGTCACGCCGGGCCTCGCGGCGGTGATGGTCGGCGACGACCCGGCCTCGCGCATGTACCTCGCCGCCGCCGAGCGGCAGGCCAAGGACGTCGGCATCGCCTGGACCGCGCGCCGGCTCGCGCCCGACATCCGCGCGGAAGAATTGTTGACCCTGGTTCGCGGGCTCAACCGCAACCGCAAGGTGCACGGGGTGATCGTGCTCAGGCCGCTGCCCGCGCATCTCGACGGTCGCGCGGTCGCCGCAGATCTCGACCCGAACAAGGATGTCGACGGAGCCCACGTCGCCAACGCCGGCCGTCTGATAACCGGCGATGGCGGCCTCGCGCCGTGCACGGCGCTGGCCTGCATCCGCCTGCTGCGGGCGCAAGGCGTCACGCTGGCCGGGCGGCGCGCGATGGTGATCGGCCGGTCGGCCTCGGTCGGCAAGCCGGTGGCGCTGATGCTCGCGGCGGCCGATTGCACCGTCACCCTCGCCCACCGGCGAACGGAAAACCTCGCCGAGGAATGCCGTCGCGCCGATATCCTGGTGGCGGCCACGGGCAGGCCCGGCCTCGTTCGCGGCGATTGGATCAAGCCGGGCGCCGTGGTGCTCGACGTCGGCATTCACCGCGTGGGCGCCGAGGACGGTCCCGACGGAAAAGATGCGCGCCCGGTCGGCGACGTCGATTTTGCCGAGGCGGTCCGGATCGCCGCCGCCGTCAGCCCGGTTCCCGGCGGCGTCGGACCCATGACCGTCGCCTGCCAATTTCTCAACACACTCCTCGCCGCCGCCCGCCAGGCGGGCGCGGATATTCCCGAAATTTGAACCTCCGCCGCCTATGGCAAACCTTTCGCGGGGATGCTAGAAGCGCGGCCCATGACGACCGACCTGTCGCTGATCCGCAATTTCTCGATCGTCGCCCACATCGACCACGGCAAGTCCACGCTCGCCGACCGGTTGATCCAGATGTGCGGCGCGCTGTCCGAGCGCGAAATGCGCGACCAGGTGCTCGATTCCATGGACATCGAGCGCGAGCGCGGCATCACCATCAAGGCGCAGACCGTGCGCCTCGCCTACACCGCCCGGGACGGCAAAACCTATCAACTCAACCTGATGGACACCCCCGGCCACGTGGATTTCGCCTACGAGGTCAGCCGCTCGCTCGCCGCGTGCGAGGGCGCGCTGCTGGTGGTCGACGCGACCCAGGGGGTCGAGGCGCAGACGCTGGCCAACGCCTATCTCGCCATCGGCAACAACCTGGAAATCGTGCCGATCCTCAACAAGGTCGACCTGCCCGCCGCCGAACCCGAAAAAATCCGCAAGCAGATCGAGGACGTGGTCGGCCTCGACGCGTCGAACGCGATCCCGATTTCCGCCAAGAGCGGCCTCGGCGTCGATCAGGTGCTGGAAGCGATCGTGACGCGGCTGCCGCCGCCCACGGGCGAGCGCGAGGCCACCTTGCGCGCCCTGCTGGTCGATTCCTGGTACGATTCCTACCTCGGGGTCATGATTCTGGTTCGCGTCAAGGACGGAACCATCCGCCGGGGCATGAAAATCCGGTTGATGGCGACGGGCGCGGACTACCAGGTCGAGCAGGTGGGCGTGTTCACACCTAAGCCGGTCAAGATGGACGACCTCGGCCCCGGCGAGGTCGGCTTTCTCACTGCCGCGATCAAGACGGTGGCCGACACCCACGTCGGCGACACCATCACCGACGCCCGCAACCCCTGCGCCGCGCCGCTGCCGGGCTTCAAGCCCTCCGTGCCGGTGGTGTTCTGCGGGCTTTATCCGTCGGACGCCGCCAATTTCGAGGACTTGCGCGATTCCCTGCAAAAGCTTCGCCTCAACGACGCCAGCTTCCACTTCGAAACCGAATCGTCCGCCGCGCTCGGTTTCGGCTTTCGCTGCGGGTTCCTCGGCCTGCTGCACCTGGAAATCGTCCAGGAACGGCTCGAACGCGAATTCAACCTCGATCTGGTCACCACCGCGCCGAGCGTCGTCTACCGGGTCCACCTCACCGACGGCGCGACGATGGAGCTGCACAACCCGGTCGACATGCCCGACCCCGCGCGCATCGCCCGCATCGAGGAACCCTGGATCAAGGCGACCATCATGGTGCCCGACGCGCACCTCGGCGGAATCCTGAAGCTCTGCGAGGACCGACGCGGCGAACAGGTGGAGCTGACCTACGTCGGCGACCGCGTGATGCTGATCTACAACCTGCCGCTCAACGAGGTGGTGTTCGATTTCTACGACCGCCTCAAGTCCGTGTCGCGCGGCTATGCCAGCTTCGATTACGAGCTGACCCCCTATCGCGAGGGCGATCTGGTCAAGATCACGATCTTGGTCAACGGCGATCCAGTCGACGCGCTCGCGTTCATCGCCCATCGTTCGCACGCCGAATCGCGCGGCCGGCAGATTTGCGAACGGCTCAAGGACCTGATCCCGCGCCAGCTGTTCAAGATCGCGATCCAGGCGGCGATCGGCGGGCGGGTCATCGCGCGCGAAACCGTGAGCGCGCTGCGCAAGGACGTGACGGCGAAATGCTACGGCGGCGATATCACGCGCAAAAGAAAACTGCTCGAAAAGCAGAAAGAAGGCAAAAAGCGGATGCGCCAGTTCGGCAAGGTTGAGATTCCCCAATCGGCATTTCTGGCCGCGCTTAAGACGGGGGACGATTGACGGGCGGCGATTCGCCCGTATCCGTCTCGGTGTTCGCATCCGGCGTCCGGCTCGCGCCGCCCTCCCCGCGCGGAGGAGGCACGATGGGATTCCGCGCGAGATCGGCCGCGGCTTCGCGCGCGGAGGCCTCGGCCGCCGCATAGTCGTCGGCGGGAAAGCGGTCGTCGGCGTCGGCGTTGCCTTCTTCCTTGGCGCGCTTGGCGAGTTCCTCGTACAGAAACACCTCGTCGGGATCGATGTCGGGCGGCGCGGCATCGCGGCGACGGCCGTAAACGACGGCGAAAATGCCGGGTAACCCGAGCAACAGCCATGCGGGGACCTTGAGCAGGGGGCCGAAGCCGAACGTCCACAGCGGACGCGCGGCGGAGCGGAACCACGAGCGGAATTCGGCGTGGGATTCGGGGGCGAGTCCGGCCCAAAGCTCTTCCGCGGAGAGATAGAGCCCACGCGTCTCGATCGGACCGCGAACCGCGATCTCGCCCGCCAACGACAGAAAGGCGAGGCCGACCAGAACCATGCCGGTCAGAAGAATTCCCGCGCGCATGAAACCGTTATGGGCCAAGACCCGCCCCGAGGGCAAGGGACACGGACCGGCGCGCAAATCGGGGGATTCGCCGCCCGGCCGGGCCGGTTGCCGGTCGGGGCCCGCTCCGATATGGTGCGCCCCGTCTCGCGGAAGATCAGCTATCCGTCGCACGAGACGAGACCGGAGGGATGGCCGAGCGGCTTAAGGCGCACGCTTGGAAAGCGTGTATACGGGAAACCGTATCGTGGGTTCGAATCCCACTCCCTCCGCCAA
>CAYPQV010000002.1:0-180449 GCA_964412955.1 uncultured Hyphomicrobiales bacterium
TTTCTTTTTTCGCGATCCGGACATCTCGGATCGTCAGGGGGCGGCGTGAACGGGGCATTACGCTACCACAACCGGCCCGAGGCGCCGACCGCGACGGTCAGCAGCCCGAGCGTCAGGTTGAGCGCCACGATGTGACGGATCACGGTCAGCAGGCGTCCCGCCGCGGACCAGTCCTGGGCGGCAACGGCGGCGCGGTAACGCGGGAAGGTGATGAAATACAGAAACGCGAAAATCCCGATCATGGTCCATCCCAGGCCGTGCATGATGACGACGTGCGTGCCGGTTTGGGCGAACCCGCCGAAATCGGCGTAAACCGCGTAATAGCCCGACACCAGCAGGACGATCACGGTCCCCCAGACCCACAGCAGGAATCGGGCGAAGACGCCGCTCCACAAGGACAAACGCGCGGGCGGTTCCAAGACGCCCGCCGCCGGACGGAGAACGACGTAGGCGAAAAACATCCCTCCCACCCAGATGACGGCGGCCAGGGCGTGAAGGGCGTTGAAAAAGGGGGACCATATCAACATCGAAATCCTCCGGGGCGGCGGGAAAAAGTCACGAACGGACGGAGCGGGAGCCGGGAAAGCGCAATCGCACCGTGGTCCCGACACCCGGGACGCTATCAACGATCAATTCGCCCCCGTGCAACTCCATCAGGCTCCTGGTCAGCGGCAGGCCGAGCCCGGCGCCGTCGTGCGGCCGGGCCAAAGAACCATCCGCCTGGCCGAACATGGACATGGCCTTGGGAAGCTCGTCGGCGCGGATACCGATCCCCGTATCCTTGACCGTGAACGTAATCCCTCCGTCGGTCCCGGTCGAGGCGCCGAAATTTATCCGGCCGCCTTCGGGCGTGAACTTGACGGCATTGGCGAGAATATTGAGCAGGGACTGTTTGACGCGCAGCTCGTCGGCGTGCAGGGCGGGAATATTCTTGGGCGTATCGATCTCGAGATGCACCTGGGCCTCGTGGGCGCGGCCCAGCACCAGCCGATAACACGCCGTCATCAGGCGATGCACGTCGATGGTCCGCTCGTTCAGGACCAGAACGCCGCGCTCGATGCGCGAAATATCGATGACATCGTTGATGAGGCGCAGCAGATCGCGCCCCGCGTCGTTCACGTCCTTGAGGTAGGAATCGTAACGGGGATCGTCCCGGCCGAAGCGCCGGTTGATCAGGATGTCGGTGAATCCGATGATCGAATTGAGCGGCGTCCGCAACTCGTGGCTCATGTTGGCGAGGAACTCGGTCTTGGCCCGGTTGGCGAGTTCGGCCGCCTCGGTGGCGGCGCGCAACTCGTCGGCGATGCGCCTCAATTCGGTCACGTCCGCCGACATGGTGACCGTGCTTCCATCGGGCAGGCGGTGTTCGATGATGCGCAGGAATTGTCCGCGCTGGCGCCGCAATTCGAAGGGGCCGCTCGGATGACGATGGCGCTCCAGGCGCCAGGCGATCCATTCCTCCTCGCGGCCTTCCGCCTCGGGAACCAGGCCGGCCTTGACGATCCGGCGAATGTGCTCCTCGAAGGTCGTGCCCGCGGCGGACGAGCCGATCGCGGCCCGATTGATGTCCCGGAATTTCTGGTTGGTGACCGCGATCCGATCATCCGGATCGTAGATGACGAACAGCTCGGGCGAAGTTTCGATCGCCGCGACCAGCCGCTGGGCGGCCTCCTCCATCCGGCGCCGGTGGGTGATATCGAGCGCGACCGAAACGAGATATTTCGGATTGCCGGACGCGTCCCTCAACGGAACCTTGCTCACCAGCAGGACGTGCCGGAGCCCGAAACGATCCGTCCATTCCACTTCCCGGTTCAGCGACGGACGCCCCGAGGCGATGACCTCGAGATCGTTGGCGGTAAATTCCTTTCCCTGAGGCCCGCCCAGAACTTCTTCCAAGGTATGACCGATTATTCGATCGGCTTCCAAGCCGTAGGCTTCGGTCTGATAGCGGTTGACCAGAAGAAACCGCGCGTGGCTGTCCTTCAGGTTCACGATCGCGGGCACGGCGTCGACGATGGTGCGCAGCAATTCCTGGGCGTCGCGCTGACGCTGCTCGGCCAGCTTGCGTTCGGTGATAATGCTGCCGGTGCCGCGGTAGCCGGCGAATGTGCCGTCCGCCTCGAAGATCGGATTGCCGCTGACGCTCAACCAGTTGGCTTTGCCGGAAGTATCGACGAGCCGATACTCGAAATTGCGGAAAGGGCGGCGATGGGCCAGATCGTCGAGATGACGTTGCCAGTATTCGCTATCGATCGTTTCGGTCGCGATCTCCTCGCGACGGAGGCCGATGTAGGGAGCGGGATCGATTCCGGTTACTTTTTGATAATGATCCGAGAGAAAAGTGAAGCGAAGGTCCGCATCCATCTCCCACAACCATTCATAAGCGGATTTCGTGAATTCGTTGAGCCGTTCGTGGCTGAGAGCAAGCTCGCGTTCGTTCTTCCTTTGCCGGACCAGCACCCAAGTGATCAACACCACCAAAACCAGGGCCGGAATTCCGACCACGATTATGTCGGCGATCAAGTCGGCCAGCGGGGAAGGGGTGCCGGATTGCCGGTATCCGGGAAAGGCGGCCAACAGGAAGTCGGCGTATCCCAGTTCCCATGCCGTCAACAGCGCCGCATCGGCGATCAACAGAGCGATCACCAAGAAAACGATCTGGCGAAAAGACATGACCGACGCCGCCCCCGATTGCGCGTGAGGGGTAGGATAGACCACCGGCCAGGGTTCCTCCCACCCTTCTTCTCTATTCCCTTGGGCCGGGTTTCCCGATCCCGACCAACGCCTTATGATGGCTATCGGCGGTGATCCATGCGCGAGCAGGTCCTTCTGACGGCCAAGGAAATGGGGCGCGCCGACGCGCTCGCGCAGGCGGCGGGCGTTTCCGCGCGCGCGCTCATGGAAAACGCGGGCGGCGCCGTGGTCCGCAACATCCGCCGACGCTTTCCGCCCCAGGCGGTGGTGGTGCTGTGCGGCCCGGGCAATAACGGCGGCGACGGTTTCGTGGTCGCGCGCCTGCTGAAAGAGATGGGCTGGCCGGTGCGCGTGGCGCTGCTCGGTTCGCGCGACGCCCTCATGGGCGACGCCGCCGCCAACGCCGCCCGGTGGCCCGACGCGATAGAGTCCCTGTCGCCCTCGGTTCTCGACGGATCGACGCTGGCGGTCGATGCCCTGTTCGGCGCGGGATTGGCGCGGGCGGTCGAGGGCGCCGCCGCCGATGTCCTCCGCGCGCTCGCCGAAAAAAATCTCGCATGCATCGCGGTCGATATCCCGAGCGGCGTGGACAGCGATACCGGGGCGATCCGGGGCTTCGCGCCGTCGGCGATCCTTACGGTGACGTTCTTTCGCCGCAAGCCGGGACACATGCTGTATCCGGGGCGCGAGCATTGCGGCGAGGTGGCGGTCGAGGACATCGGAATCCCGGATTCGGTTCTGGGGGAAATCCGGCCCAAGACCTTCGTCAACGACCCCGAGCTGTGGCTCGCCGCCCTGCCGAGGCCCGCGTGGAACGCCAACAAATATCGGCGCGGCAATGCGGTCATCGTCGGCGGCGCGGTCATGACCGGCGCCGCGCGTCTCGCCGCCCACGGCGCGCGGCGTGCCGGCGCGGGCTTCGCGATGATCGCGGCGCCCGCCGGGGCGGTTCCCGTCTACGCGAGCGGCGCGCCTGGCGTGGTGGTGGTGCCGTTGCGTTCCGGAACCAAGGGCGAGACCGATTTTCGCAAGTTGATCCGCGATCCGCGCCGCAACGCGGTGCTGGTCGGACCCGGCAACGGTGTCGGATCCGCGACCCGGCGGCGGGCCCTGGAAGCGCTCAAGACCGGTCGGGCCACGGTGCTGGACGCCGACGCGCTGACCTCGTTCGCGGGACGACGCCGTGAATTGATCCGCGCCATTCATGGGTCATGCGTGATGACCCCGCACGAAGGTGAATTCGAGCGTCTTTTCGGCACGAAGGGAGACAAGCTCGCTCGCGCGCGCGCCGCGGCGGCGGCCAGCAGCGCGATCATGGTCCTGAAGGGCCCGGATACGATCATCGCCGCTCCGGACGGGCGCGCCGTCGTCAACGGCAACGCGCCGCCGACGCTGGCCACCGCCGGCAGCGGAGACGTGCTTTCCGGGATGATCCTCGGCCTGCTGGCCCAGGGAATGGATTCGTTTCGGGCCGCCGCCGCCGCCGTCTGGCTGCACGGCGAAGCCGCGCGCGGTGCGGGCATCGGGATGATCGCCGAGGATTTGCCGGAAGCCTTGCCCGAGGTGTTGCGACGGCTTACTTCTCCGATCGACGGCTAACCCCCGGGCCTGGATCATCGCCATGAACGAACAAGTCCCGCGCAAATTTCTCTCGAAGGCGATCGCCAACCTCAAGGACATGTGGCTCGGCATCGCCGGCAGCGGCTACAGCGCCGAGACCGCGAGCCTTCGCCCCGAGCTGCCCGACAGCGACCTCGATCGGGTGCGCCGCCAGATGCGCGAATGCCTCGAATCCCGCGGCGGCGAGGTTTCCGCGCGGGCCCGCGCCGCCGCGCTCGGGCGCGCGTACCTGGCCCTCGACGAAACCGGACGCAACCGCTTTCTCAAGGTGCTGGCCGAGGATTTCGATCCCGATCCGGTCGCGATCGACGACGCGATCCGGGCGCTCCAGTCGGCCACGGACCGCCCGGCCCAGCAGACCGCGCGGGCGGCCTTGCGCCGGGCGCTGGAAAGCCCGCGCCTGCGCCTGCTCACCCAATTCAACGCGCTCCCCGAAGGGGTCAAGTTCCTGGTCGACATGCGCGCCGAAATATTGCGGTTCCTGCCCCGGGAACCGGCGCTGGCGCCGCTGGAGCGCGATCTCAAGGGCCTGCTGGCGACGTGGTTCGACATCGGATTTCTCGAACTGAAGCGCATCGCCTGGGATTCCGCTCCCGCCACCTTGCTCGAAAAGCTGATCGCCTACGAAGCGGTGCACGCTATCGGCGGTTGGGAGGATCTCAAGAACCGGCTCGATTCCGACCGCCGCTGCTTCGCCTTCTTTCATCCGCGCATGCCGAGCGAACCCTTGATCTTCGTCGAGGTCGCCCTAATCAACGGCTTGGCCGGCAACATCGGCGAGCTGCTCGACAAATCCGCGCCCGTGCAGAACCCCAAAGACGCCGACACGGCGATTTTCTATTCGATCTCCAACGCGCAGAAGGGACTCGCCGGCATCAGCTTCGGCGGGTTCCTCATCAAGCGGGTGGCCGACAGCCTGTCGGGCGAATTCAAGGGGCTCAAGACGTTCGCGACCTTGTCGCCGGTTCCGGGATTTCTGGCCTGGCTGGAAGACGCGAAAGGCGAGGAAGGGGGCGGCCTGTTAACGCCGGAAGAAATCGCCCGCATGAAGGAAGCCAGCGTCGCCGCCGACCCTCCCGCCGCACTCGCGGAAGCCCTGCGCGGCAGGGACTGGATCGCCGACCCAGCTCGCGTCGAGGCCCTGCGCGAGCCGCTGCAGCGGCTGTGCGCGCGTTATCTGGCGCGGGAAAAGGCCGGGGTTAACCGGGCGCTCGATCCGGTCGCCCATTTCCACCTCACCAACGGCGCCCGGCTCGAGCGGATCAACTGGCTCGCGGACACCTCGGCCAAGGGGTTGGCCCAATCGGCGGGCCTCATGGTCAATTATCTCTACCGGCTCGGCGACATCGAGGACAACCACGAGGCCTACAGCGACCGCGGCGAGGTGCGCGTGTCGGCGAGCGTCCGCGCCTTCCTAAAATCCTGAAAACAGGGCTCTTTGGAGCAACCGGGTCGCGTTGACAGGTGGGGGGGATGGTATAAAGTTCGCGCGCCGCGCGCCGGACCCGAGACCCGCCGGCAGGGCGGGCGTGGTGGAATTGGTAGACACGCGGGATTTAGGTTCCCGTGACGCAAGTCTTGGGGGTTCGAGTCCCTCCGCCCGCACCAGTCTCCGCCAGGTCGGACACGCAGATCGGACAAGGGCGACCCGGCGCCGGTTGATCGAATTTTACAGGAACTCAGGATCGCGCGATGACGTTGCAAGTGACAGAAACGAAAGCGGAGGGCCTTCGGCGCGAGTACAAAATCGCCGTGCCGGCCAAGGAGATCGAAACGCGGATCGGCGACCGGCTGAGCGACCTCGCCCGCGACGCCCGTTTGCCCGGCTTTCGCCCCGGCAAGGCGCCGATCGCCGTTCTCAAGCGCAAATACGGCGACGCGGTGCGCGGCGAAGTGCTCGAACGCGCGGTCAACGATTCCAGCCGCCAGGCCATGACCGATCGCGGCATTCGTCCCGCGACGCAACCGAGCATCGAGGTGACCGCGTTCGGCGAAGGCAAGGACCTCGAATACACCATGGCGTTCGACGTGATGCCCGACATCAAGCCAATCGATTTTTCCAAGTTGTCCTTGGAACGGCTGGTGGTGCCGGTGGACGAGGCCAAGGTCGAAGACGCGCTCAAGCGCATCGCCGCCGGCCGCAAGACGACCAAGCCCGCGCCCGACGGACACGCCGCCGCCAAGGGCGACATGGTCGTGATCGATTTCGTCGGCAGGGTCGACGGCAAGGAATTTCCCGGCGGCAAGGCCGACGGCTATTCGCTCGAACTCGGCTCGGGTAGCTTCGTGCCGGGGTTCGAGGACCAGTTGATCGGCGCCAAGAGCGGCGCGGCACTCACGGTCAAGATCGCGTTTCCCAAGGACTATGCCGCCGAGGACCTCGCCGGCAAGAACGCCGAATTCGACGTGACGGTGAAGGAAGTCCAGCTTTCCGAACCGGCCGCCGTCGACGACGCGCTGGCCAAGGCGGTCGGGCTCGCCGACCTCGGCGCCTTGAAGGCGCGCATCCGCGAGGAGCAGGGACGCGAATACAAAGAAATTTCCCGCCTGCGGCTCAAGCGCCAACTGCTCGACCGGCTCAGCGACACCCACGATTTCGATGTGCCGCCGACCATGCTCGAAAACGAATTCAACGCCATCTGGCGGCAATTCGAACAGCAGCGCGAGCAGTCCAAGGAAGGCAAGGGCGGCGACGCCGAGGCCCTGACCGAGGCGGAAAAGAACAAAACCGACGAGGAACACAAGGCCGATTTCCGCGCCATCGCCGAACGGCGGGTCCGGCTCGGACTTCTGTTCGCGGAAGTAGGCCGCCTGAACAACATCCAGGTCAGCCAGGAAGACATCAACCGGGCCTTGATCCAGCAGGCGCAACGCTTCCCCGGCCAAGAACAGGCCGTGGTCGAGCACTTCCGCAAGAACCCGGAGGCGATGCAGAGCCTGATGGGCCCGATTCTCGAGGACAAGGTGGCGGATTTCATCCTCGAAATGGCCAAAGTGACCGACAAGCCCGCCACGCTCGACGAGCTTCTCAAGCAAGACGATGACGACGGCGAGAACGACGGCGGGACGTCGAAAAAACGAGCGTCGTCCAAGAAGAAATCCTCCAAGTAGGGTCTTCGGACGCACATGGAAAAAGGCACCGCGCGATGAGCAATCCGGTCGAAGCATATATGAACTACCTCGTCCCGATGGTCGTGGAGAGCACCAACCGGGGCGAGCGCGCCTACGACATCTATTCGCGCCTGCTCAAGGAGCGGATCATTTTTCTGACCGGCGGCGTGGACGACGGTGTTTCCAGCCTGATTTGCGCGCAGCTTCTCTTCCTCGAATCCGAAAACCCGAGCAAGGACATCGCCTTCTACATCAATTCGCCGGGCGGGGTGGTGACGTCGGGCCTCGCCATCTACGACACCATGCGCTACATCCGCCCCAACGTGTCGACGGTGTGCATCGGACAGGCCGCGTCGATGGGCTCTCTCCTGCTGTGCGCCGGAACCAAGGGCAAGCGTTTCGCGCTGCCCAACGCCCGCATCATGATCCACCAACCGTCGGGCGGCGTGCAGGGGCAGGCGGCGGACATCGAGATTCACGCGCGGGAAATTCTGGCGCTCCGCGACCGTCTGAACCGGATTTACGCCCACCACACCGGAAAACCGCTTGAAGAGATCGGGCCGGCCATGGACCGGGACCGCTACATGACCCCGGACGAAGCGCGCCAATTCGGACTTATCGACGAGGTGGTGACCAGCCGGCCGACGCCGGCGCAATCCTCGGAAAACGCCGCGAAAACCGACGATCGGCCCAAGGCCTGACCTCTCTTATCGCCGTCATTTTCGCGGCAATATAAGGGTTTTTCGGATATTTTTTCGACGCGCCATCCGCGTTAAGGTTGCGTTAAGGATTTTTTCGCCAATTTCATACGTGAGTGGAGCGCGCGGATATCCGATTCGCGGATAGGCGATAACGATATGAAATTTCGCTCTTTTCGGCATTGTGCCGATCGGACGCCAAGCGTTAGACTTAGATTCTTGGCGTTGGATCGAGACCACCGCCCGAGAAGCGAGCGGGGAAGCAAGTGATGAGCAAAACCGGCAGCGGCGACTCCAAGAACACCCTCTACTGCTCTTTCTGCGGCAAGAGCCAGCATGAGGTTCGCAAACTTATCGCGGGACCGACGGTCTTCATCTGCGATGAGTGCGTTGAACTGTGCATGGACATCATCCGCGAGGAGCACAAGACCAGCCTGGTCAAGACCGGCGACGGCATCCCGACCCCGCGCGAAATCTGCAAGGTTCTCGACGACTACGTCATCGGCCAGAATTACGCCAAGCGCGTGCTCTCGGTCGCGGTGCACAACCATTACAAGCGCCTCAACCACGGCTCGAAGAACAACGACGTGGAGTTGGCGAAGTCGAACATCCTGCTGATCGGTCCGACCGGCAGCGGCAAGACGCTGCTGGCGCAGACGCTCGCGCGCATCCTCGACGTGCCGTTCACCATGGCCGACGCGACCACGTTGACCGAAGCCGGCTACGTCGGCGAGGACGTCGAGAACATCATCCTCAAGCTGCTGCAGTCCGCCGATTACAACGTCGAGCGCGCGCAGCGCGGCATCGTCTACATCGACGAAGTCGACAAGATTTCCCGCAAGTCCGACAATCCGTCGATCACCCGCGACGTATCCGGCGAAGGCGTGCAGCAGGCCCTGCTCAAGATCATGGAGGGCACCATCGCCAGCGTGCCCCCGCAGGGCGGCCGCAAGCATCCGCAGCAGGAATTCCTGCAGGTCGACACCACCAACATCCTGTTCATCTGCGGCGGCGCGTTTTCCGGCCTGGAAAAGATCATTTCGTCGCGCGGTCGCGGCACCTCGATCGGCTTCGGCGCCGACGTGCGCTCCGCCGACGACCGCCGCCAGGGCGAAGTCCTGCGCGACGTCGAGCCCGAGGATTTGCTCAAGTACGGCCTGATCCCGGAATTCATCGGCCGGTTGCCGGTCATCGCCACCCTCGAGGACCTCGACGAAAAGACCCTGATCGAGATCCTGACCAAGCCCAAGAACGCGCTCGTCAAGCAGTACCAGCGCCTGTTCGAGATGGAAGGCGTGCGGCTCACGTTCTCCGATCCCGCGCTCGGGACCATCGCCAAGCGGGCGGTCGAACGCAAAACCGGCGCGCGCGGCTTGCGCTCGATCATGGAAGGGATTCTCCTCGAAACCATGTTCGACTTGCCCGGCTTCAACGGCGTCGAGGAAGTGGTCATCAGCGCCGAAGTGGCCGAAGGCAAGTCCCAGCCGCTCTACATCTACTCCGAGCGTCGCGGCGATCTCGAAACCTCCGCCTAAGGGATTCTCCCTTAGGCCGAACCGGCGACGCCTGGGCGAATCCCCGCGCCGAATCGGCGGCCGCGTCGACCGACTTCTTTTAACCTTGCTTTCCCCTTGCGCCGGAGCGGGATCGAGCCCACTTTAGCCCGGTGGCGCGGGGCCTTTACCGGCGGCGCGCTGCTCAGGAGACCGGCCTTGAAATCCGCTCTTCGACCCAAGCAAAAGGACGCCCCGTGACAACCCCCGCGATATCCCAGGCCCAAACGTTTCCGATCCTGCCGTTGCGGGACATCGTCGTCTTCCCGCACATGATCGTGCCGCTGTTCGTCGGGCGCGAGAAATCGGTGCGCGCGCTCGAAGACGTGATGAAGGACGACAAGCAGATCCTGCTCGTCGCCCAGAAGAACGCGGCCCAGGACGACCCCGGCATCGATGACATCTTCCGGGTCGGCACGGTGTCCACGGTCCTGCAACTGCTCAAGCTCCCCGACGGCACCGTCAAGGTGCTGGTCGAAGGCGTGCGCCGCGCGCGCATCCGGCGCTTCGTCGAAAATCCGAACTTCTTCCAGGCCGAGGCCGATGTGGTCGAGGAAAAGGGGGGTGACGCCCAGGAGATCGAGGCGCTGTCGCGCTCCGTCATTTCCCAGTTCGAGCAGTATATCAAGCTGAATAAGAAGATTCCGCCCGAGGTTCTCGTTTCCATCAACCAGATCGAGAACGGCAGCAAGCTCGCCGACACGCTCGCGTCCCATCTCGCGCTCAAGATTCCGGACAAGCAGGAAATCCTCGAGATCGAATCCATCACCGAGCGGCTGGAAAAAGTGTTCGGCCACATGGAATCGGAAATCGGCGTTCTTCAGGTCGAGAAGAAGATCCGCAACCGCGTCAAGCGCCAGATGGAGAAGACGCAGCGCGAGTACTATCTGAACGAGCAGCTCAAGGCGATTCAGAAGGAACTGGGCGAAACCGACGACGGGCGCGACGAAGCCTCCGAAATCGAGGATCGCATCAAGAAGACGCGCCTCAGCAAGGAGGCGCGCGAAAAGGCGATGGCCGAACTGAAGAAGCTCCGCTCCATGAGCCCGATGTCGGCCGAAGCCACCGTGGTGCGCAATTACCTCGACTGGATGCTCAGCATCCCGTGGAAAAAGCGCAGCAAGGTGAAAATCGACATCGCCAAGGCCGAGGAAGTGCTCGACGCCGACCATTACGGCCTGGAAAAGGTCAAGGAGCGGATTCTCGAATATCTCGCGGTCCAGCAACGCGCGCAGAAGATGAAGGGCCCGATCCTGTGCCTGGTCGGCGCGCCGGGCGTCGGCAAGACTTCTCTCGGCAAGTCGGTGGCGCGCGCCACGGGACGCAATTTCGTGCGCATGTCGCTGGGCGGCGTGCGCGACGAAGCCGAAATCCGCGGCCACCGCCGGACCTACATCGGCTCGATGCCGGGCAAGGTCATCCAGGGCATGAAGAAGGCCAAGACCTCGAACCCGCTGTTCCTCCTCGACGAGGTGGACAAGATGGGCCACGACTGGCGCGGCGATCCGGCCTCCGCCCTGCTCGAGGTGCTGGACCCCGAGCAGAACAGCACCTTCAACGACCATTACCTCGAGGTCGACTACGACCTGTCCGACGTCATGTTCGTGACCACGGCCAATACCCTCAACATGCCCCCGGCGCTGCTGGACCGGATGGAAATCATCCGCATCGCCGGCTACACCGAGGACGAGAAGGTCGAAATCGCCCGGCGCCACCTGATTCCGAAGCAGCTGGAGGCCCACGGCCTCAAGACCGAGGAATGGTCGATTTCCGATTCCGCGCTGCGCGACGTGATCCGCTACTACACGCGCGAATCCGGCGTGCGCAATCTGGAACGCGAGCTCGCCAACCTAGTGCGCAAGGCGGTCAAGGAACTGGTCTCCGACAAGGAGGGCAAGAAGAAATCCGTCAGCCTGACCGGCAAGTCGCTCGGCAAGTACGCCGGCGTGCGCCGCTATCGTTTCGGCGAAATCGAGGAAGACGACCTGGTCGGCGTGACCACCGGCCTGGCGTGGACCGAAGTGGGCGGCGAGTTGCTCTCGATCGAAGCGGTGATGGTGCCCGGCAAGGGGCGCATGACCATCACCGGCAAGCTCGGCGACGTCATGCAGGAATCGATCCAGGCGGCCAAGTCGTTCGTCCAGTCGCGCGCGGTTCAGTTCGGAATTACGCCCCCCACCTTCACCAAGCGCGATATTCACGTGCACGTTCCCGAGGGCGCCACGCCCAAGGACGGCCCGTCGGCCGGCGTCGCCATGGTTACGTCGATCGTGTCGGTGCTGACCGGGATTCCGGTCCATCGCGAAATCGCCATGACCGGCGAAATCACCCTGCGCGGCCGGGTGCTGCCGATCGGCGGCCTCAAGGAAAAGCTGCTCGCGGCGCTGCGCGGCGGAATCAAGACCGTGGTCATTCCCAAGGAAAACGAAAAGGACCTCGACGAGATCCCGGACAACGTCAAGCGCGGGCTCCAGATCGTGCCCGTGGCCACGGTCGACGAAGTCCTGTCGCGGGCCCTGGTCCGGCCGCTGACCCCGATCGAATGGGACGAATCGGTCGGCGCCGATTCCCGCCCCGGCGCGGGCGAGGGGGGCGACGAAGAGGACGTCGGCGGGGTCATTACCCACTAACGGGCGGAATACCTTTCGCTGCCGCAACCCGAACGCGCGCCCGTGCCCGGCGCACGCGACACCGTCGCTCGCCGCCGGTGCGCTGAACCGGGCGTCGCGACGGCGGTCGCATCGTAACGTCTTGAACCCAAAGAGTAAAAATTGAACGCGCGCGCGCCGTCGGATGGCCGCGCGGGCCCGATTCAGGCGATACGCGGTCCCGCCGAATCAGTCGATTCGCGCCGACCCGGCAACCCGCGAACGCGCGAATGCCAGGAAAATCCTGGCGATTCGGCCCGTTCGGCGTTGACCGGCTCGAAACACACCCCGTAAGATTTTCGCCAGGCCGTTCGCGGCATCCCATCCCGGGTTTACGCCGCCCGCCGCGACGCCATTTCAGCGGAAGGGGACTGCGATGAACAAGGAAGACTTGATCGAAGCACTGACAAGTTCCGCCGGCCTGACCAAAGCCGACGCCGGACGGGTCGTTGACAGCGTTATCGACACCATCACCAAGGCCCTGAGCAAGGGCGAAGAAGTCCGGCTGGCGGGTTTCGGCGCCTTCGTCGTCACCAAGCGGGCGGCCAGCACCGGCCGCAATCCGCGGACCGGCGAAACGATCCAAATCCCGGCGTCGAAAAATCCGAAATTCCGGGCGGCCAAGGCGCTCAAGGACGCCCTGAACTAAGCCCCACCGCGCCGATGCGGCGGCCCGCCCCGGCCGGGTCGCGCGGGCGAATGACCGCGCGTTATAATCGATGCGCCCCCACCAGGGCGCGCGAGTGAACTCAGTCGGGCGGTTAGCTCAGTTGGTAGAGCGCCTCGTTTACACCGAGGAGGTCGGCGGTTCGAGCCCGTCACCGCCTACCATGTCCATCCGGGCCTTCCCGCGCGTCATATCCGGCGGGTTTTCCCCTGATTCCTCGGATGGGCCCGGTACTTTTCGACCCGGCATTTCTTGACTTGCCTGGGGGGGTGGATTACATCGGGGCCCTCCCGCGCGAGGGCCGTTGCGCGTCGCCCATGCATCGGGGGTGTAGCTCAGTTGGTTAGAGCGCCGCCCTGTCACGGCGGAGGCCGCGGGTTCGAGTCCCGTCACTCCCGCCACTCTTTCTCAATTCCGGCAAAAAACCTTCGGGGCGAACGCGCCTCTTAATCCCGAATCCCCCCGTCCGGTTAACGGGTTGCGCGCCGCCGGTGGCCATTGAAGCGGCTATGGCGCTCCCTTACACTATCGGCCTTGGCGGGATGACACGACTATTCGGGGGGCCTGCGGGAGACAGACGCGTGTCGGCCTCCGCGAAACCGGGAATTTGAATGGACTCTCTTCTCGCCAATTACCTGCCGATCCTGGTTTTTCTCGGGATCGCCGTGGCCATCGCGGGGATCGCGGTCCTCGCCTCGCTGATCGTCGCCCGCCAGCACCCCGACGCGGAAAAGGCCGCCGCCTACGAATGCGGATTCGACGCCTTCACCGACGCCCGCCATAAGTTCGACGTCCGGTTTTATCTGGTCGCCATCCTGTTCATCATCTTCGATTTGGAAGTCGCCTTCCTGTTCCCGTGGGCGGTGGCGCTGGGCCAGATCGGCCTGTTCGGGTTCTGGTCGATGATGATCTTCCTCGCCGTGCTGACGGTCGGTTTCATCTACGAGTGGCGCAAGGGAGCGTTGGAATGGGAGTAACGCCGCACCCCGCCGCTCTTCCTCCCGGCGCCCAGCAGGACGCGGTCCTCGGCCAGGTTATGGGCGAACTGACCGACAAGGGGTTCGTGCTCGCCAACGTCGATCGCCTGGTCAATTGGGCGCGGACCGGCTCGCTGTGGCCGATGACCTTCGGTCTCGCCTGCTGCGCGGTCGAGATGATCCACGCCTACATGAGCCGTTACGACCTCGACCGTTTCGGCGTGGTGCCGCGCCCGAGCCCGCGCCAGTCCGACGTCATCATCGTCGCCGGAACGCTCACCAACAAGATGGCCCCGGCGTTCCGCCGCGTCTACGACCAGATGGCCGAGCCGCGCTGGGTGATCTCGATGGGCTCGTGCGCGAACGGCGGCGGCTATTACCACTATTCGTATTCGGTCGTGCGCGGCTGCGATCGCGTCGTGCCGGTCGACGTCTACGTGCCGGGATGTCCCCCGACCGCCGAAGCCCTGGTCTACGGCATCCTGCAGCTGCAAAAGAAAATCCGCCGAACGGGAACTCTCTGGCGCTAGGCGGCGGGAAAGAAAAAGCGATGGATTTGGCTCTCAAGGACCTTGGCGATTACGTCGCCGGCGCGCTGCCCAACGAGGTGCTCGGCGCGACCGCCGACCGTGGCGAACTGGCGTTCACCATCCATCGCCATGCCGTGCTCAAGGTCCTCAAGTTCCTGCGCGACGACGCGAACTGCCAGTTCAAGCAGTTGATGGACGTATGCGGTGCGGATTATCCGGAACGCGAGAACCGTTTCGACGTGGTCTACAATCTGCTCAGTCTGGTGCATAACACCCGCGCGCGGGTCAAGCTCGCGACCGACGAGACGACCCCGGTTCCGTCCGCGAGCGGCCTGTTTTCGAGCGCGGCGTGGTGGGAGCGGGAAGCCTGGGACATGTACGGCATCCCGTTTTCCGACCATCCCGATTTGCGCCGCATCCTGACCGACTACGGCTTCGACGGGTACCCGCTGCGCAAGGATTTTCCGCTCACCGGCTACGTCGAGGTTCGCTACGACGACGAACAGAAGCGCGTGGTCTACGAGCCGGTCAAGCTTCCCCAGGAATTCCGCAGCTTCGATTTCCTGAGCCCGTGGGAAGGCGCGCCGCGCCTGCCGGGCGACGAAAAAGCGACCAAGGGCTGACGGGATGTCCGAAACCCGCATCCGCAACTTCAACCTCAACTTCGGGCCGCAGCATCCGGCGGCGCACGGCGTGCTGCGCCTGGTGCTGGAAATGGACGGCGAGATCATCGAGCGCGCCGATCCGCACATCGGGCTTCTGCATCGCGGCACCGAAAAGCTGATCGAGCACAAGAGCTATCTCCAGGCGGTGCCGTACTTCGACCGGCTCGACTACGTCGCGCCGCAGAACCAGGAGCACGCCTTCGCGCTGGCGGTGGAAAAGCTGCTCGGCATCCAGGCGCCGCCCCGCGGCCAGTACATTCGCGTTCTCTACGCGGAGATCGGCCGCATCCTCAACCACATCCTCAACGTCTGTTCCTACGCCATGGACGTCGGCGCGATGACGCCGATGCTGTGGGCGTTCGAGGAGCGCGAGCTGCTGATGGAATTCTGCGAGCGCGTCTCCGGCGCGCGCCTGCACATGGCCTATTTCCGTCCCGGCGGCGTGGCGCGCGACATGCCGGTCGGCCTGATCGAGGACATCCATGCCTGGAACGAACGCTTCCCCAAGGTGATCGACGATCTCGAAACCCTGCTGACCGAAAACCGCATCTTCAAGCAGCGTACCGTCGACATCGGCCGCATCGGTCCCGAGGCCGCGCTCGACTGGGGCTTTTCCGGCCCCAACCTGCGCGCCTGCGGCTTCGCCTGGGATTTGCGCAAGGCGCAGCCCTACGACGCCTACGGCGAAATGGATTTCGACGTGCCGGTCGGCAGGAACGGCGACTGCTACGACCGCTATCTGATCCGCATGTACGAAATGCGCGAAAGCGTGAAGATCATCCGCCAGTGCCTGGAGCGCATGCCGGCCGGGCGGGTGATGACCGACGACCGCAAGATCGCGCCGCCGCCGCGCGGCGACATGAAGGGCTCGATGGAAGCCCTGATCCACCATTTCAAGCTCTACACCGAGGGCTACCACGTGCCCGCCGGCGAGACCTACACGGCGGTCGAGGCGCCCAAGGGCGAATTCGGCGTCTACCTGGTGTCCGACGGCACCAACCGCCCATACCGCTGCAAGATCCGCGCGCCCGGCTTCGCGCACCTGCAGGCGCTCGAGTTCCTGTCGCGCGGCCACATGCTCGCCGACGTGGTCGCCAACATCGGCTCGATCGACATCGTGTTCGGGGAGATCGACCGATGAGCGCGCCGTCCTTCGTCTTCGATTCCGACAACCTGAAGCGGGCGGAAGCGATCGTCGCCAAGTATCCCGACGGGCGGCAGGCGAGCGCGGTCATGCCGCTGCTCGATCTCGCCCAGCGCCAGGGCGGCGGATCGCTGACCCAGGCCGCCATGGATTACGTCGCCGATTACCTCCGAATGCCGCCGATCCGCGTCTACGAGGTCGCGTCGTTCTACACCATGTACAACCTGAAGCCGGTCGGCCGGCATCACGTTCAGGTCTGCACCAACCTGCCGTGCTGGCTGCGCGGCTCCGACGTGGTCGCCGACACCTGCAAGCGGACCCTCGGCATCGGCTTCGGCGAAACCACCGCAGACGGCCAGTTCACGCTGAGCGAAGTCGAATGCCTCGGCGCCTGCGTCAACGCGCCGATGATGCAGATCAACGACGACTACTACGAGGACCTCGATCCCGACACCACCCGCGCGGTGCTGAGCGTCCTCAAGCAGGGCGGCCGGCCGAAGACCGGATCGCAAATGGGACGACGCAGTTGCGAGCCGAAGTCGGGCCTGACTACCCTCAAGAACACGCAGCCCAAGGGGAAAAAGAAATAACCGCGATGCTGCAGGACAAGGACCGCATCTTCACCAACATCTACGGCTTCGGCGACGTCGGGCTCGCCGGCGCGCGCGCGCGCGGCGATTGGAACGGAACCAAGGACATTCTCGCGCGCGGGCGCGACGCCATCATCGACGCGGTCAAGAAATCGGGACTGCGCGGGCGCGGCGGCGCCGGATTCGGCACCGGCATGAAATGGTCGTTCATGCCGAAGGAAGTCGGCGCGCGGCCGCATTTCCTGGTCATCAACGCCGACGAAGGCGAACCCGGCACCTGCAAGGACCGTGAAATCCTGCGCCACGAACCGCACAAGCTGATCGAGGGCGCGTTGATCGCGTCTTTCGCCGTCGGCGCGCACGCCAGTTACTGCTATGTGCGCGGCGAATTCCTGCGCGAGGCGGAAGCGCTTCAGCAGGCCGCCGACGAAGCCCGCGCCGCCGGCCTGATCGGCCCCAACGCCTGCGGCTCCGGCTGGGATTTCGAATTTCACGTTCATCTCGGCGCCGGCGCCTACATCTGCGGCGAGGAATCGGCGCTGATCGAAAGCCTCGAAGGCAAGAAGGGCCAGCCCCGCCTGAAGCCGCCGTTCCCGGCCAACGTCGGCCTCTACGGCTGCCCGACCACGGTCAATAACGTCGAAAGCATCGCGGTCGCGCCGACCATCCTGCGCCGCGGGGCCGAGTGGTTCGCCGGCATCGGCCGCCCCAACAACGTCGGCACCAAGCTCTTCAACATCTCCGGCCACGTCAACAATCCGTGCACGGTCGAGGAGGAGATGGGCATCCCCTTGAAGGAACTGATCGAGGTCCACGCCGGCGGGGTGCGCGGCGGCTGGGACAACCTGCTCGCGATCATTCCCGGCGGCTCGTCGGTGCCGATGATCCCGAAAAGCATCTGCGAGACGGTCAAGATGGATTTCGATTCCCTGCGCGAGGTCAAATCCGGCCTCGGCACCGGGGCGGTGATCGTCATGGACAAGTCCACCGACGTGATCCGCGCCATCGCGCGGCTTTCGCGCTTCTACAAGCACGAAAGCTGCGGCCAATGCACGCCGTGCCGCGAGGGCACCGGCTGGCTCGCGCGCATGATGGAGCGCATGGCGCGCGGCGACGCGGAACCGGGCGAAATCGACGTGCTCGAACAGGTCACGCGCCAAGTCGAGGGCAACACCATCTGCGCGCTCGCCGACGCCGCCGCGTGGCCGGTGCAGGGCCTGCTGCGCCATTTCCGGCCCGAGCTCGAGCGCCGCATCGCCGAGGCGCGCGCCCGCCAGTCGGGCCGCGCGGCGTAGGCGAAGGGAAGGCCATTCCATGCCGAAACTCACCGTCAATGGCCGGGAAGTCGAAGTCCCCGCCGGGCAGACCGTGCTCCAGGCGTGCGAAGCCGCGGGCGTCGAAATCCCGCGCTTCTGCTATCACGAGCGGCTCTCGATCGCCGGCAACTGCCGCATGTGCCTGGTGCACATGGAAAAGTCGCCGAAGCCGATCGCGTCGTGCGCGATGCCCGCCGCCGACGGCATGGTGATCCGCACCGACACGCCCGAAATCCGAAAGGCGCGCCAGGGCGTGATGGAACTGCTGCTCATCAACCACCCGCTCGATTGCCCGATCTGCGACCAGGGCGGCGAATGCGACCTGCAGGACCAGGCGATGGCCTACGGGTTCGATCGCGGCCGCTATCGAGAAAACCGCCGCGCGGTGAAGGACAAGAACTGGGGTCCGCTCATCAAGACGGTGATGACGCGCTGCATCCATTGCACGCGCTGCATCCGTTTCGCGACCGAAGTCGCGGGCGTGCCGGTGCTCGGCGCCACCGGGCGCGGCGAGAACATGGAAGTGGGCATGTACGTCGAGCAGGCGCTCAATTCCGAACTGAGCGGCAACCTGATCGACCTGTGCCCGGTCGGCGCGCTGACTTCGGCCCCGTACGCCTTCGCCTGCCGTTCCTGGGAATTGCGCAAGACGGAATCGGTCGACGTGCTCGACGCGGTCGGCAGCAACATCCGCGTCGACGCGCGCGGGCCGAGCGTGCTGCGCATCCTGCCGCGCCTCAACGAGGACGTGAACGAGGAATGGATTTCGGACAAGGCCCGGTTCGCGTGCGACGGGCTCAAGCACCGCCGCCTCGACCGGCCGTGGGTGCGCCGCGCGGGCAAGCTCGAGCCCGCCGCCTGGCCGGAAGCGTTCGCGGCCGTCGCCAAGCGCCTGAAAGCGGCCAAACCGGACCGCGTCGCGGCCATCGCCGGCGATTTGGCGTGCGCCGAATCCATGTACGCCCTGAAAACCTGGCTCGCCAAGCTGGGCACGCCGCACCTCGACTGCCGCCAGGACGGCGCCAAGCTCGATCCCGAGTGCCGGGCCGGATACCTGTTCAACACCACCATCGCCGGCATCGAGCGCGCCGACGCCTGCCTGCTGATCGGCGCCAATCCCCGGCGCGAGGCGCCGATCGTCAACGCGCGCCTGCGCAAGCGCTGGCTGATGGGGAATTTCGCCGTCGGCCTGATCGGCGAACGGGCGGACCTGACCTATCGCCACGAGCATCTGGGAACCGGCACCGCCGAATTGAAGGCGCTCGCGGACGGCAAGCACCCGTTCGCCAAGACCCTCGCCGCCGCCAAGGCGCCGATGCTGGTGCTCGGTCCGGGCGCGCTGGCGCGTCCCGACGGCGGCGCGATCCTGGCGTCGGCGCGCGCGATCGCCGAAAAGAACGGTCTGGTGAAGCCGGACGCCGGCTGGAACGGATTCAACGTCCTGCACACGGCGGCCGCCCGGGTCGGCGGGCTCGATCTCGGGTTCGTGCCGGGTTCGGGCGGGCGCGATACCGACGCGATCGTCGCCGGGGCCGGACAGGGGGCGATCGAGGTGCTGTTCCTGCTCGGCGCCGACGAAATCGATACCGGCCGCCTCGGCTCCGCGTTCGTGGTCTACATCGGCCATCACGGCGACAGGGGCGCGGCCCGCGCCGACGTGGTGTTGCCGTCCGCCGCCTACACCGAAAAGGACGCGACCTACGTCAACACCGAAGGCCGCGTCCAGCGCACCCGCCGCGCCGTGTTCCCGCCCGGCGAGGCGCGCGAGGATTGGGCCGTCGTCCGCGCCCTGGCCGAAGCGTGCGGGACGCGGCTGCCGTTCGACCGGTTGGCCGAAGTGCGCGCCGCCATGGCCAAGGCTCATCCGACGTTCGCCGAGATCGACGCCGTCCAGCCCGCTCCGTGGGGCAAATTCGGCGTCGCCGGAACGTTGGACGCGGCGCCGTTCCGTTCGCCCGTCCGCGATTATTACCGCACCGACGCCATCAGCCGGGCTTCACCGACCATGGCCGAGTGCGCGGAAGCGTTTTCCCAACCTTCATCCGGCATGACGGGGACTCATGGCTGATCTGTTCCTCGACATCTGGGCCGCTTATCTTTGGCCGCTCCTCTGGATCGTCATCAAGATCGTCGTGATCGTGGTGCCGCTCTTGCTCGCGGTCGCCTACCTGACTTATGCCGAACGCAAGGTGATCGGCGCCATCCAGCTCCGGCGCGGCCCCAACGTGGTCGGGCCGTTCGGCCTGCTGCAACCGCTCGCCGACGGCCTCAAGTTGTTCCTCAAGGAAACCGTCATACCCACCGGCGCCAACCGGGGCGTGTTCATCCTGGCGCCGTGCGTCACCTTCGTCCTCGCGCTCGCGGCGTGGGCGGTGATTCCGTTCGGCGAAGGGTTGGTGCTCGCCGATATCAACGTCGGCGTCCTCTATCTCTTCGCCATATCCTCCCTCGGCGTCTACGGCATCCTGATGGCGGGGTGGGCCAGCAATTCGCGCTACGCCTTCCTCGGCGCGCTCCGTTCGTCGGCGCAGATGGTGTCCTACGAAGTCTCGATCGGATTCGTCATCATCACCGTGCTGCTGTGCGTCGGCTCGCTCAACCTGACCGACATCGTCATGGCGCAAAAGGGCCGCTACGGCCTGTTCAACTGGTTCTGGCTGCCGCTGCTGCCGATGGCGGTGATCTTTTTCATCTCGGGGCTGGCCGAAACCAACCGTCACCCGTTCGACCTGCCGGAGGCGGAAGCCGAACTGGTCGCCGGCTACAACGTCGAATATTCGGCGATGACGTTCGCGCTCTTCTTCCTCGGCGAATACGCCAACATGATCCTGATGTCGGGCATGACCGCGGTTCTGTTCCTGGGCGGCTGGCTGCCGCCGTTCGACATCGCGCCGTTCAACTGGATTCCGGGGCCGGTCTGGTTCGCGCTCAAGATCGCGGCGCTGCTGTTCGTATTCATCTGGGTGCGGGCCGCGTTTCCGCGCTACCGCTACGACCAGCTGATGCGGCTCGGCTGGAAGGTGTTTCTGCCGGTTTCGCTCGCCGCCGTGGTGGTGGTCTCGGGCGTGCTGGTGGCATTCGGCGCCGTGCCGGGAATGAAATAGGAGGGCGAGGCCGATGAGCTTTATCGAACGCGGCGCGCGCGCCGTCCTGCTGACGGAACTGTTGGAAGGTCTCGCGCTCACCTTCAAGTACATGTTCCGGCCCAAGGTGACGATCAATTACCCCTACGAAAAAGGCCCGCTCGGACCCCGCTTCCGCGGCGAGCACGCGCTCAGGCGTTATCCCAACGGCGAGGAACGCTGCATCGCCTGCAAGCTGTGCGAGGCGATCTGCCCGGCCCAGGCCATCACCATCGAGGCCGAGCCGCGCGCCGACGGCAGCCGCCGTACCACCCGCTACGACATCGACATGACCAAGTGCATCTATTGCGGCTTCTGCGAGGAAGCCTGCCCGGTCGATGCCATCGTCGAGGGGCCGAATTTCGAGTTCGCGGCCGAAACCCGCGAGGAGCTGATGTACGACAAGGACAAGCTGCTCGCCAACGGCGAGCGCTGGGAAACCGAAATCGCCGCGCGGCTGCGCGCGGACGCGCCGTATCGATGAGACGGGACCGATAGCGACATGATCCAGGCGCTCGCCTTCTATATGTTCGCCGTGACCGCCGTGATCGCGGCCGCGCTGGTCGTGACCATGCGCAACCCGGTACATTCGGTGCTGTTCCTGATTCTCGCCTTTTTCAACGCCGCCGGCCTGTTCGTGCTGGCCGGGGCCGAATTCCTGGCCATGATCCTGGTCGTGGTCTACGTCGGCGCGGTCGCGGTGCTGTTCATGTTCGTCGTCATGATGCTGGACATCGACTTCGTGGTCCTGCGCCAGGGATTCATGAATTACCTGCCGATCGGCGCCCTGATCGGGCTGGTCATGCTGATCGAACTGGCGGTGGTGCTCGCGGGCTGGAAGGCGGCGCCCGACGCGCGATTGCTGGCGGCGGCGCCCGCGCCGGGGGACATCGGCAACACCCGCGCGCTGGGCGAGGTGCTCTACACCCATTACGCCTACCTGTTCCAGGCGGCGGGCGCGATCCTGCTGGTGGCGATGGTCGGCGCGATCGTGCTGACCCACCGCGCCCGCGAAGGCGTGCGCCGCCAGGATATCGGCCGGCAAATCGCCCGCACTCCGGCCAACACCATCGAAATCAAGAAAGTCGAATCGGGGAAGGGCATCTGATGCTCGACATCGGCCTCGCCCATTACCTGACCGTCGGCGCGATCCTGTTCGCGACCGGCATCTTCGGCATCTTCCTCAACCGCAAGAACGTGATCGTGATCCTGATGTCGGTCGAACTGATGCTGCTCTCGGTCAACATCAACCTGGTCGCGTTCTCGGCCGCGCTCGGCGACCTCGCCGGCCAGGTGTTCGCCATGCTGATCCTGACCGTGGCCGCGGCGGAAGCCGCCATCGGCCTCGCCATCCTGGTCGCGTTCTTCCGCAATCGCGGGTCGATCGCGGTCGAAGACGTCAATTTGATGAAGGGGTAGGGGACGCATGTACGCCGCCGCGATCTTCCTGCCGTTGCTCGGCGCCGCGCTCGCCGGGGCGCTCTCGTTCGCGCCCGCCGCCGACGCCCACGCCAAGCACCGCCTCGACCGCGCGGCGCAATGGCTCACCTGCGGCGCGCTGGTGCTCTCGGGGCTGCTGTCGATCCTGATTTTCAAGAACGTGGTGCTCGACGGCCAGCCGCGCACGATCGAGCTGTTCACCTGGATCGATTCCGGCGCGCTGGAAATCTCCTGGGCGCTCAAGTTCGACACCCTGACCGCGGTGATGGTCCTGGTGGTGTGCAACGTCTCGGCCCTGATCCATATCTATTCCGTCGGCTACATGCACCACGATCCCGACGTGCCGCGGTTCATGTCGTACCTCAGCCTGTTCACCTTCTTCATGCTGATGCTGGTGACGGCCGACAACCTGGTGCAGCTGTTCTTCGGCTGGGAAGGGGTCGGGCTCGCGTCCTATCTGCTGATCGGGTTCTGGTACGACCGTCCCTCGGCCAACGCCGCCGCGATCAAGGCGTTCGTCGTCAACCGGGTCGGCGATTTCGGCTTCGCGCTGGGCATCTTCGTCGTCTTCGTCCTGTTCCAGTCGGTCAATTTCGACGTCATCTTCGCCGCCGCGCCGGGCAAGGCGACGGCGACCATCCGCGTGTTCGGCGGCGAGTTCCACGCGCTGACGGTCGCGTGCCTGCTCCTGTTCGTCGGCGCCATGGGCAAGTCGGCCCAGCTCGGGCTGCACACCTGGCTGCCCGACGCGATGGAAGGCCCGACGCCGGTGTCGGCCCTGATCCACGCCGCGACCATGGTCACCGCCGGGGTGTTCATGGTCGCGCGCCTGTCGCCGCTGTTCGAGCTGTCGGAGACCGCGCTGATCGTGGTGACCGTGGTCGGCGCCTCGACCGCGCTGTTCGCCGCCACCGTCGGCTGCGTGCAGAACGACATCAAGCGCGTCATCGCCTATTCGACCTGCAGCCAGCTCGGCTACATGTTCTTCGCCTGCGGCGTTTCGGCCTATGCCGCCGGCATTTTCCACCTGATGACCCACGCGTTCTTCAAGGCGCTGTTGTTCCTCGGCGCGGGTTCCGTGATCCACGCCATGTCCGACGAGCAGGACATGCGCCGCATGGGCGGCATCTGGAAGATGGTGCCGGTGACCTACGGCCTGATGTGGATCGGCTCGCTTGCGCTCGCCGGCATTCCGCCGTTCGCCGGGTTCTATTCCAAGGACATCGTGATCGAAGCGGCCTTCGCCGCCGGCACGCCCTGGGGCCTCTACGCCTTCGCCGCGGGCATCGCGGCGGCCTTCCTGACCGCGTTCTATTCCTGGCGCCTGTTGTTCATGACCTTCCACGGGAGCCCGCGCGCCGACGAAAAAACCATGGCGCACGTGCACGAATCGCCCCTGGTGATGATCGCGCCGCTCTTGGTGCTCGCCGCCGGCGCGGCATTCGCCGGGCTGATCGCCTACGAATTCTTCGTCGGCGACAAGATGACCGCCTTCTGGAGCGAAGCGATCAAGACCTTGCCCGCCCACGACGCGCTCGCCAAGGCGCACCATGTGCCGGCGTGGGTCAAGCTCGCGCCGCTGGTGGTAGGCGGTCTCGGCATCGCGCTCGCCTGCGCGCTGTACCTGTGGGCGCCGGGCCTGCCCGCCGTCATCGCCCGCCGTTACAAGCGGATTTATCAGTTCCTGCTCAACAAGTGGTACTTCGACGAACTGTACGACCGCCTATTCGTGCGGCCGGCGATGGCGTTGGGGCGCAACCTGTGGAAGACGGGAGACGGCACCCTGATCGACGGCCTCGGACCCGACGGCCTGTCGCAGGCCGTGGTCAACATGGCGCGCCGGGTCGCGGCGCTGCAGACCGGCTACGTCTATCACTACGCGTTCGCCATGCTGATCGGCGTCGTGGGGCTGATCACCTGGTACGTGCTCCGGCAGGTGGGGTAGGGGAATGTTCGACCTTCCCATCCTCTCGCTGCTGATCGTCCTGCCGCTGGTCGGCGCGGGGTTCATCCTGTTCATCCGCGGCGAGGATACGGTCGTCGCCGACAACGTCCGCAGCGTCGCCTTGTGGACCAGCGGCATCGAATTCGTGCTGTCGCTGTTCCTGTGGTTCGGGTTCGATCCCGACAACGCCGGATTCCAGTTCGTCGAGACGATCGAATGGATGCCTGGCCTCGACATCGCCTACCGGGTCGGGGTCGACGGCATATCGGTCTTGTTCGTCCTCCTGACCACGCTGCTGACGCCGATCTGCGTGCTGGCGAGCTGGGACGCGATCCGCGACCGGGTGCGCGAATACATGGTCGCGTTCCTGGTCATGGAAACCATGATGGTCGGCATGTTCGCCGCGCTCGATCTGTTCCTGTTCTACGTGTTCTTCGAGGCGGTGCTGATCCCGATGTTCCTGATCATCGGTGTGTGGGGCGGGCCGAGGCGGGTCTATTCCGCCTTCAAGTTCTTCCTCTATACGCTCGCGGGTTCGGTGCTGATGCTGGTGGCACTGCTGACCATCTACATGGACGCCGGCACCTCCGACATTCCCACGCTGCTGACCCATCGCCTGCCGGCGGCGTGGCAGCCGTGGCTGTGGCTCGCCTTCTTCGCCTCGTTCGCGGTCAAGGTGCCGATGTGGCCGGTCCACACGTGGCTGCCCGACGCGCACGTGGAGGCGCCGACCGCCGGATCGGTCATCCTGGCGGGCGTGCTGCTGAAGTTCGGCGGCTACGGGTTCCTGCGCTTTTCGCTGCCGATGCTGCCGGGGGCGAGTGAAACCTTCGCGCCGCTGGTGTTCGCCTTGAGCGTGATCGCGGTCGTCTACACCTCACTGGTCGCGCTCGCCCAGGCGGACATGAAGAAGCTGATCGCCTATTCCTCGGTCGCCCACATGGGCTTCGTCACCGCCGGCGCATTCAGCTTCACCTTGCAGGGGATCGAAGGCGCCATCTTCCAAATGCTCAGCCACGGCGTCGTTTCCGCCGCCCTGTTTTTGATCGTCGGCGTGGTCTACGACCGGACGCATTCGCGCGAAATCGAAACCTACGGTGGCCTGGTGCATCGCATGCCGGTCTACGCGCTCGCCTTCATGGTTTTCATGCTGGCCTCGGTCGGATTGCCCGGCACCAGCGGATTCGTGGGCGAAATCCTGGTGCTGATCGGACTGTTCCAGGTCAATGCCTGGGTCGCGGCGCTGACCGCGACCGGCGTGATCCTGGGCGCGGTCTACATGCTCTACCTCTATCGCCGGGTGATCTTCGGCAAGCTGACCAAGGAAGCGCTCGCCAGGATCGCCGATCTGACCCCGCGCGAAATCGCCGTGTTCGTGCCGCTGGTCGCGCTGGTGTTCTGGATGGGAGTCTACCCGGCGCCGTTCCTCAAGATCATGCACGCATCGAGCGCCAACCTGGTGCGCCAGGTGGAGGAAGGTCGCAGGATCGCCGCCATGCCCGCCGCCGCTCCCGCGGCGGCGCGGGTCGCGACCGCCTCGAACGAAGCCAGGGCGCGTTAGGAGGAAAGACATGCCGCCCGCCGGTCTTCCCGCCCTGACGCCCGCGCTGCCGGAGATCCTGCTCGCGCTCGGCGGCATGGCGCTCCTGATGTTCGGGGTGTTCCAGAAAGCCGGAGCCAACGGCGCCGACGCGCGCGCCGCCCGTCGCGCCGAGTGGATCGCGCTGGCGGTATTGCTGGTGGCGCTGCTGGCGGTTCTGGCGCTCGGCAAGGACCGCGCGGTGACCTTCGGCGGCCTGTTCGCCATCGACGCCTTCAGCCGCTTCGCCAAGGTTCTGGTCCTGATCGGCGCGGCGGCGGCGCTGGTCATGAGCGGCGATTTCCTCGCCCGCCACGGCGCCGGCCGGTTCGAGTATCCGGTCGTCGCCCTGTTCGCGGTCGCCGGCATGATGATGATGCTGTCGGCCAACGACCTGATGGCGCTCTACGTCGGGCTCGAACTGCAAAGCCTTTCGCTCTACGTCATGGCCACGTTCCAGCGCGACGATTCGCGCGCGACCGAGGCGGGCTTGAAATATTTCGTCCTCGGCGCGCTGGCGTCGGGGATGCTGCTCTACGGCTCCTCGCTGGTCTACGGCTTCGCCGGCAGCACCAACTTCGAGGTGCTGGCCGAACTGTTCCGTCACCTCGGCGCCGGCGCGCCGTCGCTCGGCATCGTGTTCGGCCTGGTGTTCATCCTGGCCGGGCTCGCCTTCAAGATTTCGGCGGTGCCGTTCCACATGTGGACGCCGGACGTGTACGAAGGGGCGCCGACCCCGGTCACCGCCTTCTTCTCGGTCGCGCCCAAGATCGCCGCCCTCGGCCTGTTCGTGCGGCTCATGGTCGGGCCGTTCGGCGATCTTGCGCCGCACTGGCAGCAGGTGGTGGCGGCGGTCGCCATCGCCTCGATGGCGGTCGGCGCCTTCGGCGCCATCAACCAGTCGAACATCAAGCGCCTGATGGCCTACAGCTCCATCGGTCACGTCGGCTACGCCCTGGTCGGCCTCGCGGTGGCGGACGCGAACGGCGTGCGCGGCATGCTGGTCTATCTCGCCATTTATCTGGTGATGAATCTGGGCACGTTCGCCTGCATCCTCGCCATGCGGCGGGGCGGGCGCAACGTGGAGCAGATTTCCGATCTCGCCGGCATCGGGCGCACCCATCCGCTCTATGCCGCCGCGCTCGCCGTGCTGATGTTCTCGATGGCGGGCATTCCGCCGCTCGCCGGATTCTTCGGCAAGCTCTACGTCTTCCTCGCCGCGGTCGAGGCCAGGATGTTCGTGCTCGCGGCGGTCGGCCTGCTGACCAGCGTGGTGGCCGCGTTTTATTACATCCGCATCGTGCGCATCGCCTATTTCGACGAGCCGGGCGAGGTGCTGGACAAGGCCTTGCGCCCCGAAATCGCCTGGATCGCCTGGGCGGCGAGCGCGATCGTGATCTTCTTCTTCCTCGCGCCCGGACCGGTGCTCAAGGCGGCGGCCCGGGCCGCCAAAGCCCTGATCGCGGGATGACCGGCGCGCCCCGCCTGCCGGCCGGGTTCATTCTGGTCGCGCTCGAAACCACCGAAAGCACCAACGAGGACGCCAAGCGCCGCGCTGACGCAGCCGAAGCGGGGTCCGACGCCGCGCCCGACGGCCTGGTGGTCTGGTCGCTCGAACAGAAAGCCGGCAAGGGCCGGCGCGGGCGCGGCTGGGTATCGCCGCCCGGCAATCTCTACAGCTCGATCCTGCTCCGGCCCGACCGGCCGCTGGCCGACGTCGCCGGACTCGGCTTCGCCGCCGCGCTCGCGATCCGCGAGGCGCTGCGGGCGTGGGGAACGACCGACGTCGCCCTCAAATGGCCGAACGACGTCCTGGTCGGCGAGCGCAAGATCGCGGGCGTGCTGCTCGAATCCCGCGCCGAGGGGAACGGGAAGATTCCCGACTGGGTGGTGGTGGGCGCCGGGATCAATCTCGCGAGCCACCCCGAGGATACCGAATTCGCTGCCACCTCGCTCGCCGCGCTCGGCCTCGCGCCGCCCGAACCGGTCCGCGCCCTGGAAACCTACCTGGCCGCGTTCGCCCGCTGGCGCGCGCGCTGGCTTGACGGAGGGTTCGCCGCCGTGCTCGAAACCTACCGCCGCCACGTGCGCGGCGTCGGCGCGCCGATATCGGTCCGGATCGAGGGCGAAACGGTGCGGGGCGTGTTCGACGCCCTGGAAGACGACGGCGCGCTCGCGCTTCGCTTGCCGGACGGTCCGGTGCGGCGCATTTCCGCCGGCGACGTGTTTTTCGCCCGCGGCTAGTTCGAGGGAAGACCGATGATTCTCGCCATCGACTGCGGCAACACCAACACCGTGTTCGCGGTTTTCGCCGACGACGGCAAGACGCGCGGCGACTGGCGCTCGTCGACCGACCACAACCGCACCGCCGACGAGTTCGGCCTGTGGCTCACGCAACTGCTGCGCCTGTCGGGGATCGATCCCGGCGAAATCAAAAGCGCCATCGTCGCGACCGTGGTGCCGGCGGTCTTGTTCAGCCTCAAGACCATGTGCCGCAAGTATTTCGATTGCGACCCGATCGTGGTCGGCGATCCGGGCGTCGATCTGGGCATCAAGGTCCTGGTCGATCACCCCGAGGAGGTCGGCGCCGACCGCCTGGTCAACGCGGTCGCGGCCAAGGACAGCTACCGGGGCCCGATGATCGTCATCGACTTCGGCACCGCCACCACCTTCGACGTGATCGACGCCGACGGTAATTATCGCGGCGGGGTGATCGCGCCGGGTGTGAATTTGTCGGCCGAGGCGCTGCACATGGCGGCGGCCAAGCTGCCGCGCGTCGCCATCGGCCGGCCCGAGCGCGTCATCGGCACCGGCACCGTCGCGGCGATGAAATCCGGCATCTACTGGGGCTATGTCGCCATGATCGAGGGCCTGGTCGAGCGCATCCGCAAGGAATACGGCGCCGAGATGGAGGTGATCGCGACCGGCGGCCTGGCGCCGCTGTTCAACGACGCGGTGCCGTGCATCAAGCGCGCCGACCTGGATCTGACTCTGCGCGGCCTCTACGCCATCCACCGGCGCAACACCCAGACCCGCGCCAAGACCGGCATATGAGCCGTTCCCCGGCCGCGCGCCCCGATTCCGAGTTGGTCTTCGTCGCGCTCGGCGGCGCGGGCGAGATCGGCATGAACCTCAACCTTTACGGCTACGGCCCCGCGCCCGACGGCCACCAATGGCTGATGGTCGATTTGGGCGTCACCTTCGGCGACGGCCGTCTGCCCGGCGTCGACGTCATCATGCCCGACCCGGCGTTCATCGCCGAACGGCGCGGGCGGCTGCTCGGCCTGGTGCTGACCCACGCGCACGAGGACCACCTCGGCGCGGTGCCGTACCTGTGGGAACGCCTCGGCTGCCCGGTCTACGCGACGCCGTTCGCGGTGTCGATCCTGTCGCGCAAGCTGCGCGAAGCGGGGATGGAAGGAAAGGTGCCGATCCGCGTGGTGCCGCTCGGCGGGCGGATTTCCATCGGGCCGTTCGAGATCGAGTTGGTCACCGTCACCCATTCGATCCCGGAACCGAACGCGCTCGCGATCCGCACCCCGCGCGGGGTCGTGGTTCATACTGGCGACTGGAAATTCGACCCCGAGCCGGTGGTCGGCGAGCTCTCCGACGAAGCGGCCCTGCGCCGCCTGGGCGACGAAGGCGTGCTCGCCATCGTTTGCGATTCCACCAACGTGTTCACGCCCGGCGTGTCGGGCTCGGAATCCGAACTGGAAGCGACCCTGACCGAGCTGATCCGCGAAGCCCCGGCGCGGGTCGCGGTCGCTTGTTTCGCGACCAACGTCGCGCGCCTCGAAACCATCGCGCGGGCGGCGGCAGCGTGCGGGCGCGACGTGGTCATCGCCGGACGCTCGCTGCGGCGGATCGACGCGGCCGCGCGCGAAAACGGCTATCTCGCCGGCACGCGCGCCTTCCTCGACGAGGAAGCGGCGGGCTGGCTGCCGCCCGACCGCGCGGTCATCATCTGCACCGGCAGCCAGGGCGAGCCGCGCGCCGCGCTCGCCCGCATCGCCGCCGACGATCATCCCAACGTGACCCTGGGAGAAGGCGATCTGGTGATCTTCTCGTCGCGCGTCATCCCCGGCAACGAAATCGCGATCGCCAAGCTGCAGAACGATCTGGTCCGGCTCGGAATCAAGATCGTCACCTGGCGCGATCATCACGTGCATGTTTCCGGCCATCCCGCCCGCGACGAGCTTGCGCGCATGTACCAGCTGGTCCGGCCGCGCATCGCCGTGCCGGTCCACGGCGAACTGCGCCATATGCTCGAGCACGCGGACCTGGCGCGCGCCTGCCAGGTGCCCGAGGCCGTGGTTTCCGAAAACGGCGGCGTGATCCGGCTCGCCCCCGGCGCGGCGGAGGTGGTCGACCGGGTGCCGGTCGGACGGCTCGCGGTCGACGGCAACCGGCTGGTGCCGCTCGACGGCGCGCTTGTGCGCGACCGCAACCGCGCCATATACAATGGGGCGGCCGTGGTCACCGTGGTTCTCGACGCGCGCGGCCGGGTCACGGGCGAGGTGCAGATTTCGACTCTCGGCGTGATGGAGGCGGGCGACGAGGACGCGCTCGGCGTCGTGCGCGAGACGGTCGAGGAAGTGATCGCCGCGACGCCCGCCGCGCGGCGGAGTGACGACGCGGCGCTCAGGGAAGCGCTTCGGATCGCGGTGCGGCGCGCGTTCCGCGACCGCTTCGACAAGCGCCCGGTCACCAGCATCCATCTGGTGCGCGTTTGAAGCGACGGGAGGGAATCGGATCGTGATCGGAAAGCTCAACCACGTGGCGATCGCGGTGCCCGACTTGGCGGCGGCGGCGAAGCTGTACCGCGACCTGCTCGGCGCCAAGGTTTCGGAACCGGTGCCGGAACCCGCGCACGGCGTCACCGTCGTCTTCGTCGAACTGCCCAACACCAAGATCGAGCTGCTCCATCCGCTCGGCGATAATTCGCCCATCGCCGGATTCCTCGCCAAGAACGCGCAGGGCGGCATCCACCACGTCTGTTACGAGGTGCCCGACATCCGCGCCGCGCGCGACCGCCTCAAGGCGGGAGGCGCGCGCGTGCTCGGCGACGGCGAACCGAAGATCGGCGCGCACGGCAAGCCGGTGCTGTTCCTGCACCCCAAGGATTTTTGCGGCACCCTGATCGAGCTGGAAGAGGCGTGAGCGGCGATGAAGTGGTACACCGCGCTCGCGATCTACACCGTTATCTGGTGGCTGGTCCTGTTCATGGTGCTGCCGTGGGGCAACCGGCCGATCGCGGCCGAGGACGTGGCCAAGGGCCACGCCGCCGGATCGCCCGACCGCCCGCGCATCCTGATCAAGTTCGCGGTCACGTCGGTGGTGGCGGCGGTCGTGTTCGCGATCGGTTACTGGGTCTACGTTTCCGATCTGATAACGATCCGCCGTTGAGACACCCCGGCCTGTACCCGGGGCTCGCCCGGGGTTATGATGGACCCATGCGCACGTTCATGACCGCCGCCGCGATCCTGTCCCTGCTCGCGCCCGCTGCCGGGGCGTTCGCCGCGTCCGCCAAGGGCTCGTCGGTCAAGGTGACCCGGAGCGAGTGCCGCGGCATCGCCAAGCACCAATCGAGCGCCGAGTACAAGCCCGGCACCGACGCGCGCGGCAAGAAGGTCAAGGAGGCCGACCTGCCCGGCGGCAATCCCATCAAGCTGCCCGAAACCATTTCCATCGACATCGGGATCGACCTCGACAAGAAATACGGCCTCGGCTCGGGCGGCAAGTACACGGGCGAGGGCACGGTCGGCAAGGTCACGGTCAAGGGCGACAAGGTTTACTGGAACGGCAAGCCTCTCGATCAGCGCGACCAGGCCGCCATCGCCGAAGCCTGCCGGCAAACCTACGGAACGAAAAAATAATGCGTCTGTCCCGCTATTTTCTGCCCACCCTCAAGGAAAACCCGTCCGAAGCCCAGATCGTCTCCCACCGCCTGATGCTGCGGGCGGGCATGATCCGCCAATCCAGCGCCGGCATCTATTCGTGGCTGCCGCTCGGCTTTCGCGTGCTCGCCAACATCCAGCGCATCGTCGAGGAGGAGCAGGACGCCATCGGCTGCCAGCAGCTGCTGATGCCGACCATCCAGCCCGCCGACCTGTGGCGCGAAAGCGACCGCTACGACGCCTACGGACCCGAAATGCTGCGCATCCGCGACCGCCACGAGCGCGACATGCTCTACGGTCCCACCAACGAGGAGCAGATCACCGACATCGTCCGCGGCTCGATCAAGTCGTACCGGGACCTGCCCAAGATGCTCTATCACGTACAATGGAAATTCCGCGACGAAATCCGCCCCCGCTTCGGCGTGATGCGCGGGCGCGAATTCCTGATGAAGGACGCCTATTCGTTCGACCTCGACTACGACGGCGCGCGCACGTCCTACAACAAGATGTTCGCCTGCTACCTGCGCACGTTCGGGCGCCTCGGGCTCAAGGCGATCCCGCTCGCCGCCGACACCGGACCGATCGGCGGCGACCTCAGCCACGAATTCCTGATCCTCGCCGAAACCGGCGAATCGCAGGTGTTCTGCCACCGCCGGCTGCTCGACGTCGCGCTGCCCGACGCGGTGCCAGACGATCCCAAGGACCTGCAAGGGTTGGTCGACCGATGGACCTCGGTCTACGCCGCGAGCGACGAGAAGCACGATCCGGCCAAGGGCGCCGCGCTGGGGGGCGATCTGGTCACCGCGCGCGGCATCGAGGTCGGGCACATCTTCTATTTCGGCACCAAGTACTCGAAGCCGATGAAGGCGGTGGTCGCCGGGCCCAAGGGCGAGGAACTGACGATCGAAATGGGCTCCTACGGCATCGGCGTCTCGCGCCTCGCGGGCGCGATCATCGAGGCGTCCCACGATCAGGCCGGGATCATCTGGCCCGAATCCGTCGCGCCGTTCCGCGTCGGGCTGATCAACCTCAAGAACGGCGACGCCGAGTGCGACGCGGCGTGCGAAGACGTCTACCGCACCCTCGGCGAGCGCGGCGTGACGACGCTCTACGACGACCGCGACCAGCGCGCGGGCGTGAAATTCGCCGACATGGACCTGATCGGCCTGCCGTGGCAGCTGGTGATCGGCCCGCGCGGGGTGAAAAACGGCGTGGTCGAATTCAAGAACCGCAGGAGCGGCGAACGCCAGGAACTGAGCCGCGAATCCGCGCTTGCCCGTCTGACCGGCGGCTGAGGCGGGGAAGGGGCCTCGCGCGTGTTCACCCGCTTCGAATGGTCGGTCGCCATGCGCTACCTGCGCGCGCGGCGCCAGGAAGGATTCATCTCCGTCATCGCCTGGTTCTCGCTGCTCGGCATCGCCCTCGGCGTCGCCACCCTGATCATCGTCATGTCGGTGATGAACGGGTTCCGCCACGAACTGCTGACGCGCATCCTCGGCCTCAACGGCCACCTCGGCGTCTATGGCCTGTCGGCGCCGCTCGCCGATTTCGACGCCGTGGCGCTCGCCGTGCGCAAGGTGCCGGGGGTCGTCTCCGCCACCCCCATCGTCGAGGGCCAGGTGATGGCGACCGCGCGCGGCACCGCGCGCGGCGCCCTGGTGCGCGGCATCCGGCCCGACGATCTCGCCAGGCAAAGCCTGGTCGCCGGCAGCATCGTCGGCGGCGGGCTCGCCCAGTTCCAGGGCGAGGATTCGGTCGTGGTCGGCGCCCGGCTCGCCGACCGGCTCGGCCTCGCGGTCGGCGACCGGATCACGCTCGTTTCGCCGCAGACCACGGCGACCGCGCTCGGCACCGTGCCGCGCATGCGCGCCTACCGCATCGTCGCCACCTTCAACGTCGGCATGTTCGAATACGATTCGAGCTACGTCTACATGCCGCTGGAAGCCGCGCAAATCTACTTCCGCGTCCCCGACGCGGTCACCAACCTGGAAGTGTTCGTCACCGATCCCGACGATGCGCCCCGCGTCGGGGCGCACATCCTGGGCGCGCTGCAAGGCAAGGTCCGCATCCACGACTGGCAGCAGGCCAATTCCAGCTTCTTCAACGCGGTCCAGGTCGAACGCAACGTCATGTTCCTGATTCTGACGCTGATCATCCTGGTCGCCGCGTTCAACATCGTTTCCAGCATGATCATGCTGGTCAAGGACAAGGGCCGCGACATCGCCATCCTGCGCACCATGGGCGCGACGCGGGGCTCGATCATGCGCATCTTCTTCATGAGCGGGGCCAGCATCGGCGTCATCGGCACGCTCGCCGGGTTCGTGCTCGGGGTCGCGTTCGCGCTCAACATCGAATCGATCCGCCAGGCGATCCAGGGATTGACCGGCGGCGAACTGTTCGCCGCCGAAATCTACTTCCTCTCCAAGCTGCCGGCGCGCCTCGACTGGTCGGAAGTGACGGCGGTGGTGCTGATGGGGTTCGGGCTTTCGTTCCTCGCCACCATCTATCCCTCGTGGCGCGCCGCGACCATCGATCCGGCCGAGGCCCTTCGCTATGAGTAAGACCGTCCTCCAGCTCGCCGGGGTCGTGCGCGTGTTCCGCCAGGGCCGCGATTCGCTCGCGGTGCTGAAGGGCGCCAACCTGTCGCTGCGCGCGGGAGAGATCGTCGCCCTGGTCGGGCCCTCCGGCGCGGGCAAATCGACGCTTCTGCACATCGCCGGCCTTCTGGAAAAGCCGGACGAGGGGGAGGTAATCATCGCCGACCTCGCCTGCGGCGCCCTCGACGACGACGAACGCACCCGGCTGCGCCGCGCCAACCTCGGCTTCGTCTACCAGTACCATCACCTGCTGCCGGAATTCTCGGCCCTGGAAAACGTGATCGTGCCCCAGGCCATCGCCGGGCTGGCGCGGGGCGAGGCCGAATCCCGCGCGCGCGAACTGCTCGCCACCCTGGGGCTCTCCGAACGGGCCCATCATCGCCCGGCGCGCCTCTCGGGCGGCGAACAGCAGCGCGTCGCCATCGCCCGCGCGCTCGCCAACGCGCCCGCCGTGCTGCTCGCCGACGAACCGACCGGCAACCTCGACCCGCACACGGCCGACGAGGTGTTCGGCTTGCTTCTCCGGCTCGCGCGCGGCGCGAATCTCGCCGCCCTGATCGCCACCCACAACCTCGACCTCGCCCGGCGCATGGACCGCACGATTCGCCTGCACGACGGCGTGCTTGTGGATAATTAAATCGATTCGGGTGACTTCGCGCGCGGGGTGTGAAATTCTTTTCACTCCATGCCGCACGCCCCGTTCGTCCATCTCCGAGTTCATTCCGCCTATTCGCTGTCCGAAGGCGCGATCCGCATCGACGCCCTGGTAAAGCTCTGCCGCCAGCTCGACATGCCGGCGGTCGCGATCACCGACACCAACAACCTGTTCGGCGCGCTCGAATTTTCCCATTACGCGCGCGACGCGGGCGTGCAGCCGATCATCGGCTGCCAACTCAGTTTGACGCGCGAAGACCCGGCGGGCGCGCGTCCCGGATTCGCTCCGGCGAACGCGAGCGGTCCCGAAGCCGACCCGTTGGTGCTGCTGGTGCAAAGCGCCGCCGGTTATCGCAACCTGCTCAAGCTCATCCGCGTCGCTCAATTCGGGACGGATGGCGGCGAAGCCCCGATCAACCCGCAAGTCGGCCTCGACGATCTCGCCCGTCACGGCGATGGACTCATTCTGCTCACCGGCGGGGCGGCGGGGCCGGTCGGCCGGTTGCTTGCCGCCGGACAAGCGCCCGCCGCCGAGGCGCTGCTGCTGCGCCTCGGCCAGGCATTTCCCGGAAGGCTCTACGTCGAACTGATGCGCCACGGCTCGCCGGAGGAAAAAACGACCGAGGCGGGTTTCCTCGATCTCGCCTATCGCCATGACCTGCCGCTGGTCGCGACCAACGAGGCGTTCTTTCCCGAACGGCGCATGCACGAAGCCCACGACGCGCTGCTCTGCATCGCCGCGGGCGCGACCCTTTCGGCGACCGAGCGGCGGCGGGTGACGGCCGAACACTACCTCAAGTCCCCCGACGAGATGCGGGAACTATTCGCCGATCTGCCGGAAGCGGTGGACAACACCCTCGTCATCGCCAAGCGCTGCTCCTTCATGGTCGAAAAGGTGGCGCCGATCCTGCCGCCGTTCGATTGCGGCCCGGGGATGAACGAAACCGAAGGGCTCAAGGCCCAGTCCCAGGCCGGGCTCGAGGCGCGCCTCAAGGCGAGCGTCTGGAAGCCGGGCATGGACGAGGCGGAGAAAGAGGCGATCGCGCGGCCCTATCGCGAGCGGCTCGACTACGAACTCGGCGTCATCGCCAAGATGGGCTATGCCGGTTATTTCCTGATCGTCGCCGACTTCATCCGCTGGGCCAAGGCGCAGGGGATTCCGGTCGGGCCGGGGCGCGGTTCGGGCGCGGGCTCGGTGGTCGCCTGGGCGTTGACCATCACCGACCTCGATCCGTTGCGCTTCGGGTTGCTGTTCGAGCGATTCCTGAACCCCGAGCGCGTGTCGATGCCCGATTTCGACATCGACTTCTGCCAGGACCGCCGCGACGAGGTGATCCATTACGTCCAGGACCGCTACGGCCGCGACCGGGTGGCGCAGATCATCACCTTCGGCAAGCTCCAGGCCCGCGCCGTGCTGCGCGACGTCGGCCGGGTGCTGGAAATGCCCTACGGCCAGGTCGACAAGCTCTGCAAGATGGTGCCGCACGATCCGGCCAAGCCGGTGACCCTCGACCAGGCGGTGGCCAAGGAACCGCTGCTGCAAAACGCCATCGACGAGGATCCCGCGGTCGAGCGCCTGTTCGCCATCGCCCGCCAGCTGGAAGGGCTCTACCGCCACGCCTCGACCCACGCCGGGGGCGTGGTGATCGGCGATCGGCCGCTCGACGAATTGATCCCGCTTTACCGCGATCCCAAGTCCGATCGGCTGGTGACCGGATTTAATATGAAATACGTCGAGGAAGCGGGCCTGATCAAGTTCGACTTCCTCGGCCTGAAGACCCTCACCGTGCTCGCCGACGCCGCCAAGCTGGCGGAAGCGAGCAGCGGCGCCCGGATCGACCTCGCCAATCTGCCGCTCGACGACGAGGCGACCTTCGCCATGCTGGCGCGCGCCGACACCACCGGGGTGTTCCAGCTGGAAAGCGCGGGCATGCGCGACGTACTGCGCAACCTGAAGGCCGACAGCTTCGAGGACATCATCGCCGTCGTCGCCCTCTATCGCCCGGGCCCGATGGGCAACATCCCGAGCTACATCCGGCGCAAGCACGGCCAGGAGAAGCCCGATTACCTCTACCCGACCCTGGAAGGGATACTGAAGGAGACCTTCGGCATCATCATCTACCAGGAACAGGTGATGCAGATCGCCCAGGAACTGGCCGGTTTCTCCCTCGGCCACGCCGACCTGATCCGCCGCGCCATGGGCAAGAAGATCAAGTCGGAAATGGACAAGCAGCGCGAGGCGTTTGTCCAGGGCGCGCGCAACCGCAACGTGCCCGAGGCGCGCGCGCGGGACATCTTCGACTTGGTCGCCAAGTTCGCCGACTACGGGTTCAACAAGTCGCATGCCGCCACCTACGCGCTGGTCGCTTACCAGACCGCCTACCTCAAGGCCCATCACCCGGTCGAGTTCCTCGCCGCCTCGATGACCCATGACATGACCAACACCGACAAGCTCAACGTCTTCCGCCAGGAAGTGGATCGCATGGGAATCCGCCTGCTGCCGCCGGACATGAACGCCTCCGAGGCGCGCTTCTCGGTCGACCGCGATACTGAAGGCAACCCGGCGATCCGCTACGCGCTCGCGGCCGTGCGCAACGTCGGCGCCGCGGCCATGGACGCCTTGGTCGCGGAACGGCGCGCGAACGGGCCGTTCCGCGATCTCGCCGATTTCGCCCGGCGGCTCGATCCCAAGGTCGCCAACAAGCGCGCGCTCGAAAACCTCGCCCGCGCCGGGGCGTTCGACGCCCTCAACCGCAACCGGCGCCAGGTGTTCGAGGGGGTCGAGGGGATCCTGCGCCACGCTCACGCCGCCCACGAGGAACGCTCCAGTTCGCAAATCCCGCTTTTCGGCGGGGGCGGGGGCGACACCCAGGCCAAAGTCGTCCTGCCCGACGTGCCCGATTGGCCGCCCATGGACCGCCTCGGCCACGAATTCGAGGCGATCGGGTTCTATCTTTCCGCCCATCCGCTCGACGCCTACCGGCGCACGCTGGCGCGCCTTTCGGTCCGCCCCATCGCCGAGGTCGGCGCCGACCCCGAGCCGGGCCCAGTCCGGCTCGCCGGCACGGTGATCGGCAAGAAGGAACGCACCTCGGCCAAGGGCAACCGCTACGCCTTCGTCCAGTTCTCCGACATGACCGGCGTGTTCGAGGCGGTGGTGTTTGCCGAAACGCTGGCCGCCTCGCGCGGCCTGCTCGAAGTCGGCCGCTCGCTCCTGGTGCGCGCCGCCGTCCAGGTGGAGGGGGAAAGCTTCCGGCTCACGGTCCAGGGCCTCGAATCCCTGGAGGAGGTTGCGGCCCGCACCGCCGCCGGCATTCGCATCGTGGTCGCCGCACCGGACGCGGTCGGCCGCATCGGCGAAATCATCGCCGGCGGGCGGGGCGGAAACGGCAACGGTAATGGGCGCAAGGGACGGGTCAAACTGGTGTCCCGGCTCGACACCGGCCACGAGGTCGAATTCGACCTGGGCGAATATCGCCTGAACCCGGCGGCGCTGGCGGCGGTGCGCAATATCGCCGGGGTGCTGGAGGCGAGCGAAATCTGATACGGAACTTCAATATAACGTTTTAGTATATTGATACAAAATAATAAAATCACTTATCTTCGTTCCGGGCGGTTCGGGCTTGCCACGCCCGGCGGGGGCGGGTATCTAACCGCCCGCTAAATACACACGCGGGTTCGCGGCGTCGGGGGTGACCCCCGGTAACGCCGCTCCGGTGTCCCGGATCGGGACGCAAGCCCGCGGAGGCACAACCGGAGAAGGACTCAGACGATGGCGCTCCCCGCGTTCACGATGCGTCAGCTTTTGGAAGCTGGCGTCCATTTCGGCCACAACACCCGCCGCTGGAACCCGAAGATGGCCCCGTATCTGTTCGGGGTCCGCAACGGCATTCACGTCATCGACCTGGGCCAGACGGTTCCGCTGCTCCACCAGGCCATGGTCGCGGTGCGCGACGTGGTCGCCGCCGGCGGGCGCGTTCTGTTCGTCGGCACCAAGCGCCAGGCGTCCGACAAGGTCGCGGAAGCGGCCAAGCGCTGCGGCCAACATTACGTCAACCACCGCTGGCTCGGCGGCATGCTCACCAACTGGCGCACCATTTCCAACTCGATCAAGCGTCTGCGCGACCTCGACCAAAAGCTCGAACAGCCCGAGGCGGTCACCGGCCTGACCAAGAAGGAACAGCTCAACCTCCAGCGCGAGCGCGACAAGCTCGAACGCGCCCTCGGCGGCATCAAGGAAATGGGCGGGCTGCCCGACATCCTGTTCGTGATCGACACCAACAAGGAACAGATCGCCATCGCCGAGGCGCGCAAGCTCGGCATTCCGGTGGTCGCGGTGATCGATTCCAACAGCGATCCCGAGGGCATCACCCATCCGGTTCCCGGCAACGACGACGCGCTGCGCGCGGTCACTCTCTATTGCGACCTGATGGTCGGCTCGGTTCTCGACGGCATCCAGGCGGAACTGACCACTTCCGGGAAAAACAAGGACGTCGGCGCCATGGAAACGCCGCCGGCCGAAGCCTTGCCCGCCGAGACCGCGCCGGAAACCCCGGCGGCGCCGAGCGCCTGAGCGGAGCCCGCGATCATGGCCGAAATCTCCGCCGCTCTCGTCAAGGAACTGCGCGAAAAAACCGGCGCAGGAATGATGGATTGCAAGAAGGCGCTCGCCGAAGCCGGCGGCAATCTCGAAGCCGCCGTCGACTGGCTGCGCAAGAAGGGACTGGCCGCCGCTGCCAAGAAAGCGGGCCGCGTCGCCGCCGAAGGCCTGGTCGCGTTGGCGGTCGAAAGCGGGCGCGGCGCCCTGGTCGAGGTCAACAGCGAGACCGATTTCGTCGCCCGCAACGAAACCTTCCAATCCTTCGCCGCCAACGTCGCCAAGCTCGCCCTCAAGTCCGGCGGCGATCTGGAACGACTCAAGGCCGCCGCCTATCCCGGCACCGGGCGCACCGTCGCCGACGAATTGACCCACATGATCTCGACCATCGGGGAGAACATGAATCTCCGCCGGGTCGCGATCCTGGAAGCGCCGCGCGGCATGGTCGGCTCCTACATTCACAACGCCGTCGCGCCGGGTCTCGGCAAGATCGGCGTGCTGGTCGCGATCGAGTCCGCCGCCGCGGCGGACAAGCTCGAGGGCATTGCCAAGCAACTCGCCATGCACGTCGCCGCCGCCAATCCCCAAGCCGTGAGCCGGGAAGGGCTGGACGCGGCGGCGGTCGAGCGCGAACGCGCCGTGCTGGCCGATCAGGCGCGCGCCTCGGGCAAGCCCGAGGACATCATCGCCAAGATGGTCGAAGGTCGCCTGCGCAAGTATTACGAGGAAGTCTGCCTGGTCGACCAAATGTTCGTCATCGACGGCGAAAGCCGGGTCGCCCAGGCGATCGAGCGGGCGGCCAAGGCCGCCGGCCAGCCGATCACGGTCAAGGGCTTCGCTCGATTCGCGTTGGGCGAGGGGATCGAGAGGGGCCAATCCGACTTCGCCGCCGAGGTGGCCGCCGCCGCGGGCCACTAACGGCCCGATTTCGGCGGTTTGCCGCCTCGCCAAAGCCCTACGCCCCATAGGCCGAAACCTTAAATTTACCAAGACCCTGCGGGAGTTCCTGGTATAAACTGGCGGAATACTTGGGATTCCCGCACCAGGGGCGCAAATCGGTCGCGATTTTGCGCCCCGGCGCGAAGGGTTTGCGCGTGGCCTAAACAGAAGAACGGGACGCCATGGCTAAAGCCGTCAAATACCGCCGCATCCTGCTCAAGTTGTCGGGCGAAGGCCTCATGGGTCGGCGCCCGCAGGGGTTCGATCCCAAACTGATGGCCCGGCTCGCGTCCGAGGTCGCCCGCCTCGTCAAATCGGGAACGCAAGTGGCCCTGGTCGTCGGCGGCGGTAACTTTTTTCGCGGCGCGCAGGGCGAGGAGCTGGGGATCGAGCGCGCCAACGCCGATTACATGGGGATGCTCGCCACCGTCATGAACGCGCTCGCTCTCCAGGCCGTGTTTCGCCGCGCCCGCTGCAAGGCGCGGGTGATGTCGGCGATCCCGATGAATCCGGTGTGCGAACCTTACACCCGTCGCCGCGCGCTCGCCCACCTGGAAGCGGGCGAGGTGGTGATCTTCGCCGCCGGCACCGGCAACCCGTTCTTCACCACCGACACGGCCGCCGCGCTGCGCGCGAGCGAGATGGGCTGCGATGCCCTGTTCAAGGGCACGCAGGTGGACGGCGTCTACAGCGCGGACCCGAAAAAGGTGCGCGGCGCCAAGCGCCATGACCGCCTCGGCTACGACGAAGTGCTCGCCGGCAACCTCAAGGTGATGGATGCCGCCGCGGTGGCGCTCGCGCGCGACAACCGCATCCCGATCGTCGTGTTCTCGATTCACAAGCCCGGAGCGCTGGCGCGCGTTCTCGCCGGCACCGAGCGTCACACCGTCGTCAACTGATCGTCGCCGCCCGAAGGAGCGCGCCATGACCTGGACCAACTTCAACACGATGAAGAACGACGCCAAGCACCGCATGGATGGAACGCTCGCCGTCCTGCATAAGGAATTTTCGGGCCTCCGGACCGGCCGCGCGTCCACCAGCCTCCTGGAGCCGGTCGTGGTCGACGCCTACGGCGGCAAGATGCCGATCAACCAGGTCGGCACCGTCGGCGTGCCCGAGCCGCGCCTGTTGACGGTGCAGGTGTGGGACCGCGGCCTGGTCAAATCGGTGGAAAAGGCGATCCGCGAGGCCAATCTCGGCCTCAATCCGCAATCGGACGGTCAGCTGGTGCGCATTCCGATCCCGGCGCTCACCGCCGAACGCCGCCAGGAACTGGCGAAGATCGCCGCCAAATACGCCGAGGAGGGCCGCGTCGCCGTCCGCAACGTCCGCCGCCACTGCATGGACGAATTGAAGAAGCTGGAAAAGGATCACAAGATTTCCGAGGACGAACACCGGGATTATACGACCCAGGTGCAGAAACTGACCGACGAATACATCAAGAAGATCGACGACACGCTCGCCCACAAGGACCAAGAGATCAAGCACGTCTGACCCATGGCCGACACTTCCCTCGAATCCTCGCACCGCGGCCCCGTGCCCACGCACGTGGCCATCATCATGGACGGCAACGGCCGTTGGGCGCAGCGGCGCGGATTGCCGCGCACCGCCGGCCACCGGCGCGGCGCCGACGCGGCCCGTATCGCCGTACGCGCGGCCGCGGCCCACGGCGTGCGCTACCTGACCCTCTACGGCTTCTCATCCGAGAATTGGAAACGTCCGGCGGACGAGGTGAATGAATTGATGGGTCTGCTGCGCTTCTACCTGCGCAGCGAGATCGCCGATCTGCACAAGGAAGGCATCCGGCTTCGCGTCATCGGCGACCGGTCGCGCCTGGCGCCCGACATCGTCAACCTGATCGAGGACGCCGAACGCCTGACCGCGAACAACGCGACGCTCACCCTCGTCATCGCCTTGAGCTACGGCAGCCGCGCCGAGATCGCGAACGCCGCCCGGCAGTTGGCCGAGGACGCCGTCGCCGGCCGCATCCGCCCCTACGAAATCGACGAGGCGACGCTCGCCGGCCGTTTGTTCACGGTCGGCGTGCCGGACCCCGATCTGCTGATCCGCACCAGCGGCGAACAGCGCATCAGCAATTTCCTGTTGTGGCAGTCGGCGTACACCGAGTTCGTGTTTCTCGATACGCTATGGCCCGATTTTTCCGAGAAAGACTTCGCGCGTGCGATCAAGGAGTATCATGGCCGCGACAGGCGTTATGGCGCTACCGGCGCTTAATTCCGGAAGCGGGGATATGTGGCCCCGCATTGCCTCGGCGGCGGTGCTTGCGCCGCTGGCGCTGGCGGTCGCGTATGCCGGATCACCCGCGTTCGAGGCGGCGCTGATCGCCGTCGCCGGCCTGCTGGCGTGGGAATGGACGGGCTTGTGCGGAAGCCGCCACGGCTCGCTCATGTACGCGCTGCTGACCCTCGTGGCCGCCGCCGCCGTTCTGTTTGTCGCGGCCGACGAACTCGGCTCCGCCGTTACCGCCGTTGTCGCGGGCACACTCATTGCCGTCCTGCTCGAAGGCGACGACGCCGAAGGGCAGGGCAGACGCGCGTGGATGGCGCTCGGCGTGGTCTACATCGCCGTGCCACTGGCCGCGCTCGAAGGACTGCGTCTCACCCCGCACGGCCGCGAATTGGTCATTTGGCTGCTGGTTGTGGTGTGGGCCTCGGACACGGTCGCCTACATGTTCGGGCGCGCCTTCGGCGGGTTGAAACTCGCGCCCTCGATCAGTCCGAAAAAGACCTGGTCCGGATTGGGCGGCGCGGTGATCGGCGCGGCGGCGGCCGGAGGTCTTATCGCCCTGGCTCTCGGCGCCGACGACGCGGCCGACTTCGCGCTCATGGCCGCCCTGTTCGGTCTGGTCGGACAAGGGGGCGACCTGATGGAATCCGCCGTCAAGCGCCGTTTCGGCGTCAAGGACACCAGCCGTCTCATTCCCGGTCACGGCGGCTTGTTCGATCGTTTGGACGCGTTCCTGGCGGTCGTGGTTGTCGCCGCGGCGGCGCGCGCGCTCGGCTGGACGGGAGGGACGACATGGTGACGCCCGCGCCCCGGCTGGTTCCCGTCCCGAACGCCGATACCGCGCCGAAGCGGGTGACCATTCTCGGCTCGACCGGCTCGATCGGCCGCAACACGGTCGATTTGATTTCCCGCGCGCCCGAACGCTTCGCCGTCGAGGCGATCACCGGCAACCGCAACGTGGCGCTGCTCGCCGAACAGGCGCGTACCTTGCGCGCGCGCGTCGCCGTGGTCGCCGACCCGTCGCTCTACGGCCAATTGCGCGACGCGCTCGCCGGCAGCGACGTGCTGGCGGCGGCCGGTCCCGAGGCGGTGGCCGAGGCCGCCGCCCGTCCGGCCGAGTGGGTGATGGCGGCAATCGTCGGCGCGGCCGGATTGAAGCCGACCCTGGGCGCAATCCGACGCGGCGCGGTGGTCGCGCTCGCCAATAAGGAATGCCTGGTGTGCGCGGGCGATCTCATGGTCGCCGAGGTGCGCGCCCACAACGGCGCCCTGCTGCCGGTCGATTCCGAGCACAGCGCGATCTTCCAGGTGTTCGAATTCGAGCGCGCGGAGTCGGTCGAGCGCGTGGTGCTGACCGCCTCGGGCGGGCCGTTCCGCACCTGGACCAAGGAGCGCATGGCGGAGGCCACGCCCGAGCAGGCGGTGGCGCATCCCAACTGGAGCATGGGCGCGAAAATTTCGGTCGATTCCGCCACCATGATGAACAAGGGTTTGGAGACGATCGAGGCCTATCACCTGTTCCCGATCAAGAAGCATCAGCTCGACGTGGTGGTGCATCCGCAATCGGTGGTTCACAGCATGGTCGCCTACGCCGACGGATCGGTACTGGCCCAGATGGGCACGCCCGACATGCGCACGCCGATCGCGTTCGCGCTCGCCTGGCCGCGCCGCATGGCGGCGCCGGTCGAACGGCTCGATCTGGTGCGCGTCGGCGCGCTGACGTTCGAGGCGCCGGACGAGAATCGTTTTCCCGCGCTCCGGCTCGCGCGCGCGGCGCTCGCCGCCGGCGGCTCGGCGCCCGCGGCGCTGAACGCCGCCAACGAAATCGCCGTCGCCGCGTTTCTCGACCGCGCCATCGGCTTCCTCGACATCGCCGCGGTGGTGGAGGATGCGCTGGCCCAGGTGCCGGCGTACCCGCTCGCCGACCTCGCCGCGGTTCACGACGCCGACGCCGAGGGCCGCCGCGCCGCCCGCGCCGCCGTGCGGCGCTTTATCGCCAGAAAAACGTGAACGGAACCGACGCTCCATGACCATTCTCGGATTCACTTGGTATTACGTGCTGACCTTCCTCGCCGTGCTGTCGGTGCTGATCTACGTGCACGAGTTCGGCCACTATTGGGTCGCGCGCCGGAACGGCGTCCGGGTCGAGGTCTTTTCCATCGGTTTCGGTACGGAACTGTGGGGCCGCGTCGACCGGCACGGCACGCGCTGGAAGGTGTGCGCGATTCCGCTCGGCGGCTACGTCAAGATGTTCGGCGAAATGATGCCGGGAGAGGGCGAGGTTGACGGCGAGGGCGCGCCCGAGCGCCCGTTGACGCCCGAGGAGAAGGCCGAATCCTTCACCCACAAGCGCCTCGGTCAGCGCACCGCCATCGTCGCCGCCGGACCGGTCGCCAACTTCCTGTTCGCCGTCTTTCTGTTCGCGGCCGTTTTTTCCGTGTTCGGCAATCCGGTTCCGCTCGCCGTGGTGGGCGAAGTGGTGCCCGGCACGCCGGCGGCCACGGCGGATATTCGTCCGGGGGACAAAATTCTCGCGATCGAGTCCGAAACCGTGACCACGTTCGAGGACGTGCGGCGCATCATCGGCGCGCATCCCGACGTGCCGGTGCGCCTCCGGATCGCGCGCGGCAACGCCGAAATCGTCATCGTCGCCACGCCTCAGTCGGCGATCGGCGCCGACGCGAAGAACGGCGCCCGGGTCGGTCGCATCGGCATCAAGCCCGATGCGACCGAGGTCGCCTACGAGCGTCAAAACCCCTTGACCGCGTTGTGGATGGGGGCGGAACGAACCGTGTCGCTGACCGGCCAAATATTGTCTTATCTCGGCCAGATCGTCGCCGGGCGCCAGGACGCCCGCGACCTGGGCGGACCGCTCCGGATCGCCCAAATGTCCGGCGAGGTCGCCCAGGACGGCGGCTTGATCAGCCTGCTGCTGTTCACCGCCGTGCTGTCGGTCAACTTGGGGCTGATCAATCTGTTTCCGATCCCCATGCTCGACGGCGGGCATCTCCTGTTCTACGCCGCCGAGGCGCTGCGCGGCCGGCCCCTGTCGCCGCGCGCGCAAGAATATGGTTTCCGCTTCGGGCTGGCCTTGGTACTTATGTTGACGGTGTTCGCGACCTGGAACGATTTGGTCAATCTCAAGGTCATCGAGTTCCTCCGACAATTGATCACATGAAGGGGTTGATCGACGCCATGCGCCGCCTGGCGCCCGCATTCGCGCTTCTGATCGCGCTCATCGCGCCGGGCGGATTCGCGCGCGCGCAGACGGGCGATCTCGTGCGCGAGATTCACGTCGAAGGCACCCAGCGCATCGAACCCGAGACGATCCGTTCCTACCTGACCTTCCAGCGCGGGGAGGCCTACGATCCGGCGCGCATCGACAGCTCGCTCAAGACGTTGTTCGCCACCGGCCTGTTCGCGGACGTGACCATCCGCCGCCAAGGGGGCAACGTGATCGTGGCCGTGGTCGAGAACCCGGTCGTCAACCGCATCGCCTTCGAGGGCAACAAGAAGCTGTCCGACGAGACCCTGACCTCGGAGACAACGCTGCGCCCGCGCAATATTTACACCCGCACCAAGATCCAGAACGACGTGCAGCGCATCCTTACGCTTTATCGACGCAACGGCCGTTTCGCCGCGACCGTCGAACCCAAGGTCATCCGCTTGCCGCAAAACCGCGTCGACGTGGTATTCGAGATCGACGAGGGCGCGCCGACCGCGGTGCAACGTATCCGCTTCGTCGGCAACAAGGAATTCGGCGACGGCAAGCTGCGCGACGTGATTCGCACCAAGGAAACCCGCTGGTTCCGGTTCCTGTCGTCGGACGACACCTACGATCCAGACCGTCTCACGCTGGATCGCGAACTCCTGCGCCAGTTCTATCTGAGCAAGGGATTTGCCGATTTCCGCGTCCTGTCGGCGATCGCCGAATTGACGCCCGACCGCAACGACTTCTTCATCACCTTCACCATCGACGAAGGCGCGCGTTACCGCTTCGGCAAGCTCGACATCGAAAGCGCTTTGCGCGGCGTGACGCCCGCGGATGTCGCCGACGCGATCGAAGTCGAAGAAGGCGATTGGTACAACGGCAAGGAACTGGAAACCGCCGTCGACAACCTGATCCTGCGCGTTTCGGGAATGGGGCACCCGTTCGTCGACGTCCGGCCGCGCATCGACCGCGATCGCGAGAAGCGCGTCATCAACGTCGCCTTCGAGATCGGCGAAGGGCCGCGCATGTTCGTCGAGCGCATCGAGATCGTCGGCAACGTCCGCACCCAGGACCGCGTCATCCGGCGCGAATTCCGCCTCGCCGAAGGCGACGCCTTCAACGCCGCCAAGCTCAAGCGCTCACGGCAACGCCTCAAGAATCTCAACTACTTCGAAAAGCTGAACGTCGAACAGATTCCCGGCAGCGCCCCGGACAAGACCATCCTCAAGGCCGAAGTCGAGGAGAAGTCGACCGGCTCGATCTCGCTCGGCGTCGGCTATTCGACCTCCAACGGAGCGCTGTCCGATGTCACGCTGCGCGAGCGCAACTTTCTCGGCCGCGGCCAAGACGTGCGCATCGGCGGCCGCGTCGCGCAGCGCGGCACCCAGATCGACTTCGGCTTCACCGAACCCGCGTTTCTCGACCGCGAACTGAGCGCGGGCTTCGATGCCTTCCATGTCACCCGCGATCTCCAGGACATCAGCGGCTACCGATTCAAATCGACCGGCGGCGGCGTGCGTTTCGGTTATCTCATCACCGAGCGCCTGAGCCAGGGTTGGCGCTACACGCTTCGCAGCGCCGAGTTGCATAATTTCCGAACCGGCATCTCGCCGCTGATTTTGGCCGAAGATACGAGCTTCGTATCGTCCGAAATCGGCCACACGCTTTCCTATGACCGCCTCGACAACATCGTCGACCCGACCAGCGGATATTTCATTCGCATGAACAACGACGTCGCGGGTCTCGGCGGCGACGTGTTCCATCTCCGCAACAAGCTGAGCGGCGGCAAGTATTTCCCGTTGGCGGACGAGTGGGTCCTGGGCCTGCGCGCGACCGGCGGTTACATCACGGGCTACAACGGCAAGACAGTCCGCATCAACGACCGCTTCCTGGTCGGCGGCGACGATATCCGGGGATTCCGTACCGGCGGCATCGGTCCGCGCGACAACACCGGCGATACGCTCGGCGGCGAGTGGATGTACACGGGAACCGCTGAGGTCATGTTCCCGCTCGGCCTGCCGCCCGAATTCGGCCTCAGGGGCAAATTGTTCACCGACATGGGCAGCGCCGGCAAGATCGATCCGACCAGCGCCACGGTCCAGGATACCGGCAGCTTGCGCGCCTCCGTCGGCGCCGGTCTCAACTGGGCATCGCCGTTCGGCCCGATCGGCATCGATTTCGGCATCCCGGTCCTCAAGGAAAGCTTTGACAAGACCGAACTCTTCCGCGTCAACTTCGGCACCAAGTTCTAGGAGATCGTATTCAAATGCATCGAAGGTTTATCGTTTTCGCGCTGCTGGCTTCCGCCGTCCTCGCCGGTCACGCCTTCGCGCAGCAATCCGCCCCGGCGGCCGAGCTGGCGCTTAAGATCGGCGTGATCGACATCGAACAGATCCGGCGCGAGGCGACGGCGGTCCAGGATGCCCGCAAACAGATCACCGGCTTCCACAATACGGTCCAGACGGAAATTCAGAAGGAAGAAAACGAACTGCGCCAGGCCAACCAGGAGTTGGCCCGCCAGCGGACCGTTCTCGCCCCCGAGGCTTTCAACGAGGAACGGCGCAAATTCGAGGGGCGCCTGGTCGAGGTCCAGCGCAAGGTGCAGGAGCGCCGCCAGGAACTCGACGACCTCCAGAACGACGTGATGCGCCGGATGAACGAGGCGATGGCCGAAGTGGTCATCGAAATCGCCCAGGAACAAGGATACTCCCTGATCCTGCGCCTCGATCAGGCGGTGTTCGCGGCCGAGCCGTATCTCATCACTAAGACGGTGCTGGAACGGCTCAACAAGAAGCTTCCGTCCATCAAGATCGCCGAACCGGCGAGCTTCAAAGGCGCGACCAAGGCCAAGGGACCGGCCAAGGCCAAGTCCGAGCCGGCGAAGAAAAAGCAATAGCCTCGGCATGGCCGACCCGCGTTTTTTCGCCGCCGCCGGACCTTTCACGCTTCGGGAACTGGCGACGATCGCGGGCGCGGAAATCGCGAACGGCGACGAGGCGCGCCGCTTTGTCGACGTCGCGCCGCTCGGGGCGGCCGGGCCGGAGGACGTCAGCTTCCTCGACAATCGGCGCTACCTCGACGCCTTCCGGCAAAGCCGCGCCGGCGCCTGCCTGGTCGCGCCCGACGCGGTCAAGGCGGCGCCGTCGGGCATGAGCCTCCTGATCGCCAAGGACCCGTATCGCGCCTACGCCAAGGTCGCGGCCGCGTTCCATCCTCCGCGCGCGTTCGAACCCGGCATCCACCCCGCCGCCCACATCGGCAAGGATGCGCGGGTCGGCGAGGGCTGTCGGATCGAGGCCGGCGCGGCGATCGGCGCGCGCGCCGACATCGGCCAGCGCTGCCATATCGCCGCCAATGCCGTGATCGGGGAAGGCGTGGCGATCGGCGACGACGGCTGGATCGGTCCCGGTGTATCCATTTCGCACGCGGTTCTCGGCCAGCGCGCGATCGTTCACGGCGGCGCCCGCATCGGCCAGGACGGATTCGGGTTCGCCCTCGGCCCGCAGGGCCACCTCAAGGTGCCGCAGCTCGGGCGCGTCGTGATCGGCAACGACGTGGAAATCGGCGCCAACACCACCATCGACCGCGGCGCCGGACCCGACACGGTTGTCGGCGACGGCACCAAGATCGATAATCTCGTCCAGATCGCCCATAATGTCCGCATCGGGCGCGGGTGCGTCATCGTCGCCCAGGTCGGGATTTCCGGCAGCACCCGGATCGGCGATTTCGTCATGCTCGGCGGTCAGGCCGGCCTGACCGGGCATCTCGAAATCGGCGACGGCGCCAAGGTCGCGGCCCAGGCCGGGGTCATGCGCGACATCGAGCCGGGCGTCACCGTCGGCGGCTCGCCCGCCGTGCCGCAGCGGCAATGGCTCAAGGGCGTCGCCCTGATCGAGCGGATGACGCGCAAGGACTGACGCCAGGAGAGACCGAGCATGAACGAACAATCCACCGCCGCCGGAACGGTCATCGACATCAACCGCATCATGCGGCTGATCCCGCACCGCTATCCGTTCCTGCTGATCGACAAGGTTACCGACCTGATCCCCGACGTCAGCGCCACCGGCGTCAAGAACGTCACCTACAACGAGCCGTTCTTTCAGGGGCATTTTCCCGGCCACCCGATCATGCCCGGCGTGATGATCATCGAGGCCATGGCCCAGACCGCGGCGGTGATGGTGATGGAAACCCTGAAACGCACCGCCGACCAGGGCATCGTCGTCTACTTCATGTCGGTCGACGAGGCGCGCTTCCGCAAGCCGGTGGTGCCCGGCGACACGCTCCATATCCATGTCGCCAAGCGCCAGCATCGCGGCGCCGTCTGGAAATTCGAGGGCCAAGCCAAGGTCGGCGACGTATTGAACGCCGAAGCCGTGTTCACCGCCATGATCGTGGAGCCGAAATGACCGACATTCATCCCACCGCCGTCGTCGACGGCAAGGCCCGCCTCGGCAAGGGCGTGGCGATCGGCCCTTACTGCTGCATCGGCCCCGACGTGGAATTGAAGGACAACGTCCGCCTCATATCGCACGCGGTGGTCGCGGGCCTGACCACGGTCGGCGAGGGCAGCGTCATCTATCCCTTCGCTTCCATCGGCCATCCGCCCCAGGACCTGAAGTACAAGGGCGAAAAATCGCGCCTAGCCGTCGGCCGGCGCAACGTGATCCGCGAGCACGTCACCATGAATCCCGGCACCGAGGGCGGCGGCATGCTGACCCAGACCGGGGACGACTGCCTGTTCATGGTCGGCGCCCACGTCGCGCACGATTGCCGGATCGGCGACCACGTCATCCTGGTCAACAACGCCACCCTCGCCGGACATGTCCACGTCGAGGACTGGGCGATCCTGGGAGGGCTTTCGGCGGTGCACCAGTTCGTGCGCATCGGCAAGCACGCCATGGTCGGCGGCATGTCGGGCGTCGAGAACGACGTCATTCCCTACGGCTCGGTCACCGGCAATCGCGCCCGCCTGCAGGGCCTCAACATCGTCGGGCTCAAGCGGCGCAACATCTCGCGCGACACCATCCACGCGCTGCGCAATGCCTACCGGCTGCTGTTCGCCCAGGAGGGCACTATGGCCGAGCGGCTCGCCGACGTCGCCGAAATGTTCCACGACAACGAGCCGGTCATGGACATCGTCAAGTTCATCCAGGCGGATTCCTCGCGCGCGATCTGCCACCCGGCTCTCGACGACGCGGCGTGAGGGGGAAGCGGTGGCCGCGCGCCTCGGCATCGTCGCCGGCGGCGGGACTCTGCCCAGGCGCCTGATCGATTCCTGCCGCGCGTCCGACCGGCCGTTTTTCGTCGTCGCCCTCGAAGGCCAGGCCGATCCGACGGCCGTCGCCGACGCGCCGCACGTCTGGGTCCGGCTCGGCGCCGCGGGCGAGGCGATCGCGCGGCTGCGCGCCGAAGGATGCGCCGAACTGGTGTTCGCGGGCTCGGTGCGCCGGCCCTCGCTCGCCGATCTTCGTCCCGACGGATGGACCGCCTGGTTTCTCGCCCGCACCGGCGCGTTCGCGCTCGGCGACGACGGGCTGCTCGCGGCGCTCGCGGGCGCCCTCGAACGGGAGGAGGGGTTTCGCGTCGTCGCGCCCGAAACCATCGTTCCCGAATTGCTCGCGCGCGAAGGCGCCTACGGCCGCCTCGCGCCCGCGCCCGAGGATCACGCCGACGTCGCCGCCGCGATCGCCGCCGCCCTTGACCTCGGCGCGCGCGACCAGGGCCAGGCGGCGGTCGCGCGCGACGGTTACGCCGTCGCCCTCGAGCACGCGGACGGCACCGACGCCATGCTGGCAAGGCTCGCCGAAGAGCCGTCGCCAAGTCCGCCCAAGGGGGTCCTGGCGAAGGTCAAGAAGCCCGGCCAGGAAGCGCGCATCGATCTGCCGGCCATCGGACCGGAAACCGTGCGCCTCGCGGCCCGCGCGGGCTTGCGCGGCATCGTCGTCGAGGCGGGCGGCGCCCTGGTCGTGGAGCCGGACGAACTCGCCCGCGCCGCCGACGAGAGCGGACTTTTCGTCGCCGGGGTGCGCCTTCCGCGCCCGCCGGCGCACCCGATGCGGCCGCCGGCGACGGAAGGCCCGCTGATCTTTCTGGTCGCGGGCGAGCCGTCGGGCGACGCCCTCGGCGCGCGCCTGATGGCCGCGCTCAAGACCAGGACCGGCAACCGTGTCCGTTTCGTCGGCGTCGGCGGGGAAAAAATGTCGGCCGAGGGCCTGGTCAGCCTCTTTCCCATGCGCGAAATCGCGGTGATGGGCTTGTTCGAGGTTCTGCCGCGGATACCCAACATCCTCGCCCGCATCGACGAAACCGTCGAGCGGGCCGAGCATTACAATCCCGACGCGGTCGTCACCATCGATGCGCCCGACTTCAACTTCCGCGTCGCCCGGCGCCTCAAGGGCCTCGGCTTTCCGCGCATCCACTACGTCGCGCCGACCGTGTGGGCATGGCGGCCGGGACGCGCGCGGAAGATCGCGCGGTTCCTCGACCGCCTGATTGCGCTGTTGCCGTTCGAGCCGCCCTATTTCGAGCGCGAAGGGCTGGCCTGCACCTTCGTCGGCCATCCGGTTTTGGAAAGCGGAGCGGGAGCGGGCGACGGCCGGGAATTCCGCGCGCGCCACAATATTCCGTCCGACGCGCGGGTGCTGTGCGTGCTGCCGGGAAGCCGCCGATCCGAGGTCCGCGCCTTGCTCGCGCCGCTCGGCGTCGCGGTCCGCCGCGTCGCCCGCGACGTGGCAGGCCTGCGCGTGATCGTGCCGACCCTTTCGGCGGTCGCCGACGACGTGCGCACGGCCACCGCCGTGTGGCCGGGGGTCCTGGTCGTCGAGGGCGAAAAGGAGAAGTACGACGCGTTCGCCGCCGCCGACGCCGCGCTCGCGGCGTCCGGCACCGTTTCGCTGGAACTGGCCATGGCCGGGCTTCCGCACGCGGTCGCCTATAAGGTCAACCCGGTGACCGCGTGGATCGCGCGGCGCCTGATCCGGGTCCGCTTCGTCAACTTGGTCAACCTGGTGCTGGAGCGCGCGGGCGAATCCCCGCGCGCATCAAAAAAAGATGCGCCCCTACCGGGGCGCGCGGTGGTGCTGGAGCTGCTGCAGGAAGACTGCACCGGCGAGCGGCTCGCCGAGGCCGCATTGAAACTTCTCGGCGACGCGGCCGCGCGCAAGGCGCAAACGGACGCTTTCGCCGAAGCCCTTCGCCGTCTCGGCCAAGGGCAGGGAGCGCCCTCGGAACGCGCGGCGGAAGTGGTGCTGGCGGCGATCGCCGAATATCAAGGCAAGACGACCGCTCCCAAATAATTCGCACGGTGTTCGTCCGTACCGATCAACCCACAGGCTGTTGATAACTTTTTTCTTTTTCGCGGTCGTTTGTTCGTGTGAATATTCGTTTAACGAAAACCGCTCTTCGGGCGGTTTCAAATGAAAATTCACGTCGATTCGGAATAGCAGGGATTCCGACATGACAACCGCCGAAGACCGCGCCCGGGTCATCGTCGATCTCGTCACCCGAGACGGATTCAAGGCCATCGACGCGCTGGCGGGGACCTTCGGCGTCACCCCGCAGACCATCCGGCGCGACGTCAACGGCCTGTGCGACCGCGGTCTTCTGCGGCGGCGGCACGGCGGGGTCGAGCTGCCGCCGACCAACCAGAACATCGCCTATGCGGCGCGCCGGGTGCTCAATATCCAAGCCAAGCGTTCCATCGCGCGATCGGTCGCGGCCCAGATTCCCGACGGGGCGTCGCTGTTCTTCGGGATCGGCACCACGCCGGAAATGTGCGCGCATGCGCTCGCCGATCACCGCCGGTTGCGGGTGATGACCAACAACCTCAACGTCGCGATCGCATTCACCGCCAGCCGCGATTGCGAGGTGGTCGTCGCCGGCGGCAAGCTCCGCCCCCGGGACCGCGACGTGATCCACGGCGACGTGTCGGACTTTTTCGACCGCTTTCTCGTCGATTTCGGGATCTTCGGCGTCGGCGGCGTCGACGACGACGGGACCCTGTTGGATTTCGACGAAGACGAAGTGCGCGCGCGCCAGGCGCTTGCGCGCAATTCCCGGCGCCGCTTCCTCGTGCTCGACCACACGAAATTCGGCCGCGCCGCCACCGTGCGCGGCGGCCATATCACCGAGGCCGACGCGATCTTCACCGATGCGTTGCCGCCCCAAAATATCACCGAACCGCTCGCGCGTTCCGGCAAGAAACTCGTCATCGCGCCGACGACCGGGCCGCAAGCGACATTTCCACCCACGCCCAACAAACCCAAGGGAGACCGCTCATGTTGAGAAAGCTTTCGTTCGTCTTGTCGCTTCTGCTGGTCGGACAATTCGCGTCCGTCGACGCTTTCGCGCAAAACCGCGCCATTTGCTACAACTGCCCGCCGGAATGGGCCGATTGGGGCTCGCAACTGAAGGCGATTCAATCGAAGCTCGGCATTCAGGTGCCGCCCGACAACAAGAATTCGGGGCAGGCGCTCGCCGCGTTGATCGCCGAAAAAGCCAATCCGGTCGCCGACGTGACCTATCTCGGCGGCATCGTCGCCGATCCGGCCAAGGACGCGGGCGTGCTGGAAGCGTACAAGCCGAAGGGCTGGGACAAGATTCCGGCCGACCTCAAGGATCCGAACGGGTACTGGTTCACCATCCATTCGGGTACCCTCGGCTTGTTCGTGAACACCAAGGCCCTCGGCAACAAGCCCGTGCCGAAAACCTGGTCCGACCTGCTCAAGCCCGACTACAAGGGTCTGGTCGGCTATCTCGATCCGACCTCGGCCGCCGTCGGACAGCTCGGCGTCATGGCCGTCAACCTGGCGCTGGGCGGCACCTACGACAACATCGATCCCGCCATCAAATACTTCAAGGCGCTGGCCAAGAATCAGCCGATCGTGCCCAAGCAGACGTCCTACGCGCGGGTGATTTCCGGCGAGATTCCGATTCTCTTCGACTACGACTTCAACGCCTATCGCGGCCAGTACACCGACAAGGCGCCGGTGCGGTTCGTGATCCCGACCGAGGGTACCGTCGTGTTTCCGTACGTGATGGGATTGGTCAAGAACGGCCCCAACGCCGCCAACGGCAAGAAGATCCTCGACTTCGTGCTCTCCGACGACAGCCAGGTGATGTGGGGCAACGCCTTCCTGCGCCCGGTTTTCGCCGACAAGCTTTCGGCCGAGGCCAAGACCAAGTTCCTGCCCGCGGCCGAATATGCGCGCGCCAAGCCGATCGACTTGAAGAAGCTGGCCGGCGCGCAAAAGACCATCATCGAACGCTATAAGAACGAAGTGAACTAAGGTCCGGCGGGGGCGGCGGCAGGCCGCCCCCAACCGCCCTCGATGACGGCACGGATATGATCCGTAAAGACACCGCGCGCCTGATCGTTCTGTTCCTGCCGGCGGGAATCTTCTTCACGGCCTTTTTCCTGCTGCCGCTGGTCAAGCTGTTCGCCATCGGCGGCACCGGGACCAGCGGATTCAGCGCCTATGCGCTGATCGTCACCGATTCCAATTATCTCGCAAGCCTGATCTCGACCTTGGCGCTCGCGGCGGCCACCACCGTGGCGACCTTGATCATCAGCGGGATCAGCGGCGTCTTCCTGCAACGCAACAAGTTCAAGGGCAACGAAACGATCGTTTCCATGCTGACCCTGCCGCTCGCGTTTCCGGGCGTGGTCATCGGCTTCATGGTCATCATGCTGGCGGGCCGGCAGGGGTTGATCGGCGATATCACCCAGTTGCTGACCGGCCATTCGTTGGTGTTCGCCTATTCGATGGCGGGCCTGTTCATGGGCTACGTCTATTTTTCGATTCCGCGCACGATCCTGACGGTGATGGCCTCGGCCGAAAAACTCGATCCCAAGCTGGAAGAAGCGGCGCGATCCCTCGGCGCCTCCACCTGGCAGGTGGTGCGCGACGTGATCCTGCCGGGACTGAAACCGGCCTTCATCTCCGCCGGCGCCATCTGCTTTGCCACCGCCGTCGGCGCGTTCGGCACCGCGTTCACCCTGGCGACCCGGATCAACGTCCTGCCCATGGTGATCTACACCGAGTTCACCTTGCAGGCTAATATCGCGATGGCGGCGGCCTTGAGCTTCTTCCTGGGCTTGATCACCTGGATGGTCCTGGCGGTGGCGCGAACGGCGGCCGGCTCGACCGTGGCGGCGGCGGGGTGATCATGGGACGCCGCAAGATCCTGTTCGGGCTGCAGCTCGCGTTCACCCTCGCGGTGTGCGCGTTCCTGATCGTACCGGTGATCCTCTCGATTCTGGCGGGGTTGACGGTCAATTACCAAACCGGCCTGCAAAGCGGCCTGACGCTCCGCTGGGTGGGCGAAGTCTGGTCGGGATACCGCGACACGATTTTCCTGTCGATCGGCATTTCGCTTGCGTGCCTCGCGGCGACGCTGGTGCTCGGCATCCCGGCCGCGTACGTGCTCGCCAAGCGCCAAAGTGCGCTGACGCGCTCGCTCGAGGAACTGCTGGTCATGCCGGTCGCGGTGCCCGGATTGGCGACCGCGCTCGCCCTGATCGTCACGTACGGCGCCGCCGGCGGATTCCGCACGTCGTGGACGTTCATTCTGGTCGGACATATCCTGTTCACGCTGCCGTTCATGATCCGCGCCGTCCTCGCGGTGCTGTCCGCGATCGACCTCAAGACGCTGGAGGAGGGCGCCGCCAGCCTCGGCGCCGGGTTCGCCCAGCGCTTTTTCCATATCGTTCTGCCCAACTGCCGTTCGGGCATCCTGGCGGGTTCGCTGATGGTCGTGACGCTCTCGATGGGCGAATTCAACATGACGTGGCTGTTGCACACGCCGCTGACCAAGACGCTGCCGGTCGGGCTCGCCGACGCCTATGCGTCGTTGCGCCTGGAAGTCGGCAGCGCCTACACTCTCGTCTTTTTCTTCATGATCGTACCCTTGCTCCTGGTCATGCAGGCGGTGGCCAACATGGGCAAGACGAAAACCGTCGCGGCCGGGGGATGAGCGCATGACCGAACGCCTGCAACCGCTCGCCATCACGCTTTCGCGGTGCGCCAAGACCTTCGGCGACGGAACCCGCGCGCTGGAACCGCTCGATCTCGACATCAAGGCGGGCGAAACCGTCGTCTTTCTCGGGCCGTCGGGCTGCGGCAAGACCACCACCTTGCGCATCATCGCCGGCCTGGAGGAACCCGACGCGGGCGGTCGTGTGCTGTTCGACGGAACCGACGTCACCCATCTGCCGATCGAAAAACGCAACGTCGGCATGGTGTTCCAATCCTACGCGCTGTTTCCCAACATGAACGTCGCCGAAAACATCGGCTACGGGCTCCGCATTCGCGGCGACGGCAGGAAGGCGGTCGCCGAACGGGTCGACGAGATGCTGGCGATGATGCGGATCGAGCCGCTCGCGTCCCGCCAGGTCGATCAGCTGTCCGGCGGGCAGCGCCAGCGCGTCGCCCTTGCCCGCGCCATCGCCGTCCGCCCGCGCGCGCTGCTGCTGGACGAGCCGTTGACCGCTCTCGACGCCAAGCTCCGCGACGTGCTGCGGCTCGAAATCGACCAGTTGCTGCGCGGCCTCGGCATCACCGCGATCTACGTCACCCACGACCAGTCCGAAGCGATGGCGCTCGGCGACCGCATCGTGGTCATGGATCACGGCAAGGTCGCCCAGGTCGGCCTGCCGCGCGACATCTACCACCGGCCGGCAACCCGGTTCGTCGCCGATTTCATCGGCACCATGAACCGCGTTTCCGGCGTCGTCCGGAACGGGACTTTTGTCACGCCGGCCGGTGCCATGCCCTGGCCCGACGCCCCGCCGGAAACGACCGAAGCCTTGTTCCGGCCCGAGGATGCCGCCATCGCGGAAAGCGATCCGCCCCATTTGCGTGGGCGGGTGGTGGCTTCGTTCTTTCTCGGCGACCGGACCCGGCTGTTCGTCGAAACCGAGCCCGGCAAGACCCTGGTGGTCGAAACCCACACGCGGCGCGACTTCAGCCACGGCGACAGCGTGGGATTGACCATCGACCCGGCGCGGCTTATGGCCCTTTGAGCGTTACTCGGAAACAACCGCCATGCTGATCGCCCAAATCACCGATACCCACATCAAGCTTCCGGGCAAGCTCGCCTACCGCAAGGTCGATACCGCCGCCATGCTCGCGGCCTGCGTCGCCGAAGTCGCCGCGCTCGACCCGGCGCCCGACGTGATCCTGATGACCGGCGATCTCGTCGACTTCGGCACGCGCGAGGAATACGACCATCTCAAGTCCCTGCTGGCCCCGTTGAAGGCGCCGATCTTCGTCATCCCCGGCAACCACGACAGCCGGGAAGGGATGCGCCAGGCCTTCGGCGCCCAAGGTTACCTGCCGGCCGAAGGTTTTCTGCACTATGTGGTCGAGGGCTGGCCCTTGCGCCTGGTCGCGCTAGACACCCTGGTGCCCGGTTCGGGCGGGGGCGATCTCTGCGACGAACGGCTTTCCTGGCTCGACAAGACGCTCGCCGCCGCGCCCGGCAAGCCGACGCTGATTTTCATGCACCATCCGCCGTTCCCGACCGGGATCGGCCACATGGACAAGATCGGCCTTCGCGCCCGGATGCGTTTCGCCGACATAGTCGCCGGCCATCCGCAAATCCAGGCGATCCTGTGCGGGCACCTTCACCGCACCATCCAATCCCAAGTCGGGGGGCGGCGCGTCACCACCAGCCCGAGCCCGGCGCACCAGGTCGCCCTCGACTTGAACGAAGGCCCGGGCGGCTTTCGCCTGGAGCCGCCCGGTTATATGTTGCACATGTGGCGCGACGGCGTGCTGGTCAGCCACACCGCCGTGCTCGGCGATTTCGGCGGCACCCATCCGTTTTTCGACGCCAACGGCAAATTGATCGACTGAGCGCAAGACGCCCCGGAGACGCCATGACCGCAAGCCAAACCCAGCCCCGGATGCTGCACACCATGATCCGGGTGTTCGACCTTAAACGTTCCCTCGACTTCTACACCCGAATCCTCGGTATGAAGGTGCTGCGCCAGAAGGAGTACCCGGAGGGACGCTTCACCAACACCTTCGTCGGCTACGGACCGGAAGACGAGATGGCTGCGATCGAACTCACCTACAACTGGGACCAGAAGGAGCCCTACCAGATCGGCACCGGCTACGGGCACGTCGCCCTCGGCGTTTCCGACATCTACGCCACCTGCGACGCGCTCAAGGCCGCCGGGGCCAGGATTCCCCGCCCGCCGGGGCCGATGAAGCACGGTACCACCGTGATCGCCTTCGTCGAAGACCCGGACGGCTACAAGATCGAGCTGATCGAGCGGAAGTAATTCACGTTCCTTCGGGCGCGAAGCGGAGCGAGACGCCGTTCAGGCAATAGCGCTGCCCGGTGGGCGCCGGGCCGTCGGGGAACACGTGGCCCAGATGCCCGCCGCAGCGCGCGCAATGGACCTCGGTCCGGCGCATGAAATGGGACATGTCCTCGCGGCTGCCGACCGCGCCCTCGAGCGGGGTGTGGAAGCTCGGCCAGCCGGTGCCGCTGTCGAACTTGGCCGACGAATCGAACAACGGCTGATCGCAACCGGCGCAATGATAGCGGCCGGCGCCGTATTGCTTGTCGAGCGGGCTCGAGCGCGGGCGCTCGGTGCCGTGCCGGCGCAACACCTCGTATTGCGCCGGCGTGAGCGTCTTGCGCCATTCCGCGTCGGTCCTGGCCACGGCGAAATTTTCTTCCGACGATTCACGGTCGGCAGATTTCCTGGGCCACATGGGGTCGCCTTGTTTCGGTCCGCAACGCGCGAAAGGGCGTATCCGTCACTTCCGCTTGTCGAGCGGCACGAATTTGCGCTCGGTCGCGCCGGTGTAGAGTTGGCGCGGCCGGCCGATGCGCTGGGCCGGGTCGGCGACCATTTCCGCCCATTGCGCCATCCAGCCGACCGTGCGCGCGACCGCGAACAGCGCGGTGAACAGCGCGGTCGGAATTCCCATCGCCCGGAAGATGATGCCGGAATAGAAATCGACGTTGGGGTAGAGCTTGCGCTGGACGAAATAGTCGTCCTCGAGGGCGATGCGCTCGAGTTCGACCGCCATCTCCAATTCGGGGGAGTTCTTGATACCGAGTTCGCCCAAGACCTCGTGGCAGGTGCGCTGCATGATCTTGGCGCGCGGGTCGTAGTTCTTGTAGACCCGGTGGCCGAAGCCCATCAGGCGCACGTTGTCCTTGGGGTCCTTGGCGCGCCTGATGAAGTCGGGGATGTTCTTCTTGTCGCCGATTTCGGCGAGCATGGTCAGCACCGCCTCGTTGGCGCCGCCGTGGGCCGGGCCCCAGAGCGAGGCGATGCCGGCGGCGATGCAGGCGAACGGATTGGCGCCGCTCGATCCCGCGAGGCGCACGGTCGAGGTCGAGGCGTTCTGCTCGTGATCAGCGTGCAGAATCAATATCCGGTCCATGGCCTTGGCCAGGATCGGGCTCACCTTGTATTCCTCGCACGGCGTCGAGAACATCATATGAATGAAGTTCTCGGCGTAGCCGAGGGTGTTGCGCGGGTACACGAACGGCTGGCCGATCGAATACTTGTAGGCCGCCGCCGCGATGGTCGGCATCTTGGCGATCAGCCGGTGCGACGAAATCTCGCGGTGGCGCGAATCATTGATGTCGAGGTTGTCGTGGTAGAACGCGGCGAGCGCGCCGACCACGCCGCACATCACCGCCATCGGGTGCGAGTCCCGCCGGAACCCGCGGAAGAAGTAGTTCACCTGTTCGTGGATCATCGAGTGGTAGGTGATGTTATGCACGAATTCCTTCTTCTGCGCGACGTTGGGCAGTTCGCCGTTGAGCAGAAGGTAGCAGACCTCCATGAAATCCGAATTCTCGGCCAACTGGTCGATCGGATAGCCGCGATAGAGCAGCACGCCCTGGTCGCCGTCGATGAAGGTGATCTTGGATTCGGTGCTGGCGGTCGAGGTGAAGCTCGGGTCGTAGGTGAAGCACCCGGTCTGGGCGTAGAGCTTGCGGATGTCGAACACGTCCGGCCCGACGCTGCCCTTGAGAACGGGGAAATCGAACGACTTTCCGCTCCGGTTGTCGATCACCGTGATGGTGTCCGACTTGGCCTTGGTGGTCGCTTCGCTCATGGATCGGCTCCTTTGCAACGGTCGGTGTAAACGGAAATCAGGCGACGGCGGCGCGTTTCTTGTCGAGCGCGTCCTCGATGCGGCCGAGGGATTCGTCGCGCCCGAGCACGGCCATCACCTCAAAAATCGGCGGCGAGACGCCTTCACCGGTCAGCGCGGCGCGCAACGGTTGCGCCACTTGGCCGAGCTTGGCGTTCTCGGCTTCGGCGAAACCGCGCACCGCGACTTCAAGCGCGGCGCCGGACCAATCGGTTTCGGCGCGCAACGCATCGGCGAGACGGCGCAAGCGGTCCTCGGCGCCGGCGAGAATGTCCCCAGCCTTGGCCGAAATCGGCAGCGGCCGACGCCGGGCATAGAACGCGGCGCCGGCGGCAAGCTCGCGGAGCGTCTTGGCCCGTTCCTTGAGACCGCCCATGCCGCGCGCGATCCGGGCGCGGGCTTCGGGGGCGAGGGGGGCGCCGACGGTTTTCTCGACCAACGGCGCGGCCAGTTCCACCAGGCGCGCGTCGTCGGCCTGGCGCAGATAATGGCCGTTGAGCGAATCGAGCTTGGCGAAATCGAAGCGCGCGGGCGAACGGCCGATGCCGGAAAGATCGAACCATTCGATCGCCTGACGGTCATCGATGATTTCGGCGTCGCCGTGGCCCCAGCCGAGGCGCAGCAGGTAATTACGGAGCGCCTCCGGCAGGTAGCCCAGGTCGCGATAGGCCTCGATCCCGAGCGCGCCGTGGCGCTTGGAGAGCTTGGCCCCGTCGGGCCCGTGAATCAGGGGTATGTGGGCGAAGCGCGGCGGTTCCCAGCCGAAGGCGCGGTAAAGCTGCAGCTGGCGAAAAGTGTTGGTGAGATGGTCGTCGCCGCGCACCACATGGGTGATGCCCATGTCGCGGTCGTCGACCACCACCGCCAGCATGTAGGTCGGCGTGCCGTCGCTGCGCAGCAGCACCATGTCGTCGAGTTGGGAATTGGCGACGCGCACTTCGCCTTGCACGATATCCTCGACCGCCGTGTCGCCCTCGGTCGGCGCCTTGAGCCGGACGACAGCATCGACGCCGGCGGGCGCCTCGGCCGGGTCGCGGTCGCGCCAGCGGCCGTCGTAGCGGACGGGGCGGCCTTCGCGCCGGGCCTTTTCGCGCATTTCTTCCAGCTCGGCCGGAGTGCAGTAGCAGCGATACGCGCGCCCGGCCGCGAGCAGCTCGCGCGCGGCTTCGGCGTGGCGCTCGCGCCGCGCGAATTGGGAGATCGGTTCGCCGTCCCAGTCGAGGCCGAGCCACTTGAGGCCGTCGATGATGGCGGCGACCGCTTCCGGCGTCGAGCGCGCCCGGTCGGTGTCCTCGATCCGAAGCAGGAAGGTGCCGCCGTCGCCGTGGCGCCTCTGGTGCCGGGCGAACAGCCAGTTGAACAGCGCCGTCCGGGCCCCGCCGATATGCAGGAATCCGGTGGGCGACGGCGCGAAACGGGTCACGACCTTCATGGCGGGCGGCGGCGATTCTCGGTTAAAATCAGGAGCCAGCAGTCCGGTAATGCATATCATAACTTCTTAGCACATGCAGCATGGGGGAAACCCGCATTATTACGGCTCGACCCCGCGTTAACCCTTTGGCCGGAAGCCGCGCGTATCTGGAGCGGCTCATGGCCGAGGAACAGGATCGCCTCGCGCTCTGGTTGCCGGTGTGTCTCGGCGCCGGGATCGGGTTCTATTTCGTGCTGTCCGTCGAGCCCGCGTGGTGGGTCGGCGTCCTGGCGCTGATGTCGAGCGCCGGACTCCTCGCCGGACTCAGCCGGGCGACTCCCGCGAGCCTCGCCCGCGTCGCGGCGGGCGCGCTGGTCGCGGTCGCGGTCGGGTTCGCGGCGGCGCAAGTACGCACGGCCATGATCGCCGCGCCGGTTCTGGAATCGAAAATCGGTCCGGTCACGGTGCAGGCGCGGATCGTGCAGGTGGAAATCCTGCCGGCAGGCGAGGGCGCGCGCGTCACCCTCGAGCGCGTCCGTGCCAGCCAACTGCCGCCGGAACGCACGCCGGAATACGTCCGACTGCGCGTGAGAAAAATTCCGCCGGAGCCGCTGGTCCCCGGGGACTGGATCGCGACGCGGGCCGTGCTTGCCCCGCCGCCCGCGCCGGCGGCGCCCGGTGCGTACGATTTCCAGCGCCACGCCTATTTCCGTTCCCTCGGCGCGGTCGGCTTCGCCGTCGGCGGCGTGACGCGCATCGCGCGCGCCGAGGAAAGCGCAAGCGGCGAAGGTGCCTTCTGGCGCGGCCTCGAACGTCTGCGCCAGGATCTGACCGGGCGCGTCCAGGCGGCCGTGCCGGGCGCGGGCGGGGCGGTGGCCGCCGCGCTGATGACCGGGGATCGCTCGGCGATCCCGGCGTCGGTCAACGCGGCGATGCGCGATTCCGGCCTAGTGCACCTGCTCTCCATTTCCGGCCTGCACGTCGGCCTGGTCGCGGCGATCCTGTTCGTCGGCTTGCGCGCGGCTTTCGCGCTGATCCCGCCGCTCGCGCTCAACTTTCCGATCAAGAAATGGACGGCGGCGGCGGCGATCCCCGGCACGCTGGCGTACGCCCTGCTCGCCGGCATGGCGGCGCCGACCCAACGTTCCCTGATCATGGTCGGGCTGGTGATGATCGCGGTGCTGGTCGACCGCCGCGCGCTGACCATGCGCACGCTCGCCTGGGCGGCGGCGGCGATCCTGCTGGTGCAGCCGGAAAGTCTGCTCAATCCCGGATTCCAAATGTCGTTCGCGGCGGTCGCCGCCTTGATCGCCGCCTACGAATGGAAGGGCGAGAATCTTGCGCCTCCCGGGCGGCGCGGATGGATTCGCGGCACGGCCGGTATGTTCGCCGCCATCGCCCTGACGTCGCTCGTCGCCACCCTCGCCACCACGCCCTACGCCGTCTACCACTTCAACCGCTTCGCCGTGTACGGCATCGCCGCCAACATGATCGCGGTGCCGCTGACCAGCTTCTGGATCATGCCGTGGGCGGTGCTGGCGTTCGCGCTGATGCCGTTCGGGCTCGAAGCGCTGGCGCTGGCGCCGATGGGGCTCGGAACCGATTTCCTGATCGCCATTGCCGAAACGGTCGCCGATTGGCCCGGCGCCGGGATTCTGGCGCCCGCCATGCCGGCGTGGGGCCTGGTGCTGGCGACCCTGGGCGGACTGTGGCTCGTCCTGATGCGGGGCAGGCGGCGGCTGGCCGGCGTTCCGGTCGCGGCCCTCGGCCTCGCGAGCGCGCTCGCCACGACGCCGCCCGATATTCTCGTCGACGGCGAAGGCCGTCTGCTCGCCGTCCGCACCGAAGCGGGCGGTCTCGCGCTCTCGGCCCCGCGCGGCAACCGGCTGAGCCGCGAATCCTGGCTCCGGCTCGCGGGCGTGGAGGAGGGCGACGCCGCGCCCTGGCCGCGCCCGGGCGAGGCGGAAAGCGCCGATCGCCTGGGGTGCGACTCCATGGGGTGCGTGGTGCGCGCGCGCGGCCGCGCCGTGGCCTTGGCGCGCGAACGCGGCGCATTGGCGGAAGATTGCGGCCGGGCCGATCTGGTGGTGAGCGCAATCCCGGCCCGGCGCCTGTGCCCGGGAACGGCGCTGATCGACCGCAACGATCTCCGCGCCAAGGGCGCGCACGCGATCTGGATCGGCGCGGACGGAATCAGGATCGAAGCGGTCAACGACGCGCGCGGAAACCGGCCGTGGGTGCCGAGACCGGGGCGAAGCCGGGCGACTGGCGCGCCGTTGCTGGAAATTGAAGAAGACGAAAACGAGTGAATAGAAATACCAACTCACCCCCACCCCAACCCTCCCCCATCAAGGGGGAGGGGGAAATTGGATTTCCCTCCCCCCTTGCGGGGGAGGGACAGGGTGGGGGGATAATCAGAACGAAAGGTGTAAGAAAATTTCTACGCGCCCTCGACCCAACTATTAACTTCAGAATCGTAACGCCAACTTCGTATCGGTACTAAAGGCTGTGAGTATCTCTCAATTAAGGCCGACTCGTCGCCCATACCCGCAGCTTGGGCTTTCTCCAAAGAATCGAACCAAGTGATGTTCGTGTTGGTCTGAAGAAAGTATATCGTTTTATACGTCTCGTGATTCATAGACGAACCCTAACTCAGTCGTACTTCCGGAGCAGGCCGACCAGGCGGCCCTGCACCTTGATCTGGTCGGGCCCGAAGATGCGGGTTTCGTAGGTGCGGTTGGCGGGCTCGAGCGCGATCGAGGCGCCGCGACGGCGAATCCGCTTCAAGGTCACTTCGTTGTCGCCCTCGACCAGTGCGACCACGATGGTCCCGTTGTCGGCGGTATCGCAGCGGCGGATGACGGCGGTGTCGCCGTCGAAAATCCCGGCCTCGATCATGGAATCGCCCTGGACCTCGAGGGCGTAGTGCTCGCCCGCGCCGAGCAGCGCGGCGGGCACCTCGACGGTCGCGGTGTCGCGCAACGCCTCGATCGGCGTGCCGGCGGCGATCCGCCCGTACATGGGAATCTGCATGGCGTTGCGCGCGGCGGCCGCCTGCGCCGCCGGGGGCAGGCGGAAATCGCCCTTGATCAGCTTGGGCGCGAACCCGCCCGCCGGCGCGGGCGCGCCTTCCATGTTTTCCGGCAGGCGCAGCACTTCCAGCGCGCGGGCGCGGTGCGCGAGGCGACGGATGAAGCCGCGCTCCTCCAGCCCGGTGATCAGGCGGTGGATGCCCGACTTGGATTTCAAGTCGAGCGCTTCCTTCATTTCGTCGAAGGAGGGCGAAACGCCGGTTTCCTTCAAGCGCCGGTCGATGAACACCAACAGTTCGTGCTGCTTTCGGGTCAACATGCTTGCCCTCCGGGACCATCGGGACGGCGATGGCCCAACATATGGAACAAAGACGGTACGTTCGCCATTGTTCTAGTTTAGTTCACCATACGTGTCAACAATTATAATGGTCCGCTCCCATTGGGAATGGACCTCATTGGGGTTTCACAATGTTTTTTCGGTATTTAACGGCGAACGAGTTCAGTCGGCGCGCAGGCGCAGGATGCGCACCCGCTCGCCTTTTTTGATCGCGGGCGCCTTCGCGGCGCGAATCACCAGGCAATCGGCGCGGGCGAAATTGGCCATCATTGAGGAATCCTGGCGCTCGAACGGCGTCGCCACTTCCTCGCCCGCGTCGTTGAAGGCGAGTTGGGAGCGGAGGTAGTCCTCGCGCTGGTCATTGGCGGGAAGATCCCGCCCCAGGATCGCGGTCGGTTCGGGCCCCGCCGGGCGGGCGAGCCCGAGCATCTTCGCCATCGCCGGCTTGAGATAGACGGCGGCGCACACCCCGGCGGAGACCGGGTTGCCGGGAAACCCGAGCACGGGAATGCCGGAAAGCCGCCCGAAGATCAGCGGTTTGCCCGGCCGCATGGCGACCTTGTAGAAGCCGAGGTCGAAACCGCTCCGTCCCAGGGCTTCCCGCACCAGGTCGTAGTCGCCGACCGAGGCGCCGCCGCTGGTGACCAGAAGATCGGCGCCGCGCGCCGCCTCGATCAGGGCGAGCAGCGCCTTGGGCTCGTCCGGCGCGATGCCGAGATTGAGCGGCTCGCCGCCCATCTCGCTCACATAGCCCGCGAGCGCGATGCTGTTGGAACTGACGATCTGGTCGGGCCCGACCGGATCGCCCGGCCACACCACCTCGTTGCCGGTCGCGAGGATCGCGATGCGCGGCCGGCGCCGGACCTGAAGCCAGGGCACGTTCATGGACGCCGCCAGGCCCAAATCGCGCCCGGTCAAGCGCGCGCCGGCCTTGAGCAGCACGTCGCCCGCGCGGAAATCGAGGCCCTGGGGCCTGATCCATTCGCCCGGCTTGGCCGTCGCTTGGATCGTCACGCGCTCGCCGTCGCGCGCGGTGTCCTCCTGGATGACGATGGCATCGGCGCCCTCCGGCACCGGCGCGCCGGTAAAAATGCGCGCGCACGTTCCGGGCTCGACCTTGCCGGCAAAGCCCGCGCCGGCGGCGGATTCGCCCGCCAGCCGCAATGTCGCCGGCGTCTTTGCCGTGTCGGCCGCGCGCACCGCGTAGCCGTCCATGGAGGAAACCGCCTTGGGCGGATGGGAAAGGCGGGCGGCGACGTCGGCCGCGAGCACGCGCCCGAGCGCGGCGGACAACCCGACCGTTTCCGCCGGAACGGTCTCGACCCCGGCCAGCACCTTCGCCAGCGCTTCCGCGACCGAAATCATCCTACTTGCCCCGGAACACGCCCGACTTGCCGCCCGCCTTGTAGACGAGCCGGATGTCGGAAATCCGCATGGCGCGGTCGATGGCCTTGCACATGTCGTAGACGGTGAGCGCGGCGACGGCGACGGCGGTGATCGCTTCCATTTCGACGCCGGTTTGCCCGGTGACGGCGCAGGTGGCGGCGATATCGACCGCCTTGCGCTTGGGATCGCACGTCAATTCGACCGTGACCGAGGTCAGCCCGAGCGGATGGCAGAGCGGGATCAGGTCGGGCGTGCGCTTGGCGCCCATGATGCCCGCGAGCTGGGCCACGCTGAGCACGTCGCCCTTCTTGACGCCGCCCCGCATGATCCGCTTCAAGGTCGCCGCCTGCATGTAAACGCTGCCCTTGGCGGTGGCGACGCGCTCGGTCGACGGCTTGGTTCCCACGTCGACCATGACCGCGTTGCCTTTGGCGTCGATGTGGGTGAGCTTGCGCGCCATGTCGCTATCCTTTCGCCGCGCGCCGCGGGGCCGGGGGCGCGAGCAGCGCTCGGGTCGCGGCGGCGACGTCTTTTTCGCGCATCAGGGATTCGCCGATCAGGAATCCGCCCGCGCCGCAGGCCGCCATGCGCGCGAGATCGGCGGGGACCGCGAGCCCGCTTTCGGCGACGGCAAGACGGTCCTTGGGAATGCGCGGGATCAACCGTTCGCCGGTGGCGAGGTCGACCTTCAGGGACTTGAGATCGCGGTTGTTGACCCCGATCAGGGTCGATTTCAGCTTGAGCGCGCGATCGAGTTCGGCGTCGTCATGGACTTCGACCAGCACGTCCATGCCGAGACGGAGCGCTTCGCTTTCCAACGCCGCCGCTTCGCCGTCCGTCAGCGCCGCTAGGATCAGCAGCACGCAGTCGGCGCCGAGGGCGCGGGATTCGACGATCTGGTAGGGATCAAGCATGAAATCCTTGCGCAGCACCGGCAAGGGTGCCGCTTGCCGCGCCGCCGCCACGAATTCGTCCGCGCCCTGGAAATAGGGCGCATCGGTCAATACCGAGAGGCACGCGGCGCCGCCCTCGGCATAGGCGCGGGCCAGGCGGGCGACGTCGAAATCGGCGCGGATCAGTCCGGCCGAAGGCGAGGCGCGCTTGATTTCCGCGATCAGCGCGAAATGCCCGGCCCGTCGCGCGGCGGCGAGCGCCTTGTGAAAACCGCGCGGCGGTTCGGCCGCCTGGGCGCGGGCGCGCAGTCCGCTTTCGGGCGCGGCCTGCTTGCGCGCCGCCACGTGACGGCGCTTGTCGGCGCAGATTTTCGCGAGAATGTCGTTCGCCACCGGGGCACTCACTGCGCCGCGTCCGAATTGGTGATCCGCACCAGGGCGTCCAGCGCCGCCTTGGCCCGTCCTTGTTCGACCGATTGGGCGGCGAGCTTGACGCCTTCCGACAGATTCTTGGCCTTGCCCGCGATCAGAAGCGCGGCGCCCGCGTTGAACTCGGCGATGTCGCGGAAGGGATTCGACTTTCCGTCCAGCACCTCGCGGATGGCGCGGGCGTTGACCTCCGCGTCGCCGCCCTTGAGCAGCGCCGGGTTGACGCGGGCGAGACCGACGTCCTCGGGCGCCACCTCGAAGGTATGCACGCGGCCGTCCTTCCATTCGGCAACGAAGGATTTTCCGGTAGTGGTCAATTCGTCGAGGCCGTCGCTGCCGTGCACCACCCAGGCGCGCTCGCAGCCCAATCGGCCGAGCACGGCGGCCATCGGTTCGATCCAGGCGCGCGAAAAGCATCCGGTCATCTGGCGCTTGACCCCGGCCGGGTTGGAGAGCGGCCCGAGGATGTTGAAGATCGTGCGCACGCCCAACTCGCCGCGCGCCGGGCCGACGTGGCGCATGGCGCCGTGATGGCGCGGCGCCATCAGGAACGCGATGCTCGCTTCCCTGAGCGCGCGCTCGACCAGGACGAAGTCGCAGTCGAGATTGACGCCGAGGGCCTTGAGCACGTCGGCCGCGCCCGATTTGGAGGATACGGCGCGGTTGCCGTGCTTGGCGACCGGCACGCCTGCGCCGGCGACGATCAGCGCCGCCGCCGTGGAGACGTTATAGGTGCCCTGCGCGTCGCCGCCGGTGCCGACCACGTCGATGGTGCCGGGCGGCGCCGCGATGCGCGTCATCTTCTCGCGCATGACCGTGACCGCGCCGGCGATTTCCTCGACCGTTTCGCCGCGCACGCGCAAGCCCATCAGGAATCCGCCGATCTGGGCCGCGGTCGCTTCGCCCGACATGATGATGTCGAAGGCGGACGCCGCTTCCGCTTCGCTCAACGGTTTGCCGTCCGCGACCTTGGCGAGCAGCGGCTTCAACGAGCGGGGCGAGGGCGGATGCTCGCTCATGCCGCTTCCTTGACGCGGGCGAGCGCCAGAAAATTGCGCAGGATCGCGTGCCCGTGTTCCGAATGGATGCTTTCGGGATGGAATTGGACGCCGTGCACCGGCTGGGTGCGGTGCGACAGACCCTGGATCACGCCGTCATCGCTTTCGGCGGTGATTTCGAGAACGTCGGGCAATCCCTCGCGCGCGACCGTGAGCGAATGGTAGCGCGTCGCGTGCAAGGGCGACGGGATGCCGGCGAACAGGCCGCGCCCGTTGTGGCGGATTTCGCTGACCTTGCCGTGCATCGGCTTGGGCGCGCGCACCACGCGCCCGCCGTAGGCCTGGCCGATGGCCTGGTGGCCGAGGCAGACGCCGAGCAGCGGAACCCGCCCGGCGTTCCTGCGGATGAGGTCGAGGCAGATGCCCGCCTTGTCGGGATCGCACGGACCGGGCGAAATGACGATGCCCTCGGGCGCCAGCGCCAGGGCTTCGTCGGGCGTGAGCGCGTCGTTGCGCTTCACCATCACCTCGGCGCCGAGTTCGCCCAGGTAATGGCGCAGGTTGTAGGTGAAACTGTCGTAGTTATCGATGAGCAGCAGCATGGGGCGCACCGTCCGAAAAGCCGGGGGCGGATCATACCGTCCCGGGCCCGAATGTGAAAGTTCATGAGCGGGCTAAAACCGGTTGTGCCGGCCTCTGTTTACGAGGCTTTTTCAGGCGCCCAGCGCGTCGGCCATTTCACCCAGATCCTTGACGATCAGGTCGGGAACCAACCCCAGGTCGTCGAGGGCCTGGCCATAGCGGCGCACCCAGACGGTCGGATAGCCGTAATTCTTGGCTCCGATGACATCGAAGGAATTTCCCGACACGAAGGCGATCTCGTCGGCGGCGACGCCGATCCGGTTGACGCCCAGTTCGTAGGCCGCTTTCGCCGGCTTGTAGATTTTGCTCGGCTCCGCGCTGATCACGCCCTTGAAGTGCCCGGAGATGCCGGCGTTGGCCTGGCTCTTTTCGATCATCCAGGGCGAACCCATCGACAGCACGAAGAGGCCGAACCGAGCGGCGAGGCGGGGCAAGGCCGTGGGCGCCTCGGCGTACACCGGAAGCCGCGTATCGGCTTCGATCCAGCGGTCGCGCAAAGAATCCTTCACGGCCAATCCCAATTCCGCGCAGGTGAATTTGAAGGCGGCGTTGACCAATTCGCTCCATGGAAGATAGCGGCCCATCATCCCGTTCTGAAAACAGTAGCGCTGGGTCTGGGCGAACCACAGTTTGACGAAGGCGCTGCCCTTGTTCGGAAAAGCAGCGTCGATCTCCGCGGCCAGCGCGGTTTTATCGGCGATGGTTCCGTAATAATCGAAGGCCAGCGCTTTGACGCGGTCGAAGTTGGTCATGCAGGCACCTCATGATCGAACGCCTGCAAGTTATCATACTTCGACCTGGGCGCCGAGTTCGACCACCCGATTGCGGGGTAGCTGGAAGAATTCCGCCGCGCCGGACGCGTTGCGCGTCATCCAGGCATAGAGATGCTTGCGCCAGATGATCATGTCCGGGGTATCGACCGGAATGATGGTTTCGCGGCTGACGAAATAGGTGATCTGGAACACGTCATAGAAAAAGCCGAGTTCGGCGAGGGACGCATTGGCCAGGGTCTTGGGAATATCGGGTGAATCCATGAACCCGAAATGGAGGGTCACTTGGCTGAAGTTGTCGCCGAAATCCTTGTGGGTCACGCGCCGCTCGGCGGGCACGTAGGGCGCGTCCTCGATTGCCACCGTCAGCAGCACCACCCGCTCGTGCAGGATCTTGTTGTGCTTAAGGTTGTGCAGGAGCGCGGTCGGCACGCCTTCCGCCGCGCGGGTGAGGAAGATCGCCGTACCCGGAACGCGCGCGATCGACGGCGAGAGGGATTTCTTGAAATCCTCGATCGACAGCGCCATCCGGGTCCGGCGCGCCAGCAGCAGGCCGCGTCCCAGCTTCCAGGTGGTGAGCAGGACGAATATCACGAAACCGACCGCGAGCGGGAACCAGCCGCCATGAGTGATCTTGGTCGCGGTCGCGCCGAAGAAGGCGAGATCGAGCAGCAGAAAGACGGCGAGAACGGCGACGGTCTTGCGCCAGCTCCAGTTCCACAACAACAGCATAATCGCGCCGACCAGCAGCGTGGTGATGGTCATGGTGCCGGTCACCGCGACGCCGTAGGCGGCGGCCAGGTTGCTCGAACTCTGGAAGCCGAGCACCAGGCCGAGCACGCAGATCATCATCAGCCAATTGACGAAGGGGAGATAAATCTGGCCGATTTCCCGGGCCGACGTGTGCAGGATTCTCATGCGCGGGATATAGCCGAGTTGGATCGCCTGCTGCGTGATGGAAAACGCGCCGGAAATCGTCGCCTGCGACGCGATCACGGTGGCCAGCGTCGCCAGGACGATCATCGGCGCCAGCGCCCATTCGGGCGACATGAGGAAGAACGGATTTTCGATGGCCTCGGGATGGGCGAGCAGCAACGCCCCCTGGCCGAAGTAATTGAGCAGCAACCCCGGCAGCACGATCAGGTACCAGGCGAGCCGGATCGGCAGGCGTCCGAAATGGCCCATGTCGGCGTAGAGCGCCTCGGCGCCGGTCACCACCAGCACCACCGAACCGAGCGCGAGGAAGCCGATCAATCCGTCGTTCCACAGGAACACCGCCGCGTGGTGCGGCGACAACGCCGACAGCACCTTCGGATAGGACGCAATGTTGACGACCCCGAGCAGCGCCAACACCGCGAACCAGACCAGGATCACCGCGCCGAACATCGTCCCGACCGTGGCCGTGCCCTGGCGCTGGATCAGAAACAGGAGAAACAGGATGACCGCCGTCAGCGGCAGAATCCAGGGTTCCAGCCAGGGACCGACGACCTTCAAGCCTTCGACCGCGCTCAGCACCGAAATCGCCGGGGTCAGCATGGCGTCGCCGTAAAAGAGGCCGGCCGCGAAGATGCCGAGGGTGCCGATCACGGGGAGAAGCCAAGGACGCGCCGAGGCGGACTGGGTTACCAGCGCGAGCAGCGCGAGACTGCCGCCTTCGCCGCGATTGTCGGCTCGCATCAAAATGATTACGTATTTGATCGATACCACGCACATGATCGACCAGAAGACGAGCGAGAGCACGCCGAACACGTGCATACGGTCGATGGGCAGCGGGTGGGCCCCGGCGAAGGTTTCCTTGATGGCGTAGAGCGGGCTGGTGCCGATGTCGCCGAACACGACACCGAGCGCCGCGAACATGAGCACGCCGACGCCGGAAGGCGCGATCTTGGCGGGTGCGCTCAAGCCGACGCCGGAAGCGGCGGGCGCGGGTGCGGACATGGTTATTTCGGGACGGGGGTGACGTGCCGGTGGGTTGATAGCGCCCCCGGGGGGCGCCATGGAAAGCAAATATCCCGCCGGAACGCATTTTAAACCCCTTGACTGGTTAACCCTTGAGGGCCCATATAAACATTATAGTTAACTGTAATGTTTTAGGTCCTCCCATGCCTGACGCTATGACTCAAAAGGGTTTTTCGGAACCCGACGATCCGACTCTGTATAGGCTCGCGATCGAGGGCATGACCTGCGCCTCCTGCGTCGCCCGGGTCGAGAAGGCATTGGGCGCCGTTCCCGGCGTGACCCGGGCCGAAGTCAATCTGGCGACCGCCGAGGCCCGCGTCGCGGTCCAAAACGACGCTTCCGCCGTCGCCGACCTGCTGCACGCCGTCGCCAAGGCGGGCTATGGCGCCGCCGTCGCACCCGCGCAGGCCGATATCGCCGACGACGAATCGAAAGTGCGCGAACGGGTGCGGCGGGAAGGGTGGACCTTCGCGTTCGCCGCGCTGCTGACCGTTCCGTTCGTCGTGCATATGTTCGGCGCCGTGACCGACGCGCATCTCTTTTCGTTTCCGGCGTGGGTTCAGCTCGGCCTTGCCAGCGTCGTCCAGTTCGGCGCCGGGGCGCGGTTCTACGGTCCCGCGTGGCGGGCGCTGCGCGCCGGAAGCGGCAACATGGATCTGCTGGTGGTCCTGGGAACGCTCGCCGCCTACGGCCTCAGCGTCTGGCTGATGCTGCGGCCCGAACCGGCGGCGCCGGACGGACTCTATTTCGAGGCGGCGGCGGTGGTCATCACCCTGATCCTGCTCGGCAAGTACCTGGAAACGCGCGCCATGCATTCGACCACCGCGGCGGTGCGCGCCCTGATGAACCTGCGCCCCGAAACCGCGCGGGTCGTTCGGAACGGGGCAGAGATCGAGGTGCCCGCCCAGTCGGTCGCGAGCGGCGAGACCGTCGTCGTCCGGCCGGGCGAACGTTTGCCGGTCGACGGCATGGTGAGCGAGGGCGCGAGCGAAGTGGACGAATCCCTGATGACCGGCGAAAGCCTGCCGGTCGCCAAAAATCCGGGCGACAAGGTGACCGGCGGATCGATCAACGGCAGCGGGCTGCTGCGCGTGCGCGCCACCACGGTCGGCGTGCAATCGACCATTGCGCGCATCATCGCCCTGATCCAGAACGCGCAGGCGAGCAAGGCGCCGATCCAGCGGTTCGTCGATCGGATCGCGGCGATCTTCGTGCCCGCGGTCGTCGCCGTCGCCGCTGCCACGGTCGCCGGCTGGCTGATCGCCGGAGCCGGTATCGAAACCGCGATCCTCAACGCCGTCGCCGTGCTGGTGATCGCGTGCCCGTGCGCGCTCGGCTTGGCGACGCCGACCGCGATCATGGTCGGCACCGGCTTGGCCGCGCGCCACGGCATCCTGATCAAGGACGCGGAAGCCCTGGAGCGGGCTAAGGCGATCGGCATCGTCGTCTTCGACAAAACCGGAACCCTGACCGAGGGCAAGCCCAAGGTATTCGAAATCGTCGCCGGCGAGGGCGAAGACGAAAATTCGCTGCTGCATCTCGCCGCCTCGGCGCAACGGGGCAGCGAGCATCCCCTCGGCCGCGCCGTGGTCGCCAAGGCGGGCGAGGCGGGGTTGGCGTTGAGCGAGCCGAAGGATTTCACCGCGCTTCCCGGCCGGGGTCTGCGCGCCAACGTGAACGGGCGCGCGGTTGCCATCGGCAGCCGCCGGCTGATGAACGAAATGGGCGTCGCCGTCGGCGCGCTCGAGGCGGCGGCCGAAGCGATCGAGTCCGAAGGCCGCACCGCGATCTGGATCGCGGACGCTCATTCCTCGCGCGCGCTCGGGGTGATCGGCATCGGCGACGCGCCGCGCGAACAAGCCGCCGAGGCCGTCGCCCGGCTGCGGGCCGAGGGGATCGAGCCGGTCATGCTGACCGGCGACAACATCCGCACCGCGCGCGCTGTCGCCGGCCGAATCGGCATTCAATCGCTGCGCGCCGAAGTCCTGCCGGAAGACAAGGCGAACGAAGTGCAAAAGATTCGTGGCCAAGGCCGCGCCGTGGCGATGGTCGGCGACGGCGTCAACGACGCACCCGCGCTCGCCGCCGCCGACGTCGGCATCGCCATGGGTTCGGGCGCCGACGTCGCGATGCACGCCGCCGGGGTGACCCTGATGCGCGGCGACCCCAGGCTGGTCGCGGACGCCATCGACATCTCGCGCGCGACCTCGGCCAGGATTCGCTGGAACTTGTTCTGGGCGTTCGTCTACAACGTGGTGGCGATCCCGGCCGCCGCGCTCGGGCTGCTGACGCCGGTGATCGCCGGGGCGGCGATGGCCATGAGCAGCGTATCGGTGGTCGCGAGTTCGCTGCTGCTGCGCCGCTGGCGCCCGCAACGCTAGGGAAGGGTTCGGATCATGGACACGCTCGCGACGCCCCTCGACATCGGCGCCTGCGCCCGCGCCACCGGCGTGCCCGCCAAGACCATCCGCTATTACGAAAGCATCGGCCTGCTGGCGCCCCCGCCGCGCGCCGACAACGGCTACCGCCGCTACGGCGAAAAGGAAATCGAGACCCTGCGCTTCGTCCGCCGCGCCCGCGATCTCGGTTTTTCGCTCGACGAAGTCGCCAAGCTGCTGGCGTTGTGGCGGGACAAAAACCGGGCCAGCGCCGACGTCAAGGCGCTCGCCCTCGAACACGCGCGGGCACTCGACGAGCGGATCGCGAAACTGAAGGCCATGCGCGAAACGATCCTGGCCCTGGCCGCGCGCTGCCACGGCGACCACCGTCCCGATTGCCCGATCCTCGCCGACATCGCGTCCGCGCCGGACGAGCCATGACCCGATCGCGGCGCAAGTCCCGAAAGTGGTGGTGGGCCCTGACCATCGCCGTGATCGTGGGCGGCGCGGCGGGACTGTGGCGGCAGGCGCAACCCGAGCCCGAACTTGCGCACGCCGGCACGGGCGCGCCGCCGACTCCCTGGTATCTGACCCAGCGGCCGCCTTCGATGCTGGTGACCGCGCCCGACAAGCCGATCCTGCCCGACGACGACGGCGCGCGCGAAAAGGGACACGCCTACGAAGAACCGCTCGCGCGCGAGGTGCGGCAAACCTATGTGCCGCCCGCGCGACCTGCGACGCGCGCGGTCCCGGCCGTTCCCGACGATCCGTCGCTGCCGCCGTGGCGGCGCTACGCCCAGCCGGCGCCCGAGGCCCACGGCAAGCCGCGCGTGGTCGTGGTGATCGACGACTTAGGCATAGACCGCGCGCGCTCGATGCGCGCGGCGCGCCTTCCCGGACCGCTCACGCTTTCGTTCCTCACCTATGCCCACGACCTTCCCGAACAGACGCGCGCGGCGCGCGCCAACGGCCACGAGCTGATGCTGCACGTGGCGATGGAGCCCAACGACAAGTCCGTCGATCCCGGCCCCAACGTCCTGCTGGTCGGGCAGGGCGCCGACGAGATTCGCAGGAGCCTGATCTGGGGCCTCGGCCGATTCGAGGGCTACGTCGGCGTCAACAACCACATGGGCAGCCGCTTCACCCGCGACGCCGACGGCATGAACGTGGTGATGGAGGAACTGGGGCGGCGCGGGCTGCTGTTCCTTGATTCCCGCACCTCGGGCAAGACCGTCGCCGCCGCGCTGGCCGAGCGCCACCGGGTGCCGTTCGAGGAACGCAACGTTTTCCTCGACGCCGAAGATCGCCCGGGCGAACCCGAAGCGCGGCTCAAGGAACTGGAAACCCTGGCGCGCCGCCACGGCCAGGCCATCGCCATCGGCCATCCCAAGGACCGGACCTTGGATGCGCTCGCCGCGTGGCTGCCGACCCTCGACGCCAAGGGATTCGTTCTCGTCCCCGCGAGCGCGGTCGCGCGCGTTCCCGAAAATACGCACGCGGCAAAACGTTGAAAATCGAACGCATGAAAGGAGAAACACCCATGTCCACCTACCGAGTCGACGGCATGACCTGCCAGGGCTGCGCCAACGCCGTCACCAACGCGATCAAAACGTCCGCCCCGAAAGCGGCGGTCAAAGTGGACCTCGCCGCCAAGACGGTGGCGGTCGACGACGCCGTCGCGGCCGAAACCGTGCGCGCCGCGGTGCAAGGAGCGGGCTTTACCTACGTCGGCAAGGCCTAGGCGGTCCGCCGCCGCACCCGGCGCGCGAGCCACACCACGATCGCGAACCCGACCGCCGCGGCGGCGATGTTGGAGAGCATGGCGGCTTCGTGCCCCCACGCCTCGACGATCACGGCATAGAGCGCGGGCGCGAGCGCGATCGCCAGCAGCACTGGCGCGGTCATGGCGCCGATCAGCGCGCCGTAGCCGGCCGAACCGAACAGCACCAGCGGCGCGACCCCGCGCGCGATGGTGACCAGGCCGTTGGAGGCGCCCTGGCCGAACGCGAACGCGATGCCGGCGGCGAGCCCGAGCGGCAACAGCAGCGCGACCAGGGCGAACGGCGTGAGCCCGATCGCGATCAGGGTCAGCGTCAGCGGATGCAGCGCGCCGCCGAAAACGATTTCCCACACCCGGCCGGTCACCTGGCCGATGCCTTTGAGGGACGCGGCCATGACCGCCGCGTCGTGGGAAAGCCCGAACGCGATCAATATGTCGATCGCATGGGCGGAGAGCGCCGAGTTGACGTACATCAGCAGCACGAAGGCCAGCGTCAGCCCGACCACCGCGACCATGCGTTCGCGCCCGGCGAGCAATCCGGTTCCGCCGTCGGACGCGGCGGCGGTCTTTTCGGGCGCCGCGACCGCCGGAGCCGACTGCGGCAGAAAGAGCGCGTGCAGCGGCAGGCAGACCAGCAGATTGAGCGCGGCATAAATCGCAAAGGTCGCGCGCCAGCCGAAGGCGGCGATCAGTTCCGCGCCCAGGGGCCAGAACACCGTGGTGGCGAGGCCGCCGTAGAGCGTCAGCACCGAAATCGCGCGCCGGGCGTCCGCGCCGCCCGCCGAAGCCAGGGTCGCGAACGCGGCTTCGTACAACATGAAGCGCATGGCCAAACCGAGCACCGCCCACGCCGAAAAATAGAGCGGCAGCGTCGGCGCCAGTGCCGCGCCCCCAAGCCCGAGCGCGGCGAGGCCCGAACCGGCGGCCAATGCGGCGCGGCCGCCGTGCCGATCGATCAGCTTTCCGGCCGGGCGGGCGGCGAGTGCGCCGATCACCAGACTCGCCGAAAACGCGGCGAACACTTCGGTCCGCCCCCAGCCGGTGTCGGCGACGATCGGCGTCGCCAGAATCGCCGGGGCGTACATGGTGGTGCCCCAGCCGATGATCTGGGTGAGCCCGAGGGCATGGGTGGCGGCGCGCACCGGGCCGGGGATCGCGAACTTGGAGAATATCCGCATTCCGTTCCCCCGTCGGCGCGTCACGCGAAGTTGGCGGCTTCCTCGGCGGCGCGGATCAACGCGCGCGCCTTGTTGCAGCTTTCCTGGTACTCGCCCTCGGGCGTCGAGTCGGCGACCACGCCGCCGCCCGCCTGGACGTAGACGGTGCCGTTCTTGATCACGGCGGTGCGCAGCGCGATGCAGGTGTCCATTTCGCCGTTGGCGCCGAAGTAGCCGATGCAGCCGGCGTAGACGCCGCGCCGTTCGGGTTCCAGTTCCTCGATGATTTCCATCGCCCGCACCTTGGGCGCGCCCGACACGGTGCCGGCGGGAAAGCCGGCGAGCAGGGCGTCGATGGCGTCGAACTTGGGATCAATCTCGCCCTCGACGTTGGAGGCGATGTGCATGACGTGCGAGTAGTACTCGACCGTGAATTCCTCGGTCACCTTGACGGTGCCGACCTTGGCGACGCGGCCGACGTCGTTGCGTCCGAGATCGAGCAGCATCAGGTGCTCGGCGCGCTCCTTGGGATCGGCGAGCAGCTCGGCGGCCAAGGCGCGGTCTTCTTCCGGCGTCGCGCCGCGCTTGCGGGTGCCGGCGAGCGGGCGGATGGTGACCTTGCCGTCGCGCAGCCGCACCAGGATTTCCGGACTCGACCCGGCCACCGCGAACGCGCCGAAATCGAGGAAGAACAGGAAGGGCGACGGATTGAGCCGGCGCAATGAGCGGTAGAACGCGAACGGCGGCAGCTTGAACGGCACGGCGAAACGCTGCGACGGCACGATCTGGAACGCGTCGCCCGCGCGGATGTATTCGACCGCCTTGTCGACCATGCGGTGAAACTGCTCGCGGGTCATGTTGGAGGGCGGCGGCGCGAACGTCTTGGGATGCCCGCCCACCGGCGGGGCCGCGGCGGCGGGAAGCGCGCGCCCAAGATCGGCGGCGACCTGGGCCAGGCGCGCGACCGCGCGGTCCCACGCCGCCTGGGCGTCCACGCCGGGCGCGGGGCGGACGGGGGCAATCACGCTCGCCTGTTCGGTCAGGCGGTCGAACACCACCATCACCGTCGGGCGCACGAAAATGCTGTCGGGCACCTTGAGCACGTCGGGCTTGGTCGCCGGAATTTTTTCGACCAGGCGCACCATGTCGTAGGCGAGATAGCCGACCAGGCCCGCCGCCATCGGCGGCAATCCCGCCGGCAGGTCGATCCGCGATTCGCGCTCCAGCGCGCGCAGGGAGGCGATCGCGCCCCGGGGACACGGTTCGAACTTGTCCGGCGCGCGTTCCGGGTCGCGGCAGATTTCGGCGCGGTCGCCGAAGCAGCGCCAAACGAGATCGGGCTTCAGGCCGATGAAGGAATAGCGGCCGCGCACGCTGCCGCCTTCGACCGATTCGAGCAGGAAACTGTTGGCGCGGCCTTCGCCCAGCTTGAGGAAGGCGGACACCGGCGTTTCCAGATCGGCGACCAGGCGCGTCCACACCACCTGCGCCGCGCCCTTCGCGTAGAGGCCGGCGAAGGCGGAAAAATCGGGTTCGACGTTCATGGGGCTTGCTACTAGTAGATCGGCCGAATCCATCAGCGGAACAGGCGGTCGAGATTGGCTTCGCGAATCTTGACCGGAATGTCCCGGCGCAGGGCGTTCTCGAACGCCGCGCGCAGTTCTTGGCCGTAGGCCTTGGCCAGGTCCTCGGCGATCTTGCCGACGCCGGCGGAGTCCTGCGCCGGATCGGCGGGATGGACCGCGACCAACCGCACCACCTGATGGCCGTCGGCGACGCGCACGGTCGCCGCCTCGCCGGGAGCGCCGAGGCCGAACAACGCCGTCGCGACCGGCGGGGGGAGCTTGCCGCCGCCGTCGCGGCCGATCGCGCCGGTCTCGCTCGCGGCGAGTTGGCGCTTGGCCGCCGCCGTTTTCAAGTCCGTTGCGCGCGCGTCGGCGGCAACCGCGTCGGCCGCCGCCTTGGACAATTCCGCCAGCTTCCGCGCGCGCCAGGCGGCGAGGACTTCGCCCCGCACCGCGTCGAGCGGCTTCAGCGCCGGCGGCGTGACCTTGTCGACGCGCAGCGCGAAGTAGCCGTCGTTGCCCATTTCGGTGAGCGGGCTTTCGGTGTTTTCCTCGGTGGCGAAGGCGACCGGGGCCAGGACGTCGAGCGCGGGCAGGCCTTCGCCCGAAACGGGTTTTCCGTCGGGGCCTAGCCCACGCGCGTCGATCGCGGCGACCTTGAGGACGCGGATGCCGACTTTCGCCGCCGCGTCCTCGAGCGAGGCGCCGCCGCCGAGCGCGTCCTCGAAACGGTTGGCGAGCCCGATCAGGCCGTCCATCGCCTTTTCGCGGGCGACGTCCTTGGCGAGAGTCGCGCGCATCTCGTCGAGGGTGGCTTTGCGCGCGGGCTCGACCGCGACCACCTGCACGATGTGCCAGCCGAGCGGCGATTGGAGCGGTTCCGAAATCCCGCCCGCCGCCAGCGCGAACACCGGACCGGCGAGGTCGGACGGCATCTGGTCGCGCGCGATCAAGCCGAGATCGACGGCGGCCGGGTCCATTTTCGCCTGGTCGCGGGCGACGGCGGCGAAGTCGCCGCCTTGCTTCAACGCCTCGGCCGCGCGCTTGGCGGCGGCTTCGTCGCCGAAAACCATCTGGCGGAGGCGGCGCCGCTCGGGGTGATCGAATTCGGCCGCGCGGACTTCGAACGCATGGCGGATGTCTTCCTCGGACACCGCGATTTCGCGCGCGACCTCGTCGGCGCTCATGCGCGCGATCGTGAGCGCGCGGTATTCGGGCGCGGTGAAGCGGGCGGCGTTGTCGCGGTGGAACGCGGCGACCTCCTCGTCCGACGGCGCGGCGGGCGCGGTTTGCGCATCGTCGCGGATCAGGACCGTTTCCGCCGAGCGCTTTTCGAAACGTTCGCGATAGACCGCGTCGACCGCCGCCTTGGGCGGGGCGGGCGGCACCGGCGCGGCCTCGACCACGGAATCGCGCAGCACGGCGCGGCGGAGCAGGTCGATGTAGCCCGCCTCGCTGAATCCGGCGGTCATGAGAAATTGGCGGAAACGCTCGCGGTCGAACGAGCCTTGGGCGCCCCGGAAGGTGGGCGTCGCCTCGATTTCGGCGCGCAACGCGCGGTCGGGAACGACCAGCCCCGCGCGCCGGGCGGCCTCGTCGAGCACCGCGTCCTGAATCAAGCGGGCGAGAACCGCGTTGTAGAGCCCGAGCGCGCGCGCCTGTTCGCGGTCGAAGCGCGGCCCCAGCATCTCGCGCAGGCGGCGGATTTCGCCTTCCGCCTGGCGCTCCACCTCCGCCGCGGAAATCGAGGCGTCGCCGACGGTCGCGACCACGTTGTCCTGCCGGCCGGGGGTGAGGAAATCGCCGATGCCCCAGGCGGCGAAACTGACCACCAGAAGCGCGAACAGAATCCGGGCGACGATCGAGCCAGAACTTTTGCGGAGGGCATCGAGAACCATGACGGGGGCCTGAATTAACGGCGAATCATCGAATAATCGCGGGGCGCGAAGCGAAGGGGCGGGATGATAGGAGGGGGAGCCCCCCTCCGCAACACGCCCTTCCGGAATGCGCGAAGAATGCCGGCGCAGCGCCGATGAAAGACGTCCGCGCGCCGATCCGCGACGGGTAAACGCCGCTTAAGCGATTGATCCGGCGCGAAACCGGAGTCCGGGGATAGGCTTTTATTATCATTTCGGCGCGGCCCGTCGCCTATTCGACCTGGGCGCGCGGCGAAATCAGGTAGGCCGCCATGCCGCCGTAATCGAATCCCATCAGTCGGCCCTGCAGCACGAGAATGCGCGCGGCGTCGCCGTAGGCCCCCTTGCTTTCGGCCAGCCGGTAGAGGTTTTCGAGACGGCCGAGAATGAGGGCCGGGTCGATCTTGTCGGCGATCGCCGTCTGGTGGGCGCGGATGCGGTCCGCCACGTTCGCTTTCTTGAGCAGCCGGTAACCTTGGACCGCCGCGGCCCGCGCGGAGTAGCCGGCGCGGCGGGCGGCCTCGGTCGCGTTGCCGGTGGCGACGAAATGCTCGCAGAACGCTTCCTGGCGGGGCTTGAGCCGCTGTCCCGGCTCGCCCAGGATCGGAGGCGCGTAGGGCCAGGCGGAATCCCCGGTGACTCTCTCCTCGGCACGGGCGCGGTAAGAGGGGGGAACGCGGTAAGTTCGGGACATGGGGGTACCTCCACAATGGATCTGATAATTTACCTATTATTTAGGAAATATAACTTAATTATAGGTTCATGTAAACGTTGATGTTGGATGTTGGGGGAAATAGACGTCATTGGTTAAAAATACATTTTTAATATGTCTAATTATGGTGATATTATTTAATATCAATATATTATAATTATTAATTATGATTTGTGTCTGATTTATAATAATAATTTATTGTTATTACTATATAAAATACAATTAGTAGATAAAATTTTAACTACTAGTAGATTTTTATCATGTTGTTTTTAAATAATATTATTATTTTCGCATACCGGTTGATTTAAATTCCCGGTTTGTTGATAATCGCCTCCTTCCGTCCGGTTGCGGAAGGAAAAAACTTTTTTTGTTGTTTTTGCCATCCCGCCAATCCGACCGCCAGTAGATAAAACCAAAGGTGAACGAATGACCGCCCGCAAGCCCCTGATCGCCGGCAACTGGAAAATGAACGGCCTCGTCGGGGACGGGAGCGACCTCGCCAAAAATCTGGCCGAGCGGATGAAGAAGGCCGGGGCGTCACCTTTCGAGATGGTGGTCTGCCCGCCCTTCACCCTGATCGCCCGGGTGGGGGAGGTTCTGGCCGGAAGCGGGGTCTTATGGGGGAGCCAGGATTGCCACCCCAAGGCCAAGGGCGCCCACACCGGGGACGTGAGCGCGGCCATGCTCGCCGATCTCGGCTGCCGCTACGTGATCGTCGGCCATTCGGAACGCCGCACCGACCACAAGGAAACCGACGCCACGGTCCAGGCCAAGGCCGCCGCCGCGCAGGGCGCCGGGCTTTGCCCCATCGTCTGCGTCGGCGAAACCGAGGGCGAGCGGGATCAGGGCCAGACCATCGCCGTGGTCGCCCGCCAGGTGGCGGGATCGGTGCCCAAGGGCTCGACGGCCGCCAATCTGGTCATCGCCTACGAACCGGTCTGGGCGATCGGCACCGGCCGCACCCCGACCGCGGCCGAGGTCCAGGACGTGCACGCGCGCATCCGCCAAATGCTCAAGGATGCCATCGGCGCGGGGGAGGCGGCGAAAACCCGCATCCTCTACGGCGGCTCCATGAAGCCCGGCAACGCGGCCGAACTGCTCGCGCTCGCCGACGTGGACGGCGGCCTGATCGGCGGCGCCTCCCTGGTCGCCGACGATTTCTGGAAGATCGGAGAGGCGGCGAAGGCCGCCAAAAACTGAACAGAGGATATATTGCCATAAAGCAATATATGGTTTATAAGACCATATATGAAGGCGACCCTCGTTTTGCGCCGCCGGGACATGTTGCCGGGAGGGATCGCGATCGAGATGGTGATTTGGCAACTGCCCGTCCGTTCCGCCGGGCGGGAACATGGGCTCAAATACCACCTTCAGGCCCATCGCGGCGGGCGCACCCTGGTGCGCTACGACAACGAGACCGGCAAGGGCGACCATCGCCATTACGGGCGGCGCGAGGAGCCCTACCAATTCATCGGCATGGAACGCCTGATCGAGGATTTCATCGCCGACGTCGAACGATTGAGCGGGGAACGCTTGGGAGGGATGCATGACTAATCGGGCCGTGATCGGGGTGGCCGACTGGGGCCGGACCAAGGCCGAACTTCGGCGCGTGGCCCGCGCCCTCGACGCGGGCCGGCGCCTGCCCGCCGCCGACTACGAATTGAACTTCGCCGAGGCCGGCGACCTGGTCGCCGAAATCACGCGCGAGCGCCTTCGGCTGCTCGCTGAACTGCGCGCCGCCGGGCCGTCCACCGTCTATGCGCTCGCCAAGCGGCTCGGGCGCAACTACAGCAACGTCCATAGCGACGTGAAGCGGCTTGGGGCATTTGGCTTGATTGCTCGGGATGCGGCCAGACGGGTCTATGTGCCGTGGGCGGAAATCCGCATCCGGTTGCCGTTGACCGAGGCGGCTTAGGGCGGAATCCGGCCTCCTAGAGCCCGAAATTCCCCTGGCCAGGGCGCGCGCGACCCCTTACAACGCCATCCCGAAAAGGTTCCTGGAATCGCCTCCATGACCACCGTTATTCTCGTCGTTCATCTCATCCTCGCCATCGCGCTGATCGGCGTGATCCTGCTTCAGCGCAGCGAAGGCGGCGGACTCGGCATCGGCGGCGGGGGCGGCATGGGCGGCTTCATGACCGGCCGTTCGACCGCCAATCTGCTCAGCCGCACCACCGCGATCCTCGCCGCCGGATTCATGGCGACCAGCATCACGCTCGCGCTGCTCGCCAACGTCAAGCGCGCGCCGTCGTCGATCCTCGACCAGCCCGCGCCGGCGTCGGCGCCGGCACCGGCCGCGCCCGCGGCGCCGCAAGCCCCGCTCGCGCGCTGAATCGCATCTTCACTCGCGGCGAATCGTTGCCGCGCGCGGGCTTCTCGATCGCGGCGCGGGGAATTGTTTCACGGAAAATGTTTCACGAAGAAGCGGCCGTCTGAAATCCGGGCCCAATCGACGCCCGAATTGAAGGGCCGCATTTCGCGCTTTCGCCGCCACCCTCCGGCGCTGTAAATTGATCGCCCATGACCCGGTTCATTTTCATCACCGGCGGCGTGGTCTCTTCTCTCGGAAAAGGCTTGGCCTCCGCGGCTCTCGCGGCCCTTCTCCAGGCGCGCGGCTACAAGGTGCGGCTGCGCAAGCTCGATCCCTACATCAACGTCGATCCGGGGACCATGAGCCCCTACCAGCACGGCGAGGTCTACGTCACCGACGACGGGGCCGAGACCGATCTCGACCTCGGCCATTACGAACGGTTCACCGGCGTCGCCTCGCGCCGGAGCGACAACATCACCACCGGGCGCATCTATTCCGACGTGATCGCGCGCGAACGGCGCGGCGATTACCTCGGCGCCACCATCCAGGTCATTCCCCACATCACCGACCGCATCAAGCAGTTCGTCACCGGCGACCTCGACGGCGAGGATTTCGTCTTGTGCGAGATCGGCGGCACGGTCGGCGACATCGAGGGCCTGCCGTTCCTCGAGGCGATCCGCCAGCTCGGCAACGAGCTGGGCCGCGAACGGGCGATGTACGTCCACCTGACGCTGGTGCCCTACATTCCGTCGGCGGGCGAGATCAAGACCAAGCCGACCCAGCATTCGGTCAAGGAACTGCTCAGCGTCGGCATCCAGCCCGACATCCTCCTGGTGCGCACCGACCGGCCGATCCCGGAAGGCGAGCGCAAGAAGATCGCGCTCTTCTGCAACGTGCGGCGGGAAGCGGTGATCCCGGCGCTCGACATGAAGACCATCTACGCGGTGCCGCTGGCGCTGCACGAGGAAGGACTGGACGCCGAGGTCTGCCGCTATTTCCGCCTGACGCCCCCCGCGCCGGACCTGACGCGCTGGCGCACCATCGTCGAGCGCGTGATCAAGCCGGAAGGCGAGGTGACGATCGCGGTGGTCGGCAAGTACACGGGGCTGTTGGACGCCTACAAGTCGCTGGCGGAAGCGCTCGCCCACGGCGGCATCGCCAACAACGTGCGCGTGCGCATGAACTGGATCGATTCCGAGATTTTCGAGCGCGAGGATTCGGTCCAGCACCTGGAGGAGGTACACGGAATCCTGGTGCCGGGGGGCTTCGGGGAACGCGGCGCCGAAGGCAAGATCGCCGCCGCCCGCTTCGCGCGCGAACGCCGGGTGCCGTATTTCGGCATCTGTTTCGGGATGCAGATGGCGGTGATCGAGGCGGCGCGCAACCTGGCCGGCATCAAGGCGGCGTCCTCGACCGAATTCGGCCCGTGCCCGGAACCCGTGGTCGGCATGATGACCGAATGGATCAAGGGCGAAACCCGCGAGAAACGATCGGCGGGGGGCGACATGGGCGGCACCATGCGGCTCGGCGCGTATCCCTGCCGGCTCAGCCCCAACAGCCGGGCGCGCGCCATCTACGCCGAGGATCTGATTTCCGAGCGCCACCGCCACCGCTACGAGGTCAACATCAATTACCTGCCCAGGCTGGAAAAGACCGGGCTGCTCTTTTCCGGCATGTCGCCCGACGGCCAGCTGCCCGAGATCGTCGAAATCCCCGAGCATCCGTGGTTCATCGGCGTGCAGTTCCACCCCGAGCTGAAATCGAAGCCGTTCGAGCCGCACCCCTTGTTCACGTCGTTCATCCAGGCCGCCGTCAACCAGGCGCGGCTGGTGTAACCGCCGTGGGGAAGAGGAAGAGCGGCGGCCGACGGAGCCCGGCGAAAACCCCGACCAAATCCAAGCGCGCGACGGCGAAGACCAATCCGCCCGCTAACCCGCCGGCCAACCCGGACGCCTTCTGGTCCGACCGGCAATTCCGTAACGCGCCCGCCGAACTGATCGCCGTCTTCAAGGCCCAAGGATACGTTCCCGCCACCGGCGAAACCTTCTACGAGGCCGCCTGGCGGGCCCGAGTGCCGCTCGCGCGCAAGGCCGTCGCGGAGGGGAGGGGAAACCTCGCCCGCACGCTGGCGCTGTACGAAAAACTGGAAACGACCCTGGTCGTCAGCCTGCCGATGCTGGTCGCCCAGGGAGTCGATGTCGGGCGAATCTACACCGGGCAGGTCAATCTCATCGCGGCCGAGCCGGAATCCGCGTCCGCGTCCCCCGCCGCCATCGTCGCGGCGACCAAGCCGGCCGTCGTCGACGGCGCCGAGCGGCGCATTTTCGCCGCCGAAAACCAGCGCGACCTGATCGTCGCGTGGCTGCGCCAGATCGCCGCTGGCCGGGCCTTCGACGCCATCGTGGAACTCGGCAGCGGATACGGACTCAACCTGTTCAAACTCTACGACCAGGGCGGGCCCGCCGGGATTCCCTATTACGCCGGGGAATACACCCGCTCGGGGCGGGAATTGACGGCGATTTTCGCGCGCGTCGACCGCAACGCCCCCGTCGAACCCGTGTATTTCAATCACCGCGCGCCGGATCTCGCGTTTCTCGGCAAGGCGCGCCGGGTTTTGATCTACTCCTGCCATTCGATCGAGCAGGTCGCGGAAATTCCGGACGATTATTTCGACGTCCTGGCGCGGGCCGCGCCCGAGGTCCTCGGCGTGCATTTCGAGCCGTTCGGATTTCAGCTGGGCGGCGCCGACCCAGTCTCGAACGCGCACCGCGCGTTCATCCGGGAACAGAACTACAACACCAACCTGATCCCCTGCCTGAAGGCGGCGGAAGGGCGCGGCGCGGTCGCCGTCCGCCACCTGGCGGCGAACGTGATTGCGCCCCAGCCGGAAAATCCCACATCCATCGCGATTTGGGACAATTCATCTGGATCTCGACGCGCGCCATAACCACTCCCGTCCGGTGGTGAAGGCCGCTCGCGCCTTGGCGTTTTTCGAGCGCCATCCTCGCAGGTGATCGATTCCATCAGCGGGCGAAGACCTCGCCCAGGAATCGCGAAAGGTCGGCGAGGGATGTCTCTGTCACGGTCCGGCTTCCCTCGGTGGTGGCCCCGCTGGTCCGGCATTGCCGGTAGACTTCTCCGATTCCACTGGCCGGTATCGGCGTCGTTTCTCCATTGACCGACAAGAGCACGTTGCGAACCGATTCGTCGTCAACGCCCATCATAACATAGGGGCAATCGGCAAAAGATTTGCGCCCGGATTGGTAGCTGCGCGCAGCCGTCCCGATCCAGGAATGATAGGCGTCATAGGTCTTGATGCCGATCGGCAACGCCGGATCGTTCTGCTTCAGGAAATCCACGACCGCAAAGACCCGCTTCGCCGGAGTCCAGTCGTCCCGCTCCCCCAGCATGATCAGAATGGGCGCGCCAGTGAACGCCCCCGGACCGTAAACGGCATTACTGCCACCGGGATAGAACGCCACATGGGCCGCGAAACGGAAGCCCTCCGCCAGCTTCCGGCGGACGTACTCGGAAGCCGCCACGAAGGCAGTCCCCCCGCCCATGGAGCCGCCCACGACGGCAATGCGGTTGGGATCGATGGCGGGGTGCCGGGCCAGCGCCTTGAGCGCCGCGTAGGCATCGCCGAGTTGCGCCCACGGGCCCGCCGGGATTCTGCCCCCGCAGGAATCCGTGGCGGACCAGCCGCGCGGTTTTAAGCTGTCGAATTCGAGGGTGGCGAAGCCTGCGCCGCGCAAATGTTCGCCCACCACCTTGTCGAACGAATACGGTCCTATGCAGGTGTGCAACAGGACCACGGCGGGCACTTTGTCCGATGCCCGGGGAAAGGAGAAATTCCCTTCGATCGTGACCGTTCCCGACGGCGCCGCCTTACGGATGGCATGGATGTTTTCGTAGGTGGGGGACTGAAACGGCAAGGTTTCGGCCCCGACGGAGGCTCCAAACCACAGCAGAAAACCGAAAGACGTTACCCACGATCGCATCGCCCCTCCATTCCTTTCACCCCGACCAAGTCGCGCGGCACACAACTATAATCATTGCGACAAATCATCCGATACGCCGACCTAATTTCTCGATTTTCTCAACCATCTTTATAGCCGATTGCGCCTCGCCTCGGCGGTGCTCCAGCCCTACACCCCCTCATGGGGAAATCTTCTGCCCGATCTGCTTGGTCCGCATCGGCAAGCCGTCGGGAATGATCTGCCGCTTTCCCCGACCATTGATTATCTTGACAGGCTATTTTCGCCATTATATGTATGTAAAACGTTTTACTTACTTTGTGAAAAACCATGTCGCGCACCGACGTTCGCCGCCAGATTTTGGACGCCGCCGCGAGGCTCTTCTACCGCCACGGGGTCAACGGCGTCGGCATCGACGCCATCCTGGCCGAAGCGCGCGCCTCCAGCCGCAGCCTCTATCAGCATTTCCGGTCGCGCGACGGGCTCGCGCTCGCCTTCCTCGAAAAGCGCGACGGCGACTGGATGGCCTGGTTCACCGGCGCGGTGAACGGCGCGGGCGCGGACGCCGAGGCGCGTCTGCTCGCCGTCTTCGACGCCCTCGACGAATGGTTCCGCCGCCCGGAATTTCGCGGCTGTGCCTTCATCAACGTGGCGGGCGAGGTGGCCGACGCCGGACATCCGCTCCGCCGCGTCGCCGCCCGGCACAAGCACGCGCTGCTCGATTTCATCCGCGCGATCGCGGGCGAGGGCGCGTTCGCGGAACCGGAAACCCTCGCGCGCGAAATTTTTCTGCTGGTCGAGGGCGCGATCGTTTCCGCCCTCGTCCTCGCCGCGCCGGAAGCGGCGAAGGCCGCCCAGAACGCCGCCGCGACCTTGATCGCGGCGCGCCGCAAAACCACGCCCCACCACTAAACCGACAGGGAGGATCGAGATGCCTAAAATCGCCGGATTTCGCCTGGGAATTTACGTGTTCAAGGACGTCGAAATCGTCGATTTCGCCGCGCCGCACGGGGTTTTTTCGGTCGCGCGCCGGTTCGACCCGGAACTGGAGGCGTTCCTGATCGCGGACGCCAACCGCCCGGTCCAGGCCCAGGCCGGGTTCACGGTGCTGCCCAATTACAGTTTCGCCGACCGGCCGGCCATGGACGCCTTTCTCATCCCCGGCGGCTTCGGCACCCGCCAGGAACTGCACAACCGGCGCCTCCACGAATTCATCCGTTCGCTGCCGGAATCCTGCCTGCTGACCAGCGTCTGCACCGGGTCCTGGATCTACGGCAAGATGGGGCTGCTCGACGGGCTTCCCGCCACCAACCGCAAGGAGCCCGACCGGGTCGAGGCCTCGCAGCACGGCAAGGTGCCGCTCGACCGTCTCGCCGTCATCGCGCCCAAGTGCCGGATCAGCCGCGCCCGCGTGGTGGACGCCGGGCGAATCGTGACCGCGGGCGGGATCGCGTCGGGCATGGAAATGGGATTCCACCTGCTCGGCCGCGCCGGCTACGACGAGCCGTTCATCGCCGACGTGGCGCGCGTCATGGAATATTCCAAGGCCTACGAAGCCTATAAGGGCGACGTCGAGCGGGCCGCCTGAACCGACCGGCTTGGTGGGCTGGCCTGGGGGGGCCGAACCCCCTATAAACGGGGCCGAATGAGTACCCGGAAACACGTCAAAATCGGCCCCGTTGCCTTCGGCAACGACCTGCCGTTCGCCCTGATCGCGGGCCCGTGCGTGCTGGAAAGCCGCGCGCACGCCCTCGACATGGCCGGGGCTCTCGCCGAACTGTGCCGAAAACTCGGCGTCGGCTTCGTCTTCAAGACCTCGTTCGACAAGGCCAACCGCACCAGCGCCAAGAGCGCGCGCGGGCAGGGGCTCGCCGCCGCGTTGCCGGTCTTTCGCGCGATCCGCAAGGAGATCGGATGCCCGGTGATCACCGACGTGCACGAGCCTTCGCAGTGCGCCGAGGCCGCGAAGGCGGTGGACGCGCTGCAAATCCCCGCGTTCCTCTGCCGCCAGACCGACCTGCTGGTGGCCGCCGCCAAGACCGGGAAACCGATCAACGTGAAGAAGGGACAGTTCCTGGCGCCGTGGGACATGACCAACGTCGCGGCCAAGATCGCGGGCGCCGGCAACAAAAACATCCTGCTCTGCGAGCGCGGCGCCAGCTTCGGCTACAACGCCCTGGTCGCCGACATGCGCGCGCTGCCCATCCTCGCCGAGACCGGGTACCCGGTGGTGTTCGACGCCACCCATTCGGTCCAGCAGCCGGGCGGAAAGGGCACGGCGTCCGGCGGCGACCGGCGCTTCGCACCGGTGCTCGCCAGGGCCGCCGCGGCGGTCGGGGTGGCGGGGATTTTCCTGGAAACCCACCGCGATCCGGACCGGGCCCCGAGCGACGGTCCCAACATGATAAAGTTCAACAAGTTACGAGATATTCTTGAGCCGATAATTGAGATCGACGCCCTGGCCAAGAGAAACCCCGTCGAAATCTGAATCGCGGCTTGGGGATAAGCCGCTAACCGATCTGAAGGCCGCATTGGGGATAACCCGCCAACCATGTCCGAAATTGCACGAATTTCCGCTCGCGAAATCCTCGATTCCCGCGGCAATCCCACCGTCGAGGTGGACGTCGTCCTCGCCAACGGGGTGATCGGGCGGGCCGCCGTGCCGTCCGGCGCCTCCACCGGCACCCACGAAGCGGTGGAGCTGCGCGACGGCGATCCCAGGCGCTACGGCGGCAAGGGGGTCAAAAAGGCGCTCGCCGCCGCGACCGGGCCCATCTTCCAGGCGATCAAGGGGCGCGACCCGGCCGAGCGCGAAGCCATCGACCGCGCCATGATCGCCCTCGACGGCACCCCCAACAAAGGGAAGCTCGGCGCCAACGCCATCCTCGGCGTCAGCCTCGCCTGCGCCCACGCGGCGGCGCGGGACAAGGGCCGGCCGCTCTATCGCCACATCGGCGGCGAGAACGCCAGCGTCCTGCCGGTGCCGTTGATGAACATCGTCAACGGCGGCGCGCACGCGGACAATCCGCTCGACATCCAGGAATTCATGATCGCGCCGGTGGGCGCGCCGACGTTCGCCGAGGCGCTGCGCATGGGGGCCGAGGTGTTCCATGCCCTGAAAAAGGCGCTCAAGGACGCCGGCCACAACACCAACGTCGGCGACGAGGGCGGCTTCGCGCCGGGCCTGCGCAACGCCGAGGAGACGCTCGGCTTCATCGCCAAGGCGATCGAGAAGGCGGGCTACCGGCCCGGCGAACACGTCGCCCTGGCGCTCGATTCCGCGTCCAACGAGTTTTTCAAGAACGGCGTCTACGATCTTGAAGGGGAAGGAAAAAAACTCGACGCCGCCGGGATGATCAAGTTCTACGAGGGCTTATGCGGGCGCTACCCGATCCTGTCGATCGAGGACGGGCTCGCCGAGGACGACTGGGAGGGCTGGAAGGCCCTGACCGCCGCCCTCGGCAAGAAGGTGCAGTTGGTCGGCGACGATCTCTTCGTCACCAACCCGGCCCGGCTCAAGGACGGCATCGGCCGGGGCGTCGCCAACGCCATCCTGATCAAGGTCAACCAGATCGGCACCCTGTCCGAAACCCTGGAAACCATCGAGATCGCGCGCCGGGCGAATTACCGCTCGGTCATTTCGCACCGCTCGGGCGAGACCGAGGATTGCACCATCGCCGACATCGCGGTCGCGACCAACGCCGGCCAGATCAAGACCGGCTCGCTGTCGCGCTCGGACCGGCTCGCCAAGTACAACCAGCTTCTCCGCATCGAGGAGGAGCTGGGACCCGCCGCCCGGTATTTGGGCCGCGCGGCGTTCGGAATTTAACCCCGTAACCATCCGTTAAGACCTGATCGGTGAGACTCGCGGCTTGGGCGCTGTTCCGGGCCGCACGTGTCATGAATCTGCTCGTCGAGCTCAAGAACCGCGCCCGCCACGTCGTGGGGCCCCTGTTGGGCGTGAGCGCGGTGATCTATTTCGCGTATCACGCCGTCAACGGCGATCGCGGGCTGATGGCGTGGCTGGAGCTGAAGGACCGGGTCGAGGCGGCCGAGGAATCCGCCGAAGCCGTCGCCTCCCAGCGCCGCGCGATCGAGAACCGGGTGCGCCTGATGCACCCGGAAAGCCTCGATCCCGACATGATCGAGGAACGTGCCCGCGTCGTGATCAATTTCGCCTATGCCGACGACATCGTGATCCCGGATTCGAGAACGAAGCCGAGCCCCGGAACGGAAGAAACCGAACAAAGGAACAGCCGATGAGCATCATCGCCGAACGCCTGGAAGCCCCGTATTACGTCGCCGCGTTCGCCACCAATCGCGGCGCCAACGTCGATCGCGACATGGAAGCGGTCGGGCGCATGATCCGGCTCGCGACCCGGGCCGAGGGGTTCCTCGGGCTCGAAACCACCAACCGCGACGACGGCACCACGGTCATGCGCTCCTATTGGCAGACCGCCGAAACCCTCGATCGCTGGAAACTCGCCTGCGACCGCTCGCTCAAGGAATCCTTCGGCTTGCAGTCGTGGTACCATACCTTCGGACTGGCGGTGAGCAAGATCGAGCGCCACCCGCTGTTCAAGTGGATCCGCCGCGCGGCGTGAGCGGCGATGCCCAAGCCTCCGTATTGGGCGGTCATTTTTTCGAGCCGCCGCACCCAGAACGACGACTGGGGCTACGCCGAGACGGCGCGGCGGATGGAGGAACTCGCCCGCCGCCAGCCGGGCTTTCTCGGGATCGAAAGCGTCCGCGACGCCGAAGGCGTCGGCATGACGGTTTCCTATTGGGACAGCCTGGACGCGATCGCCGCCTGGAACGCCCACGACGAACACCGCGCGGCGCAAATCAAGGGCCGCGAAACCTGGTACGAGTCCTTCCACCTGCGGATCGCCAAGGTGGAACGGGAAAAGGTGTTTCCCTGATTACCGCCGTCAGCCGAACAACCCGCCGACGCGGGTCCCGGCGACCCGGTTGACCACGTAAAGGCTCAGCGCGCAGAGCGCGGTCAGGATCACCCCGAGGGCCGCCGCCTGGCTTTGCGAGCCCGCGATGTAGAAGGTGAAAATCCCGAACGGGATCATTTCCCACCCGCCCAGGGTCAGGAAGATCGTGGCCGAAGCCTCCTGGATCGAGGTCAGGAAGGAAAACAGCGCGCCGACCAGAATGCCCTTCCAGATCAGGGGCACGGTGATGTCCCGGAAGGTGCGCAGCTTCGAGGCGCCGACGTTTTCCGCGGCTTCCTCCATCGATTTATGGACCAGCAGCAGCGAGGACAGGCTGCCGCGCACGGTGTACGGCAGCCGCCGGACGGCGAGGACCAGGGGCAGGATGATCCACATGCTGGTGAGCGGAATATCGATCACCGGCAACGGAAAGTTGAAGGCGCGGATGAAGGCGATGCCGAGCGCGGTCCCGGAAATGGCGAGGATCAGCGTCACCAGCGCATCCAGGGTATTGCGCCCGGGCGCGCGGGTGCGCCCCAAGATCCAAGCCATGGGCACGCCGATAACCAGGCAGAACGCCACCGCCAGCCCCGAGAATACGAGCGAATTGACGATGAACTTGGGGGTTTCGAAACTCACCTGCCGGAAGAATTCCAGGGTGTAGTGGACCGGAAACGGCGTCAGCGCCCAGCCCCGGCCGACCGCCGCGAACAGAACCCCGACCTGGGGAATGAACGCCACGAGCATCAGCAACGACAGAAAACCGACCGCAAGCCAGCGCTTCACCGGCCCCAGCCGGCGGCGCTCGACCCGCGAGTAGGAGAGGGTGCTGTAGTCCTTCAAGGCCACGTACTGACGGGCCACCAGCACGAACACGATGGCGAGGATGACCAGCAGCGCCGCGATGACGATCCCCATCCGGAAAATGCGCCGGTCGATGAATTGGACGATGTTCAGGTAGGCCTGCGGCGCGAGCAGATCCTGCACCCCGACCACGAGCGGGGTGATGAAATCGGCGAAGGTCCAGATGAAGACCAGCAGCGCCCCGGACACGTAGCCGGGCGTGGTCAGGGGCAGGGTGATGTCCCGGAACCGGCGCCATCCCGACGCGCCCATGCCCTGCGCCGCTTCCTCCATCGAGGGGTCGACCTTGGAGAGCGCGTCCAGGATGCTCAAGGTCATCATCGGGAACAGGTGGATGGTCTCGACCAGCAGCACCCCGTGCATCCCGTACATGAAATTGATCGGATTATCCAAGCCGAACCAGTCCATCAGGATCACGTTCACGGTCCCGGCCCGCCCGAGAATGAAGACGAATCCCAGCACGCCGACGAGCGGCGGCAGGATCAGCGGCAGCATGGTGAGATACGAAAACAGGTTGCGGTACGGAAACTCGTAGCGGATGAGCAGGAAAGCGACGGCAATGCCGATGATCGACGTGGTAAGGACCGCCGACATGCCCAGGACCATCGACTTCCAGAACGAACGCAAATAGAACGGGTCGGTGAAGAACTCGGCAAAGTTGACGATCGTCAGAAACCCGGTTTCGTCGGTGAAGGCGTCGTAAAAAATCCGCGTCAACGGATAGAGCACGAAGACGATCAGGAACATCCAGATCAGTCCAAATCCGAGCGCCGCCGGAATCGCGCGCGAAAAGGTCATTTGCCGTCCCCGATCACCACGGTGCTGCCGGCGGGGAAGGAAACCGCGACCTCGGCGCCCATCGACCGCAATTCATGGTGCCAGGGGTCGCGCACGTCGATCTTGAAGATGTGGCCCGGGCTCAACTCGACGTCATAGCGAAGCGTATTGCCGAGGTAGGCGGAAAAAGTGATCCGGCCCTTCAAAAGGTTGCGGTCCGGGACCGCCTCGCCGTCGAAATCCGCGTTCTCGGGCCGGACGCAAAGGATGCATTTGTCCCCGACCCGCAACCCTTGCCCTTCCTCGAACAGCCCCGACAACGGCCCGAACGCGGTCTTCGCCCGCAACCGTCGCGCGCGCGGATCAACCGCCTCGACCGTACCGTCGATCAGGTTGTTGATGCCGATGAAATCGGCGACGAAACGATTGCCCGGCCGCTCGTAAAGCTCCTTCGGCGTGCCGACCTGGAGAACCTTGCCCTGATTGAAAATCGCGATCCGGTCGGAAAGGGTCAGGGCCTCTTCCTGGTCGTGGGTGACGTAGAGGGTGGTGATGCCGAGTTCCTTCTGGAGCTTGCGGATTTCCTGGCGCACCTGCACCCGGATCTTGGCGTCGAGATTGGACAGCGGCTCGTCGAGCAGCAAAATTTCCGGGTTCAGCACCAGGGCGCGGGCCAGCGCCACGCGCTGCTGTTGCCCGCCCGAAAGCTGGCCGGGGAAACGGGCGCCCATCCCGCCGAGCTTGACCTTTTCGAGAACGGCTTCGACCCGCGCCGCGATCTCGGCGCGTCCGACCTTCCGCAATTTGAGCCCGTAGGCGATGTTGTCGAACACCGTCATGTGGGGCCAAAGCGCGTAGTTCTGGAAGACCATGCCGATGCCGCGCTCGTGCGGCGGCACGTCGTTGACCCTGCGGCCATCGAAGCGGATTTCGCCGGCATCCGGCGCATAGAAACCGGCAATCAGCCTCAGAAGCGAGGTCTTGCCGCAACCCGAGGGACCCAGGAGGGTGAACAGCTCGCCCTCCCCGATCGACAGGGTGGCGTCGTCGACCGCCGCCACCGCCCCGAATTTTTTTGTGAGCCTCTCCGTTTCGATTCGCATCGCGTCATTCCAAGGGGCGAGGGCGGTTTTGTTCAGTATTTCTTCTTCAAGTCCTCCCATGCCGACTCGATATCCTTGCGGAACCGGCTGTTGACCGCCTCGTAGCGCTTCTGCGCGATGTCGTCGTCGTAGATGTTGGTGACGTCGACATCGAAGTAGGAGCGAAGACCGCCGGTGAATTCGACCGTCATTTCGGCGGTCGATCCCGGCGGGCCTTCTACGCGGTATTTCGGCGTGATCGGGAACACGCCGCGCCCCATCGCCACTTTCTGCCCGCGTTCGGACAGCATGTATTCGATAAACGCGTGGGCGGCCTTCGGATGCGGCGCGCCGGCCAGGACGGCGATCGGCTCGGGCGTGATCCAAGCCGTCTTCGGGGCGACGAACTTGAGATCAAAGCCGGCAAGCCGGTCCTCGAAGGCCATGTAGCTCGGCACCGCGAACCCGGCCGCGAACTCGCCCTTGGCCACGACCGAGGGCACGTCGCGGCTGCGGGCGGTAAAGATTCCGGTATTGCCGCCGAGGCGCTTCAGCCATTCCCAGCCCTTTTCGTCGCCTTCGCGCTGGAGAATGACTTCGTAGGTCGCGTGACTGCTGCTGGAGCGGGTCGGCGCGCACTGCGCCACGTGCCCCTTCAGTTTCGGGTGCAGCAGGTCGTCCCAGTCCTTCGGTACGGGGACGCCGAGGCGCTGCAGCACCTTCGGGTGATAGACCAGGCCATAGGGCTCCAGTACCGTGCCGACCCAGAATCCCTTCGGGTCCTTCAAGGGGATCGCTTTCGGCTTTCCGATGCTGACGGGAATTTCGTCCAGCATGGCCTTCGGCACCGTGTGGGGAACGAGCAGCTTCTGTTCGGCCAGCTTGTCGAACAACGCGCTTTCGCCGCCCCAGAAGATGTCGGCGCCGGGCCGCCCCTTCCATTCGACGATGCGCCCGTAGGCGACCGGCGTGCCCGCCGCCAGCGCGCTGGTCTTGACGGTGACGTTCCATTTTTCCTTGGCGAACTTAGCGAAATCCGCCAGCGCCGGATCGGTCAGGGTCTTCGCGACCGGCGTGATCAGAACCAATTCGCTTTCGATGGCCGGGGTTTGCTGCGCCGCCGCCGGATGGATCGCGATCGCGATAAACGCGCCGGCCATAGTCAAAGCGATTTTCAGTGGGTTACGCATGGCACGCCCCTTTCGAACTGAACAAAAAAGGAATAACGGCCTGAGTTTAATCGCTTTGGGGCCCGAACGATTTGACCCGTATCAAGCTGAACGGTAGGACGCCGAAATCGGTCAAAAAGGCGACCCGACGGCCGGAGCGGCGGCGGTCACAGAACGCCGAAAAGCTCGGGCCCGGTCGGGTGCGCCAACAGCTCCGTCATCGCCCTCTCGATATCGACGCCGTGATGCAGCACCCGATCGACCGCCGCCGGAATCGCCAGATCGATTCCGAGACGTCGGCCGAGTTCGGCCACCGATTCGGACGTGGCGACTCCTTCGGTCACGGCCTTACGCTCCGACAGGATATCGGCGAGCTTGCGCCCTTCGCCGAGCGCGACGCCGAGCGAGGTGTTGCGCGATTCCGTCCCGGTGCAGGTGAGGACCAGATCGCCGATCCCGGCCAAGCCCATCAGATTGGCCGGGTTACCACCCTTGGCGCGCGCCAGCAGCGCCATCTCGTAAAGGCCGCGGGTGATGATCAAGGACCGCGCGCCCGCGCCAAGTTTTCGTCCGGCGGCGATTCCGCTCGCGATCGCGAGCACGTTCTTGACCGCGCCGCCGATGGTGGCGCTGATCGGATCGTCGTTGGTGTAAACCCGGAACATCCGGGTCCCGAGAGCCCCGGCCAGCTTTTCGCCGACGGCACGATCGGCGCACGCGAGCGTGACGCCGATGGGCAATCCGGCCACCACCTCGCGAGCGAACGAAGGCCCCGCCAGCACCGCGACCGGCGATTGGGGCAGGGTTTCGGCCAGGATTTCGGGCATCAGGGCGCAGCTTCCGCGCTCGATCCCCTTGGCGCAGGAAACCACCGGCACCCCCGGCGGCAGCGACGGGCGCATCCGTTCCGCGACCGCCCGAAAAAACTGGGAGGGAACGACCAGCAGCACGGCCTCGGCATCGCGCACCGCGCGGTCGAGATCGGTCGTCGCCGCGATGCCGCTGTCGATCGCCAGACCGGAGAGAAAGAGCGGATTGCCTTTCCCGGCGTTGATCGCCTCGGCGACCTCCGGCTCGCGCGCCCACAATACGACCTCTTGGCCCGCGCGCCGCGCGGCGCAAGCCATGGCGGTTCCGAACGAACCCGCGCCGATCACGGCCATTCTGCCCATGGGCTACCTTGGTCTTCGTCCGCCCGACACCATTGCGTTCTCGAGCACCGGTTAACATGGGCCGAGCGCCGCGATGTTGATAGGGATCAAGGACCGCAGGTCGTGCCCTTGCGGAATTCCGGGAAACCGAAATTATGAAGTTAACTTAAAACGAGTTAATAATTAGTCCAAATCTTGTTCCATCCCAATCCAAATGTAATATTCTTTCCCGACGGCGGGAGGGAGCGGCTTCGCCCGTCCGTCTCAAGGGAGGAATTCCAACCATGGCCAAGGCCAACAAGGCCGCCAAGGCCCGCACCGAATCCGAAGGCGCGGGCGCCAACGTCACCACGCCCGCCGAACTGCTCGACTACTACCGCCAGATGCTGCTCATCCGCCGCTTCGAGGAAAAGGCGGGGCAGCTTTACGGCATGGGCCTGATCGGCGGCTTCTGCCATCTCTATATCGGCCAGGAAGCGGTGGTGGTCGGCGCGCAGGCCGTGGCCAAGCCCCAGGATACGGTGGTCACCAGCTACCGCGACCACGGCCACATGCTCGCCTGCGGCATGGACCCGAAGGGGGTCATGGCCGAGCTCACCGGCCGCAAGGACGGCTATTCCAAGGGCAAGGGCGGCTCGATGCACATGTTCAGCCGCGAGAAGAATTTCTTCGGCGGCCACGGCATCGTCGGCGGCCAGGTGCCGATCGGCACCGGCCTCGCGTTCGCCCACAAGTACAAGGAAGACGGCGGCCTCTGCTTCACCTATTTCGGCGACGGCGCGGTCAACCAGGGCCAGGTCTACGAATCCTTCAACATGGCGCGCCTCTGGAACCTGCCGGTTCTCTACGTGATCGAGAACAACAAATACGGCATGGGCACCTCGATCGAGCGCGCCTCGGCCACCACCGAGCTTTACCAGCGCGGCCAGGCCCACGGCATCCCCGGCGAGGCGGTCGACGGCATGGACGTGGTCGCGGTGCGCGACGCCACCCGCCGCGTCGCCGAGATCGTGCGCGCCAAGGGGCCCTACATCCTCGAGATGAAAACCTACCGCTATCGCGGCCATTCCATGTCCGACCCGGCCAAATACCGCTCCAAGGAAGAAGTCGCCCAGGTGCGGAAAGAACAGGACCCGATCGACACGCTCCGCGACCGGCTGCTCGCCGACGGCCTGACCGACGAGGCCAAGCTTCGCGACATCGACCGCGACATCAAGGCCGTCGTCACCGAGGCCGCCGATTTCGCGCAAGCCAGCCCGGAACCGGACCCGTCCGAGCTTTACACCGACATCCTGGCCGGCGAACGGGCGGGGGCGTGAATCACATGGCGACCAACATCCTCATGCCCGCGCTGTCGCCGACCATGACCGAAGGCAAGCTCGCCAAGTGGCTGAAGAAGGAAGGCGAGGCGGTCCGAAGCGGCGACGCGATCGCCGAAATCGAGACCGACAAGGCGACCATGGAAATGGAAGCCGCCGACGACGGCGTGCTCGGCAAAATCCTGGTCGCCGAAGGCACCGAGGGCGTCGCCGTCAACACGCCCATCGCCGTCATCGTCGCCGAGGGCGAAAGCGTTTCCGCCGCCCCGGCCGCGCCCGCCGCCCAACCGAAAGCGGCTCCCAAGCCCGCACCGAGCCCGGCGCCCGCCGCCGCTCCGGCGGCGCCCAAACCGGCGCCTGCTAAGCCCGCCGCCCCCGCCGAAAAAGCCTGGACCGGCCCGACCGGCACCCAGAGCGTGCGCGAAGCCTTGCGCGACGCCATGGCCGAGGAAATGCGCCGCGACCCGAGCGTGTTCCTGATGGGCGAGGAAGTCGGCCAGTACCAGGGCGCCTACAAGGTGAGCCAGGGATTGCTCGACGAATTCGGGCCGAAGCGCGTGATCGACACGCCGATCACCGAAATCGGCTTCGCCGGCCTCGGCGTCGGCGCGGCGTTCGGGGGACTGAAGCCGATCGTCGAATTCATGACCTTCAACTTCGCCATGCAGGCGATCGACCACGTCATCAACTCGGCGGCCAAGACCCTCTACATGTCGGGCGGGCAGATGGGCTGCCCGATCGTCTTTCGCGGCCCCAACGGCGCCGCCGCCCGCGTCGCGGCGCAGCATTCGCAGTGTTACGCCAGCTGGTACGCCCATTGCCCGGGGCTGAAGGTGGTGGCGCCGTGGTCGGCGGCCGACGCCAAGGGTCTGCTCAAGGCCGCGATCCGCGATCCCAACCCGGTGATCGTGCTCGAAAACGAAATCCTCTACGGCCAGAGCTTCCCGGTGCCGCAGGGCGACGATTTCGTCCTACCCATCGGCAAGGCGAAGATCGAGCGCGAGGGCGCGCACGTCACCATCACCGCGTTTTCACGCATGGTCGGCGTCGCGCTCGAAGCAGCAGGGATGCTGGCGGCGGACGGGATCGAGGCGGAAGTGATCAACCTGCGTTCGCTTCGGCCGCTCGACGTCGAAACGTTGGTCGCCTCGGTCGCCAAGACCAACCGCATCGTCAGCGTCGAGGAAGGCTGGCCCGGCTTCGGCGTCGGCGCCGAGATCGCGGCGCTGATGATGGAGCGAGCGTTCGATCTGCTCGACGCCCCGGTCGTGCGCGTCGCCGGGGCCGACGTGCCGATGCCGTACGCCGCCAACCTCGAAGCCCTCGCGCTGCCCAAGGCCGCCGACATCGCCAAGGCCGCGCGCGACGTGTGCTACCTCTAGGACCTCATGCCGATGCCGTACATACCCCCCACCCTGACCCTCCCCCGCAAGGGGGGAGGGAAAATCTTTCCATCTCCCTCCCCCTCGACGGGGGAGGGATGGGGTGGGGGTGGATCGGCAACTCGCGCCAGGCAACGGTAGGAGCGTCATGCCCATTTCCATCCTGATGCCGGCGCTGTCGCCGACCATGACCGAGGGCACGCTTGCCAAGTGGCTGAAGAAGGAAGGCGACGCGGTCAAAAGCGGCGAGGCCATCGCCGAAATCGAAACCGACAAGGCGACCATGGAAATGGAAGTCGCCGACGACGGCGTGCTCGGCAAAATCCTGGTTCCCGCCGGCACCTCGGGCGTCAAGGTCAACGCGCCGATCGCGCTCCTTCTGGAGGAAGGCGAGGACAAGTCCGCGCTCGCCCAAGCCGCGGGCAAGGCCGCGGCGCCGCCAACGGCTCCGGCCGCGCCGCCCAAAGCCGCTCCGGCGCCCGCCGCGCCCAAACCGGCCGCCGCGCCCGCGCCTCAACCGACCGCGCCCGCCCAAGCCGCGCCCGCGGCGAAAGGAACGCGCGTCGCCGCGAGCCCGCTCGCCAAGCGCCTCGCCAAGGACGCCAACATCGACTTGGCCCGCGTCGCCGGATCGGGTCCGCACGGGCGGATCGTGCGCCGCGACATCGAGGCGTTCGCGGGCAAATTGCCGATGCTCGCCCCCGCGGCGGTTCCGGCCGGCGCCAAGGCGCCGCCGATCGACGCGTCGATGCCGTTCACCGAGGTGCCCAATTCCACCTTCCGCAAGGCGATCGCGCGCAGACTCTCCGAATCGAAGCGCGACATTCCGCATTTCTATTTGAGCGTCGATTGCGAACTCGACGCGCTCTTGAAGCTCCGCGCCGATCTCAACGCGCGCGCGCCGAAAGACGGCGAGGGCGCTTATAAACTTTCGGTCAACGATTTCGTGGTGCGCGCGGTCGCGCTCAGCTTGCGCAAGGTGCCGGCGGCCAACGCCACCTGGACCGACGCCGCGATCCGCCTTTACCGGAACGTCGACGTTTCGGTGGCGGTGGCGACGCCCTTGGGGCTCATTACCCCGGTGATCCGCCGCGCCGACAGCAAGGGCCTGGCCGAGATTTCGCGCGAGATGAAGGTATTGGCCGAAAAGGCGCGGGCGGGCAAGCTGACCCCGGCCGAATACGAAGGCGGCGGATTCACGATTTCGAATTTGGGCATGTACGGGATCAAGTCGTTCTCGGCCATCATCAACCCGCCGCAGTCGTGCATCCTGGCGGTGGGCGCGGGCGAACAGCGCCCGGTGGTGCGGAAGGGCGCGCTCGCCATCGCCACCGTGATGACCTGCACGCTTTCGGTCGATCACCGCTCGGTCGACGGCGCGGTCGGGGCCGAATTCCTCGCCGCCTTCAAGCCGATGATCGAAGACCCGACCACCATGTTGCTGTAGGGGACGACCCGTGACCAATTCCTTCGATATCGCGGTCGTCGGCGGCGGGCCCGGGGGCTACGTCGCCGCCATCCGCGCCGCGCAGTTGGGGCTGAAAACCGCGCTGGTGGAGCGCGAGCACCTGGGCGGCATCTGCCTCAATTGGGGCTGCATTCCGACCAAGGCGCTGCTGCGCACGGCGGAAGTTTACCGCCTGATGAATCACGCCAAGGAATTCGGACTTTCGTGCAAGGACGTCGCCTTCGACGCGCAGGCGGTCGTCAAGCGTTCGCGCGGCGTGGCCGCGCAGCTCTCGGCCGGGGTCAAGCACCTGCTCAAGAAGAACAAGGTCACGGTGTTCGACGGCCACGGCAGGCTCGCGGGCAAGGGCAGGCTGCGCGTCGCCAAGGCCGACAAGACGACGGAAGACATCGCCGCCAAGCACATCATCCTCGCCACCGGCGCGCGGGCGCGCGTGCTGCCGGGACTGGAGCCGGACGGCACGCTGGTGTGGTCGTATAAAGAGGCGATGGTGCCCGCCGCCATGCCGAAATCTGTGCTGGTGGTCGGTTCCGGCGCCATCGGCATCGAATTCGCGAGTTTCTACCGCACCCTCGGCGCGGAAACGACCGTGGTCGAGGTGCTGCCGCAAATCCTTCCCGTGGAGGACGAGGAAATCGCCGCCTTCGCGCGCAAGGCGTTCGAGAAGCAGGGCATGAAGATTCTGACCGGCGCCACCGTGAAGGGCCTGAAGAAATCCGCCGACGCCGCGGCCGCGACCGTGGAGCAGGGGGGCAAGACCCAGGAGATCGCGGTCGAGCGGGTGATTTCGGCGGTCGGCATCGTCGGCAACGTCGAGGATTTGGGACTGGAAGGCACCGGGGTGAAGGTGGAAAAGACCCACGTGGTCATCGACGAATGGTGCCGCACCGGCGAGGCGGGCGTCTACGCCATCGGCGACCTCGCCGGGCCGCCCTGGCTCGCCCACAAGGCGAGCCACGAGGGAATCATGTGCGTGGAAAAGATCGCAGGGCTAGCGGGCGTGCACCCGATCGACGCCGCGCGCATTCCCGGCTGCACCTATTGCCATCCGCAGATCGCCAGCGTCGGCCTGACCGAAAAGGCGGCCAAGGCCAAGGGTCACGAACTGCGGGTCGGGCGCTTTCCCTTCATCGGCAACGGCAAGGCCATTGCGTTGGGCGAGGCCGAAGGCCTGGTCAAGACCGTGTTCGACGCCAAAACCGGCGAACTGCTGGGCGCGCACATGGTCGGCGCCGAGGTGACCGAGCTGATCCAGGGATTCGCCATCGCCAAAACCCTGGAAACCACCGAGGCCGAACTGATGCACACGGTTTTCCCGCACCCGACGCTCTCGGAAATGATGCACGAAGCGACCCTTGCGGCCTACGGCCGGGCGGTCCATTTTTAGCCGGGTCTTATCCAGGAGAGCCTCATCCATGAGTTCCGCCGACTCCGCCGCCAAAAACGCCGAACAGGTCCGCGCCACGGTCCGCGATTCCTATGCCCGCATCGCCGCCAAGGGCGGCAACTCCGGCTGCTGCGCGCCCGCGCCCGCCGTCGAAACCTCGTCCTGCTGCGGGCCCGCCGCGGCGACGTCGGCCCCCACCGCCGAAGACATGTCCGCCCGCTTCGGCTATTCGGCGGAGGAAATGGACGCCGTGCCCGACGGGGCCAACCTGGGCCTCGGCTGCGGCAATCCCCAGGCGATCGCCGCCATGAAGCCGGGCGAAGTGGTCCTCGACCTCGGCGCCGGCGCCGGGTTCGACGCCTTCCTCGCCGCCCGCCAGGTCGGGCCTTCGGGCCGGGTGATCGGCATCGACATGACCCACGAAATGCTCGCCAAGGCCCGCGCCAACGCGCGCAAGGGCGGTTTCCCCAACGTCGAATTCCGCCTGGGCGAGATCGAGAACCTGCCCGTCGCCGACAACACGGCGGACGTGGCGATCTCCAACTGCGTCATCAACCTGTCGCCCGACAAGGGACGCGTGTTCGCGGAAGTGTTCCGCGCGCTCAAGCCGGGCGGGCGGGTCGCGGTCTCGGACGTGGTGCGCACCGCCGATCTGCCCGCCGAAATCGCGTCCGACGCGGAACTGATGTGCGGCTGCGTTTCGGGCGCTGCCTCGGTCGGCGAAGTCGAGGGCTGGCTGCGCGCCGCCGGATTCGAGTCGATCTCGGTCGCGGTCAAGGAGGAAAGCCGCGAAGCCATCGCCGATTGGGCGCCGGGACGCGGCGTCGAGCGCTTCGTCGCCTCCGCCGTCATCGAGGCGGTGAAACCGAAGCGAAAATGCTGCTGACCCGCGGATGAATCCTTCCGTGCCCTTGCGCCACCCCGAAAAGGCCCGCAAGCCGGACAATCCGAGCCCGCGCAAACCGCCGTGGATCCGGGTCAAGGCGCCGACGTCCAAGGAATACGGCGAAACCAGCCGCATCGTCCGCGAGTTCAACCTGCACACGGTGTGCGAGGAAGCGGCGTGCCCGAACATCGGCGAATGCTGGTCGAAGGCGCACGCGACCTTCATGATCCTGGGCTCGGTCTGCACGCGCGCCTGCGCCTTCTGCAACGTGGCGACCGGCAACCCGAAGGGCGCGCTCGATCCGCACGAGCCCGAGAACGTCGCCTCGGCGGTCGCGCGGCTCGGCCTCAAGCACGTGGTGGTGACGTCCGTGGACCGCGACGACCTCGCGGACGGCGGCGCCGGGCATTTCGCCGCCACCATCGCCGCGATCCGAAGCGTCTCGCCCGCGACCACCATCGAAGTGCTGACCCCCGATTTCCGCGACAAGCCGGAAGCCGCCCTCGCAACGGTAATCGCCGCCGGGCCGGACGTGTTCAACCACAACCTCGAAACGGTGCCGCGCCTTTATCGCGCCATCCGCCCCGGCGCGCGCTACGAGGGCTCACTCGCGCTCCTGAAGCGCGCCAAGGAACTGTCGCCGACCGTGTTCACCAAGTCGGGGATCATGGTGGGATTGGGCGAGGAGGAGGGCGAGGTCGCGCGGGTGATGGACGATCTCCGCGCGGCGGGCGTCGATTTCCTGACCATCGGCCAGTACCTGCAGCCGACGCCGAAGCACGCGGCCGTGGCGCGTTTCGTCAAGCCCGCCGAGTTCGACGCTTTCCGCGCCCTCGGCCGGGACAAGGGTTTCCTTTTGGTCGCGGCGTCGGCGCTGACGCGATCCTCCTACCACGCGGACCGGGATTTCGAGATGTTGCGGGCCGCGCGCGCGCGCAGCGCCCCCTAGTGCCGACCCACGCGGAAAAGCGGAAGCTGCCCTACACCCCCGAACAGATGTTCGATCTGGTCGCGGACGTGGAGAAATATCCCCAGTTCCTGCCCTGGTGCGTGGCGACGCGGGTCAAAAGCCGCCACGGCGACATCCTCACCGCCGACATGGCGGTCGGCTACAAGATGTTCCGCGAGAAGTTCACCTCGATCGCGCGCCTCGACCGCGCCGCCATGCGCATCGACATCGAATACCGCGAGGGACCGTTCCGCTACCTCAACAACCACTGGGTGTTCGAGCCCGATCCCAAGGGCTGCGCCATCGATTTCTACATCGACTTCGAGTTCCGCTCGCAGCTTCTGGAAAAAGCCATCACCGCCGTGTTCAACCGCGCGGTCAGCGTCATGGTGGAAGCGTTCGAGAAGCGGGCGAAGGTGATTTACAAGACGGGAAAATCGCGGCCGTAATTGAGTGTCTATTTATTATGCAGATGGTATTTTCCATTTATTTTATGCATATATTTTAGTCAAAAAAATCGAGCCGCGAATCGGCAAAAATATAAAATAATAATATAAATCAACTAACTATCCGCATGGCACGCGGGTTGCTATTCCGGGGTCAAGCCGAACCCGGAGAACCCACCATGTCCATCTTTTCCAATTCGTTCGACCCGAAAACCAAGCTCGCGTGTCCGTGCGGGCGCCATAAGAACCTCGCCGAGCATCAGGCCGACACCCGGGTTCCGACCCTGGAGGACGACCGGCTAACGCGCGTGGTCGACGGCGCCGTGATGCGCGCGATCTTCCCCGACGACGCCACCCGCCGCGGATTCCTGCGCGCGGTCGGGACCGGCACCGCGCTCGCCGCCGTGTCGCAGTTCTTTCCGCTCGCCGCCGCGCGCGAGGCGTTCGCGCAAGCGCCCAAGGCGCTGGAAAAGACCAAGCTCAAGGTCGGATTCATCCCCATCACCTGCGCCACGCCGATCATCATGGCGCACCCGATGGGCTTCTACGCCCGCCACGGCCTGGAGGTCGAAGTGATCAAGACCGCCGGCTGGGCGGTGGTGCGCGACAAGTCCCTCAACAAGGAATACGACGCCGCCCACATGCTGTCGCCGATGCCGCTCGCGATTTCGCTCGGCGTCGGCTCCAACCCGATCCCATGGACCATGCCGGCGGTCGAGAACATCAACGGTCAGGCGATCACGCTCGCGGTCAAGCACAAGGACAAGCGCGACCCCAAGTCGTGGAAGGGATTTAAGTTCGCGGTGCCGTTCGATTATTCGATGCACAACTACCTGCTGCGCTATTACCTCGCCGAACACGGCATCGACCCGGACAAGGACGTGCAGATCCGCTCCGTGCCGCCGCCGGAAATGGTCGCCAACCTGCGCGCCGACAACATCGACGGCTTCCTCGCGCCCGATCCGGTCAACCAGCGCGCGGTCTATGACGGCGTCGGCTTCATCCACATCCTGTCCAAGGACATCTGGGACGGCCACCCGTGCTGCGCCTTCGCCGCCAGCCGCGAGTTCGTGGACGCCATGCCCAACACCTTCCGCGCGCTCCTGAAGGCGATCATCGACGCGACCGCGTTCGCCTCCAAGGCCGAGAACCGCAAGCAGATCGCCGCCGCGATCGCGCCCGCCAACTACCTCAACCAGCCGGTGACGGTGGTCGAGCAGGTGTTGACCGGAACCTTCGCCGACGGGCTCGGCAAGGTGCAGAAGGTGCCGGACCGGATCGATTTCGCGCCGTTCCCGTGGCACTCGATGGCGGTCTGGATCCTCACCCAGATGAAGCGCTGGGGCCAGATCAAGGGCGACGTCGACTACCGCAAGGTGGCCGAGCAGGTGTTCCTCGCCACCGACGCGGCCAAGACCATGCAGGACATGGGCCTGGCGCCGCCCGACACCACCTACGGCAAGTACAAGGTCATGGGCAAGGAATTCGACCCGGCCAAGCCCGACGCCTACGTCGCCGGCTTCGCCATTCGGAGAACGTGATGAACTCACTGGCTCTCGGCGCGCGGGCGGCGATCACGTCGCTCGCGATCCTGGCGGCGTTTCTCGTCTTCTGGCATCTCGGCACCCTCGCGACCGGGCCGGGCGCCGCCATGGATCCCGAATACGCCAAGCTGATGGGGGCGACCGCGACCACCGGGCAATCGGCGATGCCGGGGCCGGGCCAGGTCGGCGGCAAGTTGTGGGAGCACCTGACCAATCCGTTCTACGACAACGGCCCCAACGACAAGGGCATCGGCATCCAGCTCGCCTATTCGCTGGCGCGCGTGATCGCCGGCTACGCGCTTGCCGTACTGATCGCGCTGCCGCTCGGATTCGCCATCGGCATGTCGCCGCTGATCTACCGGGCGCTCGACCCGTTCATCCAGGTGCTGCGGCCGATCTCGCCGCTCGCCTGGATGCCGCTCGCCCTCTACACCATCAAGGATTCGGGGCTGTCGGCGATCTTCGTCATTTTCATCTGCTCGGTCTGGCCGATGCTGCTCAATACCGCGTTCGGCGTGGCGAGCGTGCGGCGCGAATGGCTCAACGTGGCGCGCACCCTGGAGGTCGGGCGCTTCCGGCTCGCGTTCAAGGTGATCCTGCCGGCGGCGGCGCCCACGATCATGACCGGCATGCGCATTTCCATCAGCATCGCCTGGCTGGTGATCGTCGCCGCCGAAATGCTCGTCGGCGGCACCGGCATCGGCTATTTCGTCTGGAACGAATGGAACAATCTGTCGATCACCAACGTGATCATCGCGATCCTCGCCATCGGCGTGGTCGGCATGGTGCTCGACCAGGCGCTCGGCCGGCTCGCGCGGCTGGTGACCTATCCCGAATGAACGCGCCCGTGAGCATGGAACACGTGAACCCCGATCCCGACCATCCCCGGCCGCTGGTGCGCGCCGAGGGCATCGCCAAGATCTACCAAGGCAAGGGCGGGGCCACCGCCGTGTTCGAGAACCTGTGGTTTTCGGTCCACGAAGGCGAGTTCGTCTGTCTGATCGGCCATTCCGGCTGCGGCAAGACCACCATCCTCAACATCCTGGCCGGGCTCGATCGTTCGGATGCCGGCGCCGTGCTCGCCGGCGGCCAGGAGATCGACGGGCCGAGCCTCGACCGCGCGGTCATCTTCCAGAGCCACGCCCTGCTGCCGTGGCTGACCGTGCTCGGCAACATCGCCTTCGCGGTGCGCTCGCGCCGGCCCGACTGGCGGCGGAACCAGGTCCTCGACCACTGCCGGACCTTCATCGACCTGGTCGGCCTCAAGGGCGCCGAGGACAAGAAACCGGCGCAGCTTTCGGGCGGCATGCGCCAGCGGGTGGGGATCGCCCGCGCGCTGGCGATCGAACCGAAAATGCTTCTCATGGACGAGCCGTTCAGCGCGCTCGACGCCCTCACGCGCGGCATGCTACAGGAGGAAATCCTGCGCATCTGCCGCGGAACCCGCCAGACCGTTTTCATGATCACCCACGACATCGACGAGGCGATTTTGCTGGCCGACCGGATCATCCTGATGAGCAACGGACCGGGGGCCGTGATCGCCGAAATCGTCGAAAACCCGCTGCCGCGCGAGCGCACCCGCCACGACATGCACCACCATCCGCTCTACTACGCGACGCGCAACCATCTGCTCGATTTCCTGGTCAACCGCTCGCGCGATCTTGCCGGTTCGCGTTCCGCCGACCCGCGCCGCCCGCCGGTGGTGCGCCCGGCCGCCGACCGGCCGGCGCCGATCCCCGGTTCGGCGCCCGCGCCCGTGCCCGCGTCGACGCCGTCCGCGCGCGCGGCCGCGCACTGACCCTTCCGACCCGCGACCAACCCAACCACATAGGAGGAGACCATGACCCGCTGTGAATTGACCGAAGCCGTCCGCGCGGCCAAACGCGCCAAAGGCCTTTCCTGGAAGGAAATCTGCCGCAAGATCAATCCCAAGGCGTCGCCGGTGCTGATCACCGCCGCGCTGCTCGGCCAGATGCCGCTGGAGAAGGGCGAAGCGAAGAAGGCCGAACAGGTACTCGGCCTGCCCAAGGGCTCGGCCGCGCTGCTCGCCGAAATTCCCTATCGCGGCTCGCTGCCCACGGTGCCGCCCACGGACCCGACCATCTACCGCTTCTACGAACTGATCCAGGTCTACGGACCGACCTGGAAGGAACTGATCCACGACGAGTTCGGCGACGGCATCATGAGCGCCATCGACTTCGAGATGAAGATGGAGCGCATGCCGGACCCGAAGGGCGATCGCGTCAAGATCACCATGTCGGGCAAGTTCCTGTCCTACAAGCGCTACTGATCCGAACCGTTCCTGGGCGGCACGATCGCGGCGGAGAGGCCGCCCAGGTCCGACGTCGCGAGTTCCAGCCGCCAGCCGTAGGCCTCCAGCACATCGCGCACGATGGCGAGCCCGAGCCCGGCGCCACCGCTTTGATCGAGGCGGCCGCCGCGGCGCATGGTCTCACCGCGCGCGTCGGACGCGATGCCGGGACCGTCGTCCTCGACCACGACCGTTAGCGGCGCGGCACCCGCCGCGACGCGCACGCGGCCCCGCGCGTAACGCGCCGCGTTTTCCAGAAGATTGCCGAACACCTCGGCCAGATCGGCGCGCTCGAAGGGCAGCGCCAGGGTTTCCGGCACGCGGTTCTCGAACCGCACCCGTGCGCCGTCCGCCGTGCGGGCGAGCGTCGCGATCAGCCCGGAAACGAGGGCGGCAACCTCGGTGCGGGCGGTGGCGCGACCGTGCGCCGCGCCGCCGGCCCGGGCGCGGGCCAATTCGCGGTCCACGTGGCGGCGCATGGTTTCCACCACCGCGTCGATGCCCGCCGCGACCTCGGTTTCGCCCTTGGCGCGCAATTGGCGCGCATCCGCCGAAAGCGCCGCGAGCGGAGTCTTGAGGCCATGCGCCAGGTCGGCGGCGCGGTCGCGCGCGCGGGCGAGCTGGCGTTCGCGGTCGGCCAGCAGGTCGTTCACTTCGTCGGCGAGCGGGCGCACCTCGGCCGGCACCGCCTCGGGCAGGCGCGCGGTTCCTCCCGCGCGGATGTCGGCGACGGCGCGGCGCAGCTGGGCGAGGGGAGAGAGCCCGAGGCCGATCTGCACCCACGCCGCCAGGGCGAGTACCGCCGCGAGCACGCCGAGGGCGACCATCAGTTCGACGGCAAAGGATTCGCGCGCGCGTTCGATGCGCGTGCGGTCGGCCGCGACCGCGATCCGGACGAAGCGCGCCGCCGTCCCCCCGGCAAGCTCGATCATCCGCTCCGCGACCAGCAGCGGCCGCCCCTCGGGACCGGCCATGAAATGCCGATGCAATTCGCCCGGGCGGGGCGTATCGGGCGCGAGCGCCAGGGTGAAGTCCCAGAGCGAGCGCGAGCGCAGCAGATTTCCTTCCGCGTCGGCCACCTGCCAATAAAGCCCCGACAGCGGATCGCCGAAGCGCGGATCGGCGGGCGGGCGCGAAAGGGTCAGGCGGCCGTCGGCGCCGACGTCGATGCCGCCCGCGAGCCGACGGAGATGGGTCTCGATCTCCTCGGTCTGCACCCGGGTGACGTGGCGGTCGAAGAGGAACGCGATGGCGAAACCGGCCGCCGCCAGCGCCAGCGCGATCGCCGCCGCGCCGCCCGCGACCAGACGCACGCGCAACGACGGCCCGCGCGAACTCACGGAACGATGTACCCGAAGCCGCGCCGGGTTTCGATGAAATCGGCGCCGAGCTTCTTGCGCACGCGGCCGATCAGCACTTCGAGCGCGTTGGAATCGCGCTCCAGGTCCTGGGCGTAGACGTGCTCGCTCAACTCGAACGGCGACACCACGCGGCCGCGATTACGGATCAGGCAGCTGACCAGCCGGTATTCGAGCGGCGACAGCGCGACCGGAGCACCGCGCAGGCTGACCTTCATGCGCCGCTCGTCGAGAACCACGTCCCCCGCCGCCACCGTCGGCGCGGCGTGGCCCGCCGCGCGCCTGATCAGCGCGCGCAGACGCGAGAGCAATTCCTCCATGTGGAACGGTTTCGGCAGGTAATCGTCGGCGCCCTGGTCGATGCCCTCGACCCGCTCCGCCCAACTGCCGCGCGCGGTCAGGATCAGAACCGGCGTGGTCCGTCCCGCCTCGCGCCAGCGCCGGAGCACGGAAAGCCCGTCCATGCCTGGCAACCCGAGGTCGAGGACGATGGCGGCGTAATCCTCGGTGTCGCCGCGAAACCAGGCGTCCTCCCCGTCGGCGGTGGTTTCCACCAGATAGCCCGCGTCTTCGAGCGCGCGCTTGAGATCGGCGGCGATGCGCGGCTCGTCCTCCACCACCAGCACGCGGGTCATCGCCTGTCCTTTTTGCCGTCGAGGATGTCGCCGGTCTGCGCGTCGACGTAGACCTTGGCGCGCCGGCCGCGCGCATCCAGCGCCTTGATCTCATAGACCCACCGGCCGTGCTCGCGCTCCAGCTCGACGCCGACGATGTCGCCCTCCACCCGGCCGCGCAGGGAAGACAGGATTTCGGCGAGGGGACGGATTTCGCCGCGCTCGACCGCGCGCCGCGCGGCGTCGTGGTCGGAATCGGCAACGCCGGTACCGGCGCCGAACAGCACGGCGGCGAAAATCAAGGCCAACAGGAATCGCGTTCGGGTCATAACCGCCATTCTCCGCCGGCCAAGATAACAAATCGCTGACAGCGGCCGACAGGGGCAGGCTAGCGCCCCGGTGGCATGGTCGGGCGCAGGAAAACCCGGGACATGGCGTTCCGGGGCCCATCCAACCCAGGAGAGACACCATGCTCGGCAAGATGATCGTTCACGGACTGGTCGCGACGGCGCTCATCGGCGCGGCGGCCGTCGCCTACGCCCAGATGAGCGGCGGCGCGCAAGCGCCCCAGACGCCCCCTCAAGCCACCCGGGCCCAGGAAGCGCCGGTCAAGGCCATGAAGGAAAAAACCGAACGCTACCGCAAGGGCCACGACAACAAGTACGAGACGTACGGCAATTACGAGTCGCGCGACAAGTACCGGGAGCGCCACGAAAGCCGCGACCGCCACCAGGACCGCGAGCGTCATTCCCGCAACAACTGAGCGACCCCGACCGATGAGGAGATGCGTCATGACCTTCCGCCTGCCGCCCAGGATCGAAATGGGAATGCTCCGCTTTTGGCACGCCTGGCTGGCGGGCTCGTTCCTGATCGCCTACGTCACCGCCGACGAGGATACCTACGCCCTGCACCTGTTCGCGGGCTACGCGGTGCTGGCGGCGATCGCGGTCCGGCTGCTGGTGGGGGTCGTGATGGCGGCCGGAAGTCCGTTGCGGCTTCCGCGCCCGAACGCGAAGGGATTGATGACGTGGCTGTTCGAGCGCAAGGGGCGCAATCCCCTGTTCGCGTGGTTCGCCGCCGTGCTGCTCGCCGTCATCGGCGTTTCCGCCGCGAGCGGCGCGCTCGCCGACGGCTGGACCTGGCTCGAAGACCCGCACGAGGCGGTTTCCGAACTGGCGCTCGGCGTCGTTCTCGGCCACGTCGCCTTCGTGACGTTCATGTACGGCGGGAAGCGCCTGCTCGCGCGGATTTTCCAGTCGCGTAAAGCCGTAACGCCGGTCGTGCTCGCGTGCGCGCTGCTCGCCGCGCCCGTTATGGTCCAAGCCGGCGACGCGCGGCACGACGCGATCGTCGCCGGCTACGCCGCCGAAGCGCGCGCCGCCGACGCCGCGTTCTCCGGCTTCTCGGCCGAACGCGGCGAAAAGCTGTTCCGCACCCCGTGGGCGGGCGGGGATTCGCGAACGCCCGCGTGCACCGCCTGCCACACGGAAAACCCCCGCGCGCCGGGACGCAACGCCAAGACCGGCCGCCCGATCGACCCGGTCGCGGTGTCGGCCAACCCCAAACGATTCACCGACCGCGACGAGGTCGAAAAACAGTTCGGCCGCGATTGCAAGAGCGTGCTCGGGCGCGCCTGCACGGCGCGCGAGAAAGGCGATTACATCGCCTTCATGACGGGGCAATGACCATGACCAGGATTTTCTTCGCCGCCGCGCTCGCCGCCCTGGCCACGACTTCGGCGGCTGTCGCCGACGAACGGGTGCCGCCGGTCGCCAACGACCTGGTGCGCAAGGAATGCGGCGAATGCCACATGGCGTTCCAGCCCGCGTTCCTGCCGGCGCGCTCCTGGAACCGGATGATGAACGAACTGGCCGACCACTTCGGCGAGGACGCCTCGCTCACCGCCGACAAGGTCGCGGCGATCCGGGCCTATCTCACCGCCAATGCCGCCGACGCCGCGCTCGGCAAGCTCGCCCGCAAGTATCTCCACCGGATCGGGCCCGGCGAAACGCCCCAGCGCATCACCGACAATCCCGAATTCGCGCGCGAGCACCGCTTTCCCGAGCGCGTGTGGAAGGATCCCAAGGTGGTGACCAAGTCGAACTGTCCCGCCTGCCACCCGCGCGCCGAGCGGGGCGATTACGACGACGATTAATCCGTCATCTGGCGAAGCAGGAGCCGGAGCGCGGCCTCGGTCGCCTGGCGGCGCACGGCGTCGCGATCGCCGGAAAAGACGTGACGCTCATGCAGCGTGGCGCGGCCCCGGCGCGCGCTCGCCATGTGCACGAGGCCGACCGGCTTGCCCGGCGTCGCGCCGCCGGGCCCGGCGATGCCGGTCACCGACACGCTGACCTGGGCCGACGAGCGCGCCAGCGCCCCTTCGGCCATGGCGCGGGAGACGTCCTCGCTGACCGCGCCGACGCTCGCGAACAGGTGCGGCGGCACGCCGAGCATGTCCTGCTTGGCGCGGTTGGTGTAGGTGACGAAGCCGCGATCGACCACCGCCGACGCCCCGGCAACCGACGTCAGGCAGGCCGCGATCATCCCGCCGGTGCAGGATTCCGCGAGCGCCAGCATCAGCCCCGCGCCGCGGCAGGCGTCGAGCGTTTCCTCGGCGAGGGCGAGGAGCGGCGCGGGAAAGACGGCGGTCATGCTCGCGCCGCCAGCGCCGCCGCCGCGCCCCACAGCACGGCCGCCGCGTAAACGCCCGCGATCATGTCGTCGAGCATGATTCCCAATCCTCCGCCGACGCGACGGTCCGCCCACGACACGGGCCAAGGCTTCCAGATGTCGAACAAGCGGAACAGGAAGAACCCGGCGGCGTAAAGCAGCATGTCGTCCCCGGCGGGAACCAGCGCCAGCCATTGCCCGGCCGCCTCGTCGATCACCACCGCCTGCGGGTCCTGGGTCTTGGAATGGCGGCGGAACGTTTCCGCCGCCCACACCCCGACCCCGAACAGGAGCAGGGCGGCGACCAGCAGGCCCGCCGGGCCCGCCGCATGGTGGATGCCGTAGGCGAACGGCACCGCCGCGAGCGAGCCCCAGGTGCCGGGCGCCTTGGGCATCAGGCCGGCGCCGAACCAGGTCGCGAGGTGCCACGCCGGGTGGCGCGGCCCGAAATCGACGGTCTTGGGCCCGCCGGAGGAATCGTTTGCGCTCATGGCGAAAGGATAACGGCCGGACGCGGCAACCTCCAGTCGCGCGCTCTGCGGCGAATTTTCAAGTCGTACCTTCAACCCATTGAATCGAAATGGAAAGAATCCAAGGGTCGGAGCCCGTTTTCGGCTCCGTTCGCGCCCACCGAGAGGCTTGCCAGCCTTACGGGCTGTGGGTACGGTCCTTGGAATATTCGCGGCTCGCGCGCCAATTTCAACATGGTGGCGCCCGCCCAAAAGACCGATTTCGAAATCGGCCCGCCGCCACTGGGACAAAAAATCGAGGGAGACGTGCGCCAACCGGTCCGATTCCAAACCGCCGCCAACAACCGCCCGACCTGGCGCGACCGCCTGCGCGCCGGCTACGACCGGCTCTTTCCGGAACGCCATTTCATCGTCCGCACCGAGGGGCGCGTCGCGCACATGCGCGTCTCGCAACACGCCCAACTCGCGTTCGCCGTGTTCCTGGTCGGGCTGGCAAGCTGGGGCGGGTTTACCTCGGTCCGATTCCTGGTGCACGCCCAGATCGTCGCCTTCAAGGACGAACAGATCGCCAACGCGCGCTTTGCCTACCGCACGCTGCTCGGCGAAATCGCCGAATACCAGAAGAAGTTCAATCTGATCACGCGCGAGATCGAGGAGCACAACGTCTTCGCCTTCGCGCTGAAGGAACAGAACGCGCAACTGCAGCAGAACATCACCTCGGTCGAATCCCGGTTGCTTTCCACCGAGAAGGAACGCGAGCAGATGGCCCAGGCGCGCGAGAAGCTGCGCACCCAGTTGGTCGAGATCGAGAACAACATGCAGTCTCTCGCCAGCCGCAACTTCACGCTCAAGGGCAACCTCAACCACGCGGAGAAGGATTTGCAGACCGCGCTGGCCGAGCGCAATCAGGCCATGTTCGAGGCATCCCACCTGCGCCGCCAGATGCGCGAAACCGAAAATCGGCTCGCCAGCATCCGCGAAACGCAGCTCGAATCCGTCCGCCAGCTCGCCGAGCGCACGTCCGGCTTCGTTGGATCGACCGAAAAGGTCCTTCAGGTCGCCGGAATCGACGCCAACCAACTGCTCGCCACGCCCGACGCCAAGAAGCGCACGGGCCGGGGCGGCCCCTTCATTCCGTTCAAGCCGCAGGCAGGTGCCGGGGATGACGACGATCCGATCGCATCCGAGATGGAAACGTTCTCGCACCAACTCGCGCGCTGGGGCGCCTTGCAGGACGCGATGGAGCGCGTGCCGCTCGCGGCGCCGCTCGGCAACTACGCGATCAACAGCCCGTTCGGCAAGCGCAAGGACCCCATCAACGGCATGTGGAGCGCGCATTACGGCGTCGATCTCGCCGCGCCGAAGGCGACGCCGGTGCACGCGCCCGCCGTCGGCACGGTGACGGTCGCCGGATACCAGGACAAATACGGGCTATTGATCGAAATCGACCACGGCTACGGCCTGCGCACGCGCTACGGCCATTTGTCCAAGGTCAATGTCAAGAAGGGCGACAAGGTCACCTTCAACCAGGTCATCGGCCTGGTCGGAAACACCGGGCGCAGTACCGGCTCGCACCTGCACTATGAAGTCATGTTCAAGGACAAGCCCAAGAATCCGATGAATTTCATCAAGGCCGGACGGCATGTTTTCAAAGAATAAGAAGCCGTCGACCGCTGCGCCGGCGCCGCCCGCGCCGGCGCCGTCCATCGTCAGCGCCGACATGCGCGTCGTCGGCGACATTTCCAGCCAGGGCGAGGTGCAGATCGACGGCACGGTCGAGGGCGACGTGCGCGCGAAGTCGGTCCTGATCGGCGAAAGCGCCGACATCAAGGGCGAAGTGCTCGCCGACCTGGTTCAGATTCACGGCCACGTCAACGGATTGATCAAGTCGCGTTCCGTGCATCTCGCCCGCACCGCGCACGTGGTCGGCGACATCCTGCACGAATCCATGTCGATCGAGAACGGCGCCTTCCTCGAGGGCCATTGCAAGCGCATGAACGAGCCGCGCGCGTCCACCGGCCCGATGGGGGAGGCGACGCCGACGCCGCTCGCGCGCGTCACCGGCAAGGACGCTTCCGCCGAGGGCAAGAAAGCTTAAGCCGAAAAGCCTAGGCGAACCGCTCCAGCGCGGTCCGGAACAGCGACGCTTCCACGTTGCCGCCCGAGCAGACCACGCATATCGTCTTGCCCTTGACCGGCAGCGCGCCGGACAGCGCCGCCGCCAGCGCCGCCGCGCCGCCCGGTTCCACCACCAGCTTGAAGTGGCGCCAGGCCAGCGCCATCGCCTTCATCACCGCGTCGTCGTCGACGTCGAGCGCGCCTTTCACCAGACGGCGGTTGATGGCGAACGTCATCGCGCCGGGCGAGGGCGACAGCAGCGCGTCGCACAGCTGGCTGCCGTGGCCGCCGGCGCGTTCGATTTTGCCCGATGCCAACGAGCGCTTCCAATCGTCCCACCCGATCGGCTCGACCGGCCAGATTTCGGTGCCCGGCGACTCCGCCGCCAGCGCCAGCGCGAGCCCGGCGGTCAAGCCGCCGCCGCCGCACGGCACCAGCACCGCGTCGAGCTTGATTCCGCGCGCCCGCGCCGCGCGCGCGATTTCCAGCCCGCCGGTGCCCTGGCCGGCGATGACGTGGAAGTCGTCGAACGGCCGCACCAGGATCAGGCCGCGTTCGCGCGCGAGTTTTTCGCCGATCGCCTCGCGGTCGTCCTTGACGCGGTCGTACAGCACCACCTCGGCGCCGTAGGCGCGGGTGTTGGCGATCTTCATCGGCGGCGCGTCCTTGGGCATGACGATCACCGCCGGCGCGCCGACCAGTTGCGCGGCGGCGGCCACGCCTTGGGCGTGATTGCCCGACGAAAAGCCGACCACGCCGCGCCGGCGTTCCTCGGCCGAGAGCCGCGAGACCCGGTTGTAGGCGCCGCGGAACTTGAACGAGCCGGTGCGTTGCAGGACCTCGGCCTTGATCAGCAGCCGGCAACCGAGCTCGTCGTTGAAGAGCGGCGATTCCAGCAGCGGCGTTTCGAACGCGAGGCCGTGCAGGCGCCCGGCCGCGTCCTTGACGTCGTCGTAGGTGGGCAGTTCAGAGGGGGCGGAGGAATTCATCGATCGCATCCTGGGCAACGGGTTCGGACAAACTGGGCGCGTGGCCGACGCCGGGAACCGTCAGCCGCCGCGCGCCGGGCAGCAGTCGGCCCATGCGGTCGAAGGCGTCGGCGTGCAGCACGTCGGATCGTTCGCCCCGCACCAGCAGCACCGGCGTCGCGCGGAGCGCCGCGAACAGCGCCATCAGGTTATAGCCTTCGGTCCCGTTCGCCAGCAACGGCTTGACCAGGCGCACGTCCCAGTCGGGGTACAGCAGGCCGTCGTGGCTTTCGCGGTAGGTGGCCTGGGCGATCTTCAGCCAGTCGCCGTCCGTATACGCGGGCAGGTTGGGGAACGTCGCGCGCAGCTTGGCCACCGCCGCGGTCCAATCGGCGAGCGGTCCGGCGTCCTGCAGGTAGGCGATGATGCGGTCGAGCCCCCGAAGACCGATCTCCGGCCCGACGTCGTTGATCACCGCGCCCGCCAGCGCCGTCGGCATCGCCGCCGCCATGCCAGCGGCGAGGAGCCCGCCCATGGACGTGCCGATCACCACCACCCGGCCGACGCCGGTGACGGCGAGCAGGTGTCGGATGTCCTCGAGGTAGGTGCGGGGATGGTAATTGCGCCAATCGGGATCGTAGTCGGATTGGCCGCGGCCGCGATAATCGGGGCACAGCACCCGCCGCGTCGCTGACAGCCGCCGCGCCAGCGAAGCGAAGTCGCGCGAATTGCGCGACAAGCCGGGCAGGCACAAAACCGGAGTCCGCGGCGACAACGGATCGCCGGAATCGCGGTAATAGAGATTGAGCCCGTCGCTGCTGGTGAACCGCCGGTCGCGGTAGGAGGGCGGCGCGGAACCGGTCATATCCCGAGCAGCCGGGGCACGTCGGCGAGAACGCGCGCTTCGGCCGCGATCCGCCCCGGCAGGTTTTCGCGCGGCGCCCCGGCCCGGTTGATCCAGACCGAGCGGAATCCGAAATGCGCGCCGGCCCAGGCATCCCAGCTGTTGGACGAAACGAAGCACACCTGCGCCGGCTTGACCTTGAGGGTCTTGCCGACCAGCCCGTAGACGCGCGGATCGGGCTTGAAAATCTTCAGTCCGTGCACCGAAAGCACATGGTCGAGCAAGCGATTGAGGCCCGCGCTGGCGGCGGCCGCGCGCAGCATGCCGGGCGAGCCGTTGGAGAGGATCGCGGTCCTGAAGCCCGCCCGGCGCAGGGCGCGGAGCGTATCGACCGCGTCCGGATAGGCGTCGAGGTCGCGGTACAGATTCATCAGCTTGCGGCGCAACGCCGGGTTGCCGGTCATGCCGGTCGCCGTCAGGGCGTAATCGAGCGCGTCGCCGGTCAGCTTCCAGAAATCGGCGTACTCGCCCATCAGGCTGCGCAGCCAGGTGTATTGCAGCTGCTTGGTGCGCCAGATTTCGGCGAGCGGTCCCGACTTGTCGCCGAGGTCGTCGGCGCAGCGCCGCGCCGCCGCCGCCACGTCGAACAGGGTCCCGTAGGCGTCGAACACGCACGCCGTGACGCCGCGCAACGCGGAAATTTTTTTCATGCCGCCACCCTTTGTCCTAGCGTTTCAGATCCCGTTCGGCGATCTGCGCCTCGTGCGAGCCGCCGTTGCCCTTGAGCCGGTAGACCTGGAGGTTTTCCAGGACCCGCTGAATGTAATTGCGGGTTTCCTCGAAGGGAATCATTTCGATCCAATCGACCGCCTGTTCGATCCCGGCGCGGGGATCGCCGTGAGCCTTGAGCCACTCGCGCGCGCGCTTGGGCCCGGCGTTATAGGCGGCCAGCGCCAGCACGTACGAACCGCCGAATTCGGCGATCATGTCGCGCAGGTAGACCTGGCCGAGCTTCAGGTTGTAGTCCGGCTCCGCCAGGCGGGCGGGGTTGTGAGAGATGTTCAACGCGCGCGCCACGTCGCTCGCGGTCTTGGGCATCAGCTGCATCAGGCCCTTGGCGCCGGCGCTGCTGACGGCGTCGGCCTGGAACGCGCTCTCCTGGCGCACGACCGCGTACACCAGCGGCGACTCGGGCGCGTCGCGGCCCTTGCCGTCGGCCGGCAGTTTCGGCAGGCGCAGGACCGGATAGCCGGAGTCCGACAGCTCCACGCCGCTGCGGCTCGCGCGCTTGGCGACGTGGATCGCCAGTTCCTCGCGCTGCAGCGCGCGGGCGAGACCGGCGGCCATGCGCCGCCAGCCGGGAGTGTCCTTGACCTCGGCCAGTTGCAGCACGAACGGCCGCACTTCGTCCCGGTAGCCGAGCGCGTGCAGCAGCCGCGCCGCGCGCGTCAGTTCGTACGCCTTGAAATCCTGGGCCTCGCCCGAGGTCGGTTCCGGCTCGACCGGAAGCTTGAGGCGCGATTGCGCGCCGAGCTTGGCCGCCGCGAGCTGGCCGTAGAACACGGTCGGCTGGGTCGCCGCCGCGCGGTACCACTTTTCGGCCTCGGCCTTGTCCTTCAGCGCTTCGGCCGCGCGCCCGATCCAATAGGCGCCGCGCGCCTTGCTGACCGGAAACACGACGGCGTCGTGCATCGCCTTGAAGTGCGCGAGCGCGCTCGCCGGATCGTCGATAAAGCGGAGCGCGATCCAGCCGGCGAGCCATTCGGCCTCGGCGTAAGGCGCCGACTGCCCCGGCGACAGGCCGTGCGCCTTGACCAGGCGGTAGGCGTCGCCCGCGTATCCTTCGCGCACGCCGCGGCGGGCGAGGATGGCGCGTTCCTGCCACCACAACTCGGCCCGCTCCAGGTCCTTGGGCGGGTCGTCGAAGATCTCGCGCGCCTCCGAATACTTGCCCTTGACCCGGCGCCAGCGCGCGCGTTCGTAGAGGAGGCCGGGATCGCGTTGCAATTCCTCCGGCACGCGCGCGACCTGGCGATCGACGTTGCCCCGCCGGTGACGCAGCATCAGGCGCGCCTCGGCGAGCGCGCGCTGGCCGGGATCGACCCGCCACATCAGGCGGCGGGCTTCTTCCACCTTGCCGTCCCACAAGAGACGGTCAAGACGCCGGGTGTGGTCGTCCTTGCCCAGGAATTTGCCGTGGCGTTTCAGGATTTCCTTTTCCTGCGCCTTGGGAAAAGTGCCGGTGATCCAGGCGTCGCGGATCAGCGCCTTGCCGCGCTCGGACACGCCGGTCGCGATCAGTGCCTCGGCGTAGCGCACGCGCCCGATCGCGCTGCCCGGCGGATGGCGATGGAACCAGTCGAGCACCGCCGCGGGCGGCACGTCCGGGCCGATCGATTCCTCGACCCGGCGGCGAAGCTGCGTCTGCATCGGCCAATGATGGTTTTCCTCGTAGAAACGGGCGACGCCGTAAAACGGCACCGGCACGCCTTCGCGCACCAGACCCAGCCAGTGCACCAGCTTGAGCGGCATCGGGTCCTTGGCCTGGCGCGCGGTCTGCTCGGCCTTGGCCCATTGCCCGGCGGCGATGGCATCGAAGGCGGCCCGGGCGATCTTGGCGTCGGCCGGGCTGGCGAACAGATCCGCGGGCAGGGGACTCGCGGCGCGGGCCTGGCCCGATAACCCGGCGGCGAGAATCCCGGCCAGAACGGCGGCGGGCAATGTTCGCCGAAGGTGCGCGTACATTCGTACTCCCGTAGGCACTTCTTCTTTTTCGGTCCGGTCTTTTCGCTCTCGAGGCCGCGATCCGGGGATTCTAAGCGCTCGCGCCGTTCCCGGGTAGATGAAAATCGGCGGTGAGGGGCGCTTGCCCCGTCCGATTTCGGGCGTTATCGTCCGCTCGAAACGTTCACGCATCGCTAACACGCCGGGGAAAATCATGTTCCGGGGCTCATTTGTCGCCCTCGTCACGCCGTTCAGGAACGGCCAGGTGGACGAATCCGCGTTCCAGGAGCTGGTCGACTGGCACGTCGCCGAAGGCACCGACGGGCTGGTGCCGTGCGGCACCACCGGCGAATCGCCGACGCTCAGCCACGACGAGCACATGCGCGTGGTCGAACTGTGCATCGAGGCCTCCAACCGCCGCCGCCCGGTAATCGCCGGCACCGGCTCGAACTCGACCGACGAGGCGATACAGCTCACCCGCCACGCCAAGAAGGCGGGCGCCGACGCCGCCCTGGTGGTGACGCCCTATTACAACAAGCCGACCCAGGAAGGGCTTTATCTGCATTTCAAGGCGATTCACGACGCGGTCGATCTGCCGATCTTCATCTACAACATCCCGCCGCGCAGCGTGGTCGACATGTCGGTCGAGACCATGGCGCGGCTGGCCAAGCTGCCCAACATCGTGGGCGTCAAGGACGCGACCATGGACCTGACCCGGCCGATGAAGACCCGCGCCGCCGTCGGCGACAAGTTCTGCCAGATGTCGGGGGAGGACGGGACCGCGCTCAATTTCCTCGCCGGGGGCGGGCACGGCTGCATTTCGGTCACCGCCAACGTCGCGCCCAGGCTGTGCGCCGAGGTGCAGCGGCTGTGGCGCGCCGACAAGGCCCACGACGCGGTCGCCCTGCAGCAACGGTTGATGCCGCTGCACATCGATCTGTTCTGCGAAACCAATCCGGTACCGGCCAAGTACGCCCTGCATCTTCTCGGCAAGTGCGCGCCGGACGTGCGCCTGCCGCTCGCGCCGCTGACGGAAGGCGGGCGGACCAAGGTGCGCGCGGCGATGCAGGCGGCCGGCGTCCTCAATTAAGCGGATGGCGAAGGACGCGACGCCGCGCCGGTACGCCGCCCAAAACCGGAAAGCGCGCCACAACTATTTCATCGAAAGCACCCTTGAGGCCGGCATCCAGCTGACCGGCACCGAGGTCAAGTCGCTGCGCGACGGCCGCGCCAGCATCGCCGAGGCTTACGCCGCCGAAAAGGACGGCGAGCTGTATCTGCTCAACGCCCACATCCCGGAATATTCGGCGAGCCGCTTCAACCACGAGCCGCGCCGGCCGCGCAAGCTGCTGGTCCACAAGCGCGAGATGCGCAAGCTGCTCGGCGCGGTGTCGCGCGAGGGCAAGACCCTGGTCCCGCTCGCGATTTATTTCAACAAGCGCGGCCGGGCCAAGCTCGACCTCGCGCTCGCGCGCGGCAAGCACAAGGCCGACAAGCGCGCCGCCATCAAGGAGCGCGACTGGAAGCGCGAGCAGGGGCGTTTGATGCGGGATAAGGGGTAGGGGTCTCGCACAAACGTGATCCCCGGCCGGCCTTCGTCGTGACATGATGCCGCCATGAACTTCTCCGACGACAAGAAATACGAATCCCTGTTCAGCGGCGCGCCGGGAACCATTCTCGGCGGGATCAAGGAAAAGCTGATCCGCTCCAAGGAAAAGGCGGCGGCGGAAAAGCGCCACCAGTCGGCGGAGCAGACCGCGCTCGCCAATCCCCACCGCCGACCCGACGGCAAGCGCAAGCTGCCGCCCGGCCAGAACGTGGTGGTCAAATGGCCGGTGCTCGATCTCGGCGTTCATCCCAACGTGCCCAAGGACCGCTGGCAACTGACCGTCAACGGCGCGGTCGAAAACCCGGTCGCGTGGTCGTGGGCCGATTTCCTGGCGCAGCCGCAAAGCAACATCGTCGCCGACATCCATTGCGTCACCACCTGGTCGCTCTACGACAGCCGCTGGTCCGGTATCGCCACCAGGGATTTCCTGGCGATCGTGAAACCGAAGCCCGAGGCCCGCTTCGTCGTGTTCCATTCCCACGACGGCTACACCACCAATGTGCCGCTCGCGCGCTTCGACGAGCCCGACGCGTTGTTGGCGCGCGCGTGGAACGGCGCCGAAATCACCCGCGAGCACGGCGGGCCCATGCGGATCGTGATTCCGTCGCTTTATTTCTGGAAAAGCGCCAAGTGGGTGCGCCAGATTTCGTTCCACGCCGAGGACCGCCCCGGCTTCTGGGAACTGCGCGGCTACCACAACAACGGCGATCCCTGGAAAGAGGAGCGTTATGGATGATCTGCGTCGAGCGGCGGCGGCCTTGGCCGTATGCGCCGCCTTGTTGAGCCCCGATCCCGTGTCCGCCGCGAACGCCCATGACTTTTCGTTCCGCGCCATCGAAGGCGGCGCGTTGCCGCTCGCGGGCTACAAGGGTCGTCCCGTGCTGGTGGTCAACACCGCGTCCCAATGCGGCTTCACCAAGCAGTACGCCGGTCTTCAGGAGTTGTGGACGCGCTACCGCGAGCGCGGGCTGGTGGTGCTGGGCGTGCCGTCCAACGACTTCGGCGGCCAGGAGCCGGGCAGCGAAGCCGAGATCAAGAAATTCTGCACCGTCAATTTCGACGTCGATTTCCCGCTCGCCGCCAAGGAAACGGTCAAGGGCGAGGGCGCGCATCCGTTCTACAAGTGGGCGGCGGCCGAACTCGGCGTCATGGCCGCCCCGCGCTGGAACTTCCACAAGTATCTGATCGGGCCCGACGGCAAGCTGGTCGATTGGTTTTCGACTCCGACCGATCCGATGGCCTCCCGGGTCACGGCCGCGATCGAGGCGCTGCTGCCGCCCGCCGGACGTGAACGCCTGCCCTAGCGGCCGGGATCGCGCACGGCGACGAACCAGGCCCCCAACAGCGTGAAGACGGCGATCACGGCGAAGGTCTCGGCGTAGCCGCCGATCGGTCCCACCAGCGCGCTGAACATGGCGGGCCCCACCAGCACGCCGGCGAACGTGACCATCAGCGAGCCGCCGGTCGCTTCGCCCGCCTTGGGTCCGCCGCGGCGCGCCACTTCCGCGAGATAAACGCCGTTCCAGCCGATCGCGACGACGCCGAACGCGACCAGGAGCGCCGTCAGCGGGCCCGCCGCCAGGGTATGGGCCAGCCCCGCGAGCGCGAACCCGGCGACGGTCATCATCACGCCGAGCGCGGCCAGCAGCCGAAGCCCGCGTCCGATCCGGTCCGCCAGCCAGCCCCAGAACAGGCGTCCGCCGACGCTCGCCGCCTGGACCAGCGCCAGCGCGAACCCGGCCGCGACCAGATCGAACCCCGCGTCCTCCACCAGCAGCGTCACCACGTAGGTGGTCAGGCAGACCTGCGCCAGGGAATAGCAGAACGACATCAGCGCGAGGCGCCGCAACACCGCGTCGTTCCAGACCAGCATCGCGCCCGCGAACGGGCGATCGGCGAAACGGGCGTCCGGATCCCGATCCGAATCCCAGCGCGCCCGCACGCCCTGGAGGGCGAGCGCCAACGCCAGGCAACCGGCGGCGGCCGTGAGCGGCGCCGCCTGCCAGCCGAACAGGACCACCGCCGGCGGCGCGAGCATGCCGGCAAGAACGCCGCCCAGGGGAAAGCCGGTCTGTTTCATCGAAAAGAGGATGTTGCGATGACGCGCCGCGCCCAGCCGGGTAATCAGGTGGGCAGCGGCCGGGTTGGTGAGCCCGTAGCCGAACCCGATCACGAGCGAGGCGAACGGCAGCGCGAGCAGCGTCGGCAAGGCCAGCAACCCGGAACCGACGCCCGCGAACCCGAGCGCGAGCTGGCTGGTACGGCAGGCCCCGAAGCGCCGCACCATGCCGCCGGCGATCACCGAGGTCATGATCGCGCCGCCGTACACCAGGCTGACCTGAACCCCGACCAACGCGGGCGAAAGGTCGAACGCGCGGGCGAACTCGGGCGCGATCGAGGGCAGCACCACCGCCGTCCAGGAGGTAAACGCCTGGACCGACGTGGTCGCCAATATCACCCCGGCCACGCTCGCCGCCGATGCGGTTTCCCTGTAAGGTGGCGGACCGGTCCGGCTCTCTTCAGCTCCTTGGGGATCCCGCATGAGCAAACCGCTCCTCCACCTGGTCTTCGGCGGCCGCGTCGCCGACCCGCGTAAGGCCGATTTCGTCGATACCGACAACCTGCACGTGGTCGGCATCTTTCCCAATTACGCGACCGCGCTCAAGGCATGGCGCGGCGCCAGCCAGTCGCGCGTCGACGAAGCGGACTGGAAGTATGTGGTCGTTCACATTCACCGCCTGCTGGAGCCGACCCAGGTAAACCGCATGCTCGAACCCGACCGCCGCGACCAGGCGGCACCCCCGGCGAAGCAAAAAAAGTCGAAGTCGAAAAAGAAAGCAAAAAAAGGACGCTCCCGGCGCTAGCCGCCGATCAGGCGGCGCGCCGCGCCGACGACGTCCGCGAACATTGCCTCCGTCAGCTTGCCGGTATTGGTGTTGTAGCGCGAGCAGTGATAGCTGTCCAAAAGCCAGCGCCCCGACGGCAATTCGTGGCGCGCGCCGTGCGCGAACGGAAACGCCGATTTCCGGGCCCCTTCGGCGGCGAGGACCGACTGATGGGCGATGGTGCCGAGCGCGAGCACGGCTTTCAGGCGCGGCATGGCTTCGATTTCGGCGACGAGGAACGGCCGGCACGAGGTCATTTCGGGACCGGTCGGCTTGTTTTCGGGCGGCACGCAGCGCACCGCGTTGGTGACGCGCGCGTTGCGAAGGGTGAACCCGTCGGACGCCTCGGCGCCGTAAGTCCCGCGCGCGAAGCCGAACTTCAGAAGCGTGGCGTAGAGCAGATCGCCGGCGAAATCGCCGGTGAACGGCCGACCGGTGCGGTTCGCGCCGCGCAGGCCCGGCGCCAGGCCGACGATCAGCAGTTCCGCGTCGAGGCCGCCGAAGGACGGCACCGGCGCGTTGTGCCAGGCGGGATTGGCACGGCGGTTTTCGCGGCGAAACGCGGCCAGTCGCGGGCAACGACCGCAATCGGACGCGGGGGCCGTGCCGGTCGGCAAATTCAGAGGTCGACGGCGTTGGCCGGGGTCAGGCCCGAGGGCGCGGCCCGTTCGCGCGGTTCGCGATGCTCGCGGTGCTCGCGCGGGCTTTCGTTTCCGGGGGAGGCCGGGCGGCCGGCGCGGGCGATGTGCGGCTGCAATTCCTGCAATTCGAGGAAGGTGTCGGCCTGGCGGCGCAACTCGTCGGCGACCATCGGCGGCTGCGAGCGGATGGTGCTGACCACCGTCACGCGCACGCCCTTGCGCTGCACCGCCTCGACCAGCCGGCGGAAATCGCCGTCGCCGGAAAACAGGACCACGTGATCGAGATGCTGGGCCATTTCCAGCACGTCGATCGCCAGTTCGACGTCCATGTTGCCCTTGATCTTGCGCCGACCCTGGGAATCGGTGAATTCCTTGGTCGGCTTGGTCACCATGGTGTAGCCGTTGTAGTCGAGCCAATCGACCAGGGGGCGGATCGGGGAGTACTCCTGGTCCTCGACCAACGCGGTATAGTAGAAGGCGCGGACCAGGTGGCCCTTGGAGGCGAAGTAGTCGAGCAGCTTGCGGTAGTCGATGTCGAAACCGAGGCCGCGCGCAGCCGCGTACAGGTTCGAGCCGTCGATGAAAAGGGCGATTTTCTCCTGGGGATAGAAGATCATGATGTTTATTCCCTTGGGTTCAATGATTACGAGCTATCGGAAATTCCACCCGTCGCCGGGCGGGCGCGTCCATAATCGTCCGGACGCCCCGCTAGATTGCAAGGTCGGCCGGGCGATGGCAAGGGAAGGAATCGTTTTGGAATCCCAATCATATTCGGAGGCTATGGCGTGATTTTGCTGGGCGTCGGCGCCAACCTGCCGTCGGTTTTCGGTCCGCCGCGCGCGACCTGCGGCGCCGCGCTGGCCGCGCTCGAGCGCGCCGGCGTGAAAATCGCCGCGTGTTCCTCCTGGTGGAACTCGGCGCCGGTGCCGGCGTCCGATCAGCCCTGGTTCGTCAACGCCGTGGTCGCGGTCGAAACCGGGCTCGGGCCTTCGGAACTGCTGGCCCTTCTGCTCAAGATCGAACGGGCATTCGGGCGCACCCGAACCGGCGTCAACGCCGATCGCACCCTCGATCTCGACGTGCTCGATTACCACGGCCGGCTGTCGAACGAGGCCGAAGACCCGCGCTTGCCCCATCCCCGGATGGAGAGCCGCGCCTTCGTCGTCCTGCCGCTGCTCGAAATCGCGCCCGACTGGCGCCACCCGGCGAGCGGCCATTCGATCGAACGGCTGGCGGGGGCGTTGCCGCCGGGCCAGGCCATTTTCCGCCTGCCGCCGGGCGCCGGCCGTTTCGGAACGGAGTGGGAGGAGGGCGGCCTTCCCGACCTCGGCCGGGGGGCATAGGCCCTCGCATTGGGCTTGCCACCTCCGCGCGCTCCCCATATATAACCGTCGCGGACCTTCAGGCCTTGGTTGCGGACCCCCGCCCAAGGCTCTTATATTCATATTCGGATTCAAGGAGTTGTAGCCAATGGCTCGTGTGACGGTCGAGGACTGCGTCCTCAGGATTCCGAACCGGTTCGACCTGGTGATGCTGGCCGCCCAGCGCGCCCGCGAAATCTCCTCGGGTTCGGCGTTGACCGTGGAGCGCGACAACGACAAGAACCCGGTCGTGGCGTTGCGCGAAATCGCGGACGAGACCGTGAACACGACCCATATCGAGGAAAGCCTGATCCGCAGCCTGCAAAAGAACGTCGAAAGCGACGAGCCGGTCGAGGAATCCGTCGACATGGCCGCCATGCAGCAGGAAATGACCCTGCAGATGGCCCAGGCCTCGCAGGCTTCCGCCGTCATCGAAATGGGCGACGATGCCGATCTCGACGAAGGCGAACTCGACGCCGCCGAGGCGGAAGGCGAAGAGCCGCTCGGCCCCGAAGCCGGCGCGGCCGAGGCGGGGCCCGAGGGCTTTGCCGCCGACGACAGCGCGAAGGAGGCCGAGGAGTAATCCCGCGCCCCCATCGGCGGCCGCGAGCGGGCCGACCGGAAGCGCTCTCCCGGCAAGGCCGTCGATGATCCGTCAGTTCGAGCTGGTCGACAAGGTCAAGGCCTACGACCCGGACGCCGACGAAGACATTCTCAACCGCGCCTACGTCTACGCCATGAAGGCCCACGGCACCCAGGTGCGCGCCTCGGGCCAATCGTATTTCTCCCACCCGCTGGAAGTCGCGGGCATCCTCACCGACTACAAACTGGACACCGCCTCGATCGTCACGGCGCTGCTGCACGACGTGGTCGAGGACACCACCATCGAACTCGAGGAGGTCCGCGATCATTTCGGCCCCGAGGTCGCCCAGCTGGTCGACGGGGTCACCAAGCTGGCCCGCATCGAGTTCCAGTCCGACCAGGCCAAGCAGGCGGAAAACTTCCGCAAGCTGGTGCTGGCGATGTCGGAGGACATCCGGGTCCTGCTGGTCAAGCTCGCCGACCGCCTGCACAACATGCGCACGCTGCGCTACATCCGCGACCCCGAAAAGCGCCGCCGCATCGCGCGCGAAACGATGGACATCTATGCCCCGCTCGCGGAACGGATCGGCATGGAGCGGATCAAGAGCGAACTGGAGGATTTGGCCTTCGCCGAACTCAACCACGAAGCCCACGACAGCATCGTCGCCCGGCTCAAGTTCCTGCGCGAGAGGAGCGGCGACATCCTCAAGCGGATCATGGAGCATCTCGGCCGCACCCTGCACGAGGCCGACATCGTCGCCGAAATCTCGGGGCGCGAAAAGTCGCCCTATTCCATCTGGCGCAAAATGCAGCAGAAAAGCACCGCCTTCGAACAACTGTCCGACGTCATGGCTTTTCGCGTGGTGGTGAATACGCTCGAGGAATGCTATCGCGCGCTCGGCGCCGTGCACGGCGCCTATCGGGTGGTGCCGGGCCGGTTCAAGGATTACATCTCGACGCCCAAGCCCAACGGTTATCGTTCGCTCCACACCGGGGTCTTCGGCCCGGAGCGCCAGCGGATCGAAATCCAGATCCGCACCCGGGAAATGCACATGATCGCCGAGCACGGCGTCGCCGCCCATTGGATCTACAAGCAGGGCGCGGACCGCCGCGACGGCCGGCAGTACCGCTGGGTGCGCCAATTGCTCGACGTGCTCGAAAACGCGGACGGGCCGGAGGAATTTCTCGAGCATACCAAGCTCGAAATGTTCCGCGATCAGGTCTTCTGCTTCACCCCGCGCGGCGATTTGATCACGCTGCCCATCGGCGCGACGCCGGTCGATTTCGCCTACGCGGTCCATTCGGACATCGGCAACACCTGCGTCGGCGCCAAGATCAACGGCCGGATGACGCCGCTCAGGACCGAACTCGCCAACGGCGATCAGGTCGAAATCGTCACCTCCAAGGCGCAGACGCCGTCGCCCGCCTGGGAGCGCTTCGTCGTGACCGGCAAGGCGCGCGCGGAAATCCGCCGCTTCATCCGGAGCCAGGAGCGCACCCAGTATCTCCATCTCGGCCGCTCGATCCTCGCCCGCGCGTTCAAGGAAGAGGATTACGAATACACCGACAAGGCGCTGTCCGGCGTGCTCAAAAACTTCGACGCGGCCTCGGTCGAGGACCTGATCGCCGCCGTCGGCGCCGGGCATCGCACCCACCGCGAGATCATCGAGGCCGTCTTTCCCGCGGCGAAGCGCAAGCGCGGCGGCTGGGCCAAGGTCGTCTCGCTCGCCCGCGCGCGCACGCGCAAGATCAAGCAGGGACCGCCGCCGGTTCCCATCCGCGGCTTGATTCCCGGCATGGCGATGCACTTCGCCGGTTGCTGCCATCCGCTGCCGGGCGACCGCATCGTCGGCATCGTCGCCAGCGGCAAGGGCGTGACCATTCACGCCATCGATTGCGACAAGCTCGAGGAATTCGCCGACGAGCCCGGCCGCTGGATCGACGTGTCGTGGGATGCCGGAAAAGCGGACGCCGGCGTCTACGTCGGGCGGGTGACGCTGACCGTGATGAACGTCCCCGGCAGTCTCGGCGATTTGTCCACCATGATCGCCAAGAACGACGGCAACATTTCCAATCTCAACATCACCAACCGATCCGCGGATTTTTTCGACATGATCATCGACATCGAGGTCAAGGACCTGAAGCACCTGAACGACATCATTTTCGCGCTCAGGGCCATGCCGGCGATCAACACGGTCGAGCGGGCGCGGGGGTAGGCGGAAATGCGACGGCTTCGTCTCGGCGTCAACATCGACCACGTCGCCACGCTGCGCAACGCGCGCGGCCACGCCCATCCCGACCCGGTGCGCGCCGCCGAACTGGCGCTCGTCGCCGGCGCCGACGGCATCACCGCGCATTTGCGCGAAGACCGCCGCCACATCGTCGACGGCGACATCGCCCGCCTGGCGCGGATGCTGGCGAAACGGAAAAAGCCGCTCAATTTCGAAATGGCGGCGACGCCGGAAATGCGCGGGATCGCGCTCAAGGTCCGCCCGCGCGCCGCCTGCATCGTGCCTGAGCGGCGCGAGGAGCGCACCACCGAAGGCGGCCTCGACGTGGCCGGAGCCCGCGGGCGCCTGACGCCCTTCGTGCGCGCGCTGACGCGCGCCGGCATCCGCGTGTCGCTGTTCGTCGAACCCGACCCGCGCCAACTAGACGCCGCCAAGGCGGTCGGCGCGCCGGTGGTCGAATTGCACACCGGCGCCTACTGCGAGGCGCAAGGCCGCGCCCGCGCCCGCGAACTCAAACGCATCGTGGACGCCGCCCGGCACGCCGAGGCGATCGGACTCGAATGCCACGCCGGCCACGGGCTCGACTTCGCCACCGTCGGCCCCGTCGCCGCGATTCCGACCATCGTCGAATTGAATATCGGTCATTTCCTGGTGGGCGAGGCGGTGTTCACCGGACTCGCTCCCGCGATCCGGCGCATGCGCGCGCTGATGGACGAGGCCCGCGCGCGCCGTTCCCGCAAGCGCAAGGGCGGGCGCCGATGATTCTCGGCGTCGGCACGGATCTTTGCGACATCCGGCGCGTCGAACGGGCGTTAGCGCGGTTCGGCGATCGTTTCCTGGACCGCTGCTTCACCGCCGAGGAACGCGCCAACGCCGACAAGCGCGCCAACCCGGCCGCGCGCTACGCCATGTTCTACGCGGCCAAGGAAGCGTGCGCCAAGGCGCTCGGCACCGGATTTCGCCAAGGCGTGTTCTGGCGGGACATCCAGGTCTACAGCCTCCCGTCCGGCCAACCGATGATCCGACTCGAAGGCGGCGCCCACGAACGGCTCGGCATCCTCGCGCCGAAGGGCGCATCTCCCCGCATCGACGTGTCCTTGACCGACGAATATCCGATGGCGCACGCCATGGTGGTCATCTCCGCCGCCCGCGACGGTTGAGACGTTCTTGACAGACGGGAGGGGCGCTGGCTTGATCGGGCGCGCCCGTTCCGACCAGCCTCCCGGATACGTATGTTCGGCCCTCTGTTCAAAGCCCCCGCGATGACCCGTCCCAAGACCTCCGGCGGTTTCGCCGAAACCGTCAAGACCGTGTTCTATGCGGTGGCTATCGCCTTGTTCGTCCGAACGTTCTTCTTCGAGCCGTTCAATATCCCCTCGGGATCGATGATCCCGACGCTGCTGGTGGGCGACTACCTGTTCGTTTCCAAGTACTCCTACGGCTACAGCCGCCATTCGTTGCCGTTCAGCCTGCCGCTGATTCCGGGCACCGACCGCGCGTGGTTCAAGGCGCCCGAGCGCGGCGACGTCGCCGTATTCAAGCTTCCCACCGACAACCGCACTGATTACATCAAGCGACTCGTCGGCCTTCCCGGCGATACGATCCAGCTGCGGGGCAGCGTCCTCTACGTCAACGGCGAAGCGGTGCCGCGCCAGCGCGTCGACGACGCCGTCTACACCGAAAACGGCATCGTGCGCCGCGCCGTCCGTTATCGCGAAACCCTGCCGAGCGGACGCTCGTATTATGTGATCGAGCAATCCGAAACCGCGTTGCAGGACACCACGCCGGTCTTCAACGTCCCACCCGGGCATTACTTCGCCATGGGCGACAACCGCGACCGTTCCCGCGACAGCCGCTTTCTCGACGAGGTCGGCATGATCCCGGCGGAAAACCTGGTCGGCCGCGCGGAGACGATCTTCTTTTCGATCGACGGCTCGGCGTGGAAGGTTTGGGAGTGGTTTTCGTCGCTGCGCGGCGCGCGCATGTTCACCGCCATCCGCTGACGAGACATGGCGCGCGGCAAAACCCGGCGGGCCTCGAAACGTACGTCTCCCGCTCGATCGGCGCCCGACACGCTCGAAGGCCGGATCGGGCACCGCTTCCGCGACCCCGACCTGCTGCGGCTGGCGCTCACCCACGCCGCGGTCGCGAGCGGAATCGACTCCAACGAACGCCTGGAATTCCTCGGCGACCGGGTGCTCGGCCTGATCGTCGCCGACATGCTGTATCGGCGCTTTCCGAACGAAACCGAGGCCGCGCTCGCGCGCCGGTTTGTCGCCGCGGTCCGGGGCGAAACCCTGACCGAGGTCGCCGAATCCCTGGACCTGGAACGGGACATGAAACTCGCCCGCGAGGCCCGCGAGGCCTTGGAACGCGGCCGCGCCGGAATGCTCGCCGACGCGTGCGAAGCCCTGATCGCGGCGATCTTTCTCGACGGCGGCCTGAAGGCGGCCGAACGCTTCGTCGCGCCGCGCTGGCAAGGCCGGCTCGACGACGCCGCGCCGCCGCCCAAGGACGCCAAATCCGCGCTCCAGGAATGGGCGCAAGGCCGCGCCCTGCCGCTGCCCGGCTACCGCGAAGTCGGCCGCAGCGGCCCCGCGCACGCGCCCAGTTTCGAAATCGAGGCCGCGATCAAGGGCCATGCCCCCGCGCGCGGCGAGGGATCGTCGAAACGGGCCGCGGAACAGGATGCCGCCGCGAAATTGCTGGCGCGCCTCGAATCCGGCGCGCGCGGTCGACCCCGCGAAAAGCCATGAGCGCGGAATCCCGCCGCGCCGGTTTCGCCGCCGTCATCGGCGCGCCCAACGTCGGCAAATCGACCCTGGTCAACCGGCTGACCGGCACCAAGGTCAGCATCGTCTCGCCCAAGGTGCAGACCACGCGTTCGCGCGTGCTCGGCATTCGCATCGTCGGCGACGCGCAGATCGCCTTCGTCGACACCCCGGGTCTGTTCCGGCCGCGGCGGCGGCTCGACCGCGCCATGATCGCGGCCGCTTGGGGCGGCGCGGAGGATGCGGACGTCCTGGCGCTGCTGGTGGACGCGGCGGCCAGGGGTGACGACGGCACCGACGCCATCGTCGACAAGCTCAAGGAGTCGGGCCGCACGGACGTCGTTCTGATCCTCAACAAGATCGACATCGCGGAGAAGCCCGCGCTGCTCGCGCTCGCCGACCGCCTGCACCGGAGCGGCGTTTTTTCCGACGTGTTCATGGTTTCCGCCCGAACCGGCGACGGGATCGAGGATCTGCTCGCCCTGCTGGCCAAGCGGATGCCGGAGGGGCCGTGGCTATTTCCCGAGGATCAGGTGTCGGACATGCCCGAGCGCATGCTCGCCGCCGAAATCGTGCGCGAGCAGCTATACCTGCAACTGCACCAGGAGCTCCCTTACCGCGCCACGGTCGAAACCGACCAGTGGCGGGAGAGCGACGACGGCAGCGTGCGCATCGAACAGACCATCTATGTCGAGCGCGCGGGCCAGCGCGCCATCGTGCTGGGCAAGGGGGGCGACCGGATTAAGTCGATCGGCCAGGCGGCGCGCGCCGAACTGGAGCGCATCCTCGGGCGCCGCGTGCACCTGTTCCTGTTCGTCAAGGTGCGCGAGAAATGGGAGGAAGACCCGGAGCGCTATCGCGCCCTCGGCCTCGATTTCGACGTCTGAGCCGATCCGCGCGCGGCGAGCGCCCAGGCAACCGTGGCCCGGGCCAGCGCCTCGTTGGCGTCCACCGCGTGCGCGCCTAACCACGGATCGCCGGCGGGAAACGCGGCCGGAATTTCGGTGCAACCGAGAATAACGGTCGCCGCGCCGTCGCACTCAAGCCGCGCGACCGCGTCGCGGAAAAGGCGGGCGGCGTCCGCGAGGCGGTTGGCCTTGACGTGGGCAATGCCGGGCAGCACCCGCGCGCGGTTGACGTCGGCGTCGGGCAAAACGCACGTGAACCCCCGGGCCGCCAGGCGCTGCTGGTAGAAGCCCGACTTGAGCGTGCCTTCGGTCGCGAGCAGGCCGACCGCGCCCTTGATCCCGCGGCGAACGACCTCGTCGATCGCCGTATCCGCGATGTGCAGAAAAGGAACGGGCTCCGCCGACGCCGCCAGTTCCCCATGCCAATGATGGGCGGTGTTGCACGGCATGACGATCAGGCGCGCGCCCGCGCCGAGCAGGAAGGCGAGCCGTTCCTTCAATTCCGGCAGCGGCGAACGGGCGCCCGGGTTCAGGATCGGCGCCACCCGCGACGGCAGCTGCGGGCAGGACGAAACCACGATCGGAACGTGATCCTCGTCGCGCTCGGCCGGGGTCGCGGCGATCAGCTTGGCGACGAAATCGGCGGTGGCGAGCGGGCCCATGCCGCCCAGCACGCCGACCAGGTCGGGACGGTCCTTGAACGAGCCGCTCAATGGGAAAGAATCTTGGACAGGAAAAGTTGCGCGCGGTCGCTGCGCGGGGTGCCGAAGAAGTCCTCGGTGGTGGTATCCTCGACGATATGGCCTTCGTCCATGAAGATGACGCGGTCGGCGACCTTCTTGGCGAAGCCCATTTCGTGGGTCACCACCATCATGGTCATGCCTTCTTCGGCGAGCGAAACCATGACGTCGAGCACTTCGTTGATCATCTCCGGGTCGAGCGCCGAGGTCGGCTCGTCGAACAGCATGGCGATCGGGTCCATGGCGAGCGCGCGGGCGATGGCGACGCGCTGCTGCTGGCCGCCCGACAGCTGCGCCGGATACTTGGCCGCCTGATCGGCAAGCCCGACGCGGGTGAGCAGCGTCATGCCGCGTTCCTCGGCCTCGGCCTCGGCGCGCCCCAGCACCTTGACCTGGCCGAGCATGATGTTGCGGATCACCGTCATGTGCGGGAACAGCTCGAAGTTCTGGAACACCATGCCGATGTGCGCGCGCAGCTTGCTCAAGTTGGTCGCCGGATCGCCGACCGACACGCCGTTCACCGTGATGGCGCCTTTCTGGAACGGTTCGAGGCCGTTGACGCACTTGATCAGGGTGCTCTTGCCCGAACCCGAGGGCCCGCACACCACCACCACGTCGCCCTTGGCGACCGAGGTGGTGCAATCTTTCAGCACGTGAAATTCCCCGAACCACTTATCGACATTCTTCATTTCGATCATATGGCGTACTTTCGTTGCAGGCGGCGGGCGGCGGTGGAACCGACCAGGCAGACCACGAGGTAAACCGCGGCGGCGAACAGGAACAGTTCGACCGGGCGGTTGTCGCGGTTGGCGATCAGGTCGGCGGTGGTGAGAAAATCCTTCAAACCGACCACGTAGACCAGCGAGGTATCCTGGAACATGATGATCGACTGCGTCAGCAGCACGGGCAGCATGTTGCGGAACGCCTGCGGCAGGATGATCAGGCGCATGGTCTGGCCGTAGGTGAGACCGAGGGCGTAACCGGCGTAAACCTGGTTGCGCGTCACGCTTTGGATGCCGGCGCGGATGATTTCGCAATAGTACGCCGCCTCGAACATGACGAAGGCGAGCAGCACCGAATGAAAGCCGCCGATCGGCCGCCCGAGCAGCTTCGGCACCAGGAAGTAAAACCAGAAAATCACCAGGATCAGCGGCAACGACCGGAAGAAATTGACGTAGGACGCGGCGAACAGGGAGACCGGCCGGAAGGGGGAAAGCCGCATCAGGGCGAGCAGGGTGCCGAAGAAGACGCCGCCGCAGATGGCGAGCCCGGTCAGCTGCAGGGTGAACAGCATCCCTTGCCAGAGCAGCGGCATGGCGCGTTCGAGAACGGCGAAATCGAGACCGCCGAACATGCTACTTCGCCTCCAGCGCGATCATGCCCGGAATCCGGGTGCGCTTTTCGGTGATGTGCATCAGGGTCAGCACGATGATGGTGACGGCGCTGTAGAGCACGGTCGCGGCGGCGAACGCCTCGAAGCCCTGGAAGGTATATTCCTCGATCTGGCGGCTGCGGGCGGTCAACTCGACCACGCCGATGGTCAGCGCGAGCGAGGAGTTCTTGAACACGCCCAAAAATTCGTTGGTCAGCGGCGGAATGATGATGCGGTAGGCGATCGGGATCAGGATATGGCGGTAGACCTGGACCAGGTTCAGGCCGATGGCGAGCGCCGCTTGGCGCTGGCCGGCGCGGATCGCGCCGATCCCCGAACGAACCTGCTCGGCCACCCGCGCCCCGGTATAGAAGCCGAGGCACACGACCGCCGTCCAGAATTCCGGCATCGGCAGGCCGCGCTTCAGGAACATGCCGGCGTCGCGCGGCAGCAGTTCCGGCACCACGAAGTACCAGAGGAACAGCTGCACCAGGAGCGGGATGTTGCGGAACAACTCGACGTAGGCGGTGCCGATCGCGCGGGGCAGCGCCTGCGGCATGCTCCGCATCACGCCGATCACCGAACCGAGCACGAGCGCGATGATCCAGGCCAGGAGCGCGACCGCGCAGGTCCAGCCGAAACCTTGCCAAATCCAATCGAAGTAGGGCTCCCGGAGCAGGACGCCCCAATCCCACCTGTAGTTCATCGCCTGATCCCTCTTCAGGCTTCCCGCTTGAAAGCCTTCCGCCCGCTTCCGGCAGGAAGCGGGCGGAGACCATCAGCGGAATTTAGTACGGAAGGGCTTGGATCTCGAATGCCTTCCTGAGATCCGCGCTCAAGGGCATCTTGATGTTGGTGGGTCCGGGATTGAACCACTTGTTATAGATTTTTTCCATTTCGCCCGAGCGCATCAGATCGGCGACCACGCGGGTCGCGAGCAGGCGATAGTCCGAGTCGTTGCGCGGGATCATCAGGCTGTAGGGATCGTAGGAGAAGAATTCGCCGACCACTTCCCACTGACTCGGGTCCTTGGACGTGCTGATCATGCCGTACAGCAGCACGTCATCCGACACGTAGGCGTCGACGCGGCCGCTTTCGAGATTCAGCATCGCCTGGGGATGGTCCTTCACCGGCACGGACTCGACTTTCAGCTTGCGCTTGTCGGCTTCGGCAAGAAACGCTTTCTCGTTGGTGGTGCCGCTCGAATACGAGATGCGCTTGCCGTTCATGTCGTTGAGGCTCTTGATGCCCGAGCCCTTCTTCACCAGGAGCTTCGAGCCGGTGATGAAGGTGACCGGCAGGAAGTCGACCTGCTTGGCGCGGGTCAGGTTGCTGGTGGTCGAGCCGCATTCCATGTCGATGGTGCCGTTGGCGATCAGCGGGATGCGGGTCTGCGCGTTGATCGGCACGAACTTGACCTTCAAGCCCGACATGTTGAGTTCTTTTTTCACTTCGTCGACGATCTTCATGCAGATGTCGATCGAGTAGCCTTCCGGCTTGCCTTCCTTGTTCATGAAGGCGAACGGCACCGAGGCTTCGCGATGGCCGACCGCGATTTCACCGGCGGCCTTGATCTTCTTCAGGGTCGGCGATTCCTGCGCCCAGGCGGACGGGGCTCCGGGCAGGGCGCCGGCGAGGACGACCGCCGCGGCGGCAAGGGCGGCATGGACAATACGGTTCATTAGGTTTCTCCCTGGTTTGTTGGCGCTTTACTCAATAATTCCAATCAACAGGGTAGCTTTTTTTAACGCCGAGGCAACCGAAAAAACCCCGCGCCGAGCCCCGCGTTGGGCCCCGAGGCGGCCTATTCCGCCGCGCGCCGCCCCCGGGTTTCGGCCAAGGAACTGGAAGACGAGAAATCCACATCCCTGGGGTGCCCTTCGAGCGAGCGCCGGATCGCCACGTCGAGGCGGCCGACGATGTCGTCGATCTCGGCTTCGGTGATGATCAGGGGCGGCGAGACGCGCATGAAGTTCTTGACGCAGATCGCGGCCACGCCCTCGATCAAGGCGTTGTAGCGGATGCGCTCGCCCATCGCCGGGTCGGGCGTCCGGCTCTTTTTGTCGGTGACGATGTCGAGCATCTGGTAAAGGCCTTCGCCGCGGATGTCGCCGACGCATTCGTGGCGGTCGCGCAGACCTTCGAGCTTCGCGCGCAGGATCGCTCCCAGCTTCGCCGACCGTTCGGTCAGCTTGTCGCGCAGCACGATTTCGATGGTCTTCTTCGCCGCCGCGCACGCCAGCGGATCGCCCGGGTAGGTTCCCGACCAGGGCAATCCCAGCTTGCCGCTGACTTCGTCGGCAATCTCCTTGGTGGTGACCGCGCCGCACACCGCGAACCCGGCCGACATGCCCTTGCCGAACGTGACCACGTCGGGGACGGCGCCGGTATGCTCGAACGCCCAGAACTTGCCGGTGCGCGCGGGCGCGAGCTGCATTTCGTCGAGGATCAGGAGCGCGCCCCAGCGCCGGGTCAGTTCCTTCAGGCGCGGCAGCCATTCCTTGGGCGGCACGATCATGCCGCCCGGCACCAGGATCGGCTCGGCGATCACGCCGGCGATTTCCTTGGTGGTCAAGTGCTCCATCAACTCCTCGCTGGTCTTGAGGCACTTCACGTCGCAGGACGGGTAGGTGAGGTTGACCGAGCAGCGGTAGCAGAACGGCGGCAGGATCGCGTTCGCGCGCGCCGGCATCATCAGCGGTCCCAGGCCCTTGCGCCGGCCGCCGCCGACGGTGGTCATCGCCTCGACCGCGAGCGATCCGCCGTGCAGGCCGCGAATGACGGAAACGATGTCGAACTTTCCGGTCTTGGCGATCGCCATGCGCATGCCGATCTCGTTCGCTTCCGAGCCGGTGACGGCGAAGTTGACCAGCTTGAGGCCGGGGGGCAGCGTGCTGCCGATCAATTCGGCCAGTTCGATCGCCCACGGATTCGTGTACCACGACGACTGGTGGACCATTTTCCCGGCCACGTCGCGGATGACCTCGGTCACCTCGGGGTGCGAGTGGCCGAGCGGCAGCGACATCATCCCGGAGTTGAGGTCGTAATAATCTTTGCCGTCCACGTCGGTGACGATGGTGCCGCGCCCCGAACGGAAGATCACCTTGGGGTGATAGCGCCAGCCGAGCACGGCGGCCGAATCGCGTTCCATCCATTTTTTATGGGTCTCGGAAAAATCGAAACTCTTGTCGGTCATGAACGGCCTTCTCCTGATTCCGACGCAAACCGCGGCGGCCGCGCACTTTAACACCCCCGGCCGGGCCCGTCATGGCCCCCCTTGGTTGCGCGACGACCCGATGGGCACGATAACATGGCTCCATGGAATGGAATGACGACGGGATCGTGCTGTCGGCCCGCCGCCACGGGGAATCGGCCGCGGTGGCGAACCTGCTGACCCGGTCCCACGGCCGCCACGCCGGCCTGGTGCGCGGCGGCTGGGGCAAGCGCGGGCGCGCCATGCTGCAACCCGGCAACGCGGTCCACGCGCGCTGGCGGGCGCGCTTGCCCGAGCATCTCGGCACCTTCACCTTGGAACCCGACCGGATCTTCGCCGCCGAAGTGTTCAACGACCCGCTGCGGCTCGCGGCGCTGGCGTCGGCGTGCGCGCTCGCGGACGCGGCGCTGCCCGAGCGCGAACCGCACCCGGCGGTCCACGACGCGCTCGGGCTGCTGCTCGGCGCGCTGGTCGCCGATCGGGCCGAATGGCCCGAGGCCTATGTCCGCTGGGAAGTGCGCTTGCTCGCCGATCTCGGCTTCGGCCTCGATCTCACCCGATGCGCGGCGACCGGAACCGAATCGAATCTCGCGTTCGTGTCGCCGCGCACGGGCCGCGCCGTGTCGGCCGACGCTGCCGGGCCGTGGCGCGAGCGGTTGCTGCCGTTGCCCGGGTTCCTCGCCGGGGCCCCGGAAGCGGCCGGGGCCGAATCGGTCGCGCGCGGCTTGGCGCTGACCGCGCACTTCCTCGAACGCCACGTCTTCGCCCCCCACGGCAAGCCCTTGCCCGCCGCGCGCCGGCGGCTCGCGGTGCTCCGCCTGATCGGCGATTGACCGCGCCACGGTAGTTTCTCTATACCCGCCGCATGACCAAGCGCTCCGCCAAGGCCGAAACTCCTGCGAAGGAAGACATCCGTCCGACGCCGCTCGCGGATGCGCTGTCGGAACGCTATCTCGCTTACGCGCTCTCGACCATCATGGCGCGCTCGCTGCCCGACGTGCGCGACGGCCTGAAGCCCGTGCACCGGCGCCTTCTTTACGCCATGCGCCAGTTGCGGCTCGACCCCACCCAGGGCTTCAAGAAATGCGCGCGCGTGGTCGGCGACGTGATCGGCAAATTTCACCCGCACGGCGACACCGCCGTCTACGACGCCATGGTGCGCCTCGCTCAGGATTTCGCCGTGCGCTATCCGCTGGTGGACGGGCAGGGGAACTTCGGCAACATCGACGGCGATAACGCGGCCGCCATGCGCTACACCGAGGCGCGGCTGACGGCGGTGGCGACCGCGCTGCTCGAGGGCATCGACGAGGACGCGGTCGATTTCCGCCCGACCTACGACGGCGAGGACGCCGAACCGATAGTGCTGCCGGCGCGCTTTCCCAACCTGCTCGCCAACGGCGCCGCCGGCATCGCGGTGGGCATGGCGACCAGCATCCCGCCGCACAACGTGGGCGAGTTGGCCGACGCGCTGCTGCATCTCATCAAGTCGCCCAAGGCGCACGCCGGCACGTTGGCCGAACTGGTGCCGGGCCCCGATTTTCCGACCGGAGGCGTGCTGGTCGAGCCGCGCGCCGCCGTGGTCGAGGCCTACAGGACGGGGCGGGGGAGCTTCCGCCTCCGCGCGCGTTGGGAGGTGGAAAAGCTCGCGCACGGCACCTGGCGGATCGCGGTCACGGAAATCCCCTGGCAGGTGCCGAAGTCGCGCCTGATCGAGAAGATCGCCGAACTGCTGCAGGCGAAGAAGCTGCCGCTGCTCGACGACATCCGCGACGAATCGACCGAAACGGTGCGCGTCGTTCTGGAGCCCAAGAACCGCGCGGTCGATCCGGCGGTGCTGATGGAACACCTGTTCCGCCAGACCGAATTGGAAACGCGCGTCGCCCTCAACCTCAACGTGCTGGATGCCGACAACACGCCCCGGGTCATGGGCCTGCGCGAGGCGCTGCTGGCGTTTCTCGACCATCGCCACGTGGTGCTGGTGCGCCGCTCCAAGTTCCGGCTCGGCAAGATCGAGGCGCGGATCGAGATTCTCGACGGGCTCTTGATCGCCTACCTCAATCTCGACCGCGTCATCAAGATCATCCGCACCGAGGACGAGCCGAAGCCCAAATTGATGAGCGCCTTCAAGCTCTCCGAAACCCAGGCCGAGGCGATCCTCAACATGCGGCTGCGCCAGTTGCGCAAGCTCGAGGAAATGGAGATCAAGGCCGAGCACAAGTCCCTGGTCGCGGAACGGGCCGAGATCAAGGCGCTGCTCAAGGACGAGGGCAAGCGCTGGCGCCGGATCGCCGACGAAATCGCGGACATCCGCCGCGAATTCGGCGCCAAGACCGAACTGGGGCGGCGGCGCACCCAGATCGGCAAGCCGCCGATCGCCGAGGCGCCGCCGATCGAATCCTTCGTCGAGCGCGAGCCGATCACCGTGGTGTGCTCGGAGAAGGGCTGGCTGCGCGCCGTGCGCGGCCACCTCGCCGATTTCTCCGAACTGAAATTCAAGGAAGGCGACGGCCCCGCCTTCGCGATACACGCCCAGACCACCGACAAGATTTTGGTCTTCGCCAGCAACGGACGCTTCTACACGCTTCCCGGCGACAAGCTGCCGCCGGGGCGCGGCCACGGCGAGCCGATCCGCCTGATGATCGAGCTCGGCAACGAACACGACGTGGTGGCGCTGTTCCCCTACGCGGGCAAGCGCAGGCTGATCGTCGCTTCGCGCGAGGGACGCGGCTTCGTGGTCCCCGAGGACGAGGTGCTGGCGCAGACCCGCAACGGCAAGCAGATCCTCAACCTCGGCGACAAGGAGCGGGCCGCCGCGTGCGCCGTGGTGCGCGAGGGCGCCGACGCGGTCGCCTGCGTCGGCACCAGGGGCAAGCTCCTGATCTTCCCGCTCGCCGAACTGCCGGAAATGACGCGCGGGCGCGGGGTTATTCTCCAGCGCTACAAGGAAGGCGGACTGTCCGACGTCACCACCCTCAACCTCAAGGAGGGGCTGGTGTGGAAGACCAAGGAACAGACCCGCGCCGAAACCGCGATCAAGGACTGGATCGGCAAGCGCGCCCAGGCGGGCATGATGCCGTTCAAGGGGTTCCCGACCTCGCGCAAGTTCGGCGGGCCGTAAGCGCGGAATTCACTTCCCGAACTTGAAGGGCAGCGCGCGGGCGGCGATGGTCGATTGCAGGGCGATGCCCGACCAGGCGATGGCGCGCTTGCGGAAAGCAAGATAGGAGTCGTAAACCTTGCGGGTGGCCGCGTCCGCGCGCCCGAGCCGGGCGACCGCGTCGCCCGCGGCCGCCCCCAGTTGACGCACGATGTCGTCCGGCAAGCGCCGGATCTGGACGCCGTGTTCGCCCTTGAGGGTGTCGAGGGCGTCGATGTTGCGGGCGTAGAATTCCGACTGGGTCAACTGATTGTCGGCGGCGACCGCGTCGGCGATCGCCCGCTTGTGGCTCGGGGATAGGCCGTCCCACACGCGCTTGTTGAACCCGCAGGTCAGCGCCGCGCTCGGCTCCATCACGCCGGGAAAGTAGTAGAAGCGCGCGAGCCGATGGAGACCGAGGGCCAAGTCGTTCCACGGGCCGACCCATTCGACCGCGTCGAGCTCGTTTTTCTTGAATGCCGCAAAAATTTCATTGGGCGGCAGCGATACGGCGGTGACGCCGAAGTTTTCCAACACTTCCCCGGCTAAACCCGAAACGCGGAACCGGAGCCCCTTGAAATCCTCGATCGCCTTGATCTCCCGCCGGAACCAGCCGAACGCCTGAACCCCCGAATTGCCGGCGAGCAGCGGCTTGATGCCGAACGACGCGTGGAGTTCATCCCACAACTGCTGGCCGCCGCCGTGATAGATCCAAGCGTCCATTTCGGCCGCGGTCATGCCGAACGGAATGGTGGTGAAGAAATTGAACGCCGGGGACTTGTCGCGGAAATAGTAATCGGGCGCGTGATAGAGATCGGCGGTGCCGTCGATGACCGCGTCGAACGCGCCATTGGCCGGAACCAATTCTCCGGCGGCGAACACTTTGATTTGAAGGGTTCCGTCGGTCGCCTCGCCGATGGCGCGCGCCAGCCGCTCCGCCCCGGTGGCGAGGCCCGGCAGGTTCCTTGGCCACGCCGTGACCATGCGCAACTCGCGCCGGTTCTGGCTGAGCGCGGGCGCGCCGAGCGCGGCCGCCGGCGCGGCGGCGGAGACGGCGAGCGCGCGATGCAGAAAATTACGGCGTTTCATGGTCCGATATCAGTCTTTCGCGTCCGACAGCAGACGCCAACCGCCCGCGTCGCGCATCTCGACCGGCCGAAAGTTGGACTTGTAGGACATTTTCCGGCAATCGGCGATCCAATAGCCGAGATAGACGTAAGGCTTCCTCATCGCGCGCGCGCGTTCGACCAGCCATAGGATCATGAAGGTTCCGAGACTATCCTTGGTCCGTTCCGAGTCGAAGAAACTGTAGACCGCCGACAAGCCGTCGCCGACCCGGTCGGTGAGGCAGGCGGCGATCAACTTGCCGGCGGCGGGCGAATCCCCGCCGCCTTTAAATTTTTGCCGCGAGGATTCGCTCGCGGCGGCGCGCACCTCGACGATCACCGTGTCCACCGGCGTGTCTTCGATCAGGGCCCGATAATCCTCGAAATCCATGCGCGCCATGTCGCCTTCGGCGTGACGGGACTGCTGGTAATCGACGAACAGGGTGAATTGTTCGCGGGTGGCGATCGGAGGCCGTTCCTCGACGGCAAACGCCGCCCGGCCCTGCGCCAACAGGCGCGACTGGGTGCGGTTGAGACGAAAATCGCGGGCGACGATCCGGACCGGAATACAGGCGTCGCATCCGGTGCAGGCGGGCGCGTAGACGATGGCGTGGCTGCGGCGGAAGCCGGCGTGGGTGAGGGCGTCGTGCAGGGCGGCGGCGTCCCGTCCGACCAGTTCGGCCACCACCCGGCGTTCCATCCGCCCTTCGAGGTACGGGCAGGCCAGCGGCGAGGTGGCGAAGAAGAACCGCGCGTCCTGGATGGGTTTGAGCTTCATGACCGAGACCAATGCGCGCGCCCGCGCCCGTTCACTTTTTCTGTTTCTTCGCCGCGTCCTCGCGCCGCTGGCGTTCGCGGATTTCGTCGAGGCCGGGAAGGGTCTCGCGCGCGGCCGGTTGCGTTCCCGGCGCCGCCGCGGCGGGCGAATCCCCGCCGCCTTTAGATTTTTGCCGCGAGGATTCGCTCGCGGCGGGGGGCGGCAGGGGCGCGCTCGCCGACGGCGTCGAGGACGGAGTCGCGGGCGGCGGCACCGCCTGGGACGCCGGAGCCGGAGTCGACGGCGGCGGCGCGGTCTGGTTTTCGTCCCGAATTTGGCGTTCGCGGATGGCGTCGAGCCCGGGCAGGGCCTCGCGAATCCGGCGCGGCTCGCCTTGGGCCGGCTTCTTGACCACCGAGGCGGGATCGCCGGTGCCGCGCAGCAGCACGATCGTCAGCCGCCGGTTGCTGGGGTGGGTCGGATCCTCGGGCTTGAGCGGGTCGACGTAGGCCTTGCCGGTAACCAGCCCGACCCGTTCCTTGGGAACGTGGAATCCGAGCAGCGTCCGCCGCGCGGCGTTGGCCCGGTCCGCCGACAGTTCCCAATTGCTGAACTTGGTTTCGTCGACATAACCGGTCGAGTCGGTGTGGCCCGCGATGGAAACCTTCTGCGGCAGTTCGAGAATGACCTTGGCGACGACCTCGAGCAGGCGGCGGGTGTGCAGGTACATCTCGGAGCTGCCCGCGGGAAACAGGGCGAGGCCCTGCTGGTCGATGATCTGGATGCGCAAGCCCTCGGGCGTGTTGTCGACCAACAGGCTGTTGGCGAGCTGGCGGAGCGCCGGGACGCTTTCCACTGCCTTGCGCAACTCCTGCTCGGCTTCCTTGAACTGCTCTTCTTCCTGAGCCTTGCGCCCGTCGTCATCGGCGCCTTCGCCGGCTTCGGCCCCGGTGCCGACCTTGGGCGGGGGAAGGTCCTGGGTCACGGTCGCGCGCGACGTGGGGCTCTCCGCGGCGCCGGGGTCGCCGACGGTCTTGCCGCCGAGCACCTGTCCCGAGCCGGTTTGCGAGCGCGACGTGGTCACCGGGGCGAAATAATTGGAGATGCCCTGCAACTGTTCCTGGGTGACCGAGTTCAGCAGCCACAGCAGCAGGAAGAACGCCATCATCGCCGTCACGAAGTCGGCGTAGGCCAGTTTCCACACGCCGCCGGAATGGCCGCCGTGCCCGCCCTTCTTGATCCGCTTCAGGATAATCGGTTGAACGGGGGAGGGTGCCGCGGAATTTTCAGCCATGGCGGATCACACTCGATGTACGGGTCGCGGTTCAGGTGGCCGCCGGGACGGTCTGGATCATCGCCTCGACTTCGGCGAACGTGGGACGAATGCTGGAGCCGAGCTGCTTGCGGGCGAATTCGATCGAAATTTGCGGCGCGTAGCCTTGCATGTGACCGATGATCGCGGCTTTGATGCAGCCGAGATAGGCGGCATCCGAATTATTGGCGGCCTCGACCGCGGCGGCGATCGGCGACATGGTGCCGTAAGAGACAAGAATGCCGCTGAAGGTGCCGACCAGCGCCGCGCCGATCAGCTTGCCGAGGATTTCCGGCGGTTCGGTGATCGACCCCATGGTCACGATGACCCCGAGCACGGCGGCGACGATACCCATCGCCGGCGCGCCGTCGGCGAACGTCCGGATCGTGCTGACGATGGCGTGCTGTTCCTGATGATGAATATCGAGGTCGCGTTCCATGATCGCCTCGATATCGTGCGGGCTCTTCGCGCCCAAGGTGACGAGGCGCAGGTAGTCGCACAGGAATTCGACCGCGTGATGGTCGGAGAGAAAGGTCGGAAAATTGGCGAACAAGGGGCTTTCCGCCGGTTTCTCGACGTGGCTTTCGAGCGCGAGGTCGCCCTTGGTCTTGGCCAGCCGAAACACGGCGTAAAGAACGCCGAGCAGTTCGAGGTAATGCACCTGCTTGTATTTGGCGCCCTTGATCGCGGTGCCGAATGACTTGAGCGTGCCGACCAGGACCGGTTTTGGGCTGGAGATGATGAAGGCGCCGGTCAGCGCGCCCAGGATGATGATGAATTCCAGCGGCTGCCAGAGAACCGAGAGATTGCCGTGGACGGAATAGCCCCCGATGACGCTGGCGTAGACGACGATCAGCCCGATGATGAAGAACATCGCTGTCCTTGAGACTTCCCTGGCCGGGTTCGCAACGCCGATCGCACGTGGGGCGGCCCCGGTCTTGCCTTTTGCCCGGCGGGCGCTAGTTTGGTTTGACCAGCGGTCAAACTCAAGCGGTATCGGCGAATCCTGTTAACCGTAATAGTCTCTGATCCTTAGTCTTTCTCCTGTTCCGGCAATTCGCCGGCGCCGGAAACGGCGCTCCATCGGCACCCGAATCCGAGGCCCATGCGACCACCCGACCCGATCCCCTCCGACCCCGTCACGGCCGACCGGTTCCGCCGTGCCCTGGGCCAGTTCACGACCGGGGTGACGGTGGTGACGGGCGTCGACCCCGCGAGCGGCCAGCCCCAGGGCATGACAGTCAATGCGTTCACGTCCCTGTCGCTGGAGCCGCCGTTGGTGCTGATCTGCCTCGATCGGGAATCCCGATTAACCGCCTTGTTCGAAACCGCATCGCACTTCGCGGTCAACGTCCTGTCGGCCGGGCAGCGCCACCTGTCGGTGGTGTTTTCCGCCGACACCCGCGACCGGTTCCAAAACGTCGGCTGGCGCGCGTGGGTCAGCGGCGCTCCCATCCTGGAGGGATGCGTCGCCAACCTCGAATGCGTCCGCACCGGCCGCCACGACGGCGGCGATCACGTGATCCTGGTGGGGCAGGTAGAGCGGCTCGTGTTCGACGAGAACCGCGAGCCGCTCCTGTTCGCGCGCGGGGGCTATCACGGGCTGGGCGGGACGGCGCCATGAGCCGGGTCGCCGAATCGCTGCTTTCGGCGCGGGAGGACGTACCCCTGTTCGCCGCGATGCTCGCGCAAGGCGCCGGCGCGATGGCGGCCTTCGGCGTCTCTTTCGCCGCCGAATATGCCTTCGGCGCGGCCCCGCCCTTGCTGCTCGTGCTCGCGGCCCAGGGAATCGCCGCCGGCCTGATCGGAATCCGGTTCGGCCTCGCGCGCTGGTGGATTCCCATCAACATCGCCCTGCCGCCGGCGGCGGGCTTGCTGCTCGCGCTGCCGATTCCGGGGTGGGTTTATCTTGTCCTGTTCGGGGTGTTCGCGCTTGTTTTCTGGAACGCGGGCTCGAATCGGGTTCCGCTCTATCTCTCCAGCCGCCGGGCCCGGGAGGAACTGGCCCAACTGCTGCCCTCCGGGCGAGCGCGGTTTCTCGACCTCGGCTCCGGCCTCGGCGGCACCGTGCTCGCGCTCGCGGCGAAAAAGAGCGACGGCGAATTCCTCGGCATCGAATCGGCGCCGCTTCCGTTCGCGTTGTCCTGGCTGCGGGCGACCTTCGCCGGCTTGCCGCACGCCCGGATCGTGCACGGCGATTTCCGCAACCATCCCCTCGGCGGCTACGACGTGGTCTATGCCTTTCTTTCACCCGCGCCCATGCCCGAGTTGTTCCGGAAAGCGCGCTCCGAAATGAAACCGGGAAGCCTGTTCGTGTCCAACACCTTCGAGGTCCCCGGCGAAGCGCCGAACCGGGTCGTCGATCTCGACGACTGGCGCGGCGGACGGCTGTTTATCTGGCGGATGTGAGTCCGACCTGTTCGAGCAGCGCGCGCGAAACTGGAATGACTTCGCGCGCGTCGACGAAATCGGGTAGGTTGCGCCGGGTCACGACGGCGATCTCGGCGTATTCGCGGCTGGTGTTGCGCCCGTGGCGGGCGAGAATTTCCGCGCTGACGAGCGGGGACGTGATCGCGATTCCGACATCGATCACGCGGGTTTTGTCGTCCTCGACCGCGCATATCACCTTGAGCGAGCCGACGTCGGCCGACGTCAGGCTGATCTCTTCATCGAGTTCGGCGCGAATCTGACGGCCGAGGTCGATGCGGCCGCGCGCGCCGGCGCTGTCCGGGGACACGCCGCCCGAGGGCACCAGTTCCCAGCGGCCGGGATCGTCGGCCAGGTCGGGCGCGCGCCGGCCGAACACGATTCCCCCCTTGCAGGTCAGCACGCCCGAAACGGCGAGCGGACGGACGTGCAGGTCGGCGAACAGGGTCGGGTCGGCGCGCTGGGCGACGAGGCGGCGGTAGGGAACGTAGCGTCCCTCGATCCGGGCGGGCGAGAATCGCTCGACGCTGAAAATGCGCCCGTCAACGAGGCCGTACCGGCGGGAACGTTCGGCGTTCCAGATCGCCGCGACCTCGGCCTCCAGGGCCGGCGCCAGGGCGGGGGCTTCGGGGCCGGCGATCACCTCGACGTTGGGCGCAAGAGCGTGAACGGTTACCATACCGCCACGATAGCTGTAATATCGCGCGACAGGAACCTGGATGATGCCCCGCATTTCCTCGATCACCATCGCCGGCCGGCGAATCAGCCACGACGATCCGCCCTACATCATCGCCGAGCTTTCGGCCAACCACGGCGGCGATTTGGCGCGGGCGAAACGCATCATCCGCCTGGCGGCCGACAAGGGCGCCGACGCCATCAAATTCCAGGCGTACACCCCCGAAAACATGACCCTCGATTGCGACATGCCGGGCTTCGTGGTCGAAGCCGACAATCCGTGGAAGGGGCGGCGCCTGCACGAACTCTATGCCTCGGCCGCCACGCCGTACGCGTGGTTTCCCGAACTGTTCGCGACCGCGCGCGCCGCCGGCATCACGCCGTTTTGCACGCCGTTTGGGGCCGACGCGGTCGCCATGCTCGAAAAACTCGACGCCCCCGCCTACAAGATCGCCTCGTTCGAGGCGGTCGACGTCGACTTGATCGCCGCCTGCGCCCGCACCGGCAAGCCGTTGATCATCTCGACCGGCCTGTGCACCGAGGACGAGGCGGCGACCGCGCTCGACGCCGCTCTCGCCGCCGGCTGCCGCGAGGCGGCGATGCTCAAATGCTCCAGCGCCTATCCGTCGTCGGTCGAGGAAACCAATCTGCTCGCCATTCCCCACATGCGGGAACGGTTCGGCGTGCCGATCGGCTATTCCGACCACACCATCGGCGCGGCGGTGGCGACCGCGGCCTGCGCGCTCGGCGCCTGCATCATCGAAAAGCACGTCATCGACGCGCGCACGCCGCCCACGGCCGATTCCGAATTTTCCGCGCTGCCCGACGACCTCGCGGACCTGGTGCGCGGCTGCCGGGAGGCGTTCCTGGCCCGCGGCGCGGGGCGGCTCGGCCCGACCACGCGCGAACAGCAGAGCCGCGTCTTCCGCCGCTCCCTCTACGCCGTGCGCGACATCGCCGCGGGCGAGGCGATCAATCGCGACAACGTCCGGTCCGTCCGTCCGGGCTATGGACTGCTGCCGAAACACCTGCCGGACCTGGTCGGGCGGCGCGCCAAGAGGGCCATCCGCCGCGGCGAGCCGATCAATTGGGACCTCGTGACCTGACCTCCGCCGTGCGCACCGTCGCGTTGCTCGGCCGCGCGCCCGGTTTCCTGGTCTTGCGGGACGCGCTGTTGGGAAATCCGCTGGTGTCCTTGGCGGCCGTCTATACGCACGGACGGCGTCCGCGCGCGGAGGGCGGCGGCGAAAGGCCCGAGCGTGCACGCTTTGCCGACGCGTGCGCCGCCGCCGGCGTGCCGCTTCGGGTGCTCGATTTGCCCGAAGCGCGGAATCTCACCGATTTCCTTCCGACCGAGCCGTTCGATCTGCTGCTGTCGCTGTCCTGGCGATGCGTGCTCCCTCGGGACGTTCTCGATCGCCCCTGTCTTGCCGCCGTCAATCTGCATCGCGGCGCGCTGCCCGACTATGCGGGCGAGGAGCCGGTGCGGCGCGCGATCGAGAAGGGCGAGCGGCGCGTCGCCATCACCGCACACCGCATGGTCGAGAAGGTCGACGCCGGCGAAGTGCTCGACGTGGCGTGGTGCGACATCGACCCGTTGCCGTCCGGCATGACCGCCGCCCAGTACGCCGAAATCGTCAAGGAAAATTTGTTTCCCCTGTACGCGCCGCTGGCGCGGCGGGTTATCGCCGCCCTGGTCCGATCAAAGCCATGACCCGCGCCCTGCTGCTTGACCTTGACGGGACTCTCGCCGACAGCCTCGGCGTGATGAAGTCGGTCTACCGGCGGTTCATGGAAGCCGTCGGCCGGACCCCGGACGACGCCGAGTTCGACCGGCTCAACGGCCCGCCGATCACGGAGTGCGTTCGGATTCTGAAGATCACTCACGAACTTCCCCAGCCGGAAACCGAACTGCTCGCCCGCTATCAGGCGCTGATCGAGGAGGTCTACGACGCGGTGCCGCCGAGCCCGGGCGCGCGCGACCTGCTGGCGGCGGCGAAAGCGAAGGGATGGCAAACCGGCGTCGTCACCTCCAACGGCGAAGCGCGCACTCGCGCCTGGCTCGCGCGCGCGGGGCTCGACGGCTTGATCGACGTGGTGGTGGGCGGAGACGCGGTCGCGCGCGGCAAGCCCGCGCCCGATCCGTATCTTGCCGCGCTGGCGCGAACGAACTGCGCGCCCACCGACGCGCTGGCGATCGAGGATTCGCCGCAAGGCGCCGCGTCCGCGCGCGCCGCCGGAATTCCGACCTTGGCGCTTCTTCACAATCCGCGACACGCTTCCGGCTGGCCGGCGGGTGTGGATTTCATCGTCGGCCTCGCCGACGCGCGGCGGCGGATCGAAGCCGGGAATTAATCGAGTCCCAGTTCCTTCAAGATGCGCGCCCGGTCGGCATCGAGATCGGGCGCCTTCCCGCGCGTCGCCGGATCGGCGAACACGGACATCTTGATCGGGTTTCCCGCCATGGTCACCGTTCCGGCCACGGGGTCCTCGGACGTTACCACCATGTTGCGGGCGCGCACGTGGGGGTCGGCCAGCACCTGGGCGACGTTGTTGATCGGACCGCACGGCACGCCGGCCTTTTCCAGGATCGTCAGCCATTCGGTCACGTTCTTCTTGGCCAGAGCGGATTCCATCTCGTCCTTGAGCGCGGCGTTGTGCTCGCTGCGCAGCGGGTTGGTGCGAAACAGCGGATTGGCGACGAGATCGGGCCGTCCCAGCGCCTCGCACAACTTGGCGAACAGCGCGTCGTTGCCGGCGGCGATGATCAGGTGTCCGTCGGCGGCGGCGAAGGCGCCGAACGGCGTGATGGTCGGATGGCGCGCGCCGAGCGGCCCCGGCACCTCGCCGGTCGCGGTGTAGCGGGCGATGGCGTTTTCCAGGATCGCCACCTGGCAATCGAGCATGGCGACGTCGATCATCTGGCCTTCGCCGGTGCGCGCGCGGTGGAACAGGGCGGACGCGACGCCGATCGCCGTGAACAGGCCGGCGGTGATGTCGCCGACCGAGGAGCCGACCCGCGTCGGCGAGCCGCCGGGATGGCCGGTCAGGCTCATGATGCCGCCCATGCCCTGCACCACCATGTCGTAGGCGGGCCGGCGCGAGTAGGGGCCGGTATGGCCGAACCCCGACGCCGCCGCGTAGATCAGGCGGGGAAAGCGGGGCTTCAACGCCGGATAGCCGTAGCCGAGCTTTTCCATGGCGCCGGGTCGAAAATTCTCGACCAGCACGTCGGTGATGCACAGCAGCCGCTCGAAGATGGCGCGGTCGGACGGCGCTTTGAGATCGAGCGCGATGCTTTCCTTGCCGCGATTGAGCGAAACGAAATAAGCCGAGCGGTCCTTGACGAACGGGCCGAAATGCCGCGCGTCGTCGCCGCCCTTGGGCGTTTCGACCTTGATCACGCGGGCGCCCAGGTCCGACAGCACCAGGGTGCAATAGGGCCCGGCCAGAACCCGGGTCAGGTCCAGCACCACGATGCCGTCGAGGGGACCGCGCGGTTTCGTCACAGCTTGATCTTGGGATCGAGCCAGTCGCGCAACGAATCGCCGAACAGGTTGAACGCGAACACCGCGAGGCTGATGGCGACGCCCGGGAAGATGATCATCCACGGCGCCTCGCGGTAAAAGTCGGCGGCGTTACCCGACAGCATCAGGCCCCAGGCGGCGGTCGGCTCGGTCACGCCGAGGCCGAGGAACGAGAGCGAGGCTTCGAGCAGGATCGCCTGGGCCATCAAGGCGGTCAGCATGATCAGGTAGGGCGCGACCACGTTCGGCGTGATATGGCGGAAAATGATGCGCGAATGGGAAAAGCCGGCGGTGCGGGCGGCGTCGATGTAGGCCATTTCGCGGATCGCCAGCGCCGACGACCGCACCACGCGGTAGACGCGCGGCACCATGGGAATGGCGATCGCGGCCACCAGATTCACGTCCACGCCGAGAACTTCGTTCTTGCCGAGGATGGCGACGATGGCCAGCGCCAGCACGATGATCGGAAACGACAGGATCACTTCCATCAGGCCCTGGAGGGTCAGGTCCGTGCGCCCGGCGAAATAGGCCGAGGCGACGCCGATGATCGCGCCCACGGTCGAGCCGATGAATGACGACAGGAATCCGACCGTCAGGGCGGTGCGGGCGCCGTGAATGATGCGCGACAGCACGTCGCGGCCGAACGCGTCGGTGCCGAACCAATGCTCGGCCGACGGCGCGGCGAGCATGGAGCCGTAATCGAGCGTGAGCGGATCGTACGGCGCCACGAATTCGGCGAAGATGCCGCTCACGATCATGGCGACGATGATCAGCAGTCCGGCGGCGCCGAGCGGCTGCGTCACGACGAATTGAAGCACCGGATGCCGGCGTTTCGGAATCTTGTAGGGCAGCGCGGATACGGCAACGGATTCGTTCATGGCGTACTCAGCCGTAGCGGATGCGCGGGTCGAGCACCGCATACAGCAGGTCGATCAGGAAGTTGACGAAAATGAAGAACCCGGCGACCAGCATGACCAGGGCCTGGATCATGGTGTAATCGCCGCGCGACACCGTATCCACGAACAGCTTGCCGATGCCGTTCAGGCTGAACACCTGCTCGGTCACCACCAGGCCGCCGATCAGGAAGGCGAATTCGAGGCCGATCACCGTCACCACCGGCAGCATCGCGTTGCGCATGGCGTGGCGCGCGACCACCAGGCGCTCGAACACGCCCTTGGCGCGCGCGGTGCGAATGTAATCTTCCTGCAGCACCTCGAGGATGGTCGAGCGGGTCATGCGGGTCGCCACCGCCGAGTAGCGATAGCCGACCGCCATCGCCGGCCAGATCAACTGCTTCAGGTTTTCATACGGATCGTCGACCAGCGAGGTGAACGTGAGCGGCGGAATCCAGTTGAAGGCGAACAACAGCGACAGAATGATGATCATGCCGAGCCAGAACGACGGCACCGCCAGGCCGGCGATGGCGAAAACGCGGATCACGTGGTCGGGCCAGCGGTCCTTGAACAACGCCGCCAGCGTGCCGAGGGGTAACGCGATCACGGTGGCGAGGATCGTGGCGATGATCGCGACTTCGAGCGACAGTTCCAGCCGGATGCCGATTTCGTAGGCGACGGATTTGCCGGTCCACATGGAGACGCCGAGGTCGCCGGTCAAAAGCCCGCCCATCCAATCGGTGAACTGCGCCAAGAGGGGCTTGTCGAGGCCAAGACGGGCGCGCTCGATGTCCAGCATTTCCTGGGTCACGTTGCCGCCCTCGGCCAGCAGTTTCAGCTCGACGATGTCGCCCGGCATGATGCGCAGCATGAAGAACACCAGCACGGCGACGCCGAACAGGGTCGGGAACATCATCAAGAACCGGTGAATTGAGTATCGCAGCATGGGACGACGATGCGACGTGGGAAAAACGGCGTCCGAGCCATGACGGCCCGGACGCCCGCAGCTTAATCGCCTGTTCTATTTATCGAGCCAAACGTCGGCCAAGTCCTGACCGATATAGTGGCTCGGCGAAACATACCAGCTCTTCAGCTCCTTCCAATGGACGATGATGCGGTGCCACCAGATGGTCGGGAACGTATAGGCCTGATCGAAGACGCGGCTCTCGAACTCGCGAATCAGGCGATAGCGCTCCTTATCGTCGGTGGCTCGACCCTGCTTGTCGTAGAGCTCGTCCAATTTACGGTCGGTGTAGCGGCCGTAATTGATCGAGGAGCGGTCGGCCGAAATGTACTTGATGAGCTGGAGATTGGGCTCGTCCATGAAGTCGCAGTTGAAATCGAGCCCGGCATCGTAGTTGCCGCCCGAGAGCGCCGCCTGATAGAGCTTGGTCTCAAGTTGTTCATGCTCGACGGTAACGCCGATCTGCCGCCACTGGTCGATCAGGAACACGCCGACCGGCGTATACGGCATCGCCACGTTGCGGTTGAGGAACTTGAACTTGAGGTTGGGGACGCCCGCTTCTTTCAGAAGCTTCTTCGCTTCGTCGCGGGATTTCTTGATGTCCTTGTCATAGCCCGGGTACTTCACCAGTTCGGCTTCCTTAGCCGCGAGCGCATATCCCGGCCGCAGGACACCACCGACGTCGCGCACCAGCGCGATCTTGGAGAGCGCCTGCGAACCCTGCCAGCGGTCGACCGCCAGCGACAATGCCTTGCGCACGCGCACGTCGTTGAAGGGTTTCTTTTCGGTGTTGAAGGTGACCACCAGGCTGCACACCCAGGGCGATTCCTGGACCACGATCTTGTCACCGAGCGCGGATTTCAGCTTGTCGCGATCGGCGGGCGAATGGCCGCGGAATTCGACCAGAACTTCGCCGGCCTGCAACGCGTTGACCATCGCCGCGCCGCGGATGAACACGGCGCGGAAGCCGTCGAGGTAGGGCTTGCCCGGCTCGAAATAATCGGCGAAGCGCTCGCCGACCCAATGCGAACCGGCGACGTGCTCGACGAACTTGAACGGCCCGGTGCCCAGGATGTTCTTTTCCGGGAACATCGGGTCCTGCTTCAGCTTGGCCGCGCTGTAGATGCAATCCCAGGGCGAGGCGAACTGGGCGAGCATCGCCGCGTTCGGCTCCTTGAGCTTGAATACCACCGTCAGGGGATCGGGGGTCTCGATCGACTTGATGTCCTCGTACGCCGCCTTGCGCAGGCTGACCACGCCCTTGGGCGGGTTGGAGATGCGCTCGTAGGTCGCCTTGATGTCGACCGAACTCAAGCTCGTGCCGTCATGGAACTTGACGTTCGGCTTGAGCCTGAAGGTGTAGGTGAGGCCGTCCTTGGACACTTCCCACGCGGCGGCCACGTCGCCCGTGACCTTCGGGTAGTTGGCCATGTCGAACTTCAGCAGCGTCGAATAGTGCGGCCGGACCGGATGGATGAAGGCGAATGAGCTGTTGCGATGGCAATCGTAGTTCGGCGGTTCGGCCGAGACCGCAAATTTGAGCGTGCCGCCTTTTTTCGGGGCCTGGGCGTCGGCCGCAACCGGCGCGAGCAGAACCGCCACGGCGGCGGCCATAACAGCGAAATGAAGTTTCATCATATCCTCCCTATGTACGTTGTTGACGCCACGCACCCTCGCGGACGCGTCGTTTTAAACCAATAGGCAAGCCGCTTGATGACCGGGACCGATGGTCTTCAGGTCCGGCACCGTTACTTTACAATCCTCGGTCGCGCGAGGGCAACGGGTACTGAATACGCATCCCGACGGCGGGGAAAGCGGGCTCGGCACTTCGCCGGACAACAACGCGTGCGGTCGGCGCCTTTCCGCTTCCGGATCGGGCGTCGGCGCCGCGGCCAGCAGCGCCTGGGTATACGGATGCACGGGGGAATCGTACAACGTGTCGCGATCCGCCACTTCCATGATCCGCCCCAAATACATGACCGCGACCTGATGCGCGATGTGGCGCACGACCGCGAGATCGTGCGCGATGAACAAATAAGTGATCCCGAATTTGGCCTGCAAGTCCTCGAGCAGGTTGATGATCTGCGCCTGGATCGAGACGTCGAGCGCCGATACCGGTTCGTCGCAAACGATGAAGGACGGATTCATGCCGAGCGCGCGGGCCACGCCGACGCGCTGGCGCTGGCCGCCGGACAACTCGTGCGGGTAGCGCTCCGCCATGTATGGGAAAAGACCGACGCTGGAGAGAAGTTCGGCGACGCGTTCCTTGGCCGCCTTGCGTCCCTCGACCAATTTGTGGACCAACAGCGGTTCGGCGATGATCTGGCCGACGGTCATGCGCGGATTGAGAGAACTGTACGGATCCTGAAACACCGCCTGCACGCGCCGCCGCATCGCCTTGATTCCGTTCGCGCCGCCTTCGGCCAAGTCGCGCCCCTCGAACATCACCCGTCCCGACGTCGGCGTCTCCAGGTTCAGGATCAGGCGGCCGACGGTCGTCTTGCCGCAACCGGACTCGCCGACCAGTCCCAGGGTACGGCCGGGCGGAACCTGGAACGACACGTTGCTGACGGCGCGCACGACGGCGCGGCCCCCGGCCGCTCCTTTCGCCTTGACCGCAAAGTGCTTGGCGAGGTCCCGCACCTCGATCACCGGGATGGCGGAAGAAACAGCCGCCTTGGTCCGATCCGCAACGGTCGCCGACGCGGTGTCGGCACGCTTGGCGGTCGCGATCTGTCGAACCCGCCAGCACGCGACATGATGGTCGGCCGACACCTCTTCGAGGGGAGGCACGCTGTTTCGGCATTCATCGGCGACGGCGAAGCAACGCTCGGCGAAACGGCAACCGGCGGGCGGATTGAGCAGGTTGGGCGGCAGGCCCTCGATGGTTTCGAGGCGGGCGGTGCGCGGCTTGTCGAGCCGGGGCACCGAACGCATCAGACCCTGGGTATAAGGATGGCGGGGGGTCGCGAACAGCTTGTCGGCCGACGCCTGCTCGGCGATGCGCGCCGCGTACATGACGTTGACCCGGTCGGCGTAGCGCGCGACCACGCCGAGATTATGAGTGATGACCACCAGCGCGATGCCGAGGTCGCGCGACAGGTCTTTCATCAATTGCAGGATCTGGGCCTGGATGGTCACGTCGAGGGCGGTGGTCGGCTCGTCGGCGATGATCAGCTTGGGATTGCAGGCGAGCGCGATCGCGATCATCGCCCGCTGGCGCATGCCGCCGGAGAACTGGTGCGGGTATTGGTCCAGACGACGCTCTCCGTCCGGAATGCCGACCAGTTTCATCAACTCCAACGCCCTTGTCCGGGCGCGCGCCTCGTTCCACCCGAAATGCACGATCAGCGTTTCCATGATCTGAAAACCGATGGTCAGCACCGGATTGAGCGATGTCATCGGCTCCTGGAAAACCATCGCGATGTCGCGCCCGCGCAACTCGCGCATGTCGTCTTCGGACAGGGCCAGCAGATCGCGCCCCTGAAACAGGACGCGGCCCTTGACGATGCGGCCGGCGGGCTTGGCGAGCAGACGCATCACCGCGAGCGCCGATACCGACTTGCCGCAACCGGATTCGCCGACCAGCGCCACCACCTCGCCGGGTCGAACCCGATAGGAAATGCCCTCGACCGCGCGCACGATTCCGCGCGAGGTGACGAAATGAACGTGCAAATCCTCGACCTCGAGCAAGTAGGGCGACGACGCGGGCGCGGCGCCGGAGGACGCGGGCGAGAAAGAGGGGGGAACGACGTTCATCGGCGGATTGACATCGGCGGACGGGCGGGTTGGTTGAAGGACGTCCAGTTTCGGCGCTAACGGCGAGGCGGTCAATCAATGTATACAGTAATTTCCCGCAAAATTTACATGCAAGACCTCTCATGCGGGTTCCGTTAAGGTTGCGCGTCGATTGCACCGCGCCCATCATCGTTGACATGAACGCCGAACCACGCGCCCCGATAGGGGCGGATTCAAATGATACGCGCGCGGGGATTCGCCCGCGCGCCCCGATAGGGGCGGATTCAAATGATACGCGCGCGGGGATTTGCCCGCGCGCCGGGCATGTGCTCGGTCTCAATCCCGACGGTTTTCACAAGATCGCCTATGTCGAGTGGGGCGCGCCGGACAGCCCCCGCGTCGTCGTCTGCGTGCATGGGCTGACCCGCCAGGGCCGCGATTTCGATGCTCTCGCGCGCGCGCTGGCGGCGCGAGGAAATCGCGTGATCTGCCCCGACGTGGCCGGGCGGGGCCTGAGCGACCGCTTGCCCAATGCCGACCACTATGCCGCGCCCCAGTATCTCGCCGACATGACGGCATTGATCGCGAGGCTCGGGGTCGAAGCGGTCGATTGGGTCGGCACCTCCATGGGCGGCCTGATCGGACTCCTGCTCGCGGCCAAGCCCAATGCGCCGGTGCGCCGGCTGGTGCTGAACGATATCGGCCCCTTCATCGCCCGGGCGGCGCTGCAGGAGATCGCCGATTACCTCGGCCGCGATCCGCACTTTCCCGATGCCGCGGCGGCAGAGGCGTACATGCGCGACGTCCACGCCGGCTTCGGACCGCTCGGGGACGCGGAGTGGGCGCATCTCGCGCGCCACAGCGTGCGCGCCGAGCCCGGGGGAGGGTTCCGGCTGCGCTACGATCCGGCGCTCGCCGTTCCGTTCCGCAAGGCCGCCGAAACGGACGCCGATCTTTGGGCGGCGTGGGCGAAGGTCCGCGCGCCGGTGCTGGTCCTCAGGGGCGAAAATTCCAAGGTGTTGAGCGCCGATACCGCGCGCGCCATGACCGCCGGCGGCCCCGACGGGGCGGGACCCAAGGCCGCCATCGTCACCTTTCCCGGAGTCGGCCATGCGCCCGCCCTGATGGCCGAGGGACAAATCGCCGCCGTGGCGGATTGGTTGCCCCCCCCGATTTCTTAACCACTTGGCGGCGGGACATAGGGGGTTTCCCCCCCTTTGCGGCGGCCGCTCGACTTTCTATGGTGAAGTGAAGATTGACTGATCGGGGAGAATGCCGATGGCCCAAGCCCTTGCCCAGACCCACGCCGGCGAAATCGCGTCCAGCTCCGGCCAACAGGATTTCACGACCTTCATCGTCGGCAACCAGTTGTTCGGGATTCCGGTCCTCAAGGTCCAGGACATCCTGAAGCCGGAGAAGATCGCCAAGATTCCGCTCGCGCCGCCCGAAGTGCGCGGCTCGATCAATCTGCGCGGCCGCATCGTGACCGTGATCGACGTGCGCACCCGCCTCGGCATGCCGGCGCGCAAGGACGGCAAGCACGACGACAACATGGCCGTGACGGTCGAAAACGGTCCCGACCTCTATACTCTGCTGGTGGATAAGATCGGCGATGTCATCAGCTTGTCGAACGATCTCTATGAATCGACGCCGGGAACGCTGGATTCGCGTTGGCGCGAGTATTGCGAGGGCGTTTATCGCCTCAAGGACCGGCTGCTGGTGGTGCTCGACGTCGAGCGCCTGCTCGACATAAAAGTCAAAATCTAAGGCTTCGCCTTCGCCAGCAGCCGCGCCGCCTCGAGGGCGTGATAGGTGAGGATGGCGTCGGCGCCAGCGCGCTTGAACGCGACCAGGGTTTCCATCATCGCGTGCTCGGCGTCCAACCAGCCGTTCTGCCCGGCGGCCTTGAGCATCGCGTATTCACCGCTGACGTTGTAGACGAACGTCGGCATCTTGAACGCGTCCTTCACCCGCCACAGCACGTCGAGATAGGGCAGGCCCGGCTTGACCATCACCATGTCGGCGCCCTCGGCGATGTCGAGGGCGACCTCGCGCAGCGCCTCGTCGGTGTTGGCGGGGTCCATCTGGTAGGTCTTCTTGTCGCCCTTGAGCGCGCCCTTCGAGCCGACCGCGTCGCGGAACGGCCCGTAGAAGGCGGAGGCGTATTTGGCGGCATAGGCGAGCACGTTGACGTCCTCGAAGCCGGCCGCGTCGAGCGCGTCGCGCACGGCGCCGATGCGCCCGTCCATCATGTCCGAAGGCGCGATTACGTCGCAGCCCGCTTCGGCCTGGACCACCGCCTGGCGACGCAAAACCTCGACCGTTTCGTCGTTGAGAATTTTGCCGTCGCGCACCAAGCCGTCGTGGCCGTCGCTGTTGAAGGGATCGAGCGCCACGTCGCACACGACGCCGAGATCGGGATGGGTCTTTTTCAGCGCCCGCACCGCGCGGCAGACGAGGTTGTCGGGATTGGCGGCTTCGCGCGCGTCCGGGGTTTTGAGGTTGTCGGCGATCTGGGGAAAGACGGCCACGGCGGGAATGCCGAGGTGCTTGGCTTCGGCCGCCTGTTCCACCAGCACGTCGACGGACAACCGCTCGACCCCGGGCATGGACGGCACCGGCTGGCGCGCCTTGGCGCCTTCCACCACGAACACCGGCCAGATTAAATCGGAAGGCGCGAGGGCGTGTTCCCGGACCAGATCGCGCACCCAGGCCGCGCGCCGGTTGCGGCGCATGCGCACGCGCGGAAAGCCGCCCAGGGGGGCGGGCTTGTCGTCGGCCAGGACGGGGGACGCGGCGGGACGGCGTTTACCGAGGTCGTTCATGGCCGCGAATCATAAGGGGCGGGACCGGAACGCGCCACCGTGGCGCGGGGGGCTTTGACCCCGGGAACGGGCTGACTTACGTTAACGTCAACGGAAAGTACGCCCGAACCCCCAAACTGGGCTACAATCCGCCCCTAGCGCCAACGCACCGCCGGAGATCGACCGTGCCCGACGACGGGAAAGCCAAAGGTCCTCACCGCGAACACGAGCCCGGCACCCGCCGCGCTCCGGGCGGGGCGCACCCTGAAAAGTACGCGGGCCCGGTGCGCTTCGTTACCGCCGCCAGCCTGTTCGACGGCCACGACGCCTCGATCAACGTCATGCGGCGCATCCTGCAGGCCGCGGGCGCGGAGGTCATTCACCTCGGCCACAACCGCTCGGCCGAGGACGTCGCCGTCGCCGCGATCCAGGAAGACGCGCACGCGGTCGCCGTCAGTTCCTACCAGGGCGGCCACGTCGAATACTTCAAGTACCTGATCGATCTGTTGCGCGCGAAGGGACGCGGCGACATCCGCGTCTTCGGCGGGGGCGGGGGCGTGATCGTCGCGGCCGAAATGAAGGACCTGCACGACTACGGCGTCACCCGCATCTATTCGCCCGCCGACGGCCAATCGATGGGCCTCAAGGGCATGATCGACGACATGATCCGCCGTTCGGCGCGCGATCTCGCCGCCGAGGGGGCGCCGGACTTCGCCGCCTTGAAGACCGGCGATCATGCCCAGCTCGCGCGCGTCATCACCGCGATCGAGTCGGGCGGCCTGAAATCCAAGCAGATCTCGGACATTCGCGCCGCGGCGGACCAGCGCCGCGAGGCGCCCGTGATCGGCGTCACCGGCACCGGCGGGGCGGGCAAGTCGTCGCTCAACGATGAAATCGTCCGGCGATTCCGCATATACAACGACGAGCCCAAGATCGCCATCGTCGCCGTCGATCCGACCCGCAAGCGCACCGGCGGCGCGCTGCTCGGCGATCGCATCCGCATGAACGCCATTGCCGCACCCAACGTGTTCATGCGTTCCCTCGCGACGCGCGGGGCGGAGCACGAAATGCCGGCCCAGATCGGCGACATCGTCGCCGCGTGCAGGGCGGCCGGCTTCGATCTGGTGATCGTGGAAACGCCCGGCATCGGCCAGGCCGACAGCGGCGTCGTCGATCTGGCCGACGTTTCGCTCTACGTCATGACGCCGGAATTCGGCGCGGCGAGCCAGCTCGAAAAGATCGAGATGCTCGACCATGCCGACATCGTGGTGATCAACAAATTCGACCGGCGCGGCGCCGCCGACGCGCTGCGCGACGTGCAGAAGCAGGTTCAGCGCAACCGCGAGGCCTTCGACCGGAAGCCCGACGACATGCCGGTGTTCGGGGCCATCGCCTCGCGTTTCGCCGATCCGGGCGTGACGTCGGTCTACCGCGAAATACTGCGCCAATTCGAGTCCAAGGGCCTCCGCCGTTTTCCCGACCGATCGCCGCCCGCCAAGGTCCGCCACTCGCAGCCCGGACGGGCGATCGTGCCGCCCGAACGCGTGCGCTACCTCGCCGAGGTCGCCGACACGGTGCGCGCCTGGCATCGGCGGGGCGGAGCCCAAGTCCGGCTTGCGCGCGAGCGCCAGCAATTGCGCGAAGCCCGCCGGATGTTGGAAGCCTCGGGCGCGGACGCGAACGCGCTCGATTCCCTGATCCGGGAGCGCGAAACCGCCCTCGAACCGCGGAGCCGCGCGTTGCTCGACGACTGGCCGAAGACCCGCGACGCCTACCTGGGCGATGAGATCGCTTCCGGCAAAAATTCGATCGCTCTCAAGGGCACGTCGCTCTCCGGTCTTCCCATCCCGCGCGTCGCGCTGCCGCGCTACGAGGACGAGGGCGAACTGCTGCGCTGGCTGTGGCGCGAAAACCTGCCCGGGCGTTTCCCGTTCACCGCCGGCGTGTTCCCGTTCAAGCGCGCGGACGAGGACCCGACCCGCATGTTCGCGGGCGAGGGCGATCCGTTCCGCACCAACCGCCGCTTCAAGGCGCTGTCGGCGCACGCCGCCGCGACGCGCCTTTCGACCGCGTTCGATTCCGTCACCCTCTACGGCTTCGATCCCGACCGGCGCCCGGATATCTACGGCAAGGTCGGCAACTCCGGCGTTTCGATCGCCACCCTCGACGACATGAAGGCGCTCTACGACGGCTTCGAGCTGTGCACGCCGTCGACCTCGGTCTCCATGACCATCAACGGCCCGGCGCCGACGATCCTCGCCATGTTCTTCAATGCCGCCATCGACCAGCAGCTCGACAGCTTCGCCCGGGAGCAGGGCCGCGCGCCCAATGACGACGAACGCGCGCGCATCGCGCAAGCCGTGCTCGAAAACATCCGCGGCACCGTCCAGGCCGACATCCTGAAAGAGGACCAGGGCCAGAACACCTGCATCTTCTCGACCGAATTCGCGCTCCGCATGATGGCCGACATCCAGGAATATTTTATCCGGCGGCGGGTCAGGAATTTCTATTCGGTCTCGATTTCCGGCTATCACATCGCCGAGGCCGGGGCGAATCCGATCTCGCAGCTCGCCTTCACGCTCGCCAACGGCTTCACCTACGTCGAGGCCTATCGCGCGCGCGGCATGAAGATCGACGACTTCGCGCCCAATCTATCCTTCTTCTTCTCCAACGGCATGGACCCGGAATACACGGTCATGGGCCGGGTCGCGCGGCGCATCTGGGCGGTCGCCATGCGCGAGAAGTACGGCGCGGGCGAACGCTCGCAGCGGCTCAAGTACCATCTGCAGACCTCGGGCCGTTCGCTGCACGCCCAGGAAATGTCGTTCAACGACATCCGCACCACGCTGCAGGCGCTGATCGCCACCTACGACAACTGCAATAGCCTGCACACCAACGCCTACGACGAGGCGATCACCACGCCGACCGAGGAATCGGTGCGGCGCGCGCTTGCCATCCAGCTCATCATCAACCGCGAATGGGGCCTCGCCAAGAACGAGAACCCCAACCAGGGCTCGTTCGTCATCGACGAACTGACCGACCTGGTGGAGGAGGCGGTGCTGGCCGAGTTCGAGCGCATCGCCGAACGCGGCGGCGTGCTGGGTGCCATGGAAACCGGCTATCAGCGCGCCAAAATCCAAGAGGAATCTCTCTACTACGAGACTCTCAAGCACGACGGGCGGCTGCCGATCGTCGGCGTCAACACGTTCCTCAATCCCGCGGGCGAGGCGATCCCGGAAGCGCCCAAGCTCGCCCGCTCGACCGAAGACGAAAAGGAAAGTCAGATCGCGCGGCTCGCCGATTTCCATCGGCGCCACGCGCACGAGGCGCCCGCCATGCTCAAGCGCCTGCAGGGCGCCGCGACCGAAGGGGAAAATCTCTTCGCGGTGCTGATGGACGCGGTGCGTTGCTGCTCGCTCGGCCAGATCACGCATGCCTTGTTCGAGGCCGGCGGACAGTACCGGCGGAACATGTAGGCCCGCCGCCGGTGCCCGAAGTCCTGTTCGAGATGCAGTATGTCGGCCGGGTCGTGCGGGTCACCGCCATCGATCCTATGACCGGCATCGAAGTCGTTTCGGTCGGCGACGCCGAACGCGGCGTCGAGGCGCTGAAACGGGTGGCCGCGCGCAAGCTCATGTACGTCCTCAGGCGTCGCGCGGAAAAATCCGGACCAAAGGGCAGGGGAGAAACCGCTTGACTGGGTGAACGGCTCCGCTACCGTTTTATTCGACGGAAACGACCGAGAATCCGAAGCGAGCACTTCGGGTCCGGCGGCCAGGGGGCGGATGGAGTACTTCACCCAACAGCTAATCAACGGCATTACCCTGGGCGCGATCTACGCGCTCATCGCCATCGGCTACACGATGGTCTACGGCATCATCGGCATGATCAATTTCGCCCACGGCGAAATTTTCATGGTCGGCGGCTTCATTTCGATTATCGCGTTCATGCTGCTCGGCCTGTTCGGCATCACCTGGGCGCCGCTGGCGATCTTGGTCGCGCTGCTGGTGACCATGGCGCTGACGCCGCTTTACGGCTGGACGCTGGAACGCATCGCCTATCGCCCGTTGCGCCACTCGCCCCGGCTCGCGGCGCTGATCACCGCGATCGGCATGTCCATCTTCCTGCAGAATTACGTTCAGCTCGTGCAGGGCGCGCGGACCAAGCCGATACCGCCCGTCGTCACCGGCGGCATCGAGATCATGCGGCGGGGCGATTTCGTCGTGACGCTCGGCTATATGCAAATCCTGATCGTCGTGCTGACGGTCGTGCTGATGGCGGCGTTCTCGCTCCTGATCCAGCGCACGTCGCTGGGGCGCGCCCAGCGCGCGTGCGAGCAGGACCTGAAGATGGCGTCCCTGGTCGGCGTCGACGTCGACCGCACCATCGCCCAGACCTTCATCATGGGCGCCGCGCTGGCCGGCGTGGCCGGACTGATCTTCCTGCTGCATTACGGCGTGGTCGATTTCTACATCGGCTTTCACGCCGGTATTAAGGCGTTCACCGCCGCGGTGCTGGGCGGGATCGGCTCGCTGCCCGGCGCCATGCTCGGCGGCCTGCTGATCGGCCTGATCGAGGCGTTCTGGTCGGCCTATTTCTCGGTCGAATACAAGGACGTCGCCGCGTTCACGGTGCTGGTCGTGGTGCTGATCTTCCGGCCGACCGGATTGCTCGGCCGGCCCGACGTGGAAAAGGTCTGACGCGATGGCGGCGCGACCGGCGGCGGGCACGCCCGCGAACGATCTCCTCCGGCAATCCGCCCTGGCCGGGTTGCTGGTGTTCGGACTCGCCGTCGCCTTGGTCGGCGTGCGCATCCAGGACGGCTCCGCCGCCACCCTCGCGCCGCTCCACTTCCGCTTCGACGACGTCCTCACCGCCGCCGCCGTCGCCGCGCTGGGACGGTTCGGCGTGTTGTTGTTGCGCGCGGGATCGCACGCGCCGGTCGCCGCGGGAGGCGCGGCGGTCGCGCTCGCGGTCGCGCTCTCGCAATGGCTCGCACCCGGTCATCCGCTGCGGCTCGCGCTGCTGTTCGACGTCGCCATGCCCAACTGGCTGATCGTCGCGTTCGCGGCGTTCCTCGCTCTTTGCGCCGCGTGGCGGCTGCGTCACGCGCCGGTCGCGGTCATGCAAGGGGCCGACGCGCGCGAATCAGTGATGGATCACCTCGGCGCCCAGGTGCAGCGCGTCGCCCGTTTCGCCGGCCCGCTGATCCTGCTGCTGGCGATCGCGTTGCCGTTGATGCCGTTCGCCGACCGCCGCGTGATCGACATCGCCATCCTCGTCGTCACCTACATCATGCTGGGGTGGGGGCTGAACATCGTCGTCGGCCTGGCGGGACTGCTCGATCTCGGTTATGTCGCCTTCTACGCGGTCGGCGCCTATTCGTACGCGCTGCTGGCCCAGTACTTCGAACTCAATTTCTGGATATGCCTGCCGTTCGCCGGCATCATGGCCGCGTTCGCGGGCATTCTGCTCGGCTTCCCGGTGCTGCGCCTGCGCGGCGACTATCTCGCCATCGTGACCCTCGGTTTCGGCGAGATGATCCGCATCATCCTGCTCAACTGGTACAAGTTCACCGGCGGGCCCAACGGCCTGAGCGGGATTCCCCGGCCGTCGTTCTTCGGCTTGCCGTTCACGGCGAGCCCGCCCGACGGCGCCCATTCGTTTCACACCTTCGTCAGCCTGATCTGGCCGATCGAGTATTCGCCCAACCACCGCATCGTTTTTCTTTATTACGTCATCCTGGCGATGGCGATGGCCACCAACTTGTTCACGCTGCGCATCCGCCGCCTGCCGATCGGGCGCGCGTGGGAAGCATTGCGCGAGGACGAGATCGCGTGCCGTTCGCTCGGCATCAACCCGACCAACACCAAGCTGACGGCGTTCGCCATCGGCGCCGGTTTCGGCGGCTTCGCCGGCGCATTCTTCGCCACGCGGCAGGGCTTCGTCAGCCCCGAGAGCTTTTCCTTCATCGAATCCGCCGTCATCCTCGCCATCGTCGTGCTGGGCGGCATGGGCAGCCAGATCGGCGTGGTGCTGGCGGCGGTGCTGCTGATCGGACTGCCCGAATTTTTCCGCGATCTTCATCAATACCGCATGGTCGCGTTCGGCGCGGCCATGGTCGGGATCATGCTGTGGCGACCGGCCGGATTGCTCGCGCACCGAGAGCCGACCCTGCGGCTGTCGGCGCCGGGAGGCCTGCGATGACGGCCTCGAAATTACTCACGGTCGAACACCTGACCATGCGCTTCGGCGGCCTGGTCGCGGTCGATGACGTCTCGTTCGCGGCCGAAACCGCGCGCATCACCGCGGTCATCGGCCCCAACGGTGCCGGCAAGACGACCTTGTTCAACTGCCTGACCGGATTTTACGTCCCGACCAGCGGCCGGATGCAGTTGACCCACGAGGGCGGCGAATTCCTGCTCGAGCGGATGGAGGGCTTCCGCATCGCGGCCACGGCGAAAGTCGCGCGCACGTTTCAGAACATCCGGCTGTTCCGCGGCATGTCGGTGCTGGAAAACCTGATCGTCGCCCAGCACAACGAGTTGATGCGCGCTTCCGGTTACACGCTCGCCGGACTGTTCGGCCTCGGCGTTTACCGCCATGCCGAAGCCCGCGCCGTGGAGCGCGCGCGCTACTGGCTGGACCGGGTCGGATTGACCGCGCGGGCCGACATCGACGCCGGCGGCCTGCCGTACGGCGACCAGCGCCGCCTCGAAATCGCGCGCGCCATGTGCACCGAACCCAAGCTTCTCTGCCTGGACGAGCCCGCCGCCGGGCTGAACGCGCGCGAAACCGGCGATCTCAACGCGCTGCTCACCTTCATCCGCGATACCCACCGCATCGGCGTCCTGCTGATCGAACACGACATGGGCGTCGTCATGTCGATTTCCGACCGGGTCGTCGTGCTCGATTACGGTCGCAAGATCGCCGAGGGCGTGCCGGATGAGGTCCGCCGCGACCCGGACGTGATCCGCGCCTACCTGGGCGAAGCGGAAGGCGCGGCATGAGCATCTTGTTGTCGCTCACGGGCGTGCATGCGGCCTACGGCAACATCGAAGCCTTGCACGGCGTCGACCTGGACGTGCAGGAGGGCGAGATCGTGACCCTGATCGGCGCCAACGGAGCCGGCAAGTCCACGCTCCTGATGACGGTGTGCGGCAACCCGCGCGCCGCGCAAGGCGCCATCCGCTTCGACGGCCGCGATATCACCCGGATGCCGACCCACGCCATCATTCATCTCGGCATTTCGCAGGCGCCCGAGGGGCGGCGGATTTTTCCGCGCATGACGGTGATGGAAAACCTCCTCATGGGCACCGTCGCGGCGCCGTCGCCGAACGAAGCCGACGCCGACCTGGAGCGCGCCTTTCGCCTGTTTCCGCTGCTGAAGGAACGCCGCGAGCAGCGCGGCGGCACGCTTTCGGGCGGCGAACAACAGATGCTCGCCATCGCGCGCGCCTTGATGAGCCGGCCGCGCCTGCTGCTGCTCGACGAGCCGTCGCTCGGCCTCGCGCCGCTGATCATCAACCAGATCTTCGAGGCGATCGCCACGCTCAACCGCGACGAAAAAATGTCCATCCTGCTGGTCGAACAGCGCGCGCCCCAGGCGTTGCGTTTGGCCCATCGCGGCTACGTTCTGGTCAACGGCCGCATCGTGCTGACCGGCCCGAGCCGGGACCTGCTCGCCAACCCGGAAGTGCGCGCGGCGTATCTCGAAGGTGGGGTGGGGGAACGGACCGGACACGGAGGCGGGTCGTGACGCACTTGCCGATCCTGGACGCGCCGCTGCCGGTCTTCATCGGCTTGACGCTGATCGGCATGGGTTTCGCCGCGATCATGATCGGCCAGGCGCTGGCCGTGGCCTGGAAGCCGGCGTGGCACGCCGTCGCCTACGTCATGCTGCTCGGTTTCGGCGATCGGTTTTTGACGTTCGCCTTGTTCGATGGCCGATTGTTGTCGCTGACCGGATACCTCGCCGATACGGCGGCATTGATCGCGATCGCCTTGATTTCGTATCGCATCAACCGGGCCCGGCGCATGGTCGGCCAGTATCCCTGGCTTTATCGCCGCGCCGGATTGTTCGGCTGGCAAACCATCAGCAATGACTCATCTACGAAAAAATAGGGCCTTGGCCCCACTTTTCCCATTGGGAACGATGGGCTAGATTCGTCTTGTTCCGTTGTCATTTCGGGGGCGAGGCCGCGATCGGTCCGCCCGTTTTTAAACCAGGGAAGGAACATCTATGCGAACGACACGTACCTTCATGCTCGCCTCCGCCGTGCTGCTCGCGGGGACGTTCACCGCGCACGCCGACATCAACATCGCCGTCAACGGTCCGATGACCGGCGGCGAGGCCGCGTTCGGCGACCAGATGAAGCGGGGCGCCGAAATGGCGGTGGCCGACATCAACGCCAAGGGCGGCGTTCTGGGTCAAAAGCTGAAACTGTTCGTGGGAGACGACGCCTGCGATCCCAAACAGGCGGTCGCGGTGGCCAACAAATCGGCCAGCGACAAGGTCGTGTTCGTCGCCGGACACTTCTGCTCGTCGAGTTCGATCCCGGCGTCCGACGTCTACCACGAAGCCGGCATCATCCAGATTTCGCCCGCGTCGACCAATCCGCTGCTCACCGAGAAGGGCCGCTGGAACGTGTTCCGCACCTGCGGCCGCGACGACCAGCAGGGCACCGTCGCCGGCAACTTCATCGCCGACAAGTTCAAGGGCAAGAAGGTCGCCATCCTTCACGACAAGACCGCCTACGGCAAAGGACTCGCCGACGAAACCAAGAAGCAGCTCAACAAGCGCGGCGTGACCGAGGCGATGTACGAGGCCTACAACAAGGGCGACAAGGACTTCAAGGCGCTGGTCAGCAAGATGCAGGGCGCCAAGATCGACGTGATCTACGTCGGCGGCTACCACCAGGAAGCCGGGCTGATCATCCGCCAGTCGCACGACCAGGGCTACAAGCCGCAGCTCATCTCCGGCGACGCGCTGGTCACCGACGAATACTGGAAAATCGCCGGGCCGGCGGGCGAGGGCACCCTGATGACCTTCAGCCCGGACCCGCGCCGCAACAAGGAAGCGGCCGGTGTCGTCGCGGCCTTCAAGAAGGCCAACTACGATCCCGAGGGCTACACCCTCTACACCTACGCCGCCATCCAGGCGTGGGTGAACGCCGTCAACCAGGTTAAATCCACCGACGGCAAGAAAGTGGCCGACGCCCTCAAGGCGGGCAAGCACAACACCGTTCTGGGCGCGATCGGGTTCGACAAGAAAGGCGACGTGACCGGCGCCGACTACGTGTTCTACCGCTGGAAAGGCGGCAAGTACGATTACAACTGATCGGTCTTTCGATCGACGCCCCAAGCGGCGTCACGCCCGGCGCCCCCCCAAGGGCCGCCGGGTTTTTTCTTTTACTCTCCGGCCTTAGCAACCCCCTAGGGGTTGAGGTTCCGCCATCTTCTGGTGGCCGGTTGGCAGCCGCTTTCGACATATGGTATCTAAGCCGCTCGTTTTTCGGGAGTTCCGGGGCCTCCATCGATGTCCGAAACCGTCGCCATCGCCAGCGATCACGCCGGCATCGAGTTGAAAAACCTGCTCAAGAAGGAGTTGAGCGACGCCGGTCTCGGCGTCCTCGACCTCGGAACCGAAGGCCTCCAGTCCGTGGATTACCCGGATTTCGCCGACAAGCTCGCCCACGCCATCCGCGACGGCAAGGCCCGGCGCGGCGTGCTGGTGTGCGGCAGCGGCATCGGCATTTCGATCGCCGCCAACCGCCACCCCGAAGTCCGCGCGGCGCTGATCCACGACGCCCTCGGCGCGCGCCTGTCGCGCCAGCACAACGACGCCAACGTGATTTGCTTCGGCGGGCGCATGATCGGACCGGAAGTGGCGCGCGATTGCCTCAAGGTCTTTCTTGCGACCGAATTCGAGGGCGGACGGCATGCCGGCCGCGTCGCCAAGCTGACACCGTCACGCCGTTCCTGAGAATCAACCAACGAAACAACCCCAATCGAGGAAATGTTCATGTCTGCTCAAACGTCGGCTGCCCGTTCCGCCCCCGGAGACGCGTTCTTCACCCAACCGCTTGCCGCGCGCGATCCGGAACTTCATGCGTCCATCGTCAAGGAACTGGGGCGCCAGCGCGATCAGATCGAACTGATCGCGTCGGAAAACATCGTTTCGCGCGCGGTGCTGGAGGCGCAGGGCTCGATCCTGACCAACAAGTACGCCGAGGGTCTTCCCGGCAAGCGCTATTACGGCGGGTGCGAATTCGTCGACATCGCCGAAAACCTGGCCATCGAGCGGGCGAAAAAACTTTTCGGCTGCCAGTTCGCCAACGTCCAGCCCCATTCCGGCGCCCAGGCCAACGGCGCGGTGATGATGGCGCTGCTGGAACCGGGCGATCCGATCCTCGGGCTCTCGCTCGCCGCCGGCGGGCATCTCACCCACGGCGCGCCCGTCGCGCTGTCGGGCAAATGGTTCAAGGCCCAGCAATACGGGGTGCGGCGCGAGGACTCGCAGATCGACTACGACGAGGTCGAGCGGATGGCGCGCGAGCACCGACCGAAGCTGATCATCGCCGGCGGCTCGGCCTATCCGCGGGTGATCGACTTCGCGCGCTTCCGCAAGATCGCGGACGGGGTAGGGGCCTATTTCATGGTCGACATGGCGCATTTCGCCGGCTTGTCCGCCGCCGGGGTCTATCCCAACCCGGTGCCGCACGCCCACGTCGTCACCACCACCACCCATAAGACGCTGCGCGGCCCGCGCGGCGGCATGATCCTCACCAACGACCCGGAGCTCGCCAAGAAGCTCAACACCGCGGTGTTCCCCGGCACCCAGGGCGGGCCCCTGATGCACGTGATCGCCGCCAAGGCGGTGGCGTTCGGCGAAGCCCTCAAGCCCGAATTCAAGGTGTACGCCCAGAACGTCGTCGCGAACGCCCAGGTCCTGGCGAAAACGCTGCTGGAGCGGGGCTTCGCCATCGTTTCCGGCGGCACGGATTCGCACCTGATGCTGGTCGATCTGCGCCCGAAGAAAATCACCGGCAAGGCGGCCGAGGCGAGCCTCGACCGCGCCCACATCACCTGCAACAAGAACGGCATTCCGTTCGACCCGGAGAAGCCGACCATCACCTCCGGCATCCGGCTTGGCACGCCTGCCGGCACCAGCCGCGGCTTCGGCACCGGGGAATTCCGCCAGATCGGCGTCCTGATCGCCGACGTGCTGGAGGCGCTCGCCGCGCACCCGGACGACAACGGCAAGGCCGAGGCGGCGGCGCGCGACAAAGTCCACGACTTGTGCCGGCGCTTTCCGATTTATCCCGATCTGTAAGACACAGGGGCCAGGGGAAGGAATTCAACCATGCGCTGTCCGTTTTGCGGCCACGAGGACACCCAGGTAAAGGACTCGCGTCCGACCGAGGACAACGCCGCAATCCGCCGGCGGCGCTATTGCTCGGCGTGCGGATCGCGCTTCACCACCTTCGAGCGCATCCAGTTGCGCGAACTGATGGTGGTGAAAAGCAGCGGCGAAAAGGTCCCCTTCGACCGCGACAAGCTGCTGCGCTCGCTCAAGATCGCGCTGCGCAAACGGCCGGTCGAGGACGAACGGATCGAACGCCTGGTCAACAGCATCCAGCGCCGACTGGAAACCCTGGGCGAAAACGAAATCCCGACCAAGGTCGTCGGCGAAATGGTGATGGATCAGTTGAAGGAACTCGATCCCGTCGCCTACGTCCGCTTCGCTTCCGTCTACCGCAACTTCCGCGAGGCGAAGGACTTCGAGGAATTCGTGGGCAAGCTTGGCGATACCCGCTGACACATCCCCGGCGCGCGACCTCGCCAACATGCGTTCGGCGCTCGTTCTCGCGCGCCGTGGCCTCGGCAACGTCTGGCCCAATCCGGCGGTCGGCTGCCTGCTGGTGCGCGAAAACGATTCCGGCGATGAACGCGGAGGCTTAGCCGGGCGCGTGGTCGGGCGCGGCTGGACCCAGCCCGGCGGACGTCCCCACGCCGAAACCGAAGCGATCCGGCGCGCCGGCGCCGACGCCCAAGGAGCGACCGCCTACGTCACCCTGGAACCCTGCGCCCATCACGGCCAGACGCCGCCCTGCGTCGATGCCTTGATCGCGGCCCGCGTCGCGCGCGTGGTCGCGGCGATCGAGGATCCCGACGGCCGCACCGCCGGGCGCGGCCTGGCCCGCCTAAAGGAGTCCGGGATCGCGGTCACGCACGGCGTCGGCGCCGCCGAAGCCGCCGAAATCAACGCGGGCTTTTTCCTCCGCGTGCGCGAGGGCCGCCCGATGGTCACCTTGAAGCTCGCCTCGACCCTCGACGGACGGATCGCCACCGCGAGCGGCGAGAGCCGTTGGATCACGGGCACCGAAGCCCGCGCGCGCGTCCATCGGCTGCGCGCCGAGTTCGATGCGGTGATGATCGGTTCCGGGGCGGCGCGCGCCGACGATCCCGAACTGACCTGCCGGTTGCCCGGTTTCACGGGCCGGCAACCGGTGCGGATCGTCATCAACGGCCGCCTCGGGCTCGCGCCCGACTCGCGGCTCGCGCGCACCGCCCGCGAAACGCCGGTCTGGGCGGTCACGACCGCCGATGCCGACGCCGCGCGCAAGAAAGCGCTCGCGGCCGCCGGAGTCGAGATCGTCGAAGTGGCCGCCGACGCGGGCGGGTACATCGATGTGAAGGCCGCGCTCGCCGCCCTCGGCGGTCTCGGATTGACGCGGGTGCTGGTCGAAGGCGGCGGCAAGCTCGCCGCCGCGCTGCTCAAGGCCGATCTCATCGACCGCATGGCTTGGTTTCACGCGCCCGCCGTGCTCGGCGGCGAAGGCCGTCCGGCGGTCGGCGAATTGGCGCTCGCCGCGCTCGCCCACATGCCGCGGTTCGAGCCGATCGCGCGCACCGCGATCGGCGACGACGGCCTTGTCACCTTGCGCCGCAGGAAAGCCTGATCGCCATGTTCACCGGCATCATCACCGATCTCGGCCGCGTGCGGGCAATCAAACCCGGCAAGGACGCGCGCTATGAATTCGAAACCGGATACGACGCGACCACAATCGCGCTCGGCGCTTCGGTCTGCTGCTCGGGCGCGTGCCTGACCGTCGTCGACAAGGGGCCGGGCTGGTTCGCGGCGAACGTGTCGGCCGAAACCCTGGCCCGTACCACGCTCGGGCGCTGGCGCGCGGGAACCCCGGTCAATTTCGAGCGCGCGCTCCGCGTGGGCGACGAGCTGGGCGGGCACATCGTCACCGGTCACGTCGACGGGGTCGCGGAACTGATATCCGCGCGCGAGGAGGGGGGATCGCTCCGCCTCGTCTTCGCCCCACCCGCGGGCCTCGTCCGCTTCATCGCCGCCAAGGGTTCCGTCGCCCTCGACGGCGTTTCGCTGACCGTTAACGAGGTCGACGCGACCGGGTTCGGCATCAACCTGATCCCGCACACCCGCGCGGCGACCACGCTCGGCGCGCTTGCACCCGGCGGCGCGGTCAACCTGGAAATCGACCCTCTCGCACGGTATGTTGCGCGCCTCCTGGGCAGAGAATAAGCACCATGCCGTACCGGCAATACTTGTCGTCGATCGAGGAAATCATCGAGGAGGCCCGCAACGGCCGCATGTTCATCCTCGTCGACGACGAGGAGCGCGAGAACGAGGGCGACCTCGTCATCCCGGCGCAGATGGCGACGCCGGAATCGGTCAACTTCATGGCCAAATACGGTCGCGGCCTGATCTGCCTCTCGCTCACGTCCCGGCGCGTCGCGGAGCTGAAGCTGCCGGCCATGGCGCGCCACAACGCGTCGCGCCACCAGACCGCGTTCACGGTGTCAATCGAGGCGCGCGAAGGTGTCACCACCGGCATTTCCGCGTCCGACCGCGCGCGCACCATCGCCGTCGCCATTGACCCGACCAAGGGCCCCGCCGACCTCGCCACGCCCGGCCACGTCTTCCCGCTGGAAGCCCGCGACGGCGGCGTGCTGGTGCGCGCCGGCCATACCGAGGCCACGGTCGATATTGCGCGCCTCGCCGGTCTCAACCCGTCGGCCGTGATCTGCGAGATCATGAACGAGGACGGCACCATGGCGCGGATGCCCGACCTGGTCGCCTTCGCCCAGCGCCACAACCTCAAGATCGCGACCATCGCCGATCTGATCGCCCATCGGCTTCGCCACGACCGCATCGTCGAACGCACGATCGAATCCGAATTCGAAAGCATTTATGGCGGCAAGTTCCGCATGATGGTTTACGTCAACAAGGTCGCCTACGCTGAGCACATCGCGCTCGTCAAAGGCGATATCGCGGCGGATGGGCCGGTGCCGGTGCGGATGCACGCTCTCAACGTGCTCGACGACGTGCTCGGCGACACCGCCGCCGGCAAGGCCGAGGACCTGCACCGCGCCATGCGCCTGATCGGCAAGGAAGGGCGCGGCGTCATCGTCCTGATCCGCGAGCCGCATCGCGCCGCGATGTCCGACCGCGTGCGGGCGAAGAAGGACAACGTCAAGCCGCAGGGCACGGAACTCCGCGATTACGGCGTCGGCGCGCAAATCCTGCTCGACCTCGGCATCAGGGAAATGACGCTGCTGTCCAACACCAAGCGCACCCTGATCGGCTTCGAGGGCTGGGGGCTTTCGATCGCCGGACAGCGCCCGTTGCGGGACAAGGGGGAATGACCGTGGCCCGCGCCGCACGTTCCCGAAGCCGCGATCCGAGCCCCGTGCTGATCGTCGAATCGCGCTATTACCCCGAAATCGCCGACGATCTCGCGCGCGGCGCGGGTGCGGCGCTCGACAAAGCCGGCGTTCCTTACGAACGGCTCGCGGTTTCGGGCGTGTTCGAAATTCCGGGCGCGATCCGCCTGATCGCGCGCTCGCGCCGGGGACGGAGGTACGGCGGCTACATCGCGCTCGGCTGCGTCATTCGCGGCGAGACCGATCATTACGACCACATCTGCCGCGAAGCGAGCCGCGCCCTGATGGACCTCACCACCGAGGACGGGCTCGCCGTCGGTTTCGGGATTTTAACCTGCCCGACCGCCGAACACGCCCGCGCGCGCGCCGCGCCCGAGAAGAAGAACAAAGGGGCCGAGGCGGCCAAGGCCTGCCTCGGCATGATGACCTTAAAGGCGGAATTGTGATGCGCGCCCCGGTACCCGGCGGGCGCCGCAGCGCGACCCGGCTCGCCGCGGTCCAGGCGCTTTACGAAATCGAATTCACCGGCATTCCGACCGAAGGCGTGCTCAAGGAATTTCTCGCGCGGCGCTGGGCCCTGACCGAAACCCATGCCGCCGCCGAGGAGGGAACGCCGCCCGAACCCCTGGTCCAGCCCGACCTCGCGTTTCTCGGCGAGCTGGTCGGCGGCGTTCAGCGCCGCAAGGCCGATTTGGACCGCGCGATCCAGGGCGCGCTTTCCCCGGACGGGACGCCGTTCGAGCGCCTGGAGTCCCTGTTGCGCGCGATCCTGCGCCTCGGCGCCTTCGAACTGGCGGAGCGGCTCGACGTGGATGCCGCCACGGTCATCGACGAATACGTCGAGTTGACGCGCGCGTTTTTCACCGAGCGGGAGCCGGGGCTGGTCAACGGCGTGCTCGACCGGTTGGCGCGAACATTGCGCGGCGGAGCATCTCGTGGTGCGGGCCATGACACGGGCAAGCCGGCGGGCGCCGGATGAATTCGCGCTGATCGCGCGCTGCTTCCGTCCGCTCGCGGCGGGGGAGAAGGGCGCGTTCGCGCTCACCGACGACGCCGCCGTGCTCGATCTGCCCCGCCATGCGCGCCTGGTCGCCACCACCGACTGCCTGATCGAGGGCGTTCATTTCCCCGAGGGCGCCGCGCCCGAGGACATCGCGCCCAAGCTGCTGCGCGTCAATTTGTCCGATCTCGCCGCCATGGGCGCCGAACCGCGCTGGTATCTGCTGGCGGCCGGTTTCGCGCGCGGCACGACGGCCGCGTGGATCGGGCGGTTTGCCCGCGCGCTTCGCGCCGAACAACGGAAATTCGGCGTCGTGCTGGCCGGCGGCGACACGGTGGCCGCGCCCGGTCGCGCGTGTTTCACCGTCACCGCGCTCGGCACGACGGGGAAGGGGGGCGGGCTTCGCCGCGCCGGCGCGCGGACCGGCGACGACGTCTACGTTTCGGGTACGATCGGCGACGCCGCGCTCGGGCTGCGCGTCCTGCGGGGCGAATTGCGGCTTCCCGCCCGGCACGCCCGCCGTCTGATCGACCGCTATCATCGGCCCAGCCCCCGGATCGCGCTCGGGCGGCGCCTGGCGGGCGTGGCGCGGGCGGCGATCGACGTTTCGGACGGGCTCATCGCCGATCTCGGCCATATCTGCGAGGCGTCCCGTCTCGGCGCGATCGTCGACGCGAACGCTGTCCCGCTTTCGCCCGCGGGCCGGGCGGCGCTCCGTGCCAACCCGGGGTTGCTCAAGGAAGTCCTCGCCGGCGGCGATGACTACGAGTTGGTTTTTACCGCTCCGCCCGAACTGCGAGCCCGTATCCGCGCCGTTTCCCGCGATCTCCGGGTGCCGGTTACCCGCGTCGGAAGAATGGTGCGCGCGCACGCGCGAACCGTCAAAGTGACGGGCCGCGATGGCCGACCGATGGCCTTGGCGCGCACGGGCTGGCGCCATTTTTAGGGGGAAGGGCTTTGCGAACGCGGCGTTCGTTACCGATATTTAAACCAGGTCGAAATACTTTATGGCGATGAAGCGCTTTATTTTACCCGGACTGGCCGTGATCCTGAGCCTCGCCGGCGGGGGAGTCGGGGTCATGAAATGGATGAAGCTCGGCCCGTTCGCGCCCGAACAGGTCGCCCAGGAATCCGCGCCCGATACGCGCAAGCGCGAGCCGGCGCGCTACGTCGACGCCGAGCCGCTCAACATCGCCCTGATCATGAACGATCGGCCGCGCGCCGTTGTGCAGATTACCGCCAAGCTCGAAGTCGAGAACGAAAAGGCCGCCATGCAGGTCCACAAAAGGATGACGAAGCTCACCAGTGCCTTCATCGTCGACCTGCACGACTTTCTGCCCAGGGTCCTGCGCGAGGCCGAACACATCGACCTCGATCTCCTCAAGGAGCGCATGCAGTACGTGGCCGACAAGACCCTGGGCGAAGGCGCCATCAAGCAGATCCTGATCCTGTCGGTTCATGATACCGGGAGTAAGTCCTAGGTCGCGATAAAACCGATTGCGATCAACGTGTTATCAGTTATCGCCGCGATGCGGAATCGCTCGATGCGTCGCACGGCGGAACGGTTGCCATGCCCCCGCGCTTCTGTCATTTTCCCCCCGACTTTTTTTCAGGGCAAATCGTCTCTTGCCTGGTTTCCGGCCGATTTTTCTCCCGCTCCCGTCCGGGCCTTCAGATAAGGAACCTCCCGAATGTCACCCATCGATCTGCTGATTCTCGGCTGCGGCGTTCTGGCGCTCGCCTACGGCGCCGTCACGGCGCGCTCGATCCTCGCCGCGCCCGCCGGCAACGAGCGCATGCAAGCCATTTCCGCCGCCGTTCAGGAGGGCGCGCGCGCCTACCTGAACCGGCAATACACCACCATCGCCATGGTCGGCGTGGTGATCGGGGTGATCCTCGGCTGGCGGCTCGGCCTGCCGGTGGCGGTCGGATACGCCATCGGCGCGGTGTGCTCGGGGCTCGCCGGATACATCGGCATGAACGTGTCGGTGCGCGCCAACGTGCGCACGGCCGAAGCCGCGCGCTCGAATGGGCTGGAAGGCGGCCTCGATATTTCGTTCAAGGCCGGCGCGATCACCGGCATGCTGGTGGTCGGCCTCGCGCTGATCGGGGTTGCCGGCTATTACATGATTCTCAAGGGCATGTACGACATTTCCAAGCCCGACCAACTCCGCCATCTGCTCGAAGCCCTGGTCGCGCTCGGCTTCGGCGCGTCGCTCATTTCGATCTTCGCCCGTCTCGGCGGCGGCATCTTCACCAAAGGCGCCGACGTGGGCGCCGACCTGGTCGGCAAGGTGGAAGCGGGGATTCCCGAGGACGATCCGCGCAACCCGGCGGTGATCGCCGACAACGTCGGCGACAACGTCGGCGATTGCGCCGGCATGGCCGCGGACCTGTTCGAGACCTACGCCGTGACCACGGTCGGCA
>CAYPQV010000003.1:0-21710 GCA_964412955.1 uncultured Hyphomicrobiales bacterium
CCAGGTTGCCGAGCAGCGCGCCGCCGCCGGTCAGCACGATGCCCTTGTCGACGATGTCGGCGGCGAGCTCGGGCGCGGTGTGTTCGAGCGCGACCTTGACCGCCTCGATGATGGCGCCGACCGGTTCGGTCAGGCTTTCGGCGATCTGGCGCTCGCTGATCAGGATTTCCTTCGGCACGCCGTTCATCAGGTCGCGACCCTTGATCTCCATGGTCGCGCCCTCGCCTTCCGCCGGCGGGCAGGCGGAGCCGATCTCCTCCTTGATGCGAGCGGCCGAGCTTTCGCCGATCAGCAGGTTATGGTGGCGGCGGATGTAGGCGATGATCGCCTCGTCCATCTTGTCGCCGCCGACGCGCACGCTGCGCGAATAGACGATACCGCCCAGCGACAGCACCGCGACCTCGGTGGTGCCGCCGCCGATGTCGACGACCATCGAGCCGGTCGGTTCGGTCACCGGCAGGCCGGCGCCGATCGCGGCGGCCATCGGCTCCTCGATCAGGAACACCTTGCTCGCCCCGGCGCTTTCGGCCGATTCCTGAATCGCGCGGCGCTCGACCGCGGTCGAGCCCGAGGGCACGCACACGATCACCAGCGGCCGGGCGAAGCGCGAGCGGTTATGCACCTTGCGGATGAAGTACTTGATCATCTCCTCCGCCACCTCGAAATCGGCGATCACGCCATCGCGCAAGGGACGGATGGCGCGGATGTTGCCGGGGGTGCGCCCGAGCATCTGCTTGGCTTCCTCGCCCACCGCCAGCACCTGGCGTCGACCCTTGCCCTCGGAAATCGCCACCACCGACGGCTCGTTGAGGACGATGCCGCGTCCCTTCACGTAGACGAGGGTGTTGGCGGTGCCGAGGTCGATGGCCATGTCGGCGGACAGAAATCCGAACAGTTGCGATAGCATCAGGCGTCGTTCCTTTTCTCGTTCTTGCTCTTGTTGTTGGGCGGCGGCCCCGTCCCGTCAGGCGGACATGGCCGCGGGCGCGGACTTCTCCCGCTTCACCAAAAGCTTGTTGAGCGCGTTGAGGTAGGCCTTGACCGAGGCGACCATGGTGTCGGTATCGGCGCCCTGGCCGTTGACCGAGCGGCCGTTTTCCTCCAGCCGCACGGTGACCTCGGCCTGGGCGTCGGTGCCCGCGGTGACGGCGTGGACCTGGTAGAGCAGCAGCCGCGCGTCGTGCGGGAACAGCTGGCGGATCGCCTTGAAGGCGGCGTCGACCGGGCCGTCGCCCGAGGCCTTGCACGATTTGGCCGCGCCGTCGATGTTCAATTCCAGCTCGGCCTTGGGCGGCTGATGCTTGGTCCCGCACAGGATCTCCAGCGACACCAAGCCGATCCGTTCGCCCGCGCGGGCGATTTCGTCGTCGACCAGGGCAACGATGTCCTCGTCGAAGACTTCCTTCTTGGCGTCCGCCAGGACCTTGAAGCGCGTGAACGCGTCGGCGAGCGCGTTGTCGCCGAGGGAATAACCCAGTTCGGACAGTTTTTCGCGGAAGGCATGGCGGCCGGAATGCTTGCCGAGCACGATCTTGGACCGCACCAGGCCGACCGATTCCGGGGTCATGATTTCGTAGGTGCCGGCGTGCTTGAGCATGCCGTCCTGGTGGATGCCCGATTCGTGGGCGAAGGCGTTGGCGCCGACGATCGCCTTGTTCGGCTGCACCACGAAGCCGGTGATGGCCGAAACCAGGCGCGAGGCCTTCATGATGTGCTCGCTCCTGACGCCGGTGACAAAGGGCATGCGGTCGTGGCGCGTGCGCAACGCCATCACCACTTCCTCCATCGCCGCGTTGCCGGCGCGTTCGCCGAGCCCGTTGACCGTGCATTCGATCTGGCGCGCGCCCGCGACCACGGCGGCCAACGAATTGGCGACCGCCAGGCCGAGATCGTTGTGGCAGTGGGTCGAGACGATCGCCTTGTCGATGTTCGGCACGCGCGCAAACAGCATCCGGATCAAGGCGGCGTATTCCTCCGGCACCGTGTAGCCGACGGTGTCGGGGATGTTGATGGTGGTGGCGCCGGCCTTGATCGCGCTTTCGACGCAGCGGCAGAGGAAGTCGTGCTCGCTGCGGGTGCCGTCCTCGCACGACCATTCCACATCGTCGGTGAAGCGCCGGGCGTAGCTGACGCTTTCGATCACCTTGTCGTGGACCGCGTCCGGCTCCATCTGCAGCTTGTACTTCATGTGCAGCGGGCTGGTGGAGATGAAGGTGTGGATGCGGCGGCGCGCCGCCGGGCGCAGGGCCTCGGCCGCGCGATCGATGTCGCCCTTGGTCGCGCGGGCGAGGCCGCAGACGGTGGAGTTGACGACGGTCTTGGCGATCTGGTTGACCGCCTCGAAGTCGCCGGGCGACGCGATCGGGAATCCGGCTTCGATCACGTCGACGCCCATTTCCTCGAGGGTTTGGGCGATGCGGATTTTCTCGTCCAGATTCATCGACGCGCCCGGCGATTGCTCGCCGTCGCGCAAGGTGGTGTCGAAAATGACGACTCGATTCGGTTCGCGTTTATCTTCGCGGGCGGGATTCATGGCCGGTGTTCCTTCAACGCATCATGGGACTAGGGGAACTCTCGGGGAACCGATCCCCAAGAACGACATTCGCTTTCCTCTGTACGCTCGCCCGGGCGCGGACCGAAGTCCGCGCGGCGCGCGTCAGAGGCCCCTAAGTCGAAGGAGCGTTCCCTTTCCGCCGCGGGCCAAAGTGCGCGCGCGCGAACGGTCCCGGATCGAAGCCCAGGAAGCGATCGTGGTCGTGGCGCGCATTTCGTTCATGGCACTTTCATCAACGCAATTTGGCCGCCGCTCGATATGGCCCCGACGCCGGCGCCGAAGCCCTACGCCTAGATGGCCTATGGAAAGGATAAAGACAATCCCCCCTCGGCATTGTCAACTCTGGACAATCCCGCATTCTTTCGAGAGCGCCTTAAGGCGGAGTAAATGGTTGCGTTCCCTATATGTTCACGTCTTCGGCGCCCCGCAACGCGACCGCGTTCACCATAAAAGCGTCGGGGACGGAACCCCGCCCCCGGCACCGGCGCGTTTGAAATTGATTCGTCATGCCCGCGAAAGCGGGCATCCAACTTGTGGACCCCCGCTTGCGCGGGGGTGACGTTGCGGTTTATTCCGCAACGTCAGTTCTTGCTCTTATCCACCAGCCGGTTCTTGGCGATCCACGGCATCATGGCGCGGAGCTTTTCGCCCACCTGCTCGATCGGGTGCTGGGCCGAACGGCGGCGCATGGCCTTGAAGCTCGGCTGGCCGGCGGCGTTTTCCAGCATCCAATCGCGGGCGAAGCGGCCCGACTGGATGTCGTCCAGGATCTCCTTCATGCGCGCCTTGGTCGCCGCGTCGATCACGCGCGGGCCCCGGGTGTAGTCGCCGTATTCGGCGGTGTTGGAGATCGAATAGCGCATGTTGGCGATGCCGCCTTCGTAGATCAGGTCGACGATCAGCTTCACCTCGTGCAGGCATTCGAAATAGGCCATCTCCGGCGCGTAGCCGGCCTCGACCAGGGTTTCATAGCCGGCCATGATCAGAGAGGTGAGACCGCCGCACAGCACCACCTGTTCGCCGAACAGGTCGGTTTCGCATTCCTCGCGGAATGTGGTCTCGATGATGCCGGAACGCCCGCCGCCGATGGCGGAGGCGTAGGCGAGCCCGATGTCGTGGGCGTTGCCGGACGGATTGCGCTCGACCGCGAGCAGGCAGGGCACGCCGCCGCCGCGCTGGTATTCGGAACGGACCGTGTGGCCGGGGCCCTTGGGCGCGACCATGAACACGTCGAGGTCGGGGCGCGGCTCGATCAGCCGGAAGTGGATGTTGAGGCCGTGGGCGAAGGCGAGCGCCGCGCCCTTCTTCATGTTGGGGCCGAGATCGTCGGCGTAGAGCTTGGCCTGGCCTTCGTCCGGCGTCACCACCATCATCACGTCGGCCCACTTGGCCGCCTCGGCCGGGGTCATGACCTTGAACTTGGCGTCTTCGGCCTTCTTGCGCGCGGTCGAGCCCTCGCGCAGCGCGACCACGACGTCCTTCACGCCGGAATCGCGCAGGTTCAGGGCGTGGGCGTGGCCCTGGCTGCCGTAGCCGACGACGGCAACCTTCTTCGACTTGATCAGGTTGACGTCGGCGTCGCGGTCGTAATAGACGCGCATGGCGGAGTTCCTTTCGAGTTACAACGGTTCGGGGCCGCGGGCGATGGCGACGACCCCGGTGCGGGACACGTCGACCAGGCCGAGCCCGGACATGAGATTGATGAAGGCATCCAGCTTGCCCGCGTCGCCGACGATCTCGAACACGAACGATTCGGCGGTCGAATCGAGCGCGCGGGCGCGGAAGATATCGGCGATGCGCAGCGCCTCGACCCTTTTGTCGCCGGAGCCGCGCACCTTGACCAGCGCAAGCTCGCGCTCCACGTGCGGACCGGCGACGGTCAAGTCGGACACCTTGTGCACCGGCACCAGGCGCGCGAGCTGAGCCTTGATCTGCTCAATCACCATCGGGGTGCCCGAGGTGACGACGGTGATGCGCGAGAGCCGCTCGGCGGGATCGACCTCGGCCACCGTCAGGCTCTCGATGTTGTAGCCGCGCCCCGAAAACAGGCCGATGACGCGCGCCAGCACGCCTGGCTCGTTGTCGACGAGCACGGCGATGGTGTGCCGGGCGACGGGTTCGGATTTCAGGGTCACGACGGAAGTTCCTGGGTTGGAGAACGATGCGGGCGAAGGCAAACGCGCGCCTTCATACCAGCACCATGCCCTCCTCGGAAACCGGTTGTTCGCTCTTGTCCGCCGGTCCGAGCAGCATCTCGTTGTGGGCCGCCCCCGACGGGATCATTGGGAAGCAGTTTTCCTTGGGATCGACCAGGATGTCGGCGATCACCGATTTCGGGCTTTCGATCATCGCCTTGATGACCCCGTCGAGCTCGGAGGGCTTGGTCGCGCGCAGGCCGACCGCGCCGAAGGATTCGGCGAGCTTCACGAAATCGGGCAGGCTGTCCATGTAGCTTTCCGAATAGCGCCCGCCGTGCAGCAGTTCCTGCCACTGGCGGACCATGCCCATGTACTGGTTGTTGACCAGAAAAATCTTCACCGGCAGCCGGTACTGGGCGATGGTCGACATCTCCTGGATGTTCATCAAGAGCGAGGCTTCGCCCGCGACGTCGATCACCAGCGCCTTGGGGTGCGCGACCTGCACGCCCATCGCCGCCGGCAGGCCGTAGCCCATGGTGCCGAGCCCGCCCGACGTCAGCCAGTGGTTCGGCTTCTCGAACTTGAGGAACTGCGCCGCCCACATCTGGTGCTGGCCGACCTCGGTGGTGACGAACACGTCGGAGCGATCCTTGGTCAGCTCGTAGAGCCGCCGGATGGCGTGCTGAGGCTTGATGACCTCGTCCGAGTTCTTGAAGCGCAGGCAGTCGCGCGCGCGCCATTCGTCGATCTGCTTCCACCACGCCTTGAGCGCCTTGGCGTCGGGCTTGGCCTGCGCGCTCTTCCAGAACTTGATCAGGTCCTCGAGCACGTGGGCGACGTCGCCGACGATGCCGACTTCGACCGGCACGTTCTTGTTGATCGACGAGGGATCGACGTCGATGTGAATCTTGCGCGAATGGGGCGAAAACGCGGCGAGCTTGCCGGTGATGCGGTCGTCGAAGCGCGAGCCGATCGCGATCATGGCGTCGCAGCCGTGCATGGCGAGGTTGGCTTCGTAGGTGCCGTGCATCCCGAGCATGCCGAGGAACTGCGGGTCGGAGGCCGGAAAGGCGCCGAGGCCCATCAGCGTGAGCGTCACCGGGAATCCGGTCGTCCGCGCGAACTGGGCGAGCAGCAGCGACGCCGACGGGCCCGAGTTCACCACGCCGCCGCCGGCATAGATGATCGGGCGCTTGGCGTGGGCGAGAATCTCGACCGCGCGCTTGATCTGGGCGGGATCGCCCTTGAGACGCGGCTTGTAGCTCTTGTGCACGACCTTGGCCGGCGGTAGGTAGGGACCGGTCGCGAACTGCACGTCCTTGGGCAAATCGACCACCACCGGGCCGGGGCGGCCCGAGCGCGCGACGTGGAACGCCTCGTGCAAGACGCGGGCGAGATCGGCGACGTTCTTGACCAGGTAGTTGTGCTTGGTGCACGGGCGCGTGATGCCGGTGGTGTCGCATTCCTGGAAGGCGTCGTTGCCGATCAGGTGGGTCGGCACCTGGCCGGTGAGGCAGACGAGCGGAATGCTGTCCATCAAGGCGTCGGTCAAGCCGGTGACGGCGTTGGTCACGCCGGGGCCCGAGGTCACCAGCACCACGCCGACCTTGCCGGTCGAGCGCGCGTAGCCTTCGGCCGCGTGCACCGCGCCGCCTTCCTGGCGGACCAGGATGTGGCGGATGTCGTTCTGGCCGAAGAGCGAATCGTAAATGGGCAGGACCGCGCCGCCCGGGTAGCCGAAGATGTGGCTGACGCCTTGATCCTTGAGCGCCTGGAGAACGATCTCGGCGCCGGTCATCTGGTCCTTGGTCATCGCACGACTTTCAACAATAACGGTTCATTCGCGGCCGATTCGGCCGCCCGAAGGGAGTGGAAAACTAGTCGCTCGCCCCCCTTCGGTCAACGAATAAATGGAAAGATTATTGCGTTGCTTTGGTAATAAAATTACCTATTCGGCGAGAAAAGCCGCAACTTCGCGTTCGGCCTCCGCCACCGCCCCTTCGCCGAAGGTTTTGAACGTCCGCGCCCCGGAGACCTGGTTGCGAAGCCACGTGCGCTGGCGCTTGGCGAACTGGCGGGTGGCGCGCTTGGCCCCGGCCGTCGCCTCATCCAGGGTCGTCCTGCCGCCGAGATGTTCGAGCAGCTCGCGCACGCCGACCGCCTTCGCCGCCGGCAGGGTCGGATCGAGCCCGAGCGCCGCCAGCGCGCGCGCTTCGGCCAGCGCGCCCGCGTCCATCATCGCGTCGAAACGGGCCTCCAGCCGCCGGTCCAGATCGTCGCGCGGCGGATCGAGCGCCAGGACGAGGAATCGGTCGGGCCGCGCGCGCGCGCGGCCCCGCTCGCGCCGGTGCCACTCGCCGAGAGCGACGCCGGTCGCCCGCGCGACGGCATAAGCGCGCACCAGGCGTTGCGAATCCTTTTCGGCGATCCGCGCGGCGCTTTCCGGATCGAGCCGCGCGAGTTCGGCGCGGAACGCGGCGTTGCCGATGCGCGCGCGCATCTCGCGCGCCGCCGCCGCCGTTTCGGGCGGGACCGGCGGAATTTCCGCGATCCCTTCCATCAGCGCCTTGAGGTAAAGCCCGGTGCCGCCGACCACCAGGGGCAGCCGCCCCTCGTCCCGGATTTGGGCGACGGCGGCGAGCGCGAGCCCGAGCCAGCGCCCGGCCGAGCAGCGCTCCGCCGCCGGCAATACGCCGTAGAGAAAATGCGGTATGCGCGCCTCGTCCGCGGGCAACGGGCGCTGGGTGAGCACGGAAAGTTCGCGGTAAACCTGCTGGCTGTCGGCGTTGACGATCGCCCCCCGGAAGCGTCCGGCGAGCGCGAGCGCGAGCGCCGATTTGCCCGAGCCGGTCGGCCCGGCGACGACCACGATCGGTTTTCGGGATTCCCTGCTCATCCGCCTTGTGCTCGCCGCCGCCGCCGATTTATCTAGCCGGCATGGAATCCGTGCTGGTCCTGATCGCGCCCGGAGAGGGCGAGCCGCTCGAAGAGGTCATTGTCGCCTCGGTCCGCGATTCCCTCAAGCGGCAAGGCGCGGGTCTCGGCGCGATGCGGTGGCTTGCGCCCGGCCGCGCGTGCGAATGGCCGTTTTCCGGCATCGCTCCCGCCGCCGCCGCGCGCGCGGCCGGGGCGACGCTGGAGCAACGGCGGATCGACGCGGCCGCGCTCTCCGCGGAAGGGCGGCGCAAGAAACTCCTCGTCGCCGACATGGATTCGACCATCGTCGCGGGCGAAACGCTCGATGACCTCGCCGCCTTCGCCGGCGTCAAGGACCGGGTCGCCGCCATCACCGCGCGCGCCATGAACGGCGAGATCGACTACAAAAGCTCTCTCCGCGAACGGGTCGCATTGCTGAAGGGGCTCGGCGCCGATTGCCTGGAAAAGACCTTCGCCCACACCCGCCTCAATCCCGGCGCGGAGACGCTGGTCGCGACCATGCGCGCCCACGGCGCGCACACGTTTCTGGTGTCGAGCGGTTTCCGCTATTTCACCTCGCGCATCGCCGCGCGCGCGGGATTCGACGCCGAGACCGGCAACGAGATCGAGATCGCGGGGGGAAGGCTCACCGGGCGCGTGGCCGAGCCGATCCTGGACAAAGAGGCGAAACGGGCGGCGCTGCTCGGGGCCGCGGCGCGATTCGGGGTCGCGCCGTCCGAAGCGATCGCCGTCGGCGACGGGGCCAACGATCTGCCCATGATTCTCGAAGCCGGGATCGGCGTCGCCTACCGCCCGAAGCCTTCGGTCGCGGCGGCGGCGCCCGTCGCCGTCCGCCACGCCGACCTGACCGCGCTGCTCTATGTGCAGGGCTACGCGCGGGACGAATTCACCGAGCCGTCTTAGCTCTTGTCGAGGCGAATGGCGACGAAGCGCATGCCGCCCTGGCCTTCCACCAGCATCAGCACCGACTTCTTCCCGGCCTTCTTCGCCTCTTGAATCTTGGCGGCGACGTCGGCTGGCTTCGACACTTCCTGCTGGCTCACTTCGACGATCACGTCGCCCGGGCGGATGCCTTTCTCGGCCGCCGGGCCGCTTTCGGCGACGTTGGTGACGACCACGCCCTTGACGTTCTTCTCGATCTTGAAGCGCTCCTTCACGCGCGGACCGGCTTCCGCCACCGTCAGGCCGACGTCGTCGAGGGCGAGCCCGTCGCCGGCGCGGCTTTCGCTCTTACCGGAGCCGGTGCGGGCGGCCACCTTGGTGTCCTCCTCCAACTGGCCGACGGCGACTTCGAGACGCACTTCCTTGCCGTCGCGCCAGACCACGATCGGCACCTTCTTGCCGACCTCGGTGTCGGCAACCAGCCGGGGCAGGCGGCGCATTTCGGTGACGTCGCGGCCGTCGAATTTCAGCACCACGTCGCCGGCCTGAATCTTGGCCTTTTCCGCCGGGCCACCCTTGATGACGCTGGCGACCAGCGCGCCCGCCGCCTGCTTGAGGCCGAGGGTCTCCGCGATTTCGTCGGTCACGCCCTGGATGTGGACGCCGAGCCAGCCGCGCCTGACTTGGCCGTTCTTGATCAGCTGGCGGATGACCGGCTCGGCGCTGGCGGTGGGAATAGCGAAGCCGATGCCGACGCTGCCGCCGGTCGGCGAAAAGATCGCGGTGTTGATGCCGATCACCTCGCCCTGCAGGTTGAACAGCGGCCCGCCCGAGTTGCCGCGGTTGATCGAAGCGTCGGTCTGAATGAAGTCGTCGTAGGGGCCCGAGTTGATGTCGCGCCCGCGTGCCGAAACAATGCCGGCGGTGACGGTGCCGCCGAGGCCGAACGGATTGCCGATGGCGATGACCCAGTCGCCGACGCGGGCCTTGTCGGAATTGCCGAACTTGATCGCCGACAGCTTGCCGGTCGGGCTCACCTTCAGCACCGCCAGATCGGACTTGGCGTCGCGTCCGACCACCTCGGCCTTGAGGCGGGTGCCGTCGTGGAAGATGACGGTGATTTCATCCGCGTCCTGAATAACGTGGTTGTTGGTGGCGACGTAACCGGTTTCGTCCACGATGAAGCCGGAACCGAGCGAGGTCGCGCGCCGCGGTCGCGATGGTTGCTGGCCTTGGTTGCGTTCGAAAAACTCCTTGAAGAAATCCTCGAACGGCGAGCCGGGCGGCAGTTGCGGCATTTCGAAGCCGCGTCCTTCGACGGTCTGGGTGGTGGAAATGTTCACCACCTTGGGCAGCAGTTCGCCGGCGAGGTCGGCAAAGCTGTCCGGCGCGGTGCGCGCCTCGGCGGCCGTCAGGGTGGTGAACGTGATCAAGCCGGCGGACAGCACGACCGCGCGCGCGGCGCGCAACATCGGCCGCGCGGCGTCAGCGCCGCGCCGGCCCGAAGAATCGAACAAGGTCATCATGGTTACATCCTGTCGGCCGGGAAAACCGGGCCCGCGATGCGCGGGCTTTCAATCGGGGCGCGGCCGATGTGCACCCGGGATTTAGCCCGCCCCGGGGGGGCTTTCAAGTCGCCGGCGCGCCGACGCCGATCACCGCCGCGCGAGCCAGACCAGCCCGACCCCGAAAACGGCGGCCATCAGCCCGGTCGCGCGAATCGTGCTCGGCGGCAATTCGAGCGCGCGCGCCATCATCCGGCGCATCCCGTCGGGAAAAAGGGCGTACAGGATTCCCTCGATGGCGATCGCCAGTCCCAGCGCGGCCACGAGGTCGATCATGCCGTCCGCGCCGGGAAGGGCCCGGAGCCTAGCGCTGGGGCTTGCGCGCGGGCTCACCCAAGCCGGGGGACGCGCCGCCGAAGTAGCGGAAAAACTCCGAATCGGGCGTGAGGATCATGGTGGTGCCGTCGGAGAGCGCGCCCTGGTAGGCCTCCAGCGTCCGGTACAGCTCGAAGAACGCCGGATCCTTGCCGAAGGCGCGATTGAGGGTCTGGGTACGGATACCTTCGCCTTCGCCGCGCAGGGTCTGGGCCGTCCGCTCCGCGTCCGCGATCAGGATGGTGCGCTGGCGGTCGGCGTCGGCCTGGATCTTGGCCTTCAACTCCTCGCCCTCGGCGCGCAGTTGGGCGGCCTGGGCCACGCGCGAGGAGCGCATGCGGTTGTAGACCGCCTGGCTGGTCGCTTCCGGCAGGTCGGTGCGGCCGATGCGCACGTCCACCACCTCGACCCCGAATTCGGGCGCGACCCCGGCGACCGCGTCCTTGATCTTGTCCATGACCTCGACGCGCTTGCCGGTCAGCATGTCCTGAAGGTCGACCTTGGCGACCTCGGAACGGATCGCCGAATTGAGCCGGCCGCCGAACACCTGGCGGAAGTTGGAGAGCGTCACCGCGCGGCGGCGGAATTCGAGCGGATCAAGGATGCGGAAACGCGCGAAGGCGTCGACGTTGATCCGCTTCTGGTCGGAGAGGATCACCTCCTGCATCGGCGGATCGAGGTCGAGAATGCGCCGGTCGTAATAGGTGACGTCCTGGATGAACGGCAATTTGACCTGGATTCCCGGCTCGCGCACCACGCGAATCGGATTGCCGAACTGCAGCACGATCGCCTGCTGCGTCTGATGGACGACGAAAACCGCGCTGGAGGCGACGACGACCAGGGCCGCGGCGATGATGCCGAAAACGACGAGGATCGGGCGGTTCATTTCGCGACTCCCTCGCCGCCCGTGGCGGAAGGTTCGGGACGGCGGCGCAATTCCGGCAGCGGCAGGTAGGGCACGACCCCGGCGCCGCCCTTGTCGATGATCACCTTTTCGGAATCCTTGAATACCTGCTGCATGCGCTCGAGGAACAGGCGCTTGCGCGTCACGTCCTTGTCTTCGAGGTAGGCGTTGTAAACCGAGAGAAAGCGGTTGGCTTCGCCTTCGGCCTCGCGGATCAGCTTTTCCTTGTAGGCGGTCGCGTCCTGGATCATGCGCTGGGCTTCGCCCTTGGCACGAGGCAGGATGTCGTTGGCGTAAGCGGTCGCCTCGTTCTGCTTGCGCTCCTTGTCCTGGCGCGCGCGCTGCACGTCGTTGAACGCGTCGATCACCTGCGCGGGCGGGTCGACCTTTTGCAGCTTCACGTCGGCGATCAGGACGCCGGCGCCGTATTCGTCGAGGATGCCCTGCAGCAAGTCGCGCATGCGCGCTTCGACTTCCTGGCGCTTGACGGTGAGCGCGTCCTCGAGGCTGGTCTGGCCGACGATCTCGCGCATGGCGCTTTCGGCCGCGATCTTGATGGTCGGTTCCGGTTCGCGGATGTTGAACAGGAAATCGGAGGCGTTCTTGATGCGCCATTGCACCACGAAGTCGATGTCGATGATGTTCTGATCGCCGGTCAGCATCAGGCCTTCCTGCGGCACGTCGCGCACCGCGCCCCCGGCTTCTCCGGCGCCGCGAAAGCCGATATTGATTTGGTTGGTGCGGTCGACGTTGGGAGTGATGACCTGGCCGATCGGGCGCGGCAGCCAGTAGTTCAGGCCAGGCGTGGTGAGGCGCAGGTATTTGCCGAACAGCAGTTCGACGCCGAGCTCGCCCGGCTGCACGCGGTAAAAGCCGCTCGCGAACCACAGCGCGATGCCGGCGAGCACCGCGAGGCCGATCACCCGGCCGCCGCCGAAGCCGCCCGGCAGCGCGCGGCGGAAACGATCCTGGCCGCGCCGGAGCAGTTCCTCGAGATCGGGGGGCTCGGGCATGGAAGGCCCGCCGCCGCCGCGACCGCCCCAGGGGCCCTGGCCTCCGCCATTGCCGCCACCGCCGCCCCAGGGGCCGCCTTGATTTTTCCAGGCCATGTCGAAGTGATCCGCTTGCTTTCGCCGCCAACCGATTAAATGAGATGGATGCCCTATTCGCCCTTCGCCCGTCGGGGGCTTTCCATTTGCCCCTTGTATTTCGTTCTTCTGATGTTAGTTGAAATGGGGCGTGCGGGGCGGTTCCGGGAGAGGTTTATATAGGGCAATCGCACGGAGCGCGCAACGTGGCCCGGGGCGCGCGGAAAAGCGCCGTCTTGGCCCAGCCGTCGGGAACGGCGCGCGGCAACCATCAGCAGGAGTTGAGATCGAGGTCATGGCCGAAGTCACCGAACAGGAAATCCTGAAAGCGCTCGCGCGCGTGGTCGATGCCGAACGCGACGAGGACATCGTCACCCTCGGCATGGTCAAGGGCTTGCAGATCAAGGGCGGCCACGTCGCCTTCGCGATCGAGGTCGACGCCGCGCGCGGCGCCAAGATGGAACCCTTGCGCAAGCAGGCGGAGAAGGTCGTCCACGGCCTGCCCGGCGTCATGTCGGCGACCGTGGTGCTGACCGCCGAGCGGAAGGGCGGCAACGGCGGACAGGCGGCACAAGGTCATGGGCACGGCCACGCCCATGATCATGGGCACGGCCACGCCCACGGGCACGCTCATGGACACGGGCAGGCGCAACCGGCGATGCTGCCGGGCGTGCGCTCGATCGTCGCGGTCGCCTCGGGCAAGGGCGGCGTCGGCAAGTCCACGGTCGCGGTCAACCTCGCGCTCGCGTTCGCGGCCATCGGCCGCAAGGTCGGCATTCTCGATTCCGACATCTACGGCCCCTCGATGCCGCGCATGATGGGCATCGTCGGCCAGCCGTCCTCGCGCGACGGCAAGACCCTCGACGCGATGGAAAATTTCGGCGTCAAGTGCATGTCGATCGGCTTCATGGTCGACGAGGAAAGCCCGATCATCTGGCGCGGGCCGATGGTGCAGTCGGCGATCGAGCAGATGATGCGCGACGTCAACTGGGGCGAACTCGACGTGCTGGTGGTCGACATGCCGCCCGGCACCGGCGACGCCCAGCTGACCATGGCCCAGAAGGTGCCGCTGACCGGCGCGGTGATCGTGTCGACGCCGCAGGACATCGCGCTGCTCGACGCGCGCAAGGGCCTCAACATGTTCCGCAAGGTGGACGTGCCGGTGCTCGGCATCGTCGAGAACATGAGCTACTTCTCGTGCCCCAAGTGCGGGCACCGCACCGAAATCTTCAGCCACGGCGGCGCGCACAAGGAAGCGGACCGGCTCGGCGTCGATTTCCTGGGGGAAATCCCGCTCGACATCGTGATCCGCGAAACCTCCGACGGCGGCCAGCCGATCGTGGTGGCGAAACCGGACAGCGCGCACGCCAAGGCCTTCGTCGCCATCGCCACCAAGGTCTGGGGCAAGATCGAGCGGCTCACCGGCGCCGGCGCCGAAACCGGCGGCCCGCGCATCGTCGTGCAGTAACGGGCTATTCCCCGCGCCCGAGCGCGGCCATCAGTTCGCGCCATTCGCGCTTGGAAAGCCCGCTGGTTTCCTGGGCGACTTTTTCGCCCGCCAGCAGGCGCTTGACCGCGTCGAGCCCCTTGGCCGACAGGTGCGTGCCGCCCATGCGGTATTGCATGAACGCCTCGAACGTCACCGGCAGCCAGCGCCGGAGCGTATCCAGCATCGCCTCGGCGTAGACGCGGATTTCGTACTGGGCGTGCGCGTCGGCGCGCAAGGACAGGAAGTGCATGAGGTTGTGGAGGTCGGTCTTCCAATACCACTGGGTATAGGTGGCGAGGGTGAGGTTCATGCGCGCAAGCTCGCGTGCCAACCCCTTGCGCGCGGGATCGCGGGGAGCGCCGTCCGTTCCCTCGTTCAGCATTTCCTCGTAGGACGCGTAGGTCTGCTCCGCGTCGCGCCGCAACAATTCGAACACGCGCTTCGCTTCCGCGCCTTCGAGCACCTCGCCCCGCCCCTGGCGGTTGACCTGCGATTGCGCCGCCAGATGCTCGGGCGCAGGCACGTAGTATTCCTTGTCGAGGATCGAATAGCGCGCCGAGTATTCGTTGACGTTGGCGGTGCGGTGCCGGATCCACTGCCGGGCGACGAAGATCGGGAGCTTGACGTGGTACTTGATCTCGCACATCTCGAACGGCGTGGTGTGCCGGTGGCGCATGAGGTAGGCGATCAGCCCGGCGTCGTCCTGGGCGCGCTTGGTGCCGCGCCCGTAGGAGACCCGCGCCGCCTGCACGATCGCCCCGTCGTCGCCCATGTAGTCGATGACGCGGACGAAGCCGTGGTCGAGCACCGGGATCGGCCGGTAGAGAATCTCCTCGAGCGCCGGCGCGCACGCGCGCAGCGTCTCGCGACGCTCGCCGCGCGCGGATTCGATTTCGGCCAGTTGGTCCTTGCTGAGAGTCATGGCGCCGGTCGGCACTCTATCGTCGCGCTTTCCTCCGGCCAAGCCCGGGGCCCTTAACCGCGATCAAAGGCGAGGGTCGCCCCTCCGCGTTAGGATCGGTTCGCAAGCCCGGTGGAGAATCGGATGAATGCCCTGCCCGGAATCGGCCACAACGTCGGTGGATCGGTGGTGCGGATCGAGGTCCGCCTGTTCAACAGTCTCGCCCGCCATCGGCCCGGCGGCGGCGCGGGGTTCGCCCTCGAGCTGCCGGCGGGAAGCGTGCTCGGCGACGCCATCCGCCGCCTCGGCCTCGGGCCCGAGGCGGTCTACCTCGCGCTGGTCAACGGCCGCGACGCGACCCCGGGCCCGGTCGGGCGCGGCCCGAACCTGGAACACGCGCTCGAGGACGGCGACGTGCTCGCGCTGTCGGGGCCGGTGCCCTACAGCTGGGGCTACGGCGCCCCGGTAGTCTGAGATAGGGGTTTTTCGCCCCCGGCTTGCCGCCCCGCCGGGCAGAGGCCTATATTTTTCGGGCCGGGCAACCGGCTATGGCGATAAATGTGCTGTGGAATAGGCGTAACGGACCCGGGGGCAGTACCCGGCGCCTCCACCAATTCCCGCCTTGGGGCACACGCGGTCCCAAGGCGGGCCTTATGGGGGCGAAACAGGCTCGACGTGCGCGGTAAAGGCAGGACTTTCGCCCGGTATGGTTCCGCCGTGACGGGCCATCTACAAATGCCAACGACAACGTTGCATTTGCTGCTGCCGCCTAAACAGCGGTAACGGGGTTCGGGGGGCACCTGGCAACAGAAGCCCCCCACTCGCCCGCCCAGGACCGGATGCGCGACCGAACATGACCGACGATCCCCTCCGCTACGATCTTTGGATCGAGGACGCCTTCCGCTCCGTCGTCCGCCGGGCGCTGGAATACACCGCGAAGCGGGGCCTTCCCGGCGATCATCACTTCTACATCACCTTCCGCACCGAATCGCCCGGCGTGCGCATACCCGCCTACCTGAAGGCGCAGCACCCGCTGGAAATGACCATCGTGCTGCAATTCCAGTTCGACGATCTCGCGGTCGACGCCGACGGCTTTTCGGTTTCCCTCAGCTTCAAGGGCCGGCGCGAGAACCTCCGCATCCCGTTTGCCGCCGTGTCGTCCTTCGCCGACCCCTCGGTCAATTTCGGGCTTCAATTCAAGATCACCGCCGAGGGCCAGGTCCACGCCGACGCGAGCGGCGACGCGCCCCGGCCCAAGACCGCGCCGCGCAACGACACCGACGCCAAGCCGTCGGCCGCGCCGGACGCCCGGCCGAAGGAACCCGCCCCCGCCGACACTCCGGCGGCGAAGGACGGCGGCCAGGTCATCGCCCTCGATTCCTTCCGCAAGAAATGACGCGCGCGTTTCCCCGGCGAATTCCCATACCCCGCGAGAACCCTTCATGAGCCCCTTCGAGCACCACGAACTTTTTCCGTTCGGCGCCGACACGACGCCCTACCGCCGCCTGACCGGCGATCACGTCGCCCGGGGCACCTTCGACGGCCGGCCGATCCTGAAGGTGAACCCGAGCGCGCTGACGCTGCTCGCCCGCCAGGCGTTTCACGACATCGCCCATCTTTTGCGCCCGGCGCATCTCGGACAACTGCGCGCGATCCTCGACGACGCGGAAGCCTCGCCCAACGACAAGTTCGTCGCGCTCGAATTCCTCAAGAACGCCAACATCGCCGCCGGCGGCGTGCTGCCCATGTGCCAGGACACCGGCACCGCCATCGTCATGGCCAAGAAGGGCCAGCAGGTGTGGACCGGCGGCGGCGACGAAGCGGCGCTGGCCGAGGGCGCGATGCGCGCCTATACCGAGGATAATCTGCGCTACAGCCAGCTGGCGCCGCTCGACATGTACAAGGAGGTCAACACCGGCACCAACCTGCCGGCGCAGATCGACATCTACGCCGAGGACGGCGACGAATACCATTTCCTGTTCGTGGCCAAGGGCGGCGGCTCGGCCAACAAATCCTTCCTGTTCCAGGAAACCAAGGCGCTGCTCAATCCGGCGTCGCTGATGAAGTTCCTGGACGAGAAGCTGCGCACGCTGGGCACCGCCGCCTGCCCGCCCTATCACCTCGCCGTCGTGATCGGCGGGACCTCGGCCGAGATGAACCTGAAGACCGTCAAGCTCGCGTCCTGCCACTACCTCGACGGGCTGCCGACCTCGGGCGACAAGCACGGTCGCGCGTTCCGCGACGTCGAAACCGAGGCCCAGGTGCTGGAACTGACCCGCCGGCTCGGCATCGGCGCCCAATTCGGCGGCAAGTATTTCTGTCACGACGTGCGCGTGGTGCGCCTGCCGCGCCACGGCGCCTCGTGCCCGGTCGGAATCGGCGTGTCGTGCTCGGCCGACCGCCAGATCCTCGGCAAGATCACCGGGGACGGCGTGTTCCTGGAACAGCTGGAAACCGAGCCCGCCAAGTACCTGCCCGAGATTTCCGAGAAGGATTCGGCGGGGCCGGTGGCGCGCATCGACCTCGGCCGACCGATGCCCGAAATCCTCGCCCAATTGGGCAAGCTTCCGATCCGCACCCGGGTCAGCCTGACCGGGACCCTGATCGTCGCCCGCGACATCGCGCACGCCAAGCTGAAGGAGCGCCTCGACCGAGGCGAGGGTCTGCCGCAGTATTTCAAGGAACATCCGGTCTATTACGCCGGCCCGGCCAAGACGCCCAAGGGATACGCCTCGGGCTCGTTCGGACCGACCACCGCCGGGCGGATGGATTCCTACGTCGACTTGTTCCAGAAGGCGGGCGGCTCGATGGTCATGCTCGCCAAAGGCAACCGCTCGCCCGCCGTGCGCGACGCCTGCAAGAAGAACGGCGGCTTTTATCTCAGCTCCATCGGCGGCGCGGCCGCGATCCTCGCCGAAAACTGCATCAAGAAGGTCGAGGTGGTGGAATATCCCGAACTCGGCATGGAGGCGATCTGGCGGATCGAGGTGGTCGATTTCCCCGCCTTCATCGTCATCGACGACAAGGGCAACGATTTCTTCGCCCAATTCGGCATGACCAAGCCCGAGGCCAACGGCTGAATCTTCCCCTCAGGCGCGATTGTGGCGACATTGCGGCGGCCCCTCACGCGCTTGTGTTTCCGCTCCGCGGGCGCGAACTTCTATTCTCCCGGGTGATTTCCGCCGGAAGGGTTCCGGCCGGATCCGAAACGTCCAATCACGGGAGACTTCCCATTATGTTCAAGCGCACTCTTCTCGCCGCGGCCGCCGCGGTCCTGATCGCCTCGCCCGCCTTCGCCGGGTCCTGCCCGAAGCTGTGGAAGGCCTACGACGACGCGGCGAAAATGAACGCCGGCAAGGTCACCGCCGAATCGACCAAGCTGCGCACCGAGGGCGAAGCCGACCACAAGGCCGGCAAGCACGCCGATTCCGAGATGAAGCTCAAGAAGGCCATGACCATCGTCGGCGCCAAGATGTAATTCCGGCGTCGATTTTCCCGGCTTCGCGCCCGTCCCGCGCCTCGCGCGGGACGGGCGTTTCGTTTTAATCTCCCCCCATGAAGACACCGGAAGGGCCCAACCCGGCGCGCATCCGCAAGCGCTCGGTCCGCATCAAGGGCCACGACACCAGCGTGTCGCTCGAAGGCGCGTTCTGGGATGCGCTCGGCGAAATCGCCGAAGCGCGCGGAATGTCGCTGAATGCGCTCGTCGCCGCCGTCGACCGCGAGCGCACGGGCAATCTTTCCAGCGCGCTCCGCCTGTTCGTGCTCGAGCAGACGCCCCGGCGCGCGTCTTAACGCAAAATCCCGCGCAGCAGGTCTTGGGGCCGCAGCGGTTTTTGCTGCTGCTGTTGTTGCTGTTGTTGCTGTTGCGGCGGCGGCTGCGGCTGTTGTTGGGACGGCGGTTGGCCGCCGATGATGCCTTGCAGCACGTCGCCGACGCCGGGTTTTTTCAACAGCCGGTCGACGCCCGGAATCGGCAAGCCGCCCGGCAGCTTGCTGGTGTCGAGCCGGACCGTCGGCGCGTCGAGGGAGCCGACCACGGAAAACGGAACGGGTTGCGCCGTGCGTCCGCTCTTGTCGAGAATTTGCGTGAGCACGTTTTGCGCCAATTGGATTTCGCCGGCGACGTCGATCTGCCAGCGCGGCAGGTCGACCCCGCCGCGCGCGGCGCCGTTGCCGAAGCCCGAAACCAGCTTCAGGTCGTTCGAGCGCGCGATGCCGCGATCGATCGCGAACGTGCCGGTCACGGCCGCCTGGCCGCCGCCCGCGCGTCCCGCCAGCGCGCCGCCGAGGTCGCCGACCGCCTTGACCAGGTCGAGCGCGCCGGCGAGCGCGGAGCCCTTGGCGCCGCCCTTGACGTCGAGGCCGGTGAGCGCGACCGAGCCCGACCCGCCGAGCGATCCGACCATCGCGGCGACGCTGCCGCCCGCCGCCGCCAGTTTGGCGTCCATGGCGATTCGGCCCGAGGCCGAGGCCTGGCCGGTGAACGCGCGCACCGCGCTCGCGACGTCGCCGTTCTTGAGCGCGAACGTGGCGTCGATCCGGGGCGCGGCCGCGCTTTGCGCGTTGACGCCGAGCGCGCCTTGAAAATCCCCGTCGAACAACCGTCCCGCCAGGCGTTCGGTCCTGAGCACGCCCGCGTCGAGCCGGGCGGCGATGTCCGCGTCCTCGAGCCGGTAGCGGTCGTGGACCAGCGCCTTCGCCTTCAGTTTGACGTCGGCGTCGAACGTTTTCAGCGCCGCGAGATCGAGCGGCTCGGTCGACCACTGGCCGCGCGCGGTTGTGGACGGCGCGGGCGGCGCCGGGCGCGCCGGCGCGCCCTGCCGCGCCTGGGCGAGGATGAACCCGCCCGAGCGCGCGTCCCGCCACGCGGGCTCCAATGCGGCCGTCTTCCTCGCCGGCAAAAACGGATCGACGACCAGATCGCCCGCCGTCAGGTCGGCGATCAGGCGCGGGCGCGCGCCGCCGGTCGCGAGCTTGACCGTGCCGGCGAGCGTCGCGGGTCCGGCGGTCAATTTCAGCCCGGTCACGTCGATGGCGTCGGCGCCGACCTTGAGATGGCCGGCCGCGGCGAGCGGGCCCACCTTGCCGGAAGGCCGCCAGGCAATGCCGAGCGCGCTCGCGAGCCGCGCCGGATCGTCATGGCGAACGTCGGCCGTGCCGTCCAGGCCGGGCGTCGGCACCGCCAGCGCCTTGCCGGCAAAGGTCGCGGTTCCCCCGGCGGCGGTGATCCTGGCGTCGACCTGCGGCGCGAGAAAATTCCCGTTGAGCTTGCCGTTGACCGCGACCGCGCCCAGTCCGCGCGCCATCTCGGGCGCCTCGACGCCGAACGCGCGGGCAACGCGGGCGGCATCGGGAACGCGGACATCGAATTGCAGATCGCGCGCCAACGGCAAATCCAGCACGCCGTCGACGCGGCCCGACACGGCGAACGCCGCGCCGCCCAAATCGGCCACCGCGAGGCGGCGAACCTCCAGCGCGCGATTGCGCACCGACAGGTCGACGACGGCGTCGCGCACGCTCAGGCCGCGCGCGGTCGCGGCCTTGACCGCGAGTTTCACGTCGGCCTCGAAATCGGGCAGGCCCTGAAGGGCGGCCGCCCGGGTCGCCGCGGCCGCGGCCGAGGATTCGGGGATATCCCGGGGCGGGCCTTTCGATGCGCGCGGGGATTCTTCGGATCGCCCGCCTATCGGCGGGACCGCGCGCGTGACCGGCGTCGCCGGCGCGGCTTTGGGCGGAGGCGGTCCCGGCGGGAAATAGGAATCGAGATTGACCCGGTCGAGCGCGAGATCGACGCCGAAAGCGGGCTTTTTCCCGAACGCGGCGCTCGCCGTTCCGGTCAGGCGCGAGCCGTCGAGGGCGAGGTCGAGGCCGCTGACGCGCACGCTGGCGGGCGACGCCACGATTTTTCCGGTGAACTTGAGGCCGCGCAACCGATCCGCCGGCACGTCGGGCGGCACCACGTCGAGCCACTTCAGAAGGCCGCGCAGATCGCCGACGGTTACGTCCGCCTGCCCGTCGAATTTGGGCTGGCCGCCGGGCGCGGTGACGAAGCCGAACAGGGCGACGTCCGATCCGCCGGGAAGTTGCGCGGACGCCTGGCTGAGCGTGATCTCGCCGTCGGCCAACTCCGCCTTGAGCCGGGCCTGGCCGATCAGACCCCCGCGCAGCGTGATGGCATCGACCGCGAGCGCGAGCGAGCCGCCCACGCCCTTCGGGATGTCGACGCGCGCGGGCGCGGCGGCGGGCGCGGGCGGCGGCGCGATCGCCACCGAGCGCCCGGATTTTGCCTTGCCGTCCGGCGGCGGCGGAGCGGCGGCGGGCGCCGGGGTCGCCGCCAGCCAGCGGTCGAGATCCAGGCGATTGACGGAAATTTGCGCCGCGGCGTTGAGGCCGCCCTGCAACCGGACGGCGACCGCGCCCGTGCCCCGGCTGTCGCCGAGCCGAACCTCGAGGTCCTTGATCTCGGCCTGGGCGGCCGAAGCCGCGAGCGTGCCTTCGAGCGAAAAGGGCTGCGCCAACGGCACCGGCGCCGACCCCTGCGCGAGCTGCGCGACCACGGTGGCGAGATTGTCGCCGTCGAGCTTGATCTTGCCGCGATAGCGCGGCGCCTGGTGAATGCCGGACACGGTGCCGGTCGATTGAAGTTTCGCGCCGGCGAAGCCGAGATTGAGATTGACCGGAATGGCGCGATCGTCGGCGATCCGGCCGATACCGGCGACATAGGAGAACGCGAGCCCGCGCGCCTTGAACGATCCGACGCTTTCGAACGGCCCCTGCAGGGAAACTGCCGTGACCCGCGCGGCGATCGCTTCGATCCGCTCTTCGATGCCGGCGGTCGCGTCGCGGAAGACGACCGTGCCGTTTTCGACGACGAAGTTGTCGAGACGCACGGGCGGCGCCGAACTTTCCGCCGGGCCCGCCGCCGGGCTCGGCG
>CAYPQV010000003.1:21810-166871 GCA_964412955.1 uncultured Hyphomicrobiales bacterium
TCGAGACGCACGGGCGGCGCCGAACTTTCCGCCGGGCCCGCCGCCGGGCTCGGCGCCCGTCCCGCCGGCGCCGCCGGCGACGCGGCGGGGGCGAAATCCCACGTCCGCCGGCCGTCGGCGAGAATCTCCAGCGCGATCGCCGGCTCGACCATGCGCACCGATTCGACTTCGATCCGGCCCGACAACAGCGGCGCGAGGGCGATGCGGACTTCGAGCGTCTTGAGACGAACCAGTTGGGCGTCCCTCGCCCCGGGCAGGCTCGCCAGCGCCACGTCGGCGACGCGCAGCGCCGGCGCCGGCAACAGCGTCAGCCGGATATCGCCCTTGAGCGTCACCTCGCGCCCGGTCATCGCCCGGGCACGGGCCGCGATTTCGGCCTTGTACTCGTTCCAGTCGATCAGGCCGGGAACGATCAGGACGGCGCCGACGAGCGCGACGATCAGGATCGCGATGGCGGAAAGTATCTTCTTCATGGACGGGAATGGCGCTCCTGCGACGGCGCGATTGTATAGGCGTCTCGCCCGTGGATCAAAGGGTGGGGATCAACGGGTGGGGCCGAGGCACGGCCGCCGCGCTTGACCTCGAACAATCCGTCTCGGACGACCATTTTCTATTATAACGACGTCATGAACGACGAAAGCACCGATCCGCGCCGATCCCCCGTATCCTGGCATGCCGAGGGACCGGCGGCGGCGTTGGCGCGCCTCGACAGCTCCGAGGGCAGCGGTTTGTCCGCCGAGGAAGCCGGGCGACGGCTGGCGCGGCACGGCCCGAACCAGCTGCCGCCGCCGGAGCGGCGCGGACCCATCGTCCGCTTTCTGCTGCAGTTTCACAATCCGTTGATCTACGTGCTGCTCGCCGCGGCGGCCGTCACCTATGCGCTGGATGACTATACCGACGCCACCGTGATCATGGGCGTGGTGATCATCAACGCGATCATCGGCTTCGTGCAGGAGGGCAAGGCCGAGCGGGCGCTGGAAGCGGTGCGCGCCATGCTGGCGAGCCGCGCCACGGTGGTGCGCGAGGGCGAGCGGCACGACATCGACGCGCGCGATCTGGTCCCGGGCGACATCGTGCTGCTCGAATCCGGGGCCCGCGTCCCGGCCGATCTGCGTCTGCTGCGCGCCAAGAACCTGCGCGTCGACGAAGCCGCGCTCACCGGCGAATCCGTTCCGGTGAGCAAGCGCGTCGATCCGGTCGACGAAGCGGCCGAGATCGGCGACCGCGCCTCGATGGCGTACTCGGGCACCCTGGTTACCTTCGGCCAAGCCCGCGGCATCGCGGTGGCGACCGGCCCGGCGACCGAAATCGGCCGCATCGGCGCCCTGGTGGCGGGCGTCGAATCGCTGGCAACGCCGCTGACCCGCCGCCTCGACCAGTTCGCGCGCCAGATCACCTTGTTCATCCTGGCCGTGAGTCTGGCGACGTTCCTGTACGGCCATTACGTCGTCCACATGCCGGCGTTGGACATTTTCCTCGCCGTGGTCGGCCTCGCGGTCGCGGCGATCCCCGAGGGATTGCCCGCCATCGTCACCATCACGCTCGCCATCGGCACCCGTGTTATGGCGCAGCAACGGACCATTGTCCGCCGCCTGCCGGCGGTGGAAACGCTTGGTTCGGTCTCGGTCATCTGCTCGGACAAGACCGGTACCCTCACCCGCAACGAAATGACCGCGGTGCGCGTGTACCTGCCCGACCGCACGGTCAAGGTCAGCGGCGTCGGCTACGCGCCCGACGGCGGCTTCCATCTTGCCGGCGGAACGCTCGATCCGCAAAAGGACGGGGCGTTGTCGGCGCTTGCCCGTTGCGCGCTTCTCTGCAACGACGCCCGGCTCCATCACGACGAAGCCGCCGGTTGGATGCTCGCCGGCGATCCGACCGAAGGCGCCTTGCTGACGCTCGCGCTCAAGGCGGGATTGGAGTTGCGCGAGGAAACCGCCGCCACCCCAAGGCGGGACGAAATCCCCTTCGAATCCGAACACCGGTTCATGGCCACCCTGCACCACGACCACGCGGGCCGCGCCTTCGTTCTGCTCAAAGGCGCGCCGGAGCGGGTGCTCGACCTGTGCGTGCGTGATTCCCTGGGACGCGACCTCGACCGCGCCGCCTGGGACGCGCGCGTCGTCGAGGCCGCGCGCGACGGACAACGCGTGCTGGCGCTCGCCCGCGCCGATATGCCGCCCGGCGCCGCGACTCTCGCCATGACCGACATCGTGCCCCGCTTCACGCTGCTCGGATTGGTCGGCATCATGGACCCGCCGCGCCCCGAGGCGATCGAAGCCGTGGCCGAATGCCGAAGCGCGGGCATTCGCGTCAAAATGATCACCGGCGATCACGCCGCCACCGCCGCCGCCATCGGCCGGGGACTTGGTCTCGCCGCAGACCTTCCGCTCACCGGCCGGGAAGTGGAGGACCTCGACGAAGTCGGACTCCGGCAACGCGCGCGCGAAACCGATGTGATCGCGCGCGCCAGTCCCGAACACAAGCTGCGCCTGGTCGCCGCCCTCCAGGCGGATGGGCATTTCACCGCCATGACCGGCGACGGCGTCAACGACGCGCCCGCGCTGAAGGCCGCCGACATCGGCGTCGCCATGGGCCGGAAAGGTACCGACGCCGCCAAGGAAGCCGCCGATCTGGTGTTGACCGACGACAATTTCGTCACCATCGCCCGGGCGGTGCGCGAAGGCCGCCGGGTCTTCGACAACATCAAGAAGTCCCTGCTTTTCATTCTGCCCACCAACGGCGGCGAATGCGGGGTGATCATGCTCGCGGTCTTCGCCGGCATGGCGTTGCCCGTCACCCCCGGCCAGATTCTTTGGGTCAACACGGTGACGACGGTAACGCTGGCGCTCGCGCTCGCCTTCGAGCCGGCGGAAGAGGGAGTCATGCGCCGCCCGCCCCGTCCGCCGACGGAGCCGCTCGTCACCCGGGCGCTGTTCGCGCGCATCGTTTTCGTCAGCGTGCTGATGATGGCGTTGACCTTCGCCGTTTTTTACTGGGAACTGGCGCGCGGGCACGCGCTCGAAACTGCGCGCACCGCCGCCGTCAACATGCTGGTGTTCTGCGAGTTGGTCTATCTGTTCACTACGCGCAGTTTTTCCGCCCCGGCCCTGAATTCCGGCATGATGTACGGCAATCCGGTCGCGTTCTGGTCGAGCGCAATTTTGATCGTCCTGCAACTCCTCTTCACTTACGTGCCCTCGCTGCAGGAGGTCTTTCAAACCACCGCCCTCGACGCAAGGTCGTGGCTGTCGATCACGGCTCTCGCGGGGGCGATGTTCTTCGCGGTCGAAGCGGAAAAATGGCTGCTGCGCCGCCTCGGCGTGCACCATATGTAACGCCGGGCGCGGCCCTAGAGCGTATCCCAAATTATCGGGATACGCTCTAAGGCCGAACGAGAATCGCGCGGAAATCGTTGACGTTGGTGAGCGTCGGCCCGGTCACCACCAGATCGCCGATCCCGGCGAAAAGAGTGTAAGCGTCGTTGTCGGCGAGCCGGGTCTTGGCGTCGATTCCCCGATGCCGGGCGCGTTCGAGCGTGGTCGGATCGATGATCGCGCCGGCGTTGTCCTCGCTGCCGTCGATGCCGTCGGTGTCGCCGGCGATGGCGGAAATGCCGTCCTCGCCCTGGAGCGCGAGCGCGAGCGCGAGCAGAAATTCCGCGTTGCGCCCGCCCCGCCCCCGGCCGCGCACGGTGACCGTGGTCTCGCCGCCCGACAGCAGCACCATCGGCGGCCGCGCGGGATGACCGTGGCGGCGGGCCGAACGGGCGATTCCGGCCATCACGGTGGCCACCTCGCGCGCCTCGCCCTCGATTGCGTCGCCGAGGATGATCGGCGTGACGCCGGCCACGCGCGCGGCCTCGGCCGCCGCCTCCAGGCTGGCGAGCGGCCGCGCGATCAGGCGCGTTTCGGTGTTGGCGAGGCGGGGATCGCCCGGCTTCGGCGTTTCGTCGCGCGCGGCTTCGAACCGCCGCCGCACCGATTCGGGCGCGTCGATCCCGTACTTGGCGAACACGGCGCGGGCGTCGGCGAAGGTGGTCGGATCGGGGACCGTGGGCCCCGAGGCGATCGTCGCCGGATCGTCGCCGGGAACGTCGGAAATCAGCAGCGTCACGACCCGGGCCGGCGCGGCGGCGGCCGCGAGCCGGCCGCCCTTGATCGCCGAGAGGTGCTTGCGCACGCAGTTCATCTCGCCGATGTTGGCGCCGCAGGCGAGCAGCGCGCGATTGACCGCCTGCTTGTCTTCCAGGCTCACGCCCTCGGCCGGCAGCGCGAGCAGCGCCGAGCCGCCGCCCGAGATCAGGCACAGCACCAGATCGTCGGGCCGCGCGGTCGCGGCCAAGTCGAGAATCCGCCGCGCGGTTTCGCGACCCTTGGCGTCGGGCACCGGGTGCGCGGCCTCCACGATCTCGATTTTGCGGCACGGCACGCCCGAGCCGTAGCGGGTGACGATCAGGCCGGAAAGCTCGCCCCGCCAATGCTCCTCGACCGCCTTGGCCATGGCCGCCGACGCCTTGCCCGCCCCGAGCACCAGCGTGCGTCCCGCGGGCGGCGTCGGCAGGTGCGGCGGCACGCAGCGCAGAGGGTCGGCGGCGGCGACGGCGGCGTCGAACAGGCGGCGGAGCAGCGCGCGGGGGTTGCCCGCATCCGCGATCAAGGCGCCTTGTCCCCGGGACCGGACGCCGCGTCGGGATGAACGCGCGCGCGGACGCGCTCGGGCAGCGGCGGATGCGGGTGCGCCTGGGCGTGTGCGGCGACGCGGGACTTCACCCGGCGCAGCAGCAGCCACACCACCACGATGAACACCAACAACGCGCCCAGGCCGAAGGCCTTCGCGCCCTTGCCGAGCGCCGCCTCGGACACCTGGCCGAAGAAATAGCCGGCGGCGACGAAGCTCGCCGCCCACACCCCGGCGGCGATGAAGTTGGTGATGCTGAAGCGCAGCCAGCTGATTTCCGACAAACCGACGGCGAAGGAGCTGACGTTGCGGACGCCGTAGATGAAACGGAACGACAGGATGAACGCCGTCTTGAACTCGTAGAGAAGATCGAGCGCGATGTCGACTTTCGGCCGCCATGTCGGGAAGCGCTTCAGCAGCGCCTCGCCGTAGCGACGTCCGAGCAGGAACCAGACCTGATCGCCGAAAAACGTTCCGAACCAGGCGACGAACAGGAGTTTGATCGGATCGACGATGCCGTGATGGGCGGCATAGCCGCCGAAGATGACGATGGTTTCGCCCTCGAAGAACGTCCAGACGAAGATGCCGATATAGAACCAATCGCCATATTCGTTCATGAAGCCGGCGATTTGCTCTTCGATCATCGGGCGCGTCCGGGCATGGGCATTGGGGCGGCGGTCAAGGGTTCAGCTATCCGAAAAAGCCGATCCCGGTCAAGTGAAAGACCCGCGTCAGGGTGTGAGAACCTTGCCCGGATTCAGGATCCCGTCCGGATCCAGGGCGCGCTTGAGGGCGCGCATGACGCCGAGGGCCTCGCCATGCTCGGCCGCCAGGAATCCGACCTTGCCGTAGCCGACCCCGTGCTCCCCGGTACAGGTGCCGTCCATGGCGATCGCCCTGAGCACCATCCGTTCGTTAATCTCCCGGACGCGGCGCATTTCGTCCCCGTCGTCGGGATCGACCACGAAAATGACGTGGAAATTGCCGTCGCCGACGTGCCCGACGATCGGGGCGATCAGGCCGGAACGGTCGATGTCGGCGCGGGTTTCCAGGATGCATTCGGCGAGCCGGGAGATCGGCACGCACACGTCGGTCGCCATGCCGCGCGCGCCGGGACGCAGCGCCATCGCCGCGTAATAGGCGTCGTGGCGCGCCTGCCAGAGCCTGGCCCGGTCCTCCGCGCGCAGCGCCCATTGGAAGTCGGAGCCGCCGAACTCGCGCGCCAGCGCCTCGACCGTCTCGACCTGCTCGACCACGCCTTTTTCGCTGCCGTGAAATTCGAAAAACAAGGTCGGCGATTCGCGGTAGGAAAGCTTCGAATGGCGGTTGAGGGCCTTCATCTGCACTTCGTCCAGCAGCTCGATCCGCGCCACTGGCACGCCCGACTGGAGCGCGGCGATGACGGCATCGACCGCGGACGCCAGATCGGGAAAGGCGGTGACCGCCGCCGAGATCGCCTCGGGAATGCCGTAGAGACGCACCGTCACCTCGGTGACGACGCCGAGGGTTCCTTCCGAACCGACGAACAGGCGGGTGAGGTCGTAGCCGGCCGCCGACTTGCGCGCCCGGCGGCTGGTGCGGATGACGCGGCCGTCGGCGAGCACGACCGCGAGTGAAACCACGTTGTCGCGCATGGTGCCGTAGCGCACCGCGTTGGTGCCCGAGGCGCGGGTCGCGGCCATGCCGCCCAGCGTCGCGTCGGCGCCGGGATCGACCGAGAAGAACAACCCCCGGTCGCGCAGGTATTCGTTCAACTGCTTGCGCGTCACGCCCGCCTCGCAGGTCGCGTCCATGTCCTCGGCGCGCACTTCGAGAATCCGGTTCATTCGCGAAAGATCGAGACACACGCCGCCCCGAAGCGCGGCGACATGGCCCTCGAGCGAGGTCCCGACCCCGAACGGAATAATCGGAACTTTCCGCGCCGCGCACGCGCGCACCAGCGCGACCACTTCTTCGGTCGATCGCGGGAACACCACCGCGTCGGGGGCATGGCCGGGATGGTAGGATTCGTCGCGACCGTGGCGGTCGCGGACGCCCGCGTTGGTGACGACGCGATCACCCGCGACGGCGCGCAGCTCGGCCAGCAGGCCGTCGTCGAGGCGGGCGGCGGGGGCGGTCACGGACCAATTCCTTCCGGCGGCGGACCGCCGGTCGCCCAGTCGAGCAGTTCGACCGTGTGCACCACGGGCAACGGGCTCGCTCCCTGCAACTGGGACCAGCAGCCGATGTTGCCGGTCGCGACCAGGGCGGCGCCGGTGGCGGCGAGGCGTTGCGACTTGCGTTCCTTGAGCCGGGCGGCGAGATCGGCCTGAAGAATGTTGTAAACGCCCGCCGAGCCGCAGCAGAGGTGGGGCTCGGCCGGTTCGCGCACCTCGAAACCGGCCGCCGCGAGCAGGCGCTTCGGCGCCTCGCGCACCCGTTGGCCGTGCTGCAACGAACAGGCGGCGTGATAGGCGACCGTGCGCGCTCCCGCCCGACCGTCCACGGGGCGGACGCCTTGTAGGCCGAGATCGTCGATCACCTCGCTCACGTCCCGGGCGAGCTTGGCGATGCGCGCGCCGCGCTCGGCCCAGGCCGGATCGCGGCGCAGCACAAAACCGTAATCCTTGATCGTGGTGCCGCAGCCCGAGGCGTTGACGACCACGGCGTCGAGACCGCCCGCCGCCATCGTCCGCTCCCACGCCGCGATGTTGGCGCGCGCCGCCGCCTCGGCCGCCGCCGCCTCGCCGATGTGGTGCGCGAGCGCGCCGCAGCAGCCGGCGCCTTCCGCCACCACCACCTCGCAGCCGAGCCGGGTAAGCAGCCGCACGGTCGCCTCGTTGATCGATGGGCGCAGCACCTGCTGGGCGCAACCGGTCATCAGGGCGACACGCTTGCGCTTGACCCCTTCGGCCGGGAACACCTGCGGCCGGTCCACGGCCGAAGGCGGCGCGAGAGTCTTCGGCGCCATTCCGGTCATCACGCCCAGCCGTCCCGGCAGCAGCGCCTTGAACGGCCGCGCGAGCGCGGCGCCGATCAGCGCGAGCCGGAACAGGCCCGGCCGCGGCAGCAGGCGCAACAGCGCCGCGCGCAACAGCCGCTCCACGAGAGGCCGGCGCACCCTCGGCGCCATGCGTTCGCGCGCGATGTCCACCAGGCGCGCGTAGTCGACTCCCGAGGGACAAGTGGTCATGCACGACAGGCACGACAGGCAGCGATCGAGATGGCGGGCCACCGTCGCCGGCGCGCGCGCATCCTTTTCCAGCATGTCCCGGATCAGGTAGATGCGCCCGCGCGGGCTGTCCAATTCGTCGCCGAGCAGCACGTAGGTCGGGCAGGTCGCGGTGCAGAACCCGCAATGGACGCATTTGCGCAGGATCCCGTCCGCCGCGCGGATGTCGGCGTCGGCCAATTGCGCCTGGGTGAAGCTGGTCTGCATGGTCAATCGTCCGCGTACATGCGCCCGGGATTGAGGCGGCGGTCGGGATCGAAGCCGTCCTTGACCCGCCGGCCGAGTTCGGCGAACGCGGAGGCACGCGGCTGGAACACCTCGACGCGCGCGCGCACCGCCGCCTCGGCGCGGATCAGGGTCGCATGGCCGCCGTTCGGCGGAATCGCGCCGCGCACCACGTCGGCGCCCGCGTCCGGCCGCGGCGGGTGGGCGAGCCAGACGAGTCCGCCGCCCCAGTCGAGCAGATAGCGTCCGTCGAGACGGGCCGCGAGCGCGCCCGCGATCCGGGCGCCGTCGGCCGGCGGCACCGAGAGCCGCCACACCTGCGTCGCCGGATCGGCGGCCAGAAAGGAAACGTCGCGCACCTCGCGCCAGAAAATGTCGGAGTTCTTCGTGTGCAGTTCCTCGGTCGCCCCGTGACCCTCGAGCCGCGCGCGCAGCGCGCGGCAGCGGTGTTCGGCCGACGGCCCCGGCCCTTCGATCCTGAGCGCGGTAACCGACCCGCCCGCGCGCGCCACCGGCTCGGCCCGCGAGGACGGCGCGAGAGCGGCAAGCACGTGGGCCGCCGCCGCGACTTCGTGGGCGCTGGTCAACGCCTCGCGCATGGCGGCGACGGCGGCGTCCGCCGACAGGCCGAACACCAGCACGGTGCGGGTTTTCTCGGGCTTGGGCAGCACCTTGATCGTCACGTCGGTCATCACCGCAAGCGTGCCGTAGGACCCGGCGATCAGCTTGGCGAGATCGAAGCCGGTGACGTTCTTCATCACCCGCCCGCCCGACTTGAACGCCTCGCCGCGGCCGTTGACGCCCTCGAAGCCGAGGATGTGGTCGCGCGCGGCGCCGGCCTTGATCCGCCGGGGGCCCGACAGGTTGCAGGCGATCGCGCCGCCGAGGCTGCCGGCGTCCCGCCCGCCGAGCAGACCCGAAAAATCGGGCGGATCGAAGGCGAGTTCCTGATTGCGTTCGTCAAGACGCGCGCGCAGTTCGGCGATCGGGGTGCCGGCGCGCGCCGACAGCACCAGCTCCTCCGGCTCGTACATGGTGATGCCGGAAAGCGCGGAGAGATCGAGCCGCGCCATTCCTTCGACCGGCGGGCGGCCGAGGGCGCGCTTGCTGCCCCGCCCGGTTATCTCGAGGGCGCCCTTCGCCTCCGCGAGCGCGGGCACCACGTCCTCGGGCCGCGACGGCTTGAACACCGGCGTCATGGATCAGAATCTCGGCAGGTCGGGGAACCGCATTTCCCCATTGTGCACGCGCATCATGCCGTGGTCGGCGCACCGATGCAGCGTCGGAAACACCTTGCCGGGGTTGAGCAGGCCGGACGGGTCGAACGCGCACTTGAGGCGGTGCTGCTGCTCGAGGTCGACGGCCGTGAACATTTCCGGCATCAGGTCGCGCTTTTCGATCCCGACGCCGTGTTCGCCGGTCAGCACGCCGCCCACCGCGACGCACGCGCGCAGGATGTCGGCGCCGAATTTCTCGGCTCGCTCCAGTTCGTCGCCGACGTTGGCGTCGAACAGGATCAGCGGGTGCAGGTTGCCGTCGCCGGCGTGAAACACGTTGGCGACGGCGAGGTTGTGGCGGCGCGACAGTTCCGCGATCTTGGCCAGTACCTCGGGCAGCTTGCCGCGCGGGATGGTGCCGTCCATGCAGAGATAATCGGGCGAAATGCGCCCGATCGCGGGAAATGCGCCCTTGCGTCCGGCCCAGATGCGGACGCGTTCCGCTTCGTTCCGGCTGACGGTGATCGTGCTCGCGCCCGCCTGGCGCGCGATCGTCTCGACCCGGCGCGTCAGGTCCTCGACCTCGACGGCGGGGCCGTCGATCTCGACGATCAGCAGCGATTCGACGTCGAGCGGGTAGCCGGCGTGGGCGAATTCCTCGGACGCGCGGATGGCGGGACGGTCCATCATCTCCATGCCGCCCGGGATGATTCCGGCGGCGATGATCCGGCCGACGCAATCGCCCGCGGATTCGTTGCTGGGAAAGCCCATCATCATGGCGCGCGCGGTTTCCGGCGATTTGAGGATGCGCACCGTGATCTCGGTGACGATGCCGAGCAGCCCTTCGGAGCCGATCACGACGCCAAGCAGATCGAGACCGCTCGAGTCCAGGTGCTTGCCGCCGAGACGGACGATTTCGCCGTCCATCAGCACCATTTCGACGCCGAGCACGTTGTGGCCGGTGAGACCGTACTTGAGGCAATGCACCCCGCCCGAATTTTCGGCGACATTGCCGCCGATCGAACAGGCGATCTGGCTGGAAGGATCGGGCGCGTAATAGAACCCGGCGTGGCGGACGGCGTCGGTGACGCCGAGATTGGTCACGCCCGGCTCAGCCACCACGCAGCGGTTGGCGAAATCGATTTCCAGAATCCGGCTCATGCGCGCGAGGCCGACGGTGACGGCGTCCGCCAACGGCAACGCGCCGCCGGACAGCCCGGTGCCCGCGCCGCGCGGCACGATGCGCACACCGTGGTCGTGGCAGTAGCGCAACACCTGAACCACCTCGGCGGTCGAGCGCGGCAGCGCGACCAGCATCGGCAGTTGCCGGTAGGCGGACATGCCGTCGCAGTCGTAGGCGCGGAGCGCGTCCGCGTTATCGATCACGCCGTCGTCGCCGACCAACGCGCGCAATGCGCGCGCGATTTCGGCGCGGCGCGCGATCACCGACCGGTCAGGTTCGGGCATACGCAAGGGCAACGGCCCTCCCGTCAGAGAAGGAACCGATGGTAGGCCGGGAATCCGGGGATGAAAACGCCCAATCGAATGCGCTCAGGCACATGCGGCTCGGGCGAACGCCGGGCTCAGCCCTGGCGGGACTTCATCCGCGGGTTTTTCTTGTTGATGACGTAGACGCGGCCGCGGCGGCGGACAATGCGGCAGTCCTTGTCGCGGGCCTTGGCGCTCTTGAGGGAGTTTCGGATTTTCATGGCGGCGCGGACAATAGGGAGGGGGGAGCGGCCCTGTCAACGGATGGCAGCGGAGTCCTTTCGATTTCAATCAGGCTCCGGCCGGGGCGGCGGCGAGCAAAATCGCCCCCCTGCCTGCCGGCGAGAAATATCGGGAGCATTTTTCGTCTTTTTCGCCGGCGATTGCCGTAAGCCGCCCCCGATCGCTCCGAAATCCCCAATACGCGCCCGCCAGAAGGGCCATATATGGGGAAATTTTCGCCTTAGGTAATTCAACGGCTGTTTATGCTTAAAAATTAACCACGGCATATGACTTGATTAATAAATATGCAATTTAAACACCCCGCGTTAATACAACCATTTGTTCTCATTCAATTTCCCAGTTGGCATATGGGCTGCAATGCATATGGCCGAGGCTCTCCCGCGTTCATGCGAGAACCGACCGGCCCGGGCGAGCGGACCCGCAATAAAGGAAAGAACTATGACCGCCGATGCCCGCCCGCCCCGCGCCCGCCCATCCCGCCGCATGGCCCGTTTCGCCCTGTCCCGCCGTCGGCTGCTCGAAACGGCCGCCACGGCCACCCTGCTCGCCGCCGTCCGTGCCGCGTTTCCCGCCGGCGCCTTCGCCGCGCCGAATGCGGCGCCCGAGGTCAAGAGCGCGATCTTCGGGTTCATCGCGCTCACCGATGCCTCGCCGCTGATCGTCGCCAAGGCCAAGGGCTTCTTCGCCAAGCATGGTCTGCCCGACGTCCAGGTTCAGAAGCAGGCGTCCTGGGGCACGACCCGCGACAACATCGAGTTGGGCTCGGCCGGCGGCGGCATCGACGGCGCCCACATTCTGACGCCGATGCCTTACCTCATCAGCGCCGGCCGGGTGACGAAGAACAACCAGAAAGTGCCCATGCACATCCTGGCGCGCCTCAACACCAACGGCCAATGCATCTCGGTCGCCAAGTCCTATCAAGACCTCAAGGTCGGCCTCGACTCCGCGCCGCTCAAGGCGGCTTTCGCCAAGGCCAAGGCCGCCGGCAAGGACGCGAAGTGCGCCATGACCTTCCCCGGCGGCACCCACGATTTGTGGCTGCGGTACTGGCTGGCGGCCGGCGGCATCGACCCGGACAAGGACGTTTCCACCATCGTCGTGCCGCCGCCGCAGATGGTCGCCAACATGAAAGTCGGCACCATGGAGGCTTTCTGCGTCGGCGAGCCGTGGAACGCGCAGCTCGTGAATCAGAAGATCGGCTACACCGCGCTGACCACCGGCGAACTTTGGACCGATCATCCGGAAAAGAGCCTCGCCATGCGGGCGGACTGGGTTGACAAGAATCCCAACGCGGCCAAGGCCGTTCTGATGGCGGTCCAGGAAGCCGCCCAATGGTGCGAAGCCAACATCGCGGAAATGTGCAAGATCGTCTCGGGGCGCGAATGGTTCAAGGTCCCCTATGAGGACATCGTCGGCCGTTCGAGCGGTACCTTCGATTACGGCACCGGCAAGACGGTCAAGGACAGCCCGTTCACGATGAAATTCTGGAAGGAACACGCGTCCTATCCGTTCCAAAGTCACGACCTCTGGTTCCTGACCGAGGATGTGCGCTGGGGCTATTTGCCCGCCGACACCGACCGGGCCGCGCTGATCAAGCAGGTCAACCGCGAGGACCTGTGGCGTGACGCCGCCAAGACGCTCGGTGTTCCTTCGGCGCAAATTCCGGCGAATACCTCGCGCGGCATCGAAAAATTCTTCGACGGCAAGGTCTTCGATCCCGCCGATCCCGACGCCTATCTGAAGAGCCTGGCCATCCGACGGGCCTTGGTTTGAGGGCAACGCCATGTCTCTGATCGTGCCGATCGCCCGGCCTTCATCCGCCGAGACCCCCAACCTGACGCCCAGACATGCGGGATTGCTGTCGTTCTTCGCGGCGATTGGGGCGCGGACAGGGCGGCTGGCCGGCCGGATCGTGCCGCCGCTGGTCGGTCTCGGCCTCGTCCTTGGGCTCTGGCAGTTCCTGTGCAGTCAGCCGGACGCGACCTTGCCGCCGCCGACGACGGTACTGAGCAGCACTTGGGAACTGATCATCGATCCCTTCTTCGACCGCGGCGGAGTCGACAAGGGCCTGTTCTGGCATCTCTACGCCAGCCTCAAGCGGGTGGCGATCGGCTTTGCGCTCGCCGCCGCGAGCGGCATCGCGCTCGGCGCGCTCGTCGGCCAGAGCACCGTCGCGTTCCGCAGCCTCGATCCGATCTTCCAGGTTTTGCGCACGGTGCCGCCGCTCGCCTGGCTGCCGCTCTCGCTCGCCGCCTTCCGCCACGCCGATCCATCCGCGATTTTCGTGATCTACATCACCTCGATCTGGCCGATCGTCCTCAATACCGCGGTCGGGGTGCGCAACATCCCCGAGGATTACCGCAACGTCGCGCGCGTCATCCGCCTGTCGCCGGCCGAATACTTCTTCAAGATCATGCTGCCGGCGACGGTGCCGTACATTTTCACCGGCCTCAAGATCGGCATCGGGCTTTCCTGGCTCGCCATCGTCGCCGCGGAAATGCTGATCGGCGGCGTCGGCATCGGCTTCTTCATCTGGGACGCCTGGAACAGTTCGCTGATGAGCGAGATCATCCTCGCCCTGATTTACGTCGGCATCGTCGGATTCCTGCTCGACCGCCTGATCGCGCTCGTCGGCGCGCTGGCGGCCAGAGGCTAGAACGCCATGACCGCATACCTCAGCATCGAAAACGTCGGCATCACGTTCCAGTCGGAGCGGGGACCGTTCGTCGCGCTGGCCGGCATCGACCTCAAGGTCGCCAAGGGCGAAGTCATCACGATCATCGGCCATTCCGGCTGCGGCAAGTCGACACTGCTCAATATCGTCGCCGGCCTCCTGCGCGCCACGACCGGCGGCGTGCTGCTCGACAAGGCCGAAGTCGACCAGCCCGGACCCGACCGCGCGGTCGTTTTCCAGAATCACTCGCTGCTGCCCTGGCTCACCGTCTACGGCAACGTCCGGTTGGCCGTCGACAAGGTGCACGGCCCGACCAAGAGCCGCGCCGAACGCCATGAATGGACGCTCCACAACCTCGCCTTGGTGCGCATGGACCACGCCAAGGACAAGCGACCGGCGGAAATCTCGGGCGGCATGAAGCAGCGCGTCGGCATTGCCCGGGCGCTGGCGATGGAACCCAAGGTGCTGCTGCTCGACGAACCCTTCGGCGCGCTCGACGCGATCACCCGCGCCCATCTCCAGGATTCCCTGATGGACATCCATCGTCGTCTCGGCAACACGGTGCTGACCATCACCCACGATGTCGACGAGGCGGTCCTGCTTTCGGATCGCATCGTCATGATGACCAACGGACCGGCCGCGGGCATCGGCCAGATACTGGAGATCGAATTGCCCCGCCCGCGCCTCCGGATCGAGCTCGCCGACGATCCGACCTACAACCATTACCGCGCCGAGGTCCTGCGCTTCCTTCACCGGCACGACGCGGCGCGGGCGGCCGCGTAGGAAGACGGTCATGGCGCGTAAAAGCCTGGTCGTGATCGGCAACGGGATGGCCGGGGTAAGGACGGTCGAGGAACTGCTCGCGCTCGCGCCCGACCTCTACGACATCACGATTTTCGGCACCGAGCCGTACGGCAACTACAACCGGATCATGCTGTCGCCGATGCTCGCCGGCGAAAAAACGCTCGGCGACATCATGCTCAACGACGAGAAATGGTACGCCGACAACGGCATCGTCCTGCACAAGGGCGGAACCGTTGCCGCCATCGACCGCCGACGACGCCGGGTCGCGACCGCCGACGGCATCGCGGCGCATTACGACCATCTGCTGTTCGCGACCGGATCCGACCCCATCGTGCTGCCGCTTCCCGGCGCGGGACTGCCCGGCGTCGTCACCTTCCGCGATATCCGCGACGTGGAGCGGATGGTCGAGGCGTCCGCGCGCCGCCAGAACGCCGTGGTGATCGGGGGCGGCCTGCTCGGACTCGAAGCGGCGAGCGGCCTGGCGAAGCGCGGCATGCGCGTGACCGTGATCCACCTGATGAACACGTTGATGGAACGCCAACTCGACCCGACCGCGGGGACCATGTTGCGCCACTCGCTCGAGGCCCGCGGTCTCGCGTTCGCCATGCCGACCGAAACCGCCGCCATCCTGGGTTCGACCGCCGTCGAGGCGGTCCGACTCAAGGACGGCACCGAGCTTCCGGCGGATCTGGTGGTGATGGCGGTCGGCATCCGCCCCAATATCGCGCTCGCGCGATCGGCGGGAATCCATTGCGAGCGTGGCATCGTCGTCAACGACACCCTGCAGACTTTCGATCCGCGCATCTACGCGGTCGGCGAGTGCGCCCAACATCGCCAGCGCACCTACGGCCTGGTCGCGCCGCTGTTCGAGCAGGCCAAGGTTTGCGCCAACCATCTCGCGATGATCGGCCATGCCCGCTACGAGGGGTCGATGGTCTCCACCAAACTAAAGGTGACGGGAATCGACCTGTTTTCGGCCGGCGACTTCGCGGGCGGCGCCGGCACCGAGGACATCGTCCTGCAGGACGCCGCGCGCGGCATCTACAAGCGCATCGTGCTCCGCGACAATCGCATCCAGGGCGCGGTGCTTTACGGCGACACCGCCGACGGCGCCTGGTATTTCCGCCACCTGCGCGCCGGCACCGACGTTTCCGCCCAGCGCGAACGCATGATCTTCGGCGCGGGCTATCTCGGCGATTCCGGCCACGGCGGCGAAAGCGCCGCCCAGGCGATGGACGACGTCATGGAAGTCTGCGGCTGCAACGGCGTCAGCAAGGGGGCCATCGTCCGGGCGATCGGCGAAAAGAAGCTGTTCACGCTGGAAGACGTGCGCGCCCACACCAAGGCGTCGTCGTCGTGCGGATCGTGCACCGGCCTGGTCGAACAAATCTTGGCGCACACGCTGGGCGGCGATTATTCGGCCGCGCCGAAGGTCAAGCCGGTTTGCAAATGCACCGAATTCAGCCATGAGGACGTTCGCCGCACCATTCACCAGCAACAACTGAAAAGCATTCCCGAGGTGATGCGGTTCATGGAATGGCGCACGCCCAACGGCTGCCATGTCTGCCGCCCGGCGCTCAATTACTACCTGCTGTGCGCCTGGCCGGGCGAATTCGCCGACGACAAGCAGTCGCGCTTCATCAACGAGCGCGCGCACGCCAACATCCAAAAGGACGGCACCTATTCGGTCGTGCCCCGGATGTGGGGCGGCACCACGACGCCGTCGGAATTGCGCGCGATCGCCGACGTCGCCGAAAAATATGCGGTCCCGTCGGTCAAGGTCACCGGCGCGCAGCGGATCGATCTTCTCGGCGTGAAGAAGGAAAACCTGCCGGCGATCTGGCGCGACCTGAACGCGGCGGGACTGGTGTCCGGCCACGCCTACGGCAAGGCGTTGCGCACGGTCAAAACCTGCGTCGGCTCGGAGTGGTGCCGCTTCGGAACCCAGGATTCGACCGCCATGGGCATCGCGCTGGAAAAGATGTGCTGGGGCACCTGGACCCCGCACAAGGTCAAGCTCGCGGTTTCGGGTTGCCCGCGCAATTGCGCCGAGGCGACGATCAAGGATTTCGGCGTGGTCGCGATCGAATCCGGCTGGGAACTGCACGTCGGCGGCAACGGCGGAGTCAAGGTGCGGGCGACCGATCTTCTGACCAAAGTCCGCACGCCCGAGGAAGTGATGGAATACTGCGGCGCGTTCCTGCAGCTCTATCGCGAGGAAGCCCATTACCTGGAGCGCACGGCGCCGTGGATCGAACGGGTCGGACTCGCCTACGTCAAGAAACGGCTGGTCGAGGACGCGGCGGGACGCAAGGCGCTGCACGAGCGGTTCCTGCATTCCCAGTCCTTCGCTCAAATCGACCCCTGGGCCGAGCGCGCCGACAAAGGCGTTGATGCGGCCGAATTCGCGCCGCTGGCCCGACTGGCGGACGCATGACCGGTTGGGTCGAGATCGGCCGGCTCGACGACATCAGTCCGCTCGGTGCGAGGGTGGTGCGCGCCCCCGGGGGCGACATCGCGGTTTTTCGCACGTCCGACGACAAGGTTTTCGCGCTTGCCGACCGCTGCCCGCACAAAGGGGGGCCGCTGTCGCAAGGCATCGTCCACGGCGAGCGCGTGACCTGCCCGCTGCACAATTGGGTCGTCGGGCTCGCGGATGGCCAGGCGATCGCGCCCGACGAGGGTTGCGTCGCGCGCTATCCGGTCAAAATCGAGAACGGCGTCGTCAGGCTGTTTCTCGGCGAGGCCGATCCGCCCGAAAGCGCTCTGCCGTGAATACGGCGGTCCGCACGACCTGCCCCTATTGCGGCGTCGGCTGCGGCGTGACGGCGACACGGGGACCGGACGGCGCCGTCGCCATCGGCGGCGACGAACGGCACCCGGCCAACTACGGCCGGCTGTGCACGAAGGGCGCGGCGCTAGGCCAGACCCTCGGACCCGAAGGCCGGTTGTTGCGGCCGTCGATCGCGGGAACGGACGTGTCGTGGGCGCGCGCCCTGGATGCCGTCGCCGACGGATTTCGCCGCGCCATCGCCGCCCATGGACCGGATTCGGTCGCCTTCTACGTCTCCGGTCAATTGCTGACCGAGGATTACTACGTCGCCAACAAGCTGATGAAGGGCTTTATCGGCTCGGCCAACATCGACACCAATTCGCGGCTGTGCATGGCCTCCAGCGTCGCCGGCCACAGGCGCGCGTTCGGCGCCGACGTCGTGCCCGGCAGCTACGAAGACCTGGAACAGGCCGACTTGGTCGTGTTCGTCGGCTCCAACGCCGCTTGGTGCCATCCCGTCCTGTTCGGCCGCATCGCCGAGGCCAAGACCCGCCATCCGGCCTTGCGCCGGGTCGTGATCGATCCGCGCCGCACCGCGACCTGCGACGGAGCGGAATTGCACTTGCCGTTGAAACCGGGAACCGACGCGATTCTGTTCAACGGTCTTCTCGCCGAGCTTGTCCGGCGCGACGCCATCGACCGCGGCTTCATCGCCCGGCACACCGAGGATTTCGAGGCGACGCTCGCGCAGGCGCGCGATTCGGCGCCGAGCGCGGCCCATGTCGCGCGCGCCTGCGATCTGCCGGCGGACGACGTCGAGCGTTTCTTCGATTGGTTCGCCGATACGCGCCGGACCGTTACCCTTTATTCGCAAGGCATCAACCAGTCGAGCAGCGGAACGGACAAAGTCAACGCCATCGTCAACTGCCACCTTGCCACCGGGCGCATCGGCCATGCCGGCATGGGCCCTTTTTCGCTGACCGGCCAGCCCAACGCCATGGGCGGACGCGAGGTCGGGGGGCTCGCCAACCAGCTCGCCGCGCATTTGGACATCGCCGAACCGGCGCACCGCGACCTGCTCCGGCGCTTTTGGCGGGCGCCGGCCATACCCGCGCGCGAAGGGTTGAAGGCGGTGGAGATGTTCGAGGCGGTCGGCGACGGGCGGATCAAGGCCATCTGGATCATGTGCACCAATCCGGTCGTGAGCCTGCCCGACGCCGATCGGATCCGGGCGGCATTGAGCCGTTGCGAATTGGTGGTCCTGTCCGACTGCGCGCGCGATACCGACACCGCCGCCTCGGCCGATGTCTTGCTGCCGGCGCTGACGTGGGGCGAAAAGGACGGCACCGTCACTAATTCGGAACGGCGCATTTCGCGCCAGCGTCCGTTCCTGGAGCCGCCGGGCGAAGCGCTGGCGGACTGGCTGGCGATCTGCGCGGTGGCCAAGCGCATGGGATTCGGCGATGCGTTTTCCTATCGTTCGCCCGCCGACATCTTCCGCGAACACGCCGCATTATCCGGATTCGAGAACGACGGCCGCCGCGGGTTCGACATCTCCGGCTTGGCCGAACTCGACGACGAGGCGTACGACGCAATGCCGCCGATGCAATGGCCGATCACCCGCGCGCGGCCCGCGGGCACCGCGCGCCTGTTCGCCGACGGGCGCTTTTTCACGCCCGGCGAAAAGGCTCGTTTCGTCGCGGTCGCCCCCAGGTTGCCCGAAAACCCGCCCGACCGGGAATTCCCGCTGGCCTTGAACAGCGGCCGCGTGCGCGACCATTGGCACACGATGACCCGCACCGGCAAATCGCCGCGCCTTTCGGGACATCAGAGCGAGCCCTTCGTCGATATCCATCCTGCCGACGCGGCGGCGCTGAAGATCGCGCCCGGCGCGCTGGTTCGGGTCTCGAGTCGCTGGGGCGCGATGACCGGGAGAGCCCGGCCGACCGACGCGCAACGCCCGGGGGACGTTTTCGTTCCGATGCATTGGACCGCGCAATTCGCCGGCGACGGCCGGGCAAACGCGTCGATCAACCCCGCCCGCGATCCGATATCGGGCCAGCCCGAACTCAAGTACACGCCGGTCGCGCTCGCGGCGCTTGCCCCCCGCTGGCAGGCGGCGGCGTTCGCGCGCGAGGAATTGCGATTGGATTACCCCGGTTACTGGACCCGGGCGCGGGGCGACGGCTATTGGGCCTACGCGCTCGCCGGCGACAACGAGCCCGATGACTGGGATCGTCATGCGCGTCTCTTGCTTGGGGTGGCGGACGGAGCCGATGCCGAATGGCTGACGTATCGCGACCCCGGCGGAGGCGCATGGCGCTTCGTCGCCGTCGCGGGCGGCCGATTGATCGGGTGCCTGTTCGTCGCGCGCGCCTGGCGCCCGCCGCCCGCCGGAATCGACCGGCTGTTCGCGGCCGCCGAACTAACTCCCGCCGACCGCCTGGCGCTGCTGGCCGGGATTCCGGCCGGCCGCAGGGCGGGAATGGTGGGCGGTACTGGGATCGAACCAGTGGCCCCTACGATGTCAACGTAGTGCTCTACCGCTGAGCTAACCGCCCAAGGACCAGGACCTTTCCGTCGCGGGCTTTTACTGGCCGCCCGCCACCTTGGCAAGGGTCGGCGGCGGAAGATGGGCCCCCGCCGCTTCGCCTTTGGCGTTGAAAGCCCGCGCCCCCGCCCGTAAACAAGGGGGCCCCCAACCGGAAATGCCTCACTTGTCCCTCGACGCCCTCCGCGGTTCCGACGCCTATGCCTACCGGCCGCTTGAACCCGCGGACGCGCCGTTCGACGTGCTTAGCCCTTCGCGCCGGACGGTCCCGTTCGTATTCGCTTCGCCCCACTCGGGCCGGGTCTACCCGGAGACCTTCATCGCCGCCGCCCGGCTCGATCCGGTGACGCTGCGCCGCTCCGAGGACGCCTTTCTCGACGAATTGTTCGGCTCGGCGCCGCGTTTCGGAGCGCCCTTGCTGCGCGCCCATTTCCCGCGCGCCTACGTCGATCCCAATCGGGAAGCGTTCGAGCTCGACCCGGCGATGTTCGAGGATCGCCTGCCCGCCCATTGCAATACCGCTTCGCCCCGGGTCAAGGCTGGGCTCGGCACCGTCGCCCGGGTGGTGACCAGCGGCGAGGAAATCTATCGCGGCAAGCTGTCGTACGCGGACGCACTCGACCGCATCGATCATCTGTACAAACCCTATCATGCGGAGCTCGCCCGCCTGATCGCCGAAACGCGCCGGCGCTTCGGCGCGTGCGTTCTGATCGATTGCCATTCGATGCCGTCGATCGGCGGGCCGATGGACCAGGACCCGGGTTTGCGGCGGGTCGACATGGTGCTGGGCGATGCCCACGGCACCGCGTGCGCGCCGGCGCTGACGGATACCGCCGAGGGCATCCTGACGTCGCTCGGCTTCGCGGTCGCGCGCAACCTGCCCTACGCCGGCGGCTATACCACCCGCCATTACGGCCGGCCCCATGAAGGCGTGCATGCCTTGCAGGTCGAAATCAACCGCGCGCTCTACATGGACGAACGCGCGGTCGCGCGCGGTCCGGGCCTGCCCGCGCTCGCCGAACGGCTCGCCCGCTTCGTCGAGCGCCTGGTTCGGTTCGACCCGAAATCCGCCGGAGCCAAGCGATGACCGCGTCCCCGAATTCGGCCCGAACGGAAGGCGCGCGGGACCGCGGGACCGGAACGATCCGCGACGCGCGCGAAGCCGACATGGCGGCGGTCCAGGCGATTTACGCCCACCACGTGCACCACGGACTCGCGAGCTTCGAATACGACCCGCCGGACATCGCCGAAATGACCGCGCGCTGGCAAGGCGTCGTCGGCAAGGGCCTGCCGTACCGCGTGATCGAGGCCGAGGGCCGGGTCGTCGGCTTCGCCTACGCCGCCCCTTATCGCGCACGCATCGCCTATCGCTTCACGGTCGAGGATTCGGTCTACGTCGCGCCCGACGCTTCGGGGCGCGGGTTCGGCAGGATGCTGCTCGCCGATATCGTGGAAAAGGCCACCCGCGCCGGCATGCGCCAGATGGTCGCGGTGATCGGGGATTCGGCCAACGCCGCTTCGATCGGATTGCACCGCAGCCTCGGGTTCCATGAGGCCGGCGTCCTTCGCTCGGTCGGCTTCAAGAAGGGCCGCTGGCTCGATTCCGTCCTGATGCAGCGCCCCCTTGGGCCGGGCGACGGAAGCCCGCCCGAGGAATAACCCCCGTCGGATAAACCAAAAAAATAGGGCCGCTCAGGTATTCACCGGAGCGGCCTTAAGTTTCATTGGGGGAATTTCTGACGGGAATTGGAAGCCGAAACCTCCGCACCCCGCGCTCCCACCATAATCGACGACCGGCCCGTGTCAACAAAAAACAACATATAATCACTTTTTGCCACATTACTCCGCCGGGGCCCCGAAGCCCTCTCGTTGCCCGGTCCGGCCGGAGACCGGGCCTGGCACGGCCCTTGCGTGGTCGGGGATGGGCTTGGAAAGGGAGTTGGCCATGAAACGGGCCGCATGGGTGTTGGGAACGATCTTGACGTGGGCCGCGCCGGGTCCCGCCGGCGCCGCCCCGTTTACGCCGCAAGCCATTGACGAAACATCGAAAACCTGTGCCCGGGAAGCCCACCGCCAGGAGCTGGCCCAGGGCCTTCCCCGTCATATCCTCGCCGCCATCGCCAAGGCGGAAACCGGGCGCTGGGATGAAACGCGCCGGGCAAGTTTTGCCTGGCCGTGGACCGTCACCGCCGAAGGCGAGGGACGCTATTTCGCCACCAAGGCCGAGGCGCTCGCCGAAGTCCGCCGCCTGCAGACGCGGAGGATCACCAACATCGACGTCGGCTGCATGCAGGTCAACCTCGGCTGGCACGGCCACCAGTTCGCGAGCCTCGAGGAAGCCATGGACCCGGCCGCCAATACCGCTTTCGCCGGGCGGTTCCTCGCCACGCTGCGCGCCACCTCGGCCGATTGGATGGAGGCCGCCGGGCGCTACCATTCGTCGCTCGCCGAACGGAACGAGTCCTACCGCGCCAAGGTCACCCGGCTGTGGGATGAAACCAAGCGCGACGAGGCGAAACGTCCCGAATTCTACGCCGCGCTGGCGAAGGACGGCGCTTCCTCCGGCCATGCGCCCACCCCGGGCAGCTTCGCCGCCACCCTCAACGCGCGCCATCCGACGGCGCCCGCGATCAAGACGTCGCGCCCGTCAGTGGTGCCGATCGATTACGAACGCACCGCCGCCATCAACGCGAATTTCCGTGCCGCCCGGACACGAACAGCGGAGACGGGCGGCGGCCCGATCGACAACGCCGCCACCGCCGCCGCCAACCGCGCGCGCGCGACGGCGCCGCGGATCGGACCGGCGATCGAACGCGACGGCCGCGCGAACGCCGCGCCCGACCGGTTCGCGGCGAAACGGATGAGCGACCTCGCCCGCTGGCGCGCCACGCGGGCGACCGAAGAGACCTACTGAACCGCTAATCCCCGCGCGCGAATTCCGCGTCGCCGGTCATGGCGAGCGCATGCGAAGGCCCGCGCGCCCAGACCCTGGCCGCCCGTCCGTCCGGCGAAGGCTCGCCCTCCACCGCGAAGGGCGCGGTGTCGAACAGCGGGCTTTGCGCGCGATAGGCAAAGCGCGCGAGCCGCCGGCCCGGCGCCTGGCGCCGGATCAGATCGAGCAGCAGCGTCGCGATCAGCGGCCCGTGCACGATCAGGCCGGGGTATCCCTCGATCTTGGTGGCGTAGGGCTGGTCGTAATGAATGCGGTGGCCGTTGAACGTGAGCGCCGAATAGCGGAACAGCATGACCGGATCGGGCTTCACCTCGCGCCGCCAGGCGGCGTCTGCGGGTGCGCGCGGCGGGGCCGCCGACGCGGGCGTCACCACGTCGCGATAGACGATATCGTGTTCCTCCCGAAGCGCCGGACCGTCCGGTCCCGAAATCTCGTGATCGACCCGCACGAACACCAGGGGGCCGGTTTTGCCTTCCTTCAGCGCCACCTCGCCGATGCGCGAAACGCGGGTCGCGGTGTCGCCGATCCGGATCGGGCGTAGGAATTCGAGCCGCCCGCCCGCCCACATCCGGCGCGCGAGCGGCACCGGCGGCAGGAACCCGCCGCGCTTCGGGTGGCCGTCGGGGCCGAGTTCGGACTGGCGCGCGGCGGGCCGGAAATAAAGCCAGTGCCCGCCCGGCGGCAGTTCGGTGTCGTGGGTCGGATAGGAATCGTCGCGGTCGAGCAGCGCCGCGAGCGCCACCACCGGCCACGGCGCAATCACGTCGGAGACGGTTTCGTGCCGACCGATCCAGGTGCGCAGATGGGCGATGTCCAGTGTCATGGCGCGAACTCCTTGCGGATCGCCGCGCCGTGCTCGCCGAGCGCCGGAACCGGGCGCAACCCCGGAGCCTCGCTCGATGTTCGCGCGGGCGGCGCGGGCACCGCGACCGGGCCGTTCGGGGTCGGCGTTTCCGCCCGGCGCAGCGCCGGATGGCGCGAAAAATCGGCGACCGTGTTGACGAAGCCGTAGGCGATTTCGGCGTCCTTCAGTTTCTGCGCCATCGCCGCGCGGGTTTCCCGGGCGAAGGCGGCGGCGATGACCGGGCGCAGGCGGTCGCGGTTTTCGACGCGGGCGACGTTGCCGGCGTAAGGGCCTTCCTCGGCCCATTCGGGGCGCCCCAGGATGCGATCGGCGAAGCGCGCCCATTCGCGCTCGTTCTGGATCGAAATCACGACCGCGCCGCCGTCGGCGGTGGCGAACGATTCATAGGGCATGATGGTGGGGTGGCGCAGACCCACGCGCCCCGGCGCGCCGTCGCCGTAATCGTGGTGGAGAAGCGGCACCGCCATCCAGTCGGCCATGCCGTCGAACAACGAGACCGCGATGGCGGTACCTTCGCCGGTGCGCTCGCGGCGGATCAGGGCTTCCAGGATCGCGGCCTGCGCGTACATGCCGGCGGCGATGTCGCAGACTGAAACGCCGACGCGGGCGGGCGCCTCGGGCCCGCCGGTGACCGAGGCGAGGCCGCTTTCCGCCTGCACCAGCATGTCGTAGGCGCGCATGTCGCGGTATTCGTTCTCCTCGCCGTAGCCGGAAATACCGCAGACGATCAGGCGCGGGTGCACGCGCCGCAATTCGCTCGCGCCGAAACCCGCGCGTTCGGCCGCGCCGGGAGACAGGTTCTGCACGAACACGTCGGCGCGCGCGACGATGCGCTTGAGAAGGGCCGCGTCGTCCGGCGCCTTGAGGTCGAGGACGAGGGATTCCTTGCCCCGATTGAGCCAGACGAAATAGCTGCTTTGACCCTTGGCGGCGCGATCGTAGCCGCGCGCGAAATCGCCCTCGGGCCGTTCGATCTTGATGACGCGGGCGCCGGCGTCGGCAAGCCGCGAGGTGGCGTAGGGCGCCGCCACCGCCTGCTCCAAGGCCACCACCAGGATTCCGTCGAGCGCGCCCACGGTCGATCCCTCTCCGCCGTTGCCGCTCGGTTCTATAGCGGGCGCGGCACGATGACGCAATCGAGAGCGGCGCAACCCTGCCCTTCGGCGAATACGGCGAGCGGGTTGATCTCGACCTCGGTGACGCTTGAGCGGAAATCGGCGGCGAAGCGGGACAACCGGGCGACGGCCCGCGCCGCCGCCGCGATGTCGGCGGGCGGGTTGCCGCGAAAGCCGCGCAGCAGTTTCCCGGCGCGGGTTTCGGCGAGCATGGCGCGCGCTGTCGCCTCGTCCACCGGCGCGGGACGCAACGCCACGTCGCGGTAAAGCTCGACCAAAACCCCGCCGCCGCCGACCGCGATCGCCGGTCCGAAATCGGGATCGATGCGCGCGCCGACGAACAATTCGGCGATCGGCTTCATCATTTCCTGGACCAGGAAACCGAGCCAGGCGCCGTCGGTCCTGATCGCCACCATCGCTTCGGCGGCGGCACGGACTTCGGTCTCGGAGCGAAGATCGACCTTCACCAACCCGGTGTCGGATTTGTGCAGCATGTCCGCGACCATGCCCTTGAGCACCACCGGAAAACCGAGGGCGCGGGCGGCGGCGGCGGCCTCGCCCGGCGCGGCGACCAGGGTCTGGCGCGGCCCGCGAATGCCGTAGGCCTCGATTACGGCACGCGCCTCGTGTTCGGCCGGCGCGCGCCCGGCGGGCAAATCCTTCAATCGGCGCGCGGCTTCGCGCTTTTCGTCGGCCGAGCCGCCCTCGACCACGGATGCGGGCTCCGTCGTCGCCCAACGCAAATAGCGCGCCAGCGCGAACAGCCCTTCCTGGGTGCCGCGCAGGCAGGGAACGCCCGCCTCGGCCGCCGCCCGGGCGTAGGCGGGGTGGGTCTCGCCGGCCAGGTTGGAAACCGCGACCAGGGGCTTTCCCGCGCCCTTGGCTCCGCGCGCGACCGCGCCGAGGAGATTGGCGTAGCGCGCCGCCTGCTGCGGGCCGAGACCGTGCGGCGCGTCCTGCAACAACGCGAGCAAGCCGACGTCCTCCTGCCGGCCGAGGGCATGGGCGCAGCGTTCCGCCACGCTCGCGTCGTATAGCCCGGCCCAGGTGAGATCGAGCGGATTGGCGATGTGCGCGTAGGGGGGCAGCAGCGACGCGATCTCGTCGTTGGCCGTCGTCACCGGCGCGAAGGTCAGTTCCGCCGGTTCGGCGTTGTCGAGAGCCAGCGCGATCTCGCCGCCGGAAAGGCTCAGCATGGCGACGCCGGCGGCCTTGGGCGCTTCCGGCAGCGCCGCCGCCAGCGCCGTGGTCTCGATCAACTCGTCCAGGGTCGCGACCTGGATGATGCCGGCGGCGGCGAACGCGGCGCGGCACACCTCGTCGCTGCCGGCGAGCGCGCCGGTATGGGCGCGCACCGCCTCGCGCCCGCGCTCCGACCGGCCGGTCTTGAGCACGATCACCGGTTTGCCGAGAACGCGCGCGCGGCGGGCCGCGGCGATGAACTTGGCCGGATCGCGGAGCTGTTCGAGAAAGACGAGCAGGACCTTGGCCGCCGCATCCTCGACCAGAATTTCGAGAAAGTCGGCGGCCGTGGTCACCGCTTCGTTGCCCGAGGTGATGACATGGCTGAAGCCGATGCCGCGCGCCGCGTTCAAAAGCGCGATGGCGATCGAGCCGCTGTGCAGGATGGCGGCGACATGCCCCTTCGGCACCGCGTCGGGCAGCGAGGTGCCGAACAGCGCCGACCGCCCGGCGAAGTTCAGGAATCCGAGGCAGTTGGGGCCGACCACCGCCATGCCGTATCGCGAGGCAATCTCCGCCAATTCGCGTTGCGCCGCTTGGCCCGCCGGACCGGCTTCGCCGAAGCCGCTCGAGAGCACCACGGCGCCGCCCGCGCCCTTGGCGCCCGCCTGGCGCAGCACGTCGAGCACGGCTTCCTGCTGGATGGCGACGAACACGGCATCGAGCGGGCCGGGCACGGCCGCGACCGACGGAAACGTCTTGCGGCCGAGCAGTTCCGGCTTGTTCGGATTGATGAGGTGAATGTCGCCCGCGTAGCCGACCGCTTCGAGCGCCTTCCAGGCGTTGAAGCCGGGGCCGACTTTGTCGGAGGCGCCGACGATGGCGATGGATCGGGGATTGAGCAGCCGCGCGAGCGACATCAGAGGTCCCGGAACTTGGGCGGCCGTTTTTCGAGGAAGGCCTTCGGCCCTTCCGTGGCGTCGGGGTGGGCGAAAACCTGCGCGCACAATTCTTCCTCGAACGCCACCATTTCGTCCCAACCGTGGCGCAGGTTGTAGGAGATCGCGCGGCGGGTGGCGAGGATCGCCTGGGGCGAGGCCTCGGCGATGCGCCCGGCGACGGCGCGGGCTTCCTCCATCAGCTTGGCGCGCGGCACCACGCGGGTGATTAGATTTAGTTCCCTGGCTTGGGCCGCGTCGAAATTGTCGCCGATCAGAAGGATGTCGAGCGCCCGGTTGCGCCCGACGAAGCGCGGCAGCCGCAACAAGCCCATGCCCCAACTCGGGATCAGGCCGAGACGCGCGTCCCCGGCGCGGAACTTGGCGTCGTCGGCGGCGATCCGGATGTCGCACACCCAGGCGATCGCGGTGCCGCCGCCGATGCACCAGCCGTGGATCGCGGCCACCACCGGCTTCGCCAGTCCCTCGATCCGGTTGAGCAGGCGACGCCCGGCCATGCGGAAATCCTTGGCCGCCTGGGGGTCCTTGAATTGCCCTTCCTCGCGCAGGTCGGCGCCGGCGCAGAACGCCTTTTCGCCGGCGCCGGTCAGGATCACGCACCGCACCGCCGGGTCCTTTTCGATATCGTCCAGAATCTTGTGCAGCTGGTCGAGGGAGCGCAACGCGATCGCATTGACCGGCGGGTTATCGAGAGTGATGGTCGCCACGCGGCCTTCGCACGCGACGCGTACTAGGTCCCTAGGGCTCTCGTTGCTCATGGGTTTCGTCTCCTGTCGGGGCGGAGGTTCAGGTCGCGTCGCGGTCGAGGTTGTCGGGTTCGGCCCAGAACACCACGCGCCGGTGCAGCGCGCGCACGACGGCGTAGAACGTGAAGCCCATCACCGCGAGCACAACCAGGACCGCGAACATGCCGGCGATGTCCATGCTGAAATTGAGCTGCATCAGGACATGGCCGAGCCCCTTGTCGGCGCCGATGAATTCGCCGACCAGGGCGCCGGTGATGCTGAACACGATCGCGACGTTGAGCCCGGCGAAGATGAAGGGCAGCGCGTTGGGAAAGACGACGATGCGGAACGTCTGCCATTTCGACGCCACCAGCGAATGCATCAGCTCCATCTTTTCCGATTCGATGGTGGTGAACCCGATGATGGAATTGATCAGCACCGGAAAGAACGAAATGATGGTGGCGATCGCGATCTTGGAGCCGATGCCGAAGCCGAGCCAGACCACCAGCAGCGGCGCGAGCGCGACCTTGGGCAACGCCTGCAGCCCGACTAGATAGGGCATCAGCGCCGTTTCGACCGTCTTGGAGCGGGTCAGCAGCGCCGCGGAAACGATGCCGGCGGCGGAGCCGATGGCGAAGCCGGCCAGCGCCTCGAACAGCGTGATGCCGAAATTGCCGACGATGACCCCGCCCTTGAACGCGTTCCACAAGGCGTGGGCGACCTTGGACGCGGGCGGGATCAGCAATTCGGATACGCCGAACGCCCCCGGCAGGAGCTCCCAGGCCAGCAACAGAACGACTCCGGCGACCGCCGGCGGGCCGAACCGGCGCATTCTGAATCCGGGCAGGGAGGACTTGATCATGGCGCCCTCAATGAACCGTCGGCGGCAGCGCTTCGAACACGCCGCGCAACCGGGTGGTCAGGCGCACGAATTCGGGATCGGCGCGCGTCGCGGTGGTGCGCGGGCGCGGGAGGCCGACATCGACCGCCTCGGAAATGGTGCCGGGGCGCGACGACATGACGATGACGCGGTCGGACAGGAATACGGCTTCCTCGATCGAGTGGGTGACCAGGATCACGGTCTTGCGGTTCGCGTTCCAGATGCGCAGCAGTTCGAGCCCCATCGCGTCGCGGGTCATGGCGTCGAGCGCGCCGAACGGCTCGTCCATCAGCAGCGTCGCCGGATCGTGCATCAGGGCGCGCGCGATCGACACGCGCTGGCGCATGCCGCCGGAAAGTTCGCTCGGATACTTGTCGGCGAAGCGCCCCAGGCCGACCAGATCGAGCAGTTCGCGCGCGCGGACGTCGGACCGGCGCCGGTCGAAGCCGATCACCTCGGCCGGCACCAGGACGTTCTTGAGGTTGGTCCGCCACGGCAGCAGCACCGGCGACTGGAACACCATGCCGATGTCGCGGCGCGGTCCCGCCACCCGGGCGCCCGCCATGTGCACCGCGCCCTCGCTCGGCGCCACCAGGCCGGCGATGATGCGGAGAAGCGTGCTCTTGCCGCAACCCGACGGGCCGACGATGGACACGAATTCGCGCGGCGCGATCGCGAGCGAAATGTCCCGGAGCGCGCGGACGCGTTCGCCCGAACGGGTGCGAAAGTTCTTGCCGACGCCCTCGATGCCGATGAACGGGTGGCCGTCGCTCACTTGTAGCCTTTGGCCTGGGCGATCACCTTGCCGGCGTCGAAATCGTTGACCTTGGCCAGCATCCGATCGTTGTAATACTGCGCGACGTCGGATTTCTGCTGGATCAGGCCGCTGTCGGCGAGGAAGTTCTGGGTCGCTTCCCACTCGGCCTTGGTGAACGCGCCCCAGGTCGGCGGCGAGCGCCCCTCGACCCGATATTTGACCAGACGCGCCTTCAACACGTGCACCGCGTCCTTGAGCGCCTTGTCTTCCGGCACGCCGGTCGGTTTCGAGGCCGGATATTGCTGCCAGTGAATCTTCACCGCGGCTTCCGGGTTGGTGATGGTGAACAGCGCCGCCTTGGCGATGCCGCGCGCCATCGCCGCGACCGCGTCGGGATTGGCGGCGACGAAGTCTTCGTTGGCGAGCAGCGCGAGGCTGAGCACGTTCTTGGTCGCCTCGGTGGTGTAGTGGCGGAACTGGTGGCCGAGGTTTTCGAGAATCGCGTAGCCCCAATCCCAATAGCCGAGCGCGTCGACGCGATTTTCCTTCAGCGCGTGCGACGCCTGGGGACCGAGCCCGATCGCGACCCAGCGTACGTCCTTTTCCGGATCGACGCCGATCGACTTCAGCATCGCCTTGGAAAAGGGCACCGCGCCGCTCGCCAGGCTGGTGACGCCGATCGCCTTGCCCTTGAGCTGCTTCATGTCGGTGATCGCGCTCTCCTTGGGCACCGCGATGGTGTAGATCGGCTCGCGCACGTGGTTGTAGACCGCGACCACCTTGCCGCCCTTCTGGCGGGCGATGATGAGGGGCTCGACCGTCGCCATGGTGAAATGCGCGGTGCCGGCGATCACCAACTGCGTCGCCTGGGTCGATCCGGGGGACGGCGACACGGTGACGTCGAGGCCACCTTCCTTCCAATAGCCCATCACCGCCGGCACGGACGCGTGCGGGGCTTCCGCCACCGTCGGCACCGGCGAGGTGAGGAGATAAGTGATCTTGGTCTGGGCGTGGGCCGCGCCGGCGGCCAGAATGGCGACGGCGCAGACGAGCGAAACGCGGAGAATCATGACACCCCTCTGAATGAATACGTGCGGATTAGCCTAGGTACGGCGCGGACGACCGTCAACGGCTTCCCGGCCGGAGCCGGGCATGGCAAAGTTTCGTTGCGTGGAAGGTGCGCCGCCGGGCGCGTCGTGCTAGAGCATAGCCCCCATGAATAATACGATTACCGTCGAAATCGCCCCCGGCGAGCTGATCGACAAGATCACGATCCTCGAAATCAAGCTCGCGCGCATCGCGGACGCCGCCAAGCTCGCCAACGTGCGGACCGAGCTGGAAACGCTGGCGCGCGCCCGCGACGCGGCCATCGTCATGTCGCCCGAACTGGCGGCGGACGCCGCCGCCCTGAAACGCGCCAACGAAACCCTCTGGGAGGTGGAAGACCGCATCCGCGATTGCGAGCGCGCCAAGGATTTCGGCCCGCGCTTCGTCGAGCTCGCCCGCTCGGTCTACATCACCAACGACGAACGCGCGCGGCTCAAGCGCCGGATCAACGAGCGGCTCGGCTCGCGCCTGGTCGAAGAAAAGTCCTACGCGAGCTATTGACCGCTCGCGCCCTGTCGCCCCCAATCCCCTCATGAGCGCCGCCCTCCGCATCCTCGACGGCCTGCTCGCCTGGGAGCGCCGCCGGGCGCGCCGCGCCGCCCCGCCCTCGGGCCTTTTGATTGTCGCCGCCGGCGGGCTCGGCGACGCGGTGCTGCTCGCGCACGTCTTTCCGCGCTTCGCGGCGCTGGCGCGCGCGGGCGAGCCGGTATGTCTCGTGCTGCGCCAGGACGCGGCCAAGATGGGATTCCTGTTCGCGGGCCGGGCCGAGGTGCGCGCGGTCGACTTCACCCGCCTGCGCAACGATTGGCGCTATCGCCGCGCCAAGCTGAAGGAGATGCGCGCGCTCAACGTGCGCCTCGCCGTCAGCGCCGATTACCTCCGCCATCCCTGGCTCGACGAAGCGCTGTTGCGGGCGGCGGACGCTCCCGAAACGGCGGCCATGGCCGCCCGGCCGTGGGCGAAATATCAAACCGACCTCGACCGAAACCGGACCGGATTTTCCCGCGTGTTCGAGAGCGGCCCGCCGCGGCGGGACAAGTTGCTGCGCTGGACCGCTTTCGCCAACTGGCTCGCGGGCCGCGACGACCCGCCGCCCAAGGCGCGGCTTGCAGACGCGGAGCTTCCGCCCAAGGCCGCGTTCGCCAATCCGCTGATCGTCCTGCAGCCCTTTTCGGCGGTGGCGAAAAAGCAGGTTCCGCTCGAACTGTGGCGCCAGGTGATCGCCGCGCTGCCCAACAACGCCGAAATTCGCGTCGCCGGCGCGGCCGCCGATTTCGAGCGCCACCCCGAATACCGCGCGCTGCTGGACGCGCCACGCGTCCGGTTCGACACCTCGACCTTCGCCGAATTGCTGCCCGCGTTGCGCGCGGCGCGGCTGGTGGTGTCGGTCGATACCGCGCTCCTGCACCTCGCCATCGCCGCCGGCGCGCCGACGCTGGGGCTCGCCAGCGCGGCCTACGTCGGCGAGATCGTGCCCTACGATCCCGCCGTCATTCCCGCCCACGTGCGGTTCCTCTACGCGACCATGCCGTGCGAAGGATGCCTCGGCAACTGTCCGTTCCCGCCCGAACGCGGCATGTACCCGTGCGTCGCCAAGCTCGACCCCGGTTCAATCGCGCGCGAGGTCGCCAAGTTTTACGCCGCTTCGAGGGTCGACTGATCCGGCGCGGATGAACGCGGAATAACCCTAAGCGATACTTGCTTGCTATATTTGATATAGCTAATGTGTCTTCGCTGCTGCCGATCAGACAATCCGGCGAACATTTCAACGACGCCACGGCAGCGGAGGGGGGATATCCTATGTCGACTCTTAGCCACGACAAACTCGCGGACATTTATCTCGGCGAAAGCGGTGCGTTGCTCGATCGCGTCGCTTCGGTCGTCCGCCCGCATGTTCGCGAAACGGTCAACGTTTTCTACAGCGAGCTGCTTGCCCGCCCCGAGTCCGATTTCATTCTCAACGAAGAGATCGTCGCGGTCCGACTGACCCGGTCGCTGCAAGCCTGGCTCGAGGATCTTTTTTCGCGCAAGACCGCGAACGACATCGCCGCCTTGGCCGAACGCCAGCGGGAGATCGGGCGAATGCACGCCCGCATCAATGTCCCCATGCACCTGGTGGTGGAAGGCGTGCGCACCCTACGCCGCGAATTAACCGCGCGGATACAGGAATCGGACATGAAACACACCGAGATCGTTCACGGCATCGTTCTGGTGAACGAACTGCTCGATCAAGTCATGTCAATCATGAACGACAGTTACATCGTCGACGTGGTCGCCGACGAACGCAACGTCCAATCGCTGCAAATGCACCTGTCGCCGCACAGTCTCGCGCTCGAGTTGGAGCGGTTGCGCGCTTCTGTTTTCGACTGGCTGGCCAGCGCGACGGCGGCGCTGTTGCTGGGCGGTGACGGTCGGACGCAGCCACAGATCGTGCCGCTGCAACAGGCGGAGATGGGGTTGTGGCTTTCGCACAAGGCGCCGCTTATCTCCCGCGACGGGCGAGCACTCGCGGAAATCAACGCCTTCGTCGCCCGCGTCGATGAAACCCTCGCCGCCGCCGGCGCGGTCGAGCGCCGGGACAGACGGGCGCTTGAGGATGCCATCCGCGTCCTCCGCGAGGAAGTGATGCATCTCGTCTGGCTCATCGCCCAGCTTGTCAGCAAAAGCCTGGAGATGGAAGGCGGCTACGACCCGATGACCCGCCTGTTCAACCGCCGCTATCTCCCGATCATTCTCAAGCATGAGACCGCCATCAGCATGCGCCATAATTTCCCGTTCGGTGCCCTGATGATCGACATCGATCATTTCAAGAAAATCAACGACACCCACGGCCATGACGCCGGCGACACCGTGATTCGCCGGTTCGCCGAAATCCTGGTCGAGAGCGTGCGCACCAACGATTTCGTCTTCCGTTACGGCGGCGAGGAATATCTGATCGCGCTCGGTGACGTGGACGAAGCCACTATCCTGCAAATCGCCGAGAAGATTCGCCAGGCGATCGCGCAACAACCTTTCGACATCGGCGACGGCAAATCGATCGCGGTCACGGCGAGCATTGGTGGCGCCGCCCACGACGGTCATCCCGATTATCAACGCACCCTTACCCGCGCCGACGAGGCGCTCTATCAGGCCAAACAGGCGGGTCGCAATCGCTGCGTCGTCTCATCGCGGCCCGTTCGGCGCCCCGTCGTCCAAGATGCGCACCGAGCCACGACCAATAGAAAGTCCAAGACCGTGGATACCCAAGCGTATTGAACCCCGCCTCAATACGAGCGCGGCAGGCCGAGCACGTGCTCGGCGAGGTAGGCGAGGATGAGATTGGTCGAGATCGGCGCCACCTGGTAGAGGCGGGTTTCGCGGAACTTGCGCTCCACGTCGTATTCCTCGGCGAAGCCGAATCCCCCGTGGGTCTGCAGGCACATGTCGGCCGCCGCCCATGAGGCGTCCGCCGCGAGCAGCTTGGCCATGTTCGCTTCCGGCCCGCACGGTTTCCCTTCGTCGAACAATTGCGCCGCCTTGACGACCATCAAGTTGGCGGCCTCGGCTTGGGCGAACGCGCGCGCGATCGGAAACTGGACGCCCTGGTTCTGGCCGATCGGGCGGCCGAAGACCTCGCGGGTGCGGGCGTAGTCGCGCGCCCGCGCGATGAACCAGCGCGCGTCGCCGATGCATTCGGCGGCGATCAGGATGCGCTCGGCGTTCATGCCGTCGAGGATGTAGCGGAAACCCTTCCCCTCCTCGCCCACCAGCGCGTCGGCCGGAACGCGGAGGTCGTCGAAGAACACCTCGGTGGCGGCGTGGTTGAGCATGGCGCGGATCGGCTTGATCGCGAGTCCCCTGCCCTTGGCTTCGCGCATGTCGATCAGGAACACGCTCAGCCCGTCGTGCGGCTTCGGCCCCGCGTCGCGGGGCGCGGTGCGCGCGAGCAGCAGCATCAGATCGGAATGCTCGGCGCGCGAGGTCCACACTTTCTGGCCGTTGATGCGCCAGCCGTTGCCTTCCCTGACCGCGCTCGTGCGGATGCGGCTGGTGTCGGTGCCGCTGGTCGGTTCGGTCACCCCGAACGCCTGCAGGCGCAATTCGCCCGACGCGATCTTGGGGAGATAGGTTTTCTTCTGTTCCGCGCTGCCGTGACGCAGGATCGTGCCCATGATGTACATCTGGGCGTGACCGGCGGCGCCGTTGCAGCCGCTTTTCTGGATTTCCTCCATGATCGCCGTCGCTTCGCGCAAGCCGAGGCCGCTGCCGCCGTAAGCCTCGGGGATCAGCGCGGCGAGGAACCCGGCGTCGGTCAGCGCGCGGATGAATTCCTCGGGGTACGCCCGTTCGGCGTCGAGTTCGCGCCAATAGGCGCCGGGAAAGCGTTGGCATACCGCGCGCACGGCGGCGCGGATGTCGGGATAGGTTTCGTCGGCGGCGGGCGCGGACATGGCGGTTGTTTCCCCCCTCGGGGCGCGCCATGTTCTAGCAGCAACCGTTCGGGGGACAAAGGGCGATGAACTACGGTTTGCTCGCCGACGCGTTGGGGTTGATCCACGCCGGGTTCGTCCTGTTCGTGGTGGGCGGGCTCGCGGCGATCCTGGCCGGCTGGCGGTTCCGCTGGCGCTGGACCGAGCGCATGGCGTTCCGCCTCGCCCATCTCGCCGCCATCGGCTTCGTGGTGCTGCAGACCTGGCTCGGCCGGTTGTGTCCGTTGACGCTGTGGGAAAACCAGCTCCGCAACCTGGCGCGACAGGAAGGCGTCGGCGAAAGTTTCATCGCTTATTGGCTGGAACGGTTGCTCTATTGGAGCTTTCCCTCCTGGGTGTTTCTCGCCGCCTACACCGCCTTCGGCGCCCTGGTGCTGGCGACCTTCGTTTGGTATCCGCCGAAGCGAAAGGCCGCCATGTCCTACCGCCGTAACGACGAGGTCTTGAGGGAACAGGTGCCGCTGGCCGGGCGGCGGGTGCTCGAGGTCGGTTGCGGCGACGGCGCGCTGGCGCGCCTGATGGCGCGGGAAGGCGCCCGCGTGGTCGGCGTCGACAACAACCCGGCCCAGCTCGCCAAGGCCGCCGCGAAACCCGAGACGGGTGTGACCTATATAAAGGCCGCGGGCGAAAAGCTGCCGTTCCCGGACGGAGCGTTCGATACGGTGGTGATCTTCAATTCGCTGCACCACATCCCGGTCCCGGCGCAGGGCGCCGCGTTGGCGGAGGCCGCCCGCGTGCTCGAACCCGGCGGCCTTCTCTATATCGTCGAGCCGGTCGCGGAAGGCGCCAACTTCGAGCTGACCCGGCCGGTCGACGACGAAACCGAGGTGCGCGCCGCCGCCCAGGACGCGATCCGAAGCGCCGTCGCCGAAGGCCTGTTCCGCGATCCGCGCGAGACGTTCTACGTCCACGCGGTGCTCGCGGAAAATTACGAGAAGTTCGCCGAACGCATGATCCGGATCGATCCCGCGCGCAAACCCGCGATCGAACGCCATCAGGCCGAATTGCGCGAACGCTTCCGCCGCCTGGGACGGCCCGATCCCAAGGGTATGCTGTTCGACCAGCCCATGCGCGCGAATTTGCTAACCCGGGCTTGAGCGCGCGCCTTGGGGCGGGCATGATCCGGTTCCCCCCTTTCCCGGAGCATCGTCATGGCCAAGACGAAAAAGAAGAAATCCCCGCGCGCGACAAAAGCGAAAAAGCCCGCGCGCCCCGGTAGGGGCGCATTATCAAAAGCGCGCGGGGATTCGCCCGCGCGCCTGTTCGCGATCCCCGCGCCCGAGGCGCCGTCGCTGCCGATCGCCGGGGAATCGATGCGGTTTCCGGTCCGGCGCATCTTTTGCGTCGGACGCAACTACGCCGAACACAGCCGCGAGATGGGCCACGACCCGACCCGCGAACTGCCGTTCTTCTTCACCAAGGACACCTACAGCCTGGTGGCGGGCGGAGGCCGTTTTTCCTACCCGCCGCTGAGCAACGACGTCCATCACGAGATCGAACTGGTCGCGGCCGTCGGCAAGGCGGGCAAGGACATTTCGGCGGCGAAAGCCTTGAAGCACATCTACGGTTACGCCGTCGGCCTCGACATGACCCGGCGCGACCTGCAGGGCGAGGCGAAGAAGACCGGCCGGCCGTGGGAGGTGGGCAAGGCGTTCGAGCAGGCGGCCCTTTGCTCCAAGATCCGGCCCGCGACCAAGAGCGGCCATCCGACCAAGGGCCTGGTCTGGCTCAAGGTCAACGGCAACCTGCGCCAGAAAGGGGACGTTTCCGAAATGATCTGGAACGTGCCGGAAATCGTGATGCACCTGTCGCGGCTGTTTCCGCTGGCGCCCGGCGACCTGATCTTCACCGGCACGCCCGCCGGCGTCGGCCCGGTCAAGAAGGGCGACGTGCTCGAAGGCGGCGTCGACGGCATCGCCGTCCTCAAGGTCCGGGTGGTCTGAGGACGCGGGCGCGGCGCCAACGCCGTGACAGCCATGCGACCGCGCAACGTTCTTTTCCTGTGCACGCACAACTCCTCGCGGAGGCGATCCTGAACGCCAAGGGCGGCGGGCGCTTTCGCGCCTTTTCCGCGGGCAGTTCCCCGAAGGGCGCGCCGAATCCGTTCGCGCTCCGGCTCCTCGCCGAAAAGGGCCATCCCACCGGGCAACTTCGCTCGAAATCGTGGGAAGACTTTTCGAAACCGGACGCGCCCCGGATGGATGCCGTCATCACCGTTTGCGACGACGCGGCCGGCGAGGTCTGCCCCGTATGGCCGGGACGACCGACGACCGCCCACTGGGGCATCGCCGATCCCTCCGCCGCCGAAGGCGACGATGCCGTTCGCGCCCGGGCGTTCGCGCGGGCGTACGCGCACATCGAGCAGCGCGTCGACCGGCTCCTCGCCCTGCCGGATGATCTGGACGGCAAGTCCTTCGCCGAGGCCTTGAGACGGATCGGGGCTTCCTCGGAAGGGGCGACGCGCCGATAGGCTCGCCCGGTAACGGCGCGTTATGACTTCAGTTTATCCAGCGCTTCGGCGCAAGCCCGAGCCACGTCCGAGTCGGGAGAGGTCATCCCCGGCATCGTCGCCCACCCGCCTTTTTCGATGAAAGAGCCTTGCTGCCAGGCGCTGACCTTTTTCAATTCGACCAGACTTGCCGCGGCATTGGCCTGACGATTGAATTTATCGACGCAGATCGGCGCGAGCGCCGATACGACGGCACTGTCGGACTTTTTCCGCGCCATCTCCTTCGCGGAGCCGCCGGTGACCCAGCCGCCCCAGTTAAAACCGATAAATATCGTCGCGACGGCGCCAGCGGCCGCCCCCTGGAGAAGACGGGTCAGCGACTCGCCTTGCAGGATTGAAGGAACTTGCATGATTTATGACCTTCGGTGAGAGGCCCGCGCGCCACAAGCGGCGCGCGGATGGAAGCGGGCGCGCAGGCGCCCGCATCGTCACGCAACTTTATTCGGAGTGGTAGCGCGCCCACCGACGGCATTAGGGCTGCCATTGTTAGAAAACGGCAACTTCGGTACGTCGCCGATTTTTGAGCAGCTCATCGGACAAGCCGCTGCTTGCCCGTGTCGGAATACTCAAGGTTCCAAGCGCAAAGCGCAATAGGGATCGAGAAATTAATTGCCGGTTTGGGCACATGCTTGTGACGGCTTAAACGGGAGGTTGTGTAACAGTATCAGCCTCTTTGAGCTAAAATTCGAATTGCCGACTACGCCCCTCGTTCGTTGCCATGGGCGTCGACTCGAGGAGCGGAGCATCCCGCAAGAACGTCGGCGGGCGCGGGTACGCTCTTGGTCGCGCGGAGCGCCAGGAAGGCGGCGCCGAGGGTCGTGACCCGGCCAAGGCTTTGGTCCCACGGCGCCAGCAGCCGGGCCGCGAGCCCCCAGCGGGGATAATAGACCGCTCCGCGAACGGTCTCCGCCGCAAGGCCGGCTTGTTTCGCCAACGCACGCAGTTCCCGCGCTGTTCGGAACCTTCCGTTCCGCCAGAGGGGAGAGCCGAGCCAGCCGCGCAAACGCCGCGTGCGGCCCAGGAGTTCCACTTGCCCAGTTCGCCGATGACGAGATGCCCTCCCGGATGAAGGACCCGGGCCATTTCCCGGAAAACAGGAGCGGCGTCTTCGACGAAACAAAGGACCGTCACCGCAACGACGATATCGAAGTGTTCGTCCAGAAACGGCAGGCGCCGCGCCGTCGCCACCCGAAAATCGACGTCGATCCTTTCCTCCGTCGCCCTTCCTCTGGCCGCCGCGATCATCGGCTCGGAGGTGTCGATCCCGACGACATGCGCGCCGCGCTTCGAGAGTTCGACCGCAAGATCGCCATCGCCGCACCCGACGTCGAGAACGCCGCGCCCGCGAACGTCCCCCACCAGGTCGAGGATCAGCCGCCGTTCGAGGCGTTCCGTGATCGCGCCCACGTCCGAGGCGCGCCAGCGGGTGTAAGAATCGGGATCCAGACCCGGAAGTTCGCAAACTGGCCTTGCTTCGGTCATCGGCGTCCGACGGATTGTCGAGGATGCACTCTCGACCAACATAGCGCCTTCGAGGCCCGCCGGGAGGATGTTTGATCTTGCGCGAGATCAAAGAATATCGGGCTTCCGGAGCGTGCTTGCCCCCGCGCCTCGGAGCCTAGCCCTGCGTCAGGCCCCATTTGCGCAAGTTCGCGGGTTCGAGCCTCGTGAACAGATCTACGTCGATGATCATGGCCTGAAACAGCCATTGCCGCAGCGTGTCCGGAAGGCTTTGCCCCTCGCGATACGACCCGGCGTCATAGGCGTCCATAATATCCCGCACCTCGTCGAGCAAGCGATGGTGCGTGCGGCGGCGCTCGGCGAAGGCCGGGTATTTCTGGTCGCGCATGATCTTTTCTTCCAGCGCGAAATGGGCGGTGGCGAGGGTGTGAAAATCGGCCAGCGTGTCGGCGATCCGGCGCGGGTCCGCTTCCGCCGCGATCAGTTCGTGAATATCGTTCAGCAATCGCACCAGTTCGCGATGTTCATGGTCGATTCCCGCGACGCCGGTCTCCAGCTTTGCATCCCATTCGATGTAGGGCATGAAAGACCTCCTCATCGATCCACTTTGTTCTCGAGGCCGAGCGCAACGCGGTACACTTTCTTGGCGCCGGCCACAAACGGAAATGGCATGCGCCTGAATTATGCTCTACCCCTTTGACGGGTGTCGCCTTGACCGGCGACAAGTCCCCGCCTTCGGCTTCCCGTTCCGCCGCTTGCAAATCGAAATCAGCGCCGCTATCCCGATAGGGGCTTGACCGCACGAAGCGCCAGAAAGGCCGCCCCCAGGGTCGTGATCCGACCGAGGCTCGGATCGCATGGCGCAAGCAGCAGCGCCGCAAGCCCCCAACGGGGATAATAGATCGCGCCACGGACGGTGTCCGTCTTAAGCCCGGCCCCTCCGGCCAGCGCGCGCAACTCCCGCGCCGTCCGGAACTTCCCCTTCCGCCAGAGCGGGTCGCCGAACCAAGCGCGCACGCGACGGGCCATCGCCCAGAAACTCCATCGGCCCAGTTCACCGATGACGAGACGACCGCCGGGGCGAAGCACCCGAGCCATTTCCCGGAAAACGGAAGCGGCATCGCCGATAAAACAGAGGACCGTCACCGCGACGACGACATCGAAGCTTTCGTCCGCAAACGGCAGGCGCCGCGCCGTCGCCACCCGAAAATCGACGTCGATCCTTTCCCCCGTCGCCCTTCCTCTGGCCGCCGCGATCATCGGCTCGGAGGCGTCGATTCCGACGACACGCGCGCCGCGCTTCGAGAGTTCGACCGCAAGATCGCCATCGCCGCACCCGACATCCAAAACATTTCGCTCGCAAACGTCGCCGAGCAGGTCAAGGATCAGCCGCCGTTCGAGGCGCTCGGTAACGGCGCCTAACGCGGAGGCGCGCCAACGGGCGTGGGTTTCCGGGGCCAAGCCGGGCAAATCGCCGATAGGCTTCGTTTCGGTCATCGGAGTTCCGATCGGCCCATGGCGTGGAATCAGTACCGCCGCGCGACCTTGGCGTTGGGCGCGGCGTATTCGATCATCTTGCCCGCGCGCACTTCCATCGCGTCGCGCGGCTTGAGCCGGCGCGCCTGGGCCGGCGTCATCAGCGGATAATGCCGGGTCAGATCGAGAGCCTCGGCGACCTCCCAGCAATCGGTGCCGTTGGTGACCCACATACCGGGATCGAAGCGGCGCAAATCGAACGCGCTCGAATAATTGCGAAGCGTCTTCTTCTCCCCCATCACGTACTCGTGGAAATAGGAGAGCGCCAATTCGCGCAAGGAACGGTAGATCGGATCGCGCCAGCGCAGCCAGACGTGGTTGCTCTTGGATATGGCGCCCCAGCAGGTGCCGTGACGAAACAACGCCACCACGTGATCGTCGTCGCCGTGCGCCTGGAAATCCATCAAGAGCGGCGGCCTGCCCTGGAGCCAGAGCGCGCACGCCGCCACGAACGCGCCCTCGATGCAGTGCGCCCGGCCGCGGCGAAGGGCCTCGGCGACCGACCAGCACGTGTCCCCCTCGGGCTCGAAGTTGGTGGGCAACGCGCCGACGAAATCCTGGATGTCCTCGGGCGTCCCAAGGCGCGCGAGCGCGCGCGCTTCCCCGCGCCCGAGGCCGAGTTTGAGGCCGCGCGTAAGCCGCCCGTTCATGGCGCGCGGCGCTTTCATCCAATGCGTATCCCGGACCAAGGATTGATGGCGACCTCCGCGATCTTTCAAAGCGCGATCGTCTTGCCGTCTTCGGCGGCCTCAAAGGGAAGCGTGCCGACACGCGCCAGCATGTCCGGGCTCATGTGGGTGAGGACCAAGCGCCTGGGCGCGATTTCGGGCAGATGTTCGGCCAATGTCTTGAAATCGAGGTGCTGGGTGATCGCCCGTTCGTAGAAATAGGTCTCGGCGATGAAGAGGTCGGCGTCGCGGCCGGCGGCGGCCACGCCGTCGCTCCAGGCGCCGTCGCCGGTATAAGCGATGGTCTTGCCCTCGACTTCGAGCCGAAGCGCGTAACACGGCGCCCCGGCCGAATGGTCGGCGGGAAAGGGCGTGACCGCGTAGGGACCGCGCCGGAAGGTTTCGCCCGCCGCAAGCTCCGCGAATTCGAGCGGGAATTTGTAGGGCTTGCCGCCCGAACCCGGAAACAGGCATTCGAGGGTGTCGTTGACGCGCTTTTCGGTGCCGGGCGGGCCCGCGATCAGGAGCGGCGCCGCGCGCCGGCTGGCGAGCCGGGCATCGAGCAGAAAGAACGGCACCCCGCCGAAATGATCGCCGTGCAGATGGGTGAGGAAGATGGAATCGATCGCGTTGGGATCGACCTCGAAACGCCGCAACGCCACCAAGGACGACGCGCCGCAGTCGATCAGACACGCGCCTTCCGCGTGGCGGACCTGAAAGCAGGTGTTGAAGCGCCCGCCGCTGCCGAAGGCGTCCCCGCACCCGATGAAGCGAAGCTGGACCATCGTCGAAGGCTCAGTGCTCGCCGCCGCCCTTGAAATGGAACTGGGCGCCGGTGCGGATGCCCGAGGGCCAGCGCGCGGTCACGGTCTTGAGCCGGGTGTAGAAGCGCACCCCTTCCGGCCCGTGGATGTGGTGGTCGCCGAACAGCGACGCCTTCCACCCGCCGAAGCTGTGGTAGGCGACCGGCACCGGGATCGGCACGTTGACGCCGACCATGCCGACCTGGATGCGGCCGACGAAGTCGCGCGCCGCGTCGCCGTCGCGGGTGAAGACCGCGACGCCGTTGCCGTATTCGTGGCCGTGGACCAGGCCGAGGGCGTCCTCGTAGCTTTCCGCGCGCACGACCGAAAGCACGGGGCCGAAGATTTCCTCGCGGTAGATTTTCATGCTCGGCTTGACGTGGTCGAACAGGCAGCCGCCGAGGAAGAAGCCCTTCTCATAGCCCTGCAATTTGATCCCGCGCCCGTCGACCGCGAGCTTGGCGCCTTCCTTCAGCCCCGAATCGATCAGGCCGAGAATTTTGTCGAGGCTCTGGCGGGTGACGATCGGGCCCATTTCCGCCTGCGGATCGGTGTAGGGCGCGACCTTCAAGGCCTGCACGCGCGGGGTCATGCGGCGGATGAATTCGTCGGCGGTTTCCCGGCCGACCGGCACCGCGACCGAAATCGCCATGCACCGTTCGCCGGCCGAGCCGTAGGCCGCGCCCATCGCGGCATCGACCACCTGGTCCATGTCGGCATCCGGCATGATCACCATGTGGTTCTTGGCGCCGCACAGCGCCTGGACCCTTTTTCCGTGGGCGCAGCCGGTAGTGTAGATGTAGCGCCCAACCGCGGTCGAGCCGACGAAGCTGATCGCCTGCACGACCGGATCGGCGAGCAGGGTATCGACCGCGACCTTGTCGCCGTTGACCAGGTTGAGCACGCCGTCGGGAAGCCCAGCTTCCTTGGCCAGCTCCACGACCCGGAGCGTGACCGAGGGATCGCGCTCGGACGGCTTCAAGACGAAGGTGTTGCCGCAGGCGAGCGCGACCGGAAACATCCACATGGGCACCATCGCCGGAAAATTGAACGGCGTGATGCCGGCGACTACGCCCAAGGGCTGGCGCAGCGAAAAACTGTCGACCGCGGTCGCGACCGAATCCGAGAACTCGCCCTTGAGAAGCTGCGGGATGCCGCAGGCGAATTCGACCACCTCGAGGCCGCGGGTCAGTTCCCCCTTGGCGTCGGGAAGCGTCTTGCCGTGTTCGGCCGACAGCAGCGGCGCCAGTTCGTCCATGTGCCTGTAGAGAAGCTCGCGCAGCCGGAACATGACTTGCGCGCGGCGCGCGGGCGGCGTCGCCGCCCAGGCGGGAAAGGCGCGCGCGGCGGACGCGATCGCGGCGCGAACCTCATCCGCGTCGGCCAAGGGCACCCGCGCCGCCGCTTCCCCGGTCGCGGGGTTGTAGACGTCGGCGAAGCGCCCGCTTTGGCCCGCGACGCGCTTGCCGTCGATGAAATGAGAGAGTTCCCTCGCCATCGCCGCCTCAGACTTCCTTCAGGGTTTTCTTGATGATGTCGATGATCTGGTCGACGTGCTTCTTCTCGGCGACGAAGGGCGGCGCGAGAATTCCGGCGTCGCCGGTGCATTTCACGTGCAGGCCGTTGGCGAAAAGCTGCTTCTGCAGCGCGGTGCCGCGCGCGCCCGGCGTCTGGCCCGGCTCCACGTCGAAGCCGGCGATCAGGCCGTAGCCCCGGATGTCGGTGATGCCCGACGTTCCCTTGAGCGAGAACACCGCGTCCAGGAAATAGGGCGACAGTTCGGCCGCACGCTGGAACAGGCCCTCGCGCTCGTAGATGTCGAGGGTGGCGAGCGCGGCGGCGCACGCCGCCGGATGCGCCGAGTAGGTGTAGCCGTGGAACAGCTCGATCGCGCCCTGGGGCGCGGCGTTGACGATGGTGTCGTAGATGTCCTCCTTGAGGATGACGCCGCCCATCGGCTGCGCGGCGTTGGTGATCGCCTTGGCGAACGTGATCATGTCCGGCTTGACCGCGAAGCTCTGCGCGCCGAACACCTTGCCGGTGCGGCCGAAGCCGGTGATGACCTCGTCGAACACCAGCAGGATGCCGTGACGATCGCAAATCGCGCGCAGCCGTTCGAGATAGCCCTTGGGCGGGATCAGCGCGCCGGTCGAACCGGCGATCGGCTCGACGAAGCAGGCGGCGATGTTGGAGCCGCCGTAGGTGTCGCAGATGCGCTGCAGGTCGTCGGCGAGTTCGGCGCCCTTCTCCGGCTGGCCCTTGGCGAAGCGGTTTTCGGCCAGCCACGTGTGGCGCATGTGGACGACGCCCGGCAGCAGCACGCCGAAAGCTTCGCGGTTCTTGACCATGCCCTGGAGCGAGGTGCCGCCGAAGTTGACGCCGTGGTAGGCACGTTCGCGGGCGACGAAGCGCACCCGGTGGCCTTCGCCCTTGGCGCGAAAATAGGCGAGCGCGATCTTCATGGCGCTGTCGACCGCCTCGGACCCCGAATTGCCGAAGAAGACGCGGTTCAGGCCTTCGGGCGCGAGATGGGCGATGCGGCGGGCGACCTCGAACGACGACGGATGCGCGAGCTGGAAGTGGGGCGTGAATTCGACCTCGGTCAACTGCTTCGCCACCGCCTCGGCGATTTCCTTGCGCGCGTGGCCGGCGGCGCAGCAGAACAGGCCCGACGAGCCGTCGAGGATTTTCTCGCCCTTGTGGTTCCAGTAATGGACCCCTTCGCCGCGCACGATCAGGCGGGGATTGGCCTTGAAGTCGCGGTTGGCGGTGAACGGCAGAAAATGGTGTTCGAGGGTGTTGACGGCATAACCCATGGGAAAACCTCGGGTTGCAGGGAACGGGAGAAGGACTCTAGGCCCGCCCGTAGTGATCCTCAAGCCGGACGATATCGTCCTCGCCGAGATAGTCGCCCGATTGCACCTCGATCAGGTGCAGGGGCTCGCGCCCGGCGTTCGCCAGCCGGTGACGCACGCCCTTCGGAATGTAGGCGGATTGGTTCGCCCCCAGCACGAAGGTTTCCGTCCCGCGCGTGATGCGCGCCCGGCCCGCGACCACCACCCAATGCTCGGCGCGGCGGCGGTGATACTGGAGGCTCAAGGCGGCGCCGGGCTTGACCGTGATCTGCTTCACCTGGAATCCCGCGCCGAACCGGAGCGAGCGGTAGCTGCCCCACGGGCGGAAGACGGTGACGCGGGACATCCGCGCCCCCTTCGAATCGAGCGCGGCGGCGACGAGCGGCGCGAGCGCGCGCACGTCTTCCGCCCGCGCGCGCGGCGCGACCAGAACCGCGTCCTCGGTCGCGACCACCACCAGATCGCGCACGCCGATCGCGCCGATCGTGGGGCCCTCGCTCGACAAAAACGAGCCGGATACGTCGTGCAGCGCGACCGGGCCCTGGCGCACGTTGCCGCGCGGATCGCGCGCGCCCGCGTCCCACAACGCGGCGAAGGAGCCCGCGTCCGACCAATCCATGTCCACCGGCGCCACGGCGGCGCGCTTGGTGCGTTCCATGACCACGGTATCGACGGCGCCCGCCCTGATCGCGGCGAAGGCCTTGGCCTCGAGGCGGAAGAAATCCAGATCGACCTTGCCCTTGGCGACCGCCGCCCGGGCCTTCGCCGCCACGTCGGGAGCGAGACGGCTCAGTTCGGCGAGGAACGCTTGCGGCGCAAACAAAAAAATTCCCGCGTTCCAGTAGACATTGCCTCGGGCGAGCAGGCGCCTGGCCTTGGCGAGCTTGGGCTTCTCGATGAATCGGTCGACGTTTCGGACGCCCCTCGTTCCCTCGATCGGGACGCCGGCCGCGATATAGCCGTAGCCGGTGTGCGGACCCCTGGGCGCGATTCCGAACGTCACCAGACGGCCGGCGGCGGCGGCGGGAACCGCGCGCGACACCGCCCGACGGAACGCGCCCGCGTCGCCGATCACGTGGTCGGACGGCAGCACCAGGGCCAGGGCGTTCGGATCGCGCGCGGCGACGAACGCGGCGGCGGCCCCGCACGCGGGCGCGGTGTTGCGGGCACCGGGCTCCAGCATGATCGCGAGCGGGCGGAGCTTGAGCGCGCGCAGCTGTTCGGCGATCAGGAAACGGTGTTCATGATTGGCGACCACCAGGGGCGGTCGGAACGGCTTTTTCGCCACCCGCGCGAGCGTTTCCTGGAACAGGGTGCGCGCGGCGGATCCCTTGCGCGCGCCGAGCGCCGGACCGAATTCGATGAACTGCTTCGGCCGCTCGGGCAACGAAAGCGGCCACAACCGGGTGCCGGAACCGCCCGACAAAATCACCGGAACGATGGGGGGAGAAGCCTTGCGCACGCCGCCACTATAAGGGGCGGCGTCCTCACAGGGAATCGGGATCGACGCCGGCCCCGCGGCAGGCGGCGGTCAGCGTGTTGGCGAGCAGGCAGGCGATGGTCATCGGCCCGACCCCGCCCGGCACCGGCGTGATCGCGCCCGCGACTTGGGCGGCCGCGTCGAAATCCACGTCGCCGACCAGGCGCTGCTTGCCGCCTTCCTCGATCCGGTTGATGCCGACGTCGATCACGGTCGCGCCCGGCCTGATCCAGTCGCCCTTGACCATGCGCGCGCGCCCGACCGCCGCGACCAGAATGTCGGCGCGGCGGCATTCGTCGGCGAGATCGCGGGTCTTGGAGTGCGCCACGGTCACGGTGCAGCTTTCGCCGATCAGGAGCGCCGCCATCGGCTTGCCGACGATATTGGATCGTCCCAGCACCAGGGCGCGCGCGCCCGCGAGCGAGCCAAGCGTGTCCTTCAGCAGCATCAGGCAGCCGAGCGGCGTGCACGGCACCATGGCGTCGCCCGCGCCGGTCAAAAGCCTGCCGACGTTGACCACGTGAAAGCCGTCCACGTCCTTGGCCGGGTCGATGGCGAGCAGCACCGTGTCGGCGTCGATCTGCTTGGGTAGCGGCAGTTGCACCAGAATTCCGTGCACGCCCTCGTCGCGGTTGAGGCGGCCGATCAGCGCCAGCAGTTCGGCCTGGGAGGTCGTGGCGGGCAGGCGATGCTCGAAGCTCTCCATGCCCGCCTCGACCGTCTGCTTGCCCTTGTTGCGGACGTAGACCTGGCTCGCCGGATCGTCGCCGACCAGAACGACCGCGAGGCCCGGGCGCACGCCCTTGCGCGCGACCAGGTTGGCGACCTTCTTGGCGGTGCGGGCGCGCAGGCCTTCGGCGAAGGCCTTGCCGTCGATCAGGCGGGCGGTGGCGGTCATGGTCGAATTCCCGGCTCGAAGGGACGAACGAAGACCGCCGGAGTATGCACGGCGAGCGCCCGCCGACAAGACCCGCGGCCTTATCGCGCGATCAAGGACGGCTATGCCAAACGGCGCGCGTCGGCGATACTCCCGGCCGATGTCGAACGCCCCGTCCGCCGCCGCGCCCGACCCGCCGCCGCTCCGCCCCTTTCGCAGCGGCGCGCGCGCCTTCTGGGGCGGCCTGTGGGACGGCCTCGGCCTGCCCGCGTCGGTGTTGTTCGGCTCCGCCTTCGGCTTCGGCTCGTTCGCGCGCGAAAGCGGATTTCCGTTCGATCTCACGGTTATTTCGATCTTCACGGTCTGGGGCATGCCGGGGCAGATCGCCATGGTCGAGCTGTTCGCGGCCGGGGCCTCGCTGCTGCCGATCGCGGTCGCCACCGCCGGCGCCAACGCCCGCTTTTTGCCGATGACGGTATCGCTGTTTCCGATGCTCAAGGGCGCTTTCAAGCCCTGGGCGTGGGCGTATCTGCTCGCCCATTTCGTCTCGGTCAACACCTGGGTCGCGCTGATGCGCCGGGGACCGTCGCTGCCGCTCGAACAGCGCGCGCCCTACTTCGTCGGTTTCTCGCTGCTGTGCATGTTCTCGGGCGCGATCGGCGCCGCGCTCGGGTTCGCGCTGGCGGGGGTTTTGCCGAGGCCGCTCACCCTCGGCTTCGTCTACCTGAGCCCGGTCTACTTCCTGATGGTGTTCGCGGGCGTGCGCGAGCGCGCGGGCGTCATTGCCGTCCTGGTCGGCGCGATCGCGGGGCCGTCGCTGCATCTGGTCTCGCCCGATTGGGGCGTGCCAGTGGCCGGCATCGGCGGCGGTACCCTGGCATTCCTGCTGGAGCGGAAGGTGTTGCGCCGTGGTTGAGGCCGCCCCCATCGCCGCCATGATCGCCGCCAGCGCCGCGACTTACGTTTGGCGCGGGATCGGCGCGACATTGGCGAAGCGGATCGGCGTCGGCAGCGCCGCGTTCGAATGGTTCGCGTGCGTCGCCTACGCGATGCTCGCCGCCGTGATCGCGCGCATCATTTTGGTGCCGGGCGGCGCCTTGAGCGAGGCGCCGTTGGTCGACCGGGTCGGCGCGACCGCGTTCGGCCTGATGATGTTCTTCGCGTTCCGCCGTCACATCTTCGTCGGCACCGGCGCCGGGCTGGCCGCGTTCGTCGCCGTCGCCTACGCCCGCGCCGAGGGATGGCTGTAGTCAGCCCTGCCAATCGAGCGCCAGATAGGTGAACACGGCTTCGGCTTCGCGGATGCGTTCGACCACGCAGTATTCGTCGGTCTGGTGGGCGAGCTCCGGCTCGCCCGGCCCCAGGATCACGGTCGGCGGACCGCCGTAAGCCGGGGTCAGGAACGCGGCGTCGGTGAAATAGGTCGCGGCGCGCACGTCGGCCTTGACGCCGGTCGCCTTCTCGACCGCAGCATAGACCTGGCGCATCCACGGATGCTGCGGATCGGTCCAAACGCCCTCGACGTCGATGAACGGCTCGACCTCGACCTCGGAGCCGAGATAGGTGGCGAGCGTGCCGCGCACCGCGTCGTGGCGCTGGCCGGGGATGGTACGGATGTCGATGCCGATTTCGGCCTGGTCGGGAACCGAATTGACGTTGAGCCCGCCCCGGATGGTACCGACGTTGAGGGTCGGCGCGCCCATCACCGGATGGCGGGCGACGTTGAAGTCGAAGTCGGCGAGCTGGCCGACCGCGCGCGCCGCCTTGTGGACCGCGTTGACGCCGCGTTCGGGCATCGAGCCGTGGGCGGTCACGCCCCGGGTGCGCGCCTTGAGCCAGAGCGCGCCCTTGTGCCCGGCATAGGCGCGGTTGGCGGTCGGCTCGGCGACCACGATCGCGCCCGCCTCGCCGAGCGCGTGGCCCGATTGGACGAGGTGCGCCGCGCCCTCGCAGCCGGTTTCCTCGCCCGCGGTGATGACCAGCACGGCGCCCGGCCCGCGCGCCAGGTCGCGCGCCGCCGCCGCCGCCGCCGCGACGAAGGCGGCGACGCCGCTTTTCATGTCGCTGGTGCCGCGCCCGTACATGCGCCCGTCGGCGATTTCGCCCGCGAACGGATCCCGGCTCCACGGCTGCGCGCCGAGGGGCACGGTGTCGATGTGGCCGGTGAAGCAGAGCGGCGAACGCGCCCCGCTCCGCCCTACCCGCGCGACCAGGCTCGACCGGCCGGGGGCGAATTCGTGGTAGGCGCACGTGAATCCCACGCCTTCGAGAATCCTGCCGAGGTGTTCGGCGCAGACGCGTTCGTTGCCGGGCGGATTGATGGTCTCGAACCCGACCAGGGTTCGGGTCAATTCGACGACGTCGGGAACGTTGGGCATGGGGTTGTTATCCGAAATAAGCCTTGTGAACGTCGGCGTTGGCCGCCAGTTCGGCGGCCGGGCCGGACGCGACGACGCGCCCCTGCGCCAGCACGTAGCCGACATGGGCGATGGCGAGCGTCTGGCGTACGTTCTGCTCCACCAGGAACACGGTGATGCCGCGTTCGTTGATGCGACGGATGATGGCGAAGTTTTCCTTGACCAGCAACGGCGAAAGGCCGAGGGACGGCTCGTCGATCAGGAGCAGCCGGGGCGCGCCCATCAGGCCGCGGCCGATGGAGATCATCGCCTGTTCCCCGCCCGACATGGTGCCGGCGATCTGGCCGCTGCGCTCCCTGAGACGCGGGAAAATCTCGAACACATTGGTCATGCGCTCGGCCACCACCGACTCCGACGTTTCCCGGTAGGCGCCGAGGCGCAGGTTTTCCGCCACGGTCAGCTTGGGAAAGACCTTGCGCCCTTCGGGGATGCAGGCGATGCCGGCCGCGATCACCTGATGGGTGGCGAGGCCGGAAATCTGCCGGCCGCCGAACACGATCCGACCCTGGCGCGGCGGCGTGAGGCCGAGAATCGCCCGGATCAGGGTCGACTTGCCCGAACCGTTGGCGCCGAGCAGGCAGGTGATCTGGCCCGCCCGCGCGCTGAGATTCACGCCTTCGAGCACGTCGGCCTTGTCGTAGGCGGCAAAAACGTTCTCGACCACCAGATCGGACGGCGCGTGAGGGAACGGATCGGCCATCACAACTTCCTCATTCCACTCCGAGATAGGCTTCCTGGACCTGACGGTCGGCGGCGATGTCGCGGTAGGCGCCTTCCGCGATCTTGCGCCCGAAGTTGAGCACCGCGCAGCGGTTGGTGATGCGCTCAATGATGCCCATTTCGTGCTCGATCACGATGATCGTCAAGCCGGCGAGCCGCGATTTGACCGTCAGGATGTCGTCCATCAACTGGCGGGTTTCCTCCTCGGTCATGCCGGCGGAGGGCTCGTCGAGCAGCAGCAGCTTCGGCCGGCTAACCAGCGCGCGGCAAATCTCGATGCGGCGCCGGTCGATCATCGGAAACGTGCCGACCGCCTCGAACATCCGATCCGCGAGCGGCGGATCGAACAGGCGGACCAGATCGCGCGCGTCAGCGAACGCGGATTCGAATTCGGCGGCGAAGGCGCGGCGGCGCAGCAGGTTGAACACCAGACCGTGGTCGAGCCGGATGTGCTTGCCGATCATGATGTTGTCGAATATCGACAGCGGCAAGCAGAGCCGCGAACGCTGGAAGGTGCGCGCGATGCCGCTTTCGCACACCGCCTGGGCCGGCAGGTTGGTGATGTCGCGGCCCTGGAATTCGGCGCGGCCCTCGCTCGCGGCGTAGATGCCGGTGAGCACGTTGAACATGGTCGTTTTGCCCGAACCGTTGGGACCGATCAGGCCGAGGATTTCGCCTTCGTCTACCTCGAGGTCGAGGTGGTCGAGCGCGACCAATCCGCCGAACATGCGGGTGAAACCGTCGAGCTTGAGCAGCGGCGCGGTCATTTCGGGCTCCAGCCGGGAAGGTAAGCCCGCAATCTGCGCGGCAGCAGCCCCTCGGGACGGAACAGCAGGATCAGGATCACCAGGGCGGCAAACAGGATAAACCGGTATTCCTGGATCAATTGCAGCTTTTCGGGCAGCACGACGACGAACGCGGATGCGAGCACCACTCCCCACGGGTTGCCGATCCCGCCGAGCAGCACGATCGAGACCATGATCAGCGAATCGCCGAAGGTGAAATTGGTCGGCGCGATGAAGCCGAGCATCAGGGCGTAGACCGCGCCCGCGACCCCGGCCATGAAGTTTCCGAGGGTGAAGGCGAGCGCCTTCCAGCGGGCGAGATGGACGCCGAAGCAGGCGGCGGCGGTTTCGTCCAGGCGCACGGCGTCGAGGGCGAGGCCGATCCACGAGCGTTCCAGGCGCCGGGTGAGCGCGAACGCGACGGTCGCGAGCAGAAGCGCGAGCAGGACGTAATTGACGTAGAACGACAGCTCGATGCCGAAAATGTCGAAGTTGCGGTTGAAGTTCCAACCGAACACCTGCAAGGCCGGCAATTTCAGGCCCTGCGGCCCGCCGAGCGCGTCGTTGACTTCCAGGAACGTGCGGAACAGGACCGCGAACGCGATGGTGATGACGGCGGCATAATGGCCGCGGGTGCGCAACACCGGCAGCACCAGAACGAGGCCGATCAGGGCCGCCATCGCGCCGCCGATCAGCAGCACGACCGGATGGGGAATGCCGGTGTGGCGGGTCAGCACCGCCGCGGTGTAGCAACCGACGCCGAAGAACGACGCGGACGCGAAATTGAGCACCCCGGAATAGCCGAACTGGATGTTGAGGCCGAGGCACGCCACCAGGTAAAGCAGTACGGTCGCCGTCATCAGCAGCGCGAAATGCTCCTCGTGGAACACGGCCATCAGCGCCAGCGTGCCGGCGATCACGCCCCAATCGAGCGTCCTTTCGCGCGCGGCGAAAATCCGCGCCGCCCGCGCGGCCACGCCGAAGCGCCGTGCCGCCCAGGCGCACGCCGCGCCGGCGGCGATGACGGCCAGCACGTACGCCTCGGTTTCCGCCCACATGAAGAGGACCGCGAACGCGGTCGCCGCGGCAATCGCGGCGAAGGCCGGCCAAGCGGTTTCGGACGGCGACGGCGCGGGGCCGGAATTCATGATCTCAAACCCGCTCGCTGGTTTTTTCGGCGATCAGTCCGGTCGGCCAAATGGTCATCAGCACGATGACCACGGCGAAGGCGAACACGTCCTTGTAGGCGGACGCGAACGGCAACGCGACCGCGCCCAGCGTCTGCAGTCCCGCGAACAGGAACCCGCCCAAAATCGCGCCGTAGATGTTGCCGAGCCCGCCGATGATTGCCGCCGAAAAGCCGATGATGCCGAGCAGCAGCCCCATGCCGAAGTTGATCTCGTTGTAATAGAGGCCGTTCATCACCCCGGCGAAGGCGGCGACGGCGGAACCGAGGGCGAAGGTCGCGAGCACGATCAGGCTGAAGTTGATGCCCATGATCTTGGCCGTCTCCTCGTCCTGGGCGACGGCGCGGATGGCGAGCCCGAGCTTGGTGCGGTTGATGAGCAGGTGAATCGCGACGATGACGGCCAGGCCGCCGAGAAACAGGATCACGCTGTCGTAGCGCAGATTGAAGCTGCCGAAAGCGATCGATTCGGTCGGCAGCAGCTTGGGGAACGGCTTGGGATTCGCGCCGTCGGGAAAGAACAGGCGCACGCCTTCGCGCAGGACCGTGCCCAGCATCAGGGTGAGCAGCAGCACGTTCAGCGCCGGCGCGCCCTTGAGCGGCATGACCAGATAGCGCGCGATCAGCGCGCCGAGCAGCGCCATGGCGGCGCACGCGATCACCGTCACCACCACGACCTGCACCCAGGGATTGGCGATGTCGATCGCCTTGAGGCCGAGGAAGGTGGCAAAGCCGGCGAAGACGCCGACCGTGAGCACGTCGCCGTGCGAAAACTTGATGATGTCGAGCACCCCGAAGAACAGGGTGAAGCCGACCGCGACCAGGGCATACATCATGCCGAGCATCAGGCCGTTGGCGACGAATTGCGCGAGCAGGCCGGTGTCCATGGGCGAGGGACCAAAAGTCCGAGGCAAGGGACACTCCGGGCGGCGGACGCCGCCCGGAGCGCGATCGGGCCCTGCTTATTTCACCAGCTTGCGCTTGCCGGAGGCGTATTCGCTGTCCTCCCAGACCACCCACTTGCCGTCCTGAACGACGTACTTGGTGATGGCCGCGACCGTGTTCTGGCCGTGGTCGTCGAAGGTGATCTTGCCGACGATCGAGTCGCGATCCTTGGTCTTGCGCAGTTCGTCGCGCACTTTTTTACGATCAGGGCCGACCTTTTCGATGGTATCGAGCACCAGGGACATGGCGGCGTAGGCGAACGGACCGTAGGCTTCCGGCGGCTCGCCGTACTTGGCGGCGGAATACTTCTCCATGAAGAACTTGCCGCCGGGCAGCTTGTCGACCGGCGCGCCCTCGCGGAAGGCGAGCACGCCTTCGGCGAGCGGGCCCAGGCCCTCGATGAACGCGTCCGACATGATGCCCGAGGTGCCGACGAAGTGCGCCTTGATGCCGAGCTTGTCCATCTGCGAACGGATGCGGACGCCGATCGGGGTCAGGCCGCCGAAGTAGAGCGCGTCGGCGTTGAGCGGCTTGATCTTGGTCAGTTCGGCGTTGAAGTCCTGCTGGTCGGCGGTGACGCCGAAGGTGCCGAGAATCTGTCCGCCGTTCTTGGCCAGATTTTCGCTGAAGTACTTGTTGTGGCCCTTGCCGTAATCGGTGGTGTCGTGAATGACGGCGAACTTCTTGAAGCCCTGGCCGACCGAGAACTTGGCGTTGACCTCGTTCTGGTTGATCATGGTGCCGTTGACGCGGTTGATTTCCTTGAAGTTGTTGCCATAGGTGATGTCCGGCAGCACCGCGCCCCAGACCACCACCGGCAATCCGAACTTGTTGTAGGTATCGACCGTGCCGATGGCGACCGCGGAACAATAGTGCGTCACGCCGGCGATGACCGCCTTGTCGGACGCCGCCTTGGTCGCGACCTGGACGCCGACGTTCGGCTTGCATTCGTCGTCGAGCACGACCAGTTCGTATTCATACTTGGCCTTGGCATCGGCGTTGCGGAGCTTGACCGCGAGCTCGGCCGAATTCCGCCCGCCCAGGCCGTTGGCGGAAACGCCGCCGGTCAGCGGCCCGATGAACGCGACTTTGACTTTCTTCTTGGCGGCTTCGGCCGCGTCCGGGCTCATGCCCGCGACGAAGGCGACGGCGGCCGCCACGGCGAATATGGTGCGAATCGGTGTCATGAATAATCTCCCCTGGGCTGAACGTCGCCCGGTCGCGCGGCGGCGCGCCGGGATTTGAGGTCTTGGATGAGCGCGCGTCGTTCGGTTTCGGCGCCAAGCGCGCGCGATAAGACTGCCCGAGGCGACCATGGGGGGTCAAGCGCGGGGACCGCTAAAAGTGCCCGCCGATCAACGATTCGCGGCCCGCTCCGATTCGCGCGGACACGATGCGTTCGAGGCGCGGAAACATGCTCAAGACGGAATCGAATGCGCGCCCCTAACCCCCGATTCGGCCTGTAAATACTGGCGATTCGAGCAAATGCCGCTTGACCGGGTAAGGCGGATGGCTATGGTTGGCGCGACGGTCGGCTGACAGCGGTCGATCGGCTTGAACCTCCGATTTCAATTTTCAAAAGGACACCCGATGAACAAACAGGATCTCGCCGCTGCCGTCGCCGACAGCACCGGCCTCACCAAGTCCGACTCCAACAAGGCGGTCGACGCCGTGCTCGACATCATCACCTCGACCCTGAAGAAGGGCAGCGAGGTCCGCCTGGCGGGATTCGGAACGTTCCGGGTGTCCAAGCGCGCCGCGCGCGTGGGCCGCAACCCGCAGACCGGCGCCGCCATCAACATCCCGGCCTCGAAGCAGCCCAAGTTTTCGTCCGGCAAGTCGCTCAAGGACGCCGTCAACAAGCGCTGAGCGTCCGGTTTTAACGGCAATCGAAAACCCCCGGACCGCGAGGTCCGGGGGTTTTCATTTGCGCAAAATCGGCGGCGGATCAGTCGCGCGGCACCCGGATGCGCCGACGGTGCTTGCGCGCGAGCGCAATCAGCCCGGCGACGACCAGGACGCCCATCGGCACCAGGCCGATGTTGATGACCTTGAGCCAGGCGGCGAGGGTTTCGATGTCGCGTTCCAGCCCGTGCTGCACCTCGCGCAACTGGCGGCGGATGCGGACCATTTCGTCGCGGAATTTCTCGATCGCCGATTCCTCCTCGGCGGTAAGCGCGGCCGCCGCGCCGGGCTTCTTGCGCTCCTGCAATTCGTTGAGGCGCTTTTCGGTATCCTCCAGCGCCCGCTGCAATTCGTCGCGGCGGGCGAGGAAACGCTCGGCGGCATCGCGGCGGAGGTCTTCCACCACCGCGAACGGCCGGTAGGAGATTCCGCGGCTGCGCAGCCGGATCAGGTCGTCCGACCCGGCGAGGTTATCGACCGCGTTGACCACGAAATCGCCGTTGGACGCGAACGGCACCGAAACCTGCTGGCCGAGGAAATCGCGCACCCGCGTCCAGAAGCGGTCTTCGAGCAAGTCGGAATCCGCGACCACGATGATGTTGGCGGGTACGGCGCTTTCGGCGAGGTGCGGCCTCGCGGGCTTCGCTTCCTCCGGCTTTTTCTCCGCTTCGGGCTTGGCGGCGTCGTCCTTCTTTTCGTCCGCCTTGGCGTCGTCCTTCTTCTCCGGAGCGGGCTCGGGCGGAGCGCCGTTCGGGTACGCGGTCTTGATGCGTCCGGCGACGCGGGCCGCCAGCACGTGGCGCGCGCCCGCCGGCTTGAGGGCGCGCATGATGCCTTCAGGATCGGGCTGCGCGCCGAGCTTTTCCACTTCCATGGTCGCCGAATCCGGCGACGACAGCAGCAGCGGCGTGAACGAGACCTCGGAACCCTCGCGCTTCTTGAGGCTGCCGGCGCTGCCGACGTTGACCACCGCCAGTTCCGCGGTCACCACGTCGTCGCGATTGATCGCCGCGTCGCCGAGGCCGAGCCAGCCCGGGTGCGGAATGACGCGCCGGGTCGCGCCCTCGCCGGTTTCCACCGGCAGGCCGAAACGGCGGTCGGCGACGAACCGGCCCGATTCCATCTCCACGCCCCAGGCGGCGAGCAGTTCCGGCATTTCCGCGCGCGGCGCCATCGGTCCGCCGCCCGGTCCGGCCTGGGTCCCGGATTCGGCCGCCGGATCGACCAACGCCAGCACGCGCCCCTTGCGCAGCGCGAACTGGTCGACGGCGTAGAGCGCCTTGGACGACAGCGACGCCGGTCGCGCGACGACAAGAACCGCGACGTCGTCGCCGACTTCGGCCGTGTCCGCGCCGAGCACCGTGACGTCGAAAGTCTGGCGCAATTGCTGCAACACCATGTACGGCCGGCCCTGACCGCGCATCGCGGCCATGACGCCGCCCGGACCGAATTCGAGCGGCGCGTCGCCGATCACCGCGACCTTCGGCTTCGCCGCCTGACCCAAATTCTGGATCAGGCGCGTCAGGTCGTACTCGAGGAACCGTTCGCGCTCCTGGGCGAAGAACGAGACGACCTCGCGCCGGTCGCCCGCGCCGATACCCTGCAGGCCGAAATAGAACTGGCGGCCCGAGGAGCTGTCGATCGGCACGCCCTGCACCCCGGCCTGGACGGCGCCGTCCTCGGCCTCGGAAAACGGGATCGGGTCGATGACCTCAACCGCGACCTTGCCGCCGGAGCGCGCGGCATAGGTTTCCAGCAGTTCGCGCACCCGCGCGCCGTAGGCCTTGAACTGGGGAATCTGATCGGCGAGCTTGGCCGAGAAGAAGAATTTCAGCGATACCGGCTCCTTGAGCGCCGCGAGCGTGTCGAGCGTGCCGCGCGAGAGCGTGTGCAGCCGGTCGGCGGTGAAGTCCACGCGCCAGCCGCGCAGGCCCCAGGCGGCGGCGATGTTGACCGCGAAAAACAGCGCCGCGGCGACGGCGAGGGCGGCAAGGCCGAGGGGCTTGCGGGTCATGGCGCCTTCATCCGCCCTTCTTGATTTCCACCACCACGGCGTTGGCGAACAGCCACGTCGCCGCGAACGACACGAAGAACACCAGATCGCGCGCATCGAGCGCGCCAGCGGCGATCGACTGGAACCGCGCCAGGAAACTGAACGAAGCGACCGCGTCGATCAGCGCGCGCGGCGCCCAGCCGGCGAGCGCATCCAGCACCAGGGGCGCGCCCGCGACCGTGAATACGAAGCCGACGGCGATGGCGGCGATGAACGCCACCACCTGGTTCTTGGTCGCCGCCGACAGGCACGCGCCGACCGCCATGTAGCCGCCCGCCATCAGGAAGCTGCCGAGGTAACCGGCGAGGATCGCGCCGTGATCGGGATCGCCGAGATAGGCGACCGTGAGCCAGATCGGGAACGTGAGCGCGAGCGCGACCCCGGCGAACGCCCAAGCGGCGAGATACTTGCCGAGCACCGCTCCGAACAGGCCGACCGGAAGCGTCATCAGCAGCTCGATGGTCCCCGAGCGGCGCTCTTCCGCCCACAGGCGCATGGCGATCGCCGGCACGAACACGAGGTAGAGCCACGGGTGGAACGAGAAGAAGGGGCGCAGGTCCGCCTGGCCGCGATCGAAGAAGTTTCCGAGATAGAAGGTGAACAGCGCGCTCACCGACAGGAAAACGACGATGAAGACGTAGGCGACCGGAGTCGCGAAATAGGCGCGGAACTCGCGCCGGAATACCGCGCAGGTGCCGACGAAGGCGTGACGAAAGGCCCCGATCACGGCGCGGCCCCCGGTTGCGCGTCGGCGGTCAGCGCGCGGAAAACGCCTTCGAGCCGTCCCGGCTCGGCGCGCATGTCGCCGAACACCCAGCCGCCGCCCGCGACCGGCGCCCCTTCGGCCACCACGCGCCCGCGCGCGATGATCGCGGCGCGGGTGCAGATCGCCTCGACCTCCTCGAGGATATGGGTCGAAATCACGATCGCCTTGGCCGGGGCCATGGCGCGGATCAACTGGCGGACGTGATGCTTCTGGTTGGGATCGAGGCCGTCGGTCGGCTCGTCGAGAATCAGCACCGGCGGATCGTGCAGGATCGCCTGGGCGAGGCCGACCCGGCGCTTGAAACCCTTGGAGAGGGTCTCGATCGACTGATCCAGCACGGGTCCGATTTCCACCCGCTCGACCGCGTCGGCGAGGCGCTTCGTCCGCTCGGCGCCCTTGAGGCGGCGGACGTCGGCGATGAACCCGAGGAAATCCCGGGCGGTCATGTCGGGGTAGGCGGGCGCGCCTTCCGGCAGGTAGCCGATCTGGCGCTTGGCGGCGAGCGGGTCGGCGGTCACGTCGATGCCGCACACCCGCGCCCGTCCCGCGCTCGGCGCGAGAAAGCCCGCGACCATCTTCATGGTCGTCGACTTGCCGGCGCCGTTGGGACCGAGAAATCCGAGCACGGTCCCCCGGCCGACCGCCAGGCTGACGCCGTCCACGGCCGCGAAGCCGTTGAAGCGTTTTTCAAGTGCCTCGAGTTCGATCATTTCCCAGCCGGAGCCCCCGTTCCGAACCGCGGATGATTTAATGGCTGGAGGCGCTTCGTGCAAGGGGCGCGGGGCGCGGATTTCGCCCCGCAACGATCATTCCGTCGCTACGGCGGGGCCGGAAACGTCGTGTTCATGGTCGACCGTCCAGAATCTCTCGCACGGTGTCGAGAAGCTGGGCCACGTCCACCGGCTTGGTCAAGTAGCGGAAAAACCCCGATTGCGCTCCCTTCGCGATGTCGTGCGCGGTGGCGTTGGCGCTGAGCGCCACGACCGGAATGGCGCTGGTGCGGGTATGGCCCTTGAGCCTTTCGAGCGCCTCGAAGCCGTTCATGCCCGGAAGATTAATGTCCATAATGATCATATCGGGCTTGCGCTCGTCGGCGATCAGAAGACCGAGTTCCGCGTTGTCGGCGGATAAAAGGGTGATCCCTTCGATCCGTTCGAAAATCAGCTCCATCAGCCTGAGGTTTTCCGGATTGTCCTCGACATAAAGTATGGTGCCGGCCGGAAACGACGCCTCCTCCGGGCTTTCCGGCAAACCGCCCAATTGTCCGTTCGGTTCGGGCTTATCCCGGCGGGCGGACAACGGCCATTCGACCCAGAACGTGCTGCCGACCCCGATCTCGCTTTCGAATCCGATGGCGCCGTCCATCATCTCGACCAATTTCTTCGATAGCGCGAGACCGATGCCGGTTCCCTCGATCCCGGTCGCCTCGGCGCCAAGCCGGTTGAAGGGCTGGAACAACTCGGATTGCTTTTCCGGCGCGATGCCGGGACCCGTATCCGCGACGTCGATGCGGGCCCGGTCGCCGGAAATGAAGGCGATTTTCGCGGTAACCCGGCCGCCCTCGAAACTGTATTTCACGGCGTTGGAAACAAGGTTGAGCAACACCTGTTTCGCCCGGATGTGATCCGCCCGGATTCGGATGTCCGGTTCGGGCGCGACGACGTTCAACGCAACCCTGGACTTTTCCGCCGTCGGGGCGATCATGGTCCGCACCTCGTCGAACAGCGCGCGGGTCGAAACATCCTCGATCGAGAGTGAAGCTTTCCCCGCTTCGATCTTGGCAAGATCGAGAATTTCCGTGATCAGGTCGAGCAGGTGCTGGCCGCCCTTGAGAATGATATCGACGTTCACGGCTTGGGTTTCCGTCAACGGTTCCTTCGCGTTGTATTTGAGGAGTTGGCCGAACCCGAGAATGGCGTTGAGCGGCGTGCGCAGCTCGTGGCTCATATTCGACAGGAAATCGGACTTGGCCCGGTTGGCCGCGTCGGCCGCCTCCTTGGCCGCGCGCAATTCCTGCTCGTCCTTCATGCTCTGGGCGATCTCGCGCGCCGCGCCGCGGTAACCCTGGAATTTTCCGTCGGCACCGAAGACCGGGCTGCCCCGGATCGATATCCACCCGATCGTGCCGTCGGGGCGGCGATAACGGTAGCGCAAATCGGGGAACGGCCGGCGCTCGGCAATGGCGCGGTGATGGCTTTCCCATAATTCCTCGTCGCCGGGAACGCGAACGACGAAATCCCCGCGCGTCTTGCCCAACAACCGGTCTTTCGGGTGCCCGGTCAGTCCCGTGAACCCATCGCCCAAGTAGGTAAAGCGCCCGTCCGGTCCCGTTTCCCAGATCCAATCCGACGATATCCTCGTCAATTCGCGAAAGCGTTCCTCGCTCGCTTTCAACGCCTCTTCGGCCAAGCGCGTCGCGGTGATGTCCCGGATGAAGATGAATGTCCCTCCGTCCGAGGTGCGGTATTCATCGACTCGAATCCAGCTTCCGTCCGCAAGACGATACGCCGGTTCGCCTTTTGCCTGGCGATGCGTGGCGAGTCGTTGGGCGATGAATTCCTCCTTGTCGACGACCGCGTCGAGATATTTCGCGCTCGCCACCAGTTCCCGCAAAAGCCGTTCGAAGGTGATACCGGGCACCACCAGGGCGGCGACGGGATGAAGTAGATCCCGATAACGCCGGTTGAACACGACCAAACGATCCGCCGCATCGTAGAGCGCGACCGCCGAATCCATGCTTTCAACCGCCGTGATCAGGCGTTCGTGGCTGTCCTGCCGCTGCCGGAGCAGCCGGGTCGTGAACGCGACCGACAGGACGATCAGCGATCCGCCGAGCACGAAGGTCAATCGCAGGATCCAGGCGTTATCCGCTCGTTTCGGCCATCCGCCCTTCGGCACCGCCGCCATTTGCCACGCCCCGTCGGGAAGGCGCACCGACGTGATTTCCGGAGCGGAGGTGAACATCTCCGCGCGGCCGAAAAACAGCTCGCCTTTGGCGCCCAAGGCATCCTTGCCGCGGATGGCGATGTCGATGGGCATGTTTGCTTCGCGCAAGCCCGCGGCTTCGTACAGGCGTTCCTCGTCGATCACGGCGGAAACCACGCCCCAAAATGTCTTGTCTTGCCCGGGTCCGCGATCGATGAAAACCGGAAGCCGGCCGACGAATCCTCGGCCGCCCTGGATCAAATCGATCGGTCCCGCGAAGACCATCTCGCCGAAATCCCGCGCGCGCAAAGCGGCTTCCCGTTGCGCGGGATGATGGCCGATATCCAGGCCGACCACGTTTTCGCTGCCCTTCAGTGGAAAAACATAGCGAACCACCAAGTCGGGGGCGGCGTTGATGTTGCGCAATTGCCGACTTTCGGCGAGCAGCGGGCCGGCCAGGGACTCGTATCGCTCCTGGGACATATCGGGCTCGGTGGCGATCGCCACCGCAAGCCCCTTCACCAGGCTGGCATTGGCATGGACGTATCCTTCCAGGCGGCTCCGGATCGCGGAAAGTTTGTCGAAAACAATGGCGCGCTGGCCTTCGATAAATCGCTGTTCATTCAAACGATCGGCATAGAGCCCCGCGAACAAAATTCCCAACGCGGTCAGCGCCGTGGGAAAGTATGCCGCCCACGCAAAAAGCGCGCGGTCGATCGGCCCTGTCCGCCGGACTTCGGGTTCGGTTCCGGGCGAAGGGGGGGGCGCGGCGATGCCGGGCGACGCCAACATCCGGTTCGTCAGTTCGATGACGCACGTAATTTTGTCCGCGTCCAAGGGCGTGCCGCCGCTCAAGACGTCCTTCGCGAAATCATTGATCGCGCGCGCCGCCGAACCCAGATCCGGATAGCCGAACGTGCCCGCCGAGCCGGCGAGCTTGTGGGCCATGCCGGCGAGATTTTTCAGCGCCGCGACCCGCGCCTCCCCCGACGCTTCCGCCAATGCCTTTTTCGCCGACTCGATTTCGGCCAATCGGCCGGAAAGTTTTTCGGCGAATTCAGCCTTCAGTCGGGCGAGGCCGTCCTTCAGCGCTTCGCTGCCGGTCATCGCTAGCCGGCCGTGTTCCAAACCGCCCGCACCCGGTCGGCGAGGGTCGTCGGATCGAACGGCTTGGCGATGACGCCGAGCGCCCCGAGCGATTCGAGGCGTGCGACGTCCGTAGGCGTCGCCTGCGCCGTCATGAACACGATGGGCACCGCTTCCATGCCGGCGATACTGCGCAGCCGGCGCAAGGTTTCCGGCCCGTCCAGGTCGGGCATCATCTCGTCGAGCAGAACGAGCTGCGGCCCGAAGCCCGGGGCCGCGGTCACCGCCTCGGCGCCCGAAGCGCAACTGGCGACCGTGAATCCGCCCAGGGTTTCGAGGGCGAGCCTGACCACCTCGCGGATGTCGCGCGCGTCGTCGACGTGCATGATCCGGGTGAGTCGGGACATAAAAGTCACCGCTGTCGCCCTCGGGGACGGGTCGAGCCCCATAGCCTTGCGTTATTGTGTAATTGCCGATCCGGATTGTAAATTTCAAGAGTTCGGCTGGGGGGTCATAATTGGCCTTAATTTTATTGTAGGCTTTGCTAATATATGGCGGGTTCCGTCGGGGCTTTGGCAACCTCCAACACAATGGTTCGACTCCTTACCGTCCGCCGCGTCATGGCCGCTTGCGCCTTGGCCGCCGCCTTATGGGCCTCACCGCCCGCCCGCGCGGCCGATCCGGTCGCGGGCGCGACCAAGGCGGCCTCGTGTCGCAGCTGTCACGGCGCCGACGGCAATTCGCCGTTCGACGGCATACCGTCGCTCGCCGCCCAGCCGGCGCCGTACATCAAGGCGCAGATCGTTCTCTATCGGGAAAAGAAACGACAGATTCCCGAAATGAACGCGGCGGTCGCCGATCTCACCGACGCCGACGTCGCCGACATCGCCGCCTATTTCGCGGAGCAGAAACCGACCGAGCCGCCCGCCGACACCGATCATGCCCGTTTGGTTCGCGGCCGCGCGCTGGCGGAGGCCCGCAATTGCCACGCGTGCCATCAGGTGAATTTCATCGGCCGGGACAAGGTCGCGCGCCTCGCCGGCCAGCGCGAGGACTACCTCCTGAAGGCTATGCACGATTTCAAGTCCGGCGCCCGCGTCGGCACCGACGTCGTCATGCCCGGCAAGATGCAGGGCACGAGCGAGGAGGATATGGCCGACCTCGCCTATTTCTTCGCCCACACGCGCTGAATCCGGCTGGTCCCGGGGCGGGGTTTCCCCTAGGTTAGGCGACAATCTCCGGGCCTTCCCGCCATGAATCAAACGGCAAAATCGGCGTTCGATTGGAGCGATCCCTTCCGGCTCGACGATCAGTTGAGCGAAGACGAGAAAATGGTGCGCGATTCGGCGCGCGCCTACGCCGAACACAAGCTGATGCCGCGCGTGATCGAAGCCACGCGGCGCGAACATTTCGACCGCGAAATCCTGAACGAGATGGGCTCACTCGGCCTGCTCGGCTCGACCCTGCCCGAGGCGTACGGTTGCGCCGGGGTCAACCACGTCAGCTACGGCCTCGCCGCGCGCGAGATCGAGCGGATCGATTCCGCCTACCGCTCGGTCATGAGCGTGCAGTCGTCGCTGGTGATGTATCCGATCTTCGCCTACGGCACCGAGGAACAACGGAAAAAATTTCTTCCCCGCCTGGCCAAGGGCGAATGGGTCGGTTGTTTCGGCTTGACGGAACCCGATCACGGCTCGGACCCCGGCGGCATGAAAACGCGCGCCGAGCGCAAGGGCAACGACGCCTTCGTTCTCACCGGCACCAAAACCTGGATTTCCAATTCGCCGATCGCCGACGTGATGGTGATCTGGGCCAAGCTCGACGGCGCGATCCGCGGCTTCATCCTGGAACGCGGCCTGAAAGGCCTTTCGACCCCGAAGATCGAAGGCAAGATGTCGCTGCGCGCCTCGCCCACCGGCCAGGTCGTCATGGAGAACGTGGAGATTCCAGCCGCCAACCTGCTGCCCAATGCCGAAGGCCTCAAGGGGCCATTCGGTTGCCTGACCAAGGCGCGCTTCGGCATCGCCTGGGGCGCGTTGGGCGCGGCGGAATTCTGCTGGCAGGCGGCCCGGACCTATACCCTGGAACGCTCGCAGTTCGGCCGTCCCCTCGCCGCCAACCAGCTGATCCAGAAAAAGCTCGCCGACATGCAGACCGAGATCGCGGTCGGCCTGCAGGCCTGCCTGCGCGCCGGGCGGCTGATGGACGAGGACCGCTGCCCGCCGGAGCTGATTTCGCTGATCAAGCGCAATTCCTGCGGCAAGGCGATCGAGATCGCGCGCGCCGCGCGCGACATGCACGGCGGCAACGGCATCGTCGACGAGTTCCACGTCATGCGCCACGTGGTCAACCTGGAAACCGTCAACACCTACGAAGGCACCCACGACATTCACGCCCTGATCCTCGGCCGCGCCCAGACCGGCCTCCAGGCGTTCAACTGAATTTCATGCGCGCGACCTCGCCAGCCTCCCGCACCGGCGGACAGCTGCTCGTCCAAAGCCTCGTCGCCAACGGCGCGACCCACGCCTTCACCGTGCCGGGCGAAAGCTTCCTCGGCGCGCTCGACGCGCTCTACGACGCGCAAAACGCGATCCGCCTGGTGGTCTGCCGCCAGGAAGGCGGCGCGGCCTACATGGCGGAGGCCCACGGCAAGCTCACCGGCCGGCCCGGCATCGCCTTCGTCACCCGCGGCCCGGGCGCGACCAACGCCTCGGTCGGCGTCCACACCGCGTTCCAGGATTCGTCGCCGATGATCCTGTTCATCGGCCAGGTCGCGCGCCGCACCCGCGACCGCGAGGCGTTCCAGGAAGTCGACTACCGGCGCATGTACGGCCCGCTCGCCAAGTGGGCGGCCGAAATCGACCATCCCGCGCGCGTGCCCGAATACGTCAACCGCGCGTTCCACGTGGCGTGTTCGGGCCGGGCCGGCCCGGTGGTGCTGGCGGTGCCGGAAGACATGCTGACCGAAACCGCGAACGCCGAAGTGCCGGAACCGGCGCACGTCGCCGTTCCCCACCCCGATCCGGCGGCGATGGCGCGATTGCGCGAACTGTTGGCGCGGGCGACGAAGCCCCTGATGATCATCGGCGGCGGCGGCTGGTCAGCGGCCGCCACCCGCGACATCCAGGCGTTCGCCGCGGCCAACAACATCCCGGTCGGGTGCGCGTTCCGCCGCCAGGACGCGTTCGATAATCGCGACGAGCATTACGTCGGCGATATCGGCGTCGCCGTCGCGCCCAAGCTCGTCGCCCGCGTGCGCGAAGCCGACTTAATCCTCGCGGTCGGGCCGCGCCTGGGCGAAATGACCACCAGCGGTTACACCCTGCTGGAACCGCCCGCGCCCCGGCAAATGCTCGTCCACGTCCTGCCGGACGCGGACGGACTGAACGGCGTCTATCGCGCCGAACTCGCGATCGTCGCCGGCATGGCCCCGTTCGCCGCCGCGTTGCGGGCACTTGCGCCCGTCGAGCGCCGGGCGTGGGACGATTGGACCCGGGCGGCGCGCGCCGACTATCTCGACTACCTGAAGCCGCTCGCGATTCCCGGTCCGGTGCAGATGGCGGACATCGTCGCCTACCTCAATCGGACGTTGCCGAAGGACGCGATCGTCACCAACGGCGCCGGCAATTTCGCGGTCTGGGCGCATCGGTTCTATCAGTTCGGCCAGTACGGCACGCAACTCGGCCCGACTTCGGGCAGCATGGGCTACGGCGTGCCGTCGGCGGTCGCGGCAAAGATCCTCAATCCCGGCCGGATCGTGGTGTCGTTTTCCGGCGACGGCTGCTTTTTGATGAACGGCCAGGAACTCGCGACCGCGGTCGCCGAGGGCGCCAACGCGATCTTCATCGTCGTCAACAACGGCATGTACGGCACCATCCGCATGCACCAGGAAAAGCGCTATCCGGGCCGGGTGATCGGGACCGAATTGCGCAATCCCGATTTCGCCGGGCTCGCGCGCGCCTACGGCGCCAACGGCGAAACGATCGCCCGCACCGAGGAATTCGCGCCCGCGTTCGAGCGCGCGCTCAAATCCGACCGCCCGACGGTGCTGGAAGTCCGGCTCGATCCCGACGCCATCACGCCCGTCGCCAAGCTCTCCGAGCTGCGCGCCAAGGCCCTTGCCGGACCGGCATCGAAGCGTTAAATCCCCCTTTCCCTTTGACGGACGCGCGCATGTCTTCGCCCCGCCTCCAACTCGGCTTCGGCATGGCTTTCGCCGACCTTTACGCCCGCGAAGGCATCGCCCGCCTGGACGCGGCCTTCCTCGCCGATCTCGGCGGAAGCGACGCGGAACTGCGCGCCAAGCTGGAAGCGGCCCGCGCCGATCCCGGTCAACTCGCCAAGCTCGCCGAATCGGAACTGCTGCTCGCGCTCGCGCCGCATCTCGAATCCTTCCTTGCGCGCCTGTTCGGGATCGAAAGCGAGATCGAGGCGCTACGCGCGCGCCACCGGGCGCTCGATCCCTTGTGGGAGGTCAAGCGCAACTTCGTCCAGCGCAAGGCGCTGAAGGGCGCCAAGCCGGAAACCGCGGCGGCGACCGACGGCTTAGGCCTCGCGCGCGAACTCGAGCGCCTGATCGGCGCTCCCCTCACCGAGCAATCGTTCGCCGAGGCGGTGGTCGCGTGGCAGAAGGACGCGGCGGCAAACGCGGACAAGCTCGCCAAGGCCGAAGCCTATGCCGCGTGGGCCGTGCTGTCGCCCGAGGGGCACAAACGTCACGGCTCGGGAGTCCTTTTCCGGCAACCGGGCAAGACCGATCCCGCCCATCTGGTGCGCCACCTCGCCAGCCGGAACGATGAGGGATTCACGCGCCATGCCATCGCCGAAGGGCATCTGCGCCGGCGCGAAGGGTTCGCGCTGACCGATCCGGGCGCGGACCTCGTTCACGCCCTCGACCACGCCAATTACTGCATCTGGTGCCACAAGCAGGGGAAGGATTCCTGCTCGACGGGTCTGCGCGAAAAGGCGGGCGCGGAGGGCGCGCCGCCGCCGTTCCGCAAAAGCCCGGGCGGCGTGACGCTGGCCGGATGTCCGCTCGGCGAAAAAATTTCGGAATTTCAATTGCTCAAGGCCGAAGCCGTGCCGGTCGGCGCGCTCGCCATGATCGCGGTCGACAATCCGCTCGCCGCCGCGACCGGGCATCGCATCTGCAACGACTGCATGAAGGCCTGCGTCTACCAGAAGCAGGACCCAGTCAACACGCCCGAACTGGAAACCCGCACCCTCAAGGACGTGCTCGAACTGCCGTGGGGGTTCGAGATTTATTCCCTGCTGACGCGCTGGAATCCGCTCAATCTGCGCGCGCCGTTGCCGAAACCGGCGAGCGGGCGCAAGGTGCTGGTGGTGGGCATGGGCCCGGCCGGATTTTCGCTGGCCCATTTCCTGCTCAACGACGGGCACGCGGTGGTCGGCGTCGACGGCCTCAAGATCGAGCCGCTGCCGCCCGGGATTTCCGGCGTCGCCGCCGACGGCGCGCGCGTGCCCTTCCGGCCCATCCGCGACGTGCGCGAACTCGCGGAATCCCTCGACGACCGGATGATGGCGGGCTTCGGCGGCGTCGCCGAGTACGGCATCACCGTGCGCTGGGACAAGAATTTCCTCAAGATCGTGCGCCTGCTGCTGGAGCGCCGCGCCGAGTTCGCGTTGTTCGGCGGCGTGCGCTTCGGCGGCACGATTACGTTGGAACAGGCCTGGGCGATGGGCTTCGACCATGTCGCGCTCGCGGTCGGCGCGGGACGGCCCACCGTGATCGAAATCCCGAACGGCCTCGCGCGCGGGGTGCGGGTCGCGTCCGACTTCCTGATGGCGCTGCAACTGACCGGCGCGGCGCGGATGAACTCGCTCGCCAACATGCAACTCCGGCTGCCGGTGGTGGTGGTCGGCGGCGGTCTTACCGCCATCGACACCGCGACCGAAGCGCTCGCCTACTATCCGCGCCAGGTGGAGAAGTTCCTCGCCCGCTGCGAACAAATGAACGCCGAGCGGGGCGGCGGCCCCATGACCTGCGCCGACTGGGACGAGGAGGAACGGCAAATCGCCGAAGAATTCTTCGCCCACGCCCGCGCCATCCGCGCCGAGCGCGCGCAAGCGAAAGCCGAAAACCGCGCCCCGCGCATCGCCGAGATGGTGCAACGCTGGGGCGGCGTCACCATCGCCTACCGCAAGGGATTGACCGACAGTCCCTCCTACACCCTCAACCACGAGGAAGTGGAAAAGGCGCTCGAGGAAGGCATCACCTTCGCCGAGGGCCTAGTGCCGGTAGAAGTCGAAGTCGACCGTCACGGCCACGCCTCGGCGCTAGTCTTGGAGCGCCAAAAGAAGGACGCCGACGGCCGCGTGAGCCTGCCCGCGCGCGCGATCTTCGTCGCCGCCGGGACCCAGCCCAACATCACGCTGGCGCGCGAGGACGCCGTCCATTTCCCGCTCGACGGCCGGTATTTCCAGGCGTGCGACGATGAAGGCCGGCCGGTGAAGCCCGAGCGCGCCTTGAGCAAGCCCGCGAACGCGCGCGTGCTGCTGACCCGCGCCGACGACGGGCGCTTCGTCAGCTTCTTCGGCGATTCGCACCCGAGCTATTTCGGCAACGTGGTCAAGGCGATCGGCAGCGCCAAGCAGGGCTATCCGGTGGTCTCGCGCGTGCTGGCGGGGCGCCCGCCGGCGAGCGCGGAAACCCCGGCGCACTTTTTCGCCGCCCTCAACCGCGATCTCCGCCCGGTGGTGATCAGGACCGAACGCCTGACCGAGGACATCATCGAAATCGTTCTCAGGGCGCCGGCGGCCGCGCGCGCCTTCCACCCCGGACAGTTTTACCGCCTGCAGAATTACGAGGCGCTGGCGCCGACGGCGGAAGGAACGCGCCTGCTGATGGAAGGGATCGCGCTCACCGGCGCATGGGTCGACAAGGCCCAAGGCCTGATCTCGATCATCGTCCTCGACATGGAAGGCTCCAGTTCGCTCTGTCGGCTGCTCCGGCCCGGCGATCCGGTGGTGCTGATGGGCCCGACCGGCACGCCGACTGAAATTCCCGCGAACGAAACGGTGCTGCTGGTGGGCGGCGGGCTCGGCAACGCGGTGCTCTTTTCCATCGGCCAGGCGTTGCGCGCGGCGGGAAGCCGGGTGCTGTATTTCGCCGGCTACTGGAGCCCGAAGGACCGTTACAAGGTCGAGGAGATCGAGCGCGCGGCCGACGCCATCGTCTGGTGCTGCAACGAAAAACCGGGATTTGCGCCGACCCGGCCGCAGGACCGCGCCTTCGTCGGCAACCTGGTCGAGGCGCTCGCCGCCTACGGCGAGGGCCGGATCGAAAATCCGCCGATCCCGCTGAAAGCGGTCGATCGGATCATCACCATCGGTTCCGACCGGATGATGGCGGCGGTGGCGGCGGCGCGCCACGGCGTGCTCAGGCCCTATCTCAAGTCGCCGCATTTCGCCATCGGCTCCATCAATTCGCCGATGCAATGCATGATGAAGGAAATCTGCGCCCAGTGCCTGCAGCCGACCGTCGATCCCAAGACCGGCGAACGCGGCTACGTCTTTTCCTGCTTCAACCAGGACCAGCCGCTCGACTGCGTCGATTGGGCGGGTCTGCACGCGCGGCTCCGCCAGAACAGCGTCCAAGAAAAGCTCTGCGCCCACTGGATCGCGCGCTGCCTGGAAAAACTGCCGAACGCCGGCGCTTAATCCCGTTTCGGCCCTCGCCTTGACTCGTCCTCCGTCAGGCGCTAGGCATGTTCCCGGCGTCGGTTCCCGTAGTTTGGGATGAAAAGGGAAGCCGGTGAGGCCCGCGCGAGCGAGCCAAAGCCGGAGCTGCCCCCGCAACTGTAAGCGGGCTTTGTCGCGACCTTCTTGTGCCACTGGGATTTCCCGGGAAGGCCGGTCGCGATCGCCCCGCAAGCCAGGAGACCTGCCGGCGCCACGGGTCAATGCGGATTCCACGGTCGGGGTGTGCTCGTGGCGGAATACGTTTCAAATTCCAGGACTGCGATTCGTTCGCGTCTCTCCGTTCGCGTTGACGTTTCTTGCGCGCAACGGAGCGACAGATGTTTATCCTGGACGTGCGGCCGCCGCGGGCGGCCCTGTTACTGATTTTCGCGTTCACCGCTCTCGCGAGCCAGCGCGGCTTCGCCCAATCGGGCGGAACCCAACGCCTGCCCGAAACCGTGGTCACCGCGACCCGGCTGGGCGAAGGCATCACCGGCGCCTCGACCACCGTCATCACCGCGGACGAAATCGAACGCTCGCCCGCCGCCACCCTGCCGGAGCTGCTCTCCCGCCAGCCCGGCGTCCAGGTGCAGACCCTGTTCGGGGGCGGAACCGGAACGCGGACGTCGGTCGACGTTCGCGGCTTCGGCGCCGCCGCGACCCCCAACACCTTGGTGCTGGTCAACGGCCGCCGCCTCAACGACATCGATCTCGCCGGCGTCGACTTCGGCACCATCCCGCGCGAGAGCATCGCGCGCATCGAAATCACCCGCGGCAACAGCGGCAGCGTCCTTTACGGCGACGGCGCCGTGGGCGGCGTCGTCAATATCGTCACCAAGACCGGCATCGACGTCAGGCCCGGCTACCGCGTCGACGGAGCGCTCGGCACGTTCGACTACCGCGAGGCGTCGGCGTCGGCGTCGCAATCCTTCGGTCCCGTGTCGGCGTCGGTTTACGCCAACGCCGTCAATTCCGACGGCTACCGCGACAACAACATGATGCGCCAGCGCAACGCGGTCGCCGACGCGCGCTACACGCTCGACAACGGAAGCCTCTATCTGAACCTGACGGCCGACGACCAGTACGTCGGCCTGCCGGGCGCGCGGCAGGTGACCTTGACGAGCAATCTCCTGGAAACGAACCGGCGCGGCGCGGCGACGCCGCGCGATTTCGCGGAACGGGAAGGCATCAGCGCGACCATCGGCGCCACCCGCTATTTCGGCGACAACCTGGAATTCATTCTCGACGGCGGCGTGCGCCGCAAGACGCAGCATGCCCACGTCACCACGGTGGCGGACACGGTACTGTCGACGCTGTCGCTCACCCCGCGCGCCAACGCCCAACACAGGATATTCGGGACGCCGGCGCGCGCGACCTTCGGCGCCGATCTCCACTATTCCATGTACGATTCCGACCGCCGCAACATCGCGGTCAACGTGCCGTTCAATACCTATGAGATCAACCAGCTGGTCGGCGCCGTGTACGCCCAGGAAACCGTCGCGGTCCGGCCCGACACCGACGTGTCCGCCGGGCTTCGCCTGGTCGCCACCGACACGTCGGCCAGCAACCGGGCCAACACCGCCGCGCCGGGCGGCAGTTTCGAGACGCAGCTCCTTCCGCTCGACGAAACCCGGAAGCATTACGCCGCCCACCTCGGCGTGGATCACCGGTTGACCGAGCGGATCGCCTTGTTCGGCCGCGTCGGGCGCGGCCTCAGGTTGGCGACGGTCGACGAGCGCGTCACTTCCTCGTCCAATTTCGGCTTGCTGCCCCAGACCTCGCACGACATCGAGGCCGGGTTCCGCTTCGACATGGGGCCGTTCGAAATGCAGTCGAGCGCCTACGTGATGAAGCTGAACAACGAACTGCACTTCAACCCGTCGACGTTCACCAACGTCAACCTCGATCCGACCCGGCGCGAGGGCGTCGAAACCTTCGTCCGTTACCGGATCAACGATTCGCTGCGGCTCAAGGGCGGCTTCGCCTATACCGACGCCGAGTTCCGCGCCGGTTCGTTCAAGGACAAGCGGGTGCCGCTGGTTTCCCAATGGACCGGCAACGGCGGCGTCGGCTGGGACATCATGCCCAAGCTGGCGGCCCTGGACCTCGACGTCCGTTACGTCGGATCGCGACGCTTCGACAACGACCAGCGCAACGTGCAGCCGATCATTCCGGAATATGCCGTGGTCGATCTGCGCGTCGGCGGCGAATACGAGCGGTTCCGCTGGTCGCTCGCGGTGCTTAACCTGTTCGATACCGATTACTTCGACTACGGCATCGCCAGTTCCTCGACCTTCGGCACCTACAACGCCTATCCGCAGCCGGGCCGCACCTTCATCGGACGCGTGGGGGCGGATTTCTGATGAGCCCGCGCCGCGATACCCTTTCCGGTCTCGGCGCGTCGGCGGCGCTGCATGGCGCTGCCTTGGCGACGGTGCTGGCCTTCGGCGGCGGCTGGTGGGGAGACGCGCGGCCGACGGCCGGCACCGCGCCCGCCGTGTGGCCGGTGGTGTGGGTCGACACGTCGGCGCCGCCGCGGGACGCCGCCGAGCCGACGGCGGAACCGGCGCCCGTCCTGACGGCGGCGAAGGACATCGCGCCCGAACTGAAAAAGCCCGAGTCGGAAAAGCCCAGGACGGAGAAACTCGAACCGAAACCGGACACACGCACGCCGAAAAAATCGCCGCCCGTCGCCGCCGGAGCCGTCGCCGCGACCAAAGCGACCATCGCGGCCGGCGATCCGGACACGGCCGAGGCGCCTCACCCCGAGTCCGCGTCCGAGGCGACGACAAGCGAACCGCCGGCCGCGGCCGCGAGCGCCGCCGCCGCCGCGGGCGCGGCGGAACTCGCCGCCCTGCCCCCGCCCGCCGCCGCGCCCGCGTCGGCCGGCTGGTCGGTGGAAGTGCGCATTCCGCCGGTCTATCCGCTCGCCGCCCGGCGGCGCGGCGTCGAGGGCGAGGTGGTGCTGCGCGCCGAGATCGATGCCGATGGCGCGCCCACCGCCGTCGACGTGGTCCGCGGCAGCGGCCACGCCGAACTCGACGTCGCCGCGCGCGCGGCGGTCGAGAAATGGCGCTTCCGGGCGCCCCGCGGCTCCGACGTCGAGATTCCGATCGTTTTCAGGCTCGAGAACCGCTGAATCTCACGCATTCTTGACCCATTTTCCCGCGTGCGCATGAAATGATATGCCGATCGGATCGCCGTCATGACCCTCGCTGCCTTCACTCGGCGCGGCCTGCTCGCGGGCGCCGCCGCCTTCGCCGGCGCGACCCTGGTGCCCGCCCTGCGGCCCGCCCGCGCGGCCAAAGGTTATCGCCTGGAACCGGCGCCGGCGCGCGCCGCGATCGTGCCGGGTCAACCGGAAACCGAGGTCTGGGCCTACAACGGCGTCGTGCCCGGACCCGCGTTGCGGTTCCGCCGGGGCGAACGGGCGCGCATCGAGGTCGCGAACGGCCTCGCGCATGAAACCACCGTCCACTGGCACGGCATTCGGCTTCCCAACGCCATGGACGGCGTGCCCCACGTCACCCAGCCGCCGATCGCGCCGCGAGGCACGTTCGTCTACGAGTTCGACGTGCCGGACGCGGGCACGTTCTGGTATCACCCGCACGCCATGAGCGTGGAGCAACTCGAACGCGGGCTTTCCGGCGCGTTCGTGGTCGAGGAGGACAGGCCCCCTCCGGTCGATCGCGATCTGATCTGGGTGCTCAAGGACTGGCGGCTCGCGCGCGATACCCAGGTGGTCGCCGACTTCGCCAATTTCATGGATGCAAGCCATGCCGGACGGATCGGCAACACCGTCACCCTCAACGGCCGGATTCCCGAATCGTTTACGGTCAAGGCCAACGAACGATTGCGGTTGCGCCTGATCAACGTCGCCAACGCGCGCATTTTCGCTCTCGAATTTCGCGGTTTGGCTCCCCGGATCGTCGCCCTCGACGGCCAGCCGGTCGAACCGCACGCGCCGTCCGGCGGCCGGATCGTGCTCGGACCCGGCATGCGCGCGGACGTGATCCTCGATATCGGCGAGGTCGCGGGCGGGCGCGCGCCGGTGATCGACTCTTATTATGCCCAGCGCACCTACAAGCTGCTCGATCTGGCGGTCGAGGGATCGGCCCGTTCCGCGCCCCTCACCGAGGCGATCCGTCTGCCCGACAACCCGCTGCCGCCCCTCGATCTCGGGGGTGCGATCCGGCACGCGATCGAGTTCGGCGGCGGCATGATGGACCCGAAGCTGCGCGCCGCGCGCCGGCCCGACGGCGGCATCGATCCCGAGCTGGTGCGCGGCATGCGCGAACGCATGGCCCAAGGCCGCATCTGGACCGTCAACGGCCGCGCCGTCCTGATGACCGGCCAGGACCACGAACCCTTGTTCGCGTTGCGCACCGGCCGGACGTGCGTGCTCGACATCGCCAACGAAACCGCGTGGGCGCACCCCATTCATCTGCACGGCGTGGTATTTCGCGTTTTGTCGCGCAACGGCCGAACGCCGGCGCGGATCGAATGGCGCGACACCGAATTGCTGGAACCGGGCGAGCGCGCCACCATCGCCTTCGCCGCAACCGAGCCGGGCGATTGGATGTTCCATTGCCATATCCTGGAACACCAGGAAGCCGGCATGATGGGCGTTTTCCGAGTTGGATAGGTGACTTCCCGCCGGTCGCGCGCGATACTGGCGCGGCATGCCGCACCACCATCCGCTGATCGCCACCATCGTCATCGGTCTTCTGCTTGCGTTCGTGCTGGGGGCGATCGCGCAGCGGCTGCGCGTTTCCCCCTTGATCGGCTACCTGCTCGCGGGCGTGGTGGTCGGCCCGCATACGCCCGGCTTCGTCGCCGACCAGGCGCTGGCCGGCGAGCTGGCCGAGATCGGCGTCATTCTGCTGATGTTCGGCGTCGGCCTGCATTTTTCGCTGAAAGACCTTCTCTCCGGGTGGACCGTCGCGATTCCGGGCGCGATCGCCCAGATCGCCGTCGCGACCCTTCTGGGCGTCGGCGTGGCGTGGCTTCTGGGATGGTCGCTTCCCGCCGGGCTGGTGTTCGGCTTGGCGCTTTCGGTGGCGAGCACGGTGGTGCTGCTGCGCGCCCTGCAGGAGCGCCGCCTGATCCAGACCGAGCGCGGCCGGATCGCGGTCGGCTGGCTGATCGTCGAAGACCTGGTGATGGTCCTGGCCCTCGTCCTGCTGCCGGTCCTGGCTGGTTTCGCCGGCGGTGCGGCGACGGAAACGGCGACGTCCCCGGACCAGGTTCTGACCACGATCCTTCTGACCGTCGGAAAAGTGATCGCGTTCGTCGTCGTAATGCTGATCGTCGGGCGCCGGGTGATCCCGTGGATCCTGCATTACACCGCGCACACCGGATCGCGGGAATTGTTCCGGCTCGCCGTCCTCGCGATCGCGCTCGGGGTCGCCTATGGTGCGGCGGTTCTTTTCGGCGTTTCGTTCGCCGTCGGCGCCTTTTTCGCCGGAATGATCCTGAGCGAATCGGAATTGAGCCAACGCGCGGCCGAGGAATCCCTGCCCCTGCGCGACGCTTTCGCCGTCCTGTTCTTCGTTTCGGTCGGGATGCTGTTCGATCCCGCCATCCTGCTGCACGATCCGTTGCCCCTGGTCGCGACGCTGTCGATCATCCTGATCGGAAAGTCGACCGCCGCCTTCGTAATCGTCCGCCTCTTCGGCCGCTCGACCGGAACGGCGTTGATGATTTCGGCGAGCCTCGCCCAGATCGGCGAATTCTCGTTCATCCTGGCCGGCCTCGGGGTCAGCCTCAAGTTGCTGCCCGAGCAGGGCCAAAACCTCATCCTGGCGGGAGCCATCCTTTCGATCCTGGCCAATCCGGCATTTTTTTATCTGGTCGAGCGCTTGCGGCCGGCGCTCGATCGCCCGGCGCAACCCGGCGTTCCCGGCCAGGCGGCGCCACCGGTCACCGAGGAGCCGCTCGTTCCGACCGCGCTTCGAGACCACGCCGTGTTGGTCGGCTATGGGCGCGTCGGCGGCGTGATCGGCGACGATCTCCGGCGCCGGGGGATGCCGTTCCTCGTCATCGAGGAAAGGCCGGAGGTCGTCAAACAGGCCCAGGCGAAAGGCATCGAGGCCCTGCCCGGCAACGCGGCGAACGCCACGCTGCTCAAGGCGGCGAACATCGCCGGGGCCCGGTCGCTGTTCGTGGCCATCCCGGATGGATTCGAGGCGGGCCAGGTGGTGGAACAGGCGAAGGCGATCAACCCGTCCTTGAAGGTCGTCGCGCGCGCCCATTCCGACGCCGAGGTTTCGCATCTCAGGCAAATGGGGGCCGATTCGATCGTCATGGGCGAACGCGAGATCGCGCTCGGCATGATGGCCGCCGCGTTTCCCGAAGACGACGACGCCCCGGCGTCGAAGGTCGTGGAAGGCGAAGTTCTGCCCCCGACCTAGCGTCCCTGCTTGGCCGCCACGGCGGCCGAACGCCCGGCGATGCGGCCGAACACCGCCCCGGACATCAACCCGGTGCCGCCCGGATAGTTGAAATAAAAGAGACCGCCGACGATCTCGCCCGCCGCGAACAGGCCCGGGATCGGGTTCAATTCCTCGTCCCTGACGCGGGCCTCGCCGTCGATGCGCACGCCGCCGAAGGTGAACGTGATCCCGCAGGTGACGGCGTAGGCCTCGAACGGCGGCTCGTCGATGAGGTTGGCCCAATTCGACTTGGGGATTCGAAGCCCGGCGGTCGAGCGCCCGTCCTTGACGTTCGGGTTGAAGGGCACCTCGGCGCGCACGGCGGCGTTGTATTCCGCGACCGTGCCGAGGAACGCCGGCGCATCCACCCCTTCGAGCCTGCCCGCCAGTTCCTCCAGCGTCGCCGCCGTGACCTTGGTCACCTGCCTGATCCGGTATTCGTCGCGGAGCAGATGGACCACCTTGCGGTCGAACACCTGCCAGGCGAACTGCTGGGGCTGTTCGAGAATGACCCGGCCGTACTTGGCGTAGGTGTAGTTGCGGAAGTCCGCGCCTTCGTCGACGAAACGTTCTCCCTTGGCGTTGACCATGATCCCGAACGGGTAGCTGTGCTTCTGGAATCCGTCGCCGACCGCGAGGTCGCCGAATTCGGGCGCGTTGCGGTCCCAGCCGACCGCGTGGCAGCCCGACCAGTTGCCGGCCGAGGAGGCGCCGACGGCGAGCGCCATCTTGTGCCCGTCGCCGGTGTTGAAGCGGGTGCCGCGCACCTTGGCCAATTCCCACCCCGGCCCGAGGTAGCGCGCGCGCATTTCCGCGCTGCTCTCGAACCCGCCGGAGGCGAGCACGACCGCGCCCGCGCGCAGGTCTTCGTCCCGTCCCGACGCGCGCACCTTTACCCCTTCGACCGCGCCGCCCGACGCGATCAGGGCGGTGGCCCGCGCGCCGTAACGAATGTCGATCCCGGCCGCCCGGCACAACTCGGTCAGCCGATCGACCAGGCCGGGCCCGCCGCCCCAGGCTTCGACCGTCAGCCCGCCCCAGAACTTGAACCGGCCGTCGACCTTGAACGCCTGGCGCCCGTAGATGGGCGCGAAGCGCACGCCCTTGCCGCGCATCCATAGGATCGTTTCGAAGCTGCGCCGGACCAGGATTTCGACCAGATCGGGATCGGCCCGGTACTGGGTGATCCGGAACATGTCCTCGAAGAAATCGTCCTCGGTGTAGGCACCGAAATCGGTGGCGGCGATTTCCGCTTCGGTCAGATCGGGCATCACCTGCTTGAGATCGTCGACGCCGCGATAAGCGAAGCGGATGGCGCCGGCGGTGAAGCGGCTGTTGCCGCCGCTTTCCTCGACGGACGCGCGTTCCAGCACGCAGACCGTCGCGCCGCTTTCGCGCGCCGCCAGCGCCGCGCACAGCGCCGCGTTGCCGCCGCCGACCACGACGACGTCGTAACGTTTTCCGATGGTGTTGTCACCGCCCATGCCGCCCCCGTTGCCGTGCGCGCCGCGACACTATCGCCGCAAACCCGGACCTTCAAGCGACCGCGAATTAGGGCGTAAAGACGACGACGCGGATAGGGGTCGGATTGAATCCGGCGGCCTGGTTGAGGCGTTCGGGGCAATTGGACAGCACCGCGAGCACGTCCATCTCGGCGCGCAGGTCGACATGGTCGCCTGGATGCGATTTGCCCTCGACGATGGCGACGCCACCGTCGGCGCGAACCGGCACGTTCATGAAAAAGTTGATGTTGGCCACCACGTCCTTGGCGCCGAGGCCGTGCTTGGCCAATTCGCGCTCGAAATTGCCCTGGCACCCGGCGCCGTTGTTCTTGCCGAAACGGACGTCGTCGACCTCGACCGAGCAGCAGCCGTAGAGGGTGTCGTGCGCCCCGCAGGTGTCGGCGACGACGGTCATCAGCTTGCGCGCCCGCACCGACCACAGGACCGCGCCCTGGCCGAGATAGATGTTGTTGTTGAGTTTGATGGTGTTAGCGGCGTTGTAACGGTCGGTCGGATCGGCGAGGCTGTAGCAGAGAAAATCGACGGCCTGCTTGCCGTGCAGGTCGACGATGCGGAGCACGTCGCCCCGATTGATGCGCGCGCTCCAAGGTTCGCCGGCGGGGATTTCCAAATCCGCGTGGATTTTCGCAGGTTGGACCATCGGTCGTCCGTTCCTTCAACGCTCCGCGATCGCCCAGGGCAGGACGATCTCGAACCGCGCGCCCCACGCCGCGTCCGCGGATCCGCCCAAACGCGCGAGCGGCACGGTCACGCGCCGGCGCTCGTCCGCGTCGAGCCGGCGGTAAAGAACGTCTCCCGCGTTGAGCGGCTCGTCCGCGACGTACATTTGCGTCGTCAGCACCCGTCCCTCGGGATGATGGGCCTTGACGTGGATGTGCGGCGTGCGCCCGGTATAAGGCACGGGACGGATGGTGCGGAACCGGTAGCGTCCCTCGCCGTCGGTCCAGGCGGTGCCGTAGCCCTGGAAATTCTCGTCGCGCGGGCGAAAACCCCAGCGGTCGCCGCCGGCGATATAGCGGCCGTTGGCGTCCGCCTGCCAAATCTCGACCAAAGTCTCGGTCGCCGGGCGCCCCGCGGGATCGACCACCCGCCCCTCGAGCGCGAGAATTTCGCCGTCGGCATCGCGCGCGCGGCCGACGAGGCGCGCCAGGTCGTTGTCGGTGTCCGGCGGAAAATGATCGGGATAAAAGGGGCCTTCGCCCTGGAACGGCGTGGGCGGAAGCCGGGACGCCCAAACGGCGGCCGGATCGAATCCCAGGGCCAGAACGGCGCCGCCGCCCGCGATCATGCCGCGCCGAGTGAACGAACGCATGGTGTTATCCCGAACCCCGGTTAGACGATTATTTCTTGCCGGTGCGCACCAGCATCAGCCGGTCGTTGCCCGATTCCGGCAGCCATACCTCGCCCGGCCGGCCGAGGATTTGGCGTACCGCCGCGCCGCTCCGGCTGCCCGGCACGGGCGTGAAGGTTTCCGCGCGCGGATCGAAGGCCAGCGTCGCGTTGGCGCCGAAGTCGCTGACCCACACGATATCTTTTTCGTCCACGTAGACGGCATAGGCGCGCGGGCGTTCGCCGGGCAGGCGCCAGATTTTCCATTGCCGCGCCTTGGGATCGAAACGGCTGAGCTGGCCCGAGTTCCACTCGGACACCCACAGGTTGCCCCGGCTGTCGGACCAGACCCGCCTCGCCCCTTGATCCGGCATCGGCGGCGCGACGACCTCGGCCGCGCCGCTCGCGCGGTCGATGCGCGCCAAATAACTGCCGGCAAGCGAGACGTACCAGATTTCGCCGTCCGGCGTGGCGGCGATGCCGTAAGGGCCGCGGCCGTTCGGGGACTTCCACACGTCGAGCTTGCCCGTTTTCGGATCGAGGCGGCCGTGGAAGCCGCTTTGTCCCGTGAACCATATCACGCCGTCCCGGTCGAAAGCGGCGGTGTTGAGATTGGCGTAGCCGGTGCCCTCCGGCAGGCGCCAGACGGTGACCGCGCCGGTGGCGGGAACGTAGCGGACGATGGCGTTCTGGCCGCTGTCGGTGATCCAGGCGTTGCCGTCAGGGCCGGCGATGACGCCGTGGGGCGACGACCCGGAACCCAGCGGCACCTGGCGGACGTCCTTAGTGCGGGGATCGAGGATGCCGAGCGCGCCCTGGCCCTGGGCCGTGTACCAGACCGTGCCGTCGGGGGCCGGCGCCACGTCGTGGGGGCGCGCGCCCTTGGGCACGTCGTAGACCACGGTTTCGAACGCGAACGCCGGTTGGGCGAACAGCGCCGAGGCCAGAGCCAACGCCGCGAAAAGGGGGCGGTTCATGCGAGCGGCCATTTTCGGCGCCCGCCCGGTTCCGGTCAACTCCCCTTCAGCGGGCGGGCGGGCGCTGCGGCGCGGGCGCCATGTGGAGGATTTGGCGGGCTTCCTCCGGGGTCGCGATCTCGCGCCCCAGTTCGCGCGCGATGCGCACCGCGCGCTCGACCAGCTGCGCGTTGCTGACCGCGAGCACGCCGTGGCTGTAATAGACGTTGTCCTCCATGCCGACCCGGATGTTGCCGCCGAGGGTCAGCGCCATGGTGCTCAACGGCAGCTGGTATTTGCCGATGCTGACGATCTGCCAACTGGAGCCTTCGGGCAGCGCGTCGAGCATCGCCAGCAGGTTGGCGGGCGAGGCCGGAATGCCGCCCTGGATGCCCATCACCATGCTGAAATGGAGCTGGCCTTCGAGCGCGCCGCGGCGCTGCAGTTCGAGCGCGTTTTCGATGTGACTGAGATCGTAAACCTCGAGTTCGTTGACGATGCCGCGGCGCTTGCAGCCGTCGACGAACTGGGCGTTCCATTTTTTGGAGTTGGCGAACAGGAATTCGGTGTTCTTGTGCTCGAAGTGGAAGGTGCCGAGGTTGAGGGTCAGCATGTCGGGTGCGGGCTTGATGTCGAGCAGCCGCATGCGTTCCTCGAGGGTGAAGCCCTTGCCCTCCTCGCCCGGGGTGTCGTACTTCACGCCGATGCCGTTGCCGACCTGGGTGATCATGCCCGGGCAGCGGTTCATGATGCCGTCGACCACTTCGTTGTAGATGCCGACGTCGCTCGAGGTCACGCCGCGCTTGTCGCGCACGTGGATGTGCGCGACCGAAGCGCCGGCGTTGTAGCAGTCGCGGAAATTCTGGACGATGTCCGCGGGCTGTTCGGGCAGGTTGGGGTTGGCGTCCTTGCCGTGCAGGCCGCCGGTGGTGGCGACGGTGATGACGACTTTTCCCGGATTGGTGAGATTCGGCTTCATGACTCGGCTTCCTCTTTGCTGTGCGGATTCACGGCCGCGCGCGGGGGACGGCGCCGGCGAGCGGACGGAAATAGACCATGCCGATCGCGATCGCCGTCAAAACGGCAAACACGGCGTTGGACGTGTAGCCTTCATCCATCAACGAAACGTAGCCGGCAATGGTGACCAGGGTGAACATGTGCTGTTCCACGATCGACAGCGCGCGCCGGAATTGTCCGAAAGCGGCGATCGACGCCGTCCATTGCAGCAACAACACGGTCGCGATGGGAATGAATTGATTCCAGCCCACCTTGGGAAATTCGAGAAGCTGCGGGTAGGTCACGAACGCGAACGGGATGACGAAGGTGGTCGAACACAGCTTCATGGAATCGATCGCGGTCTTGAGAAAACTGGTTTCAGCGAGTCGCGCCGCCGCCAGCACGCTGACCGCGACCGGCGGCGTCAGGGTCGAATAGCACGCGAAATAGAACACGAAAAAGTGCGCGATCAGGGCCGGAACCCCGAGTTCCTGCAGGAACGGCACCAGGGTCAGCGCCACGACGATGTAGGCGACCGGGGTCGGCAGCCCCATGCCAAGCAGCAGGGACAGCACCATGGCGCCGATCAGCAGCAGCCACTTGTTGTCGGGCAGGAAATCCAGCATCGCCGGGCCGAGGCGGCCGGAAAGATTGGTGGTCAGCATCACCTGGCCCAGGGGGCCGATCGCGATCAGGAGCAACGACAACACCGCGACCATCACGAAGCCTTCCTCGATGCCGCCGATGACTTCCTCGCGGCTCGGCCGGTAAGGCCCCTGGAACACAGCCAACCCGAGGGCCAGCACGGACCCGACGATGCCGGCCATCGAGGGCGAGTAGTAGCCGACCAGCAGGACGACCACGGCGGCGAAGGAAATCACGAACGTCGGCATCATCCGCTTGATCAGCTTGAAATCGACGCTCTCGTTGAGCCGCGGCAGCTTGTGACGATTGGCGTACACCTGAACGCCGATGAACGTGCCGGTGAGGTACAGAACGCCCGGAATGACCGCGGCCAGCGCGATTTCGACATAGGCGATGTTGAGAATGGCGGCGATCAGGAACGCAGCGAGGCCGAGAACGGGGGGCATGATCTGGCCCGAGCATGATGCGACCGCCTCGATCGAGCCGGCCATGGAAGCGCTGTAGCCGTAGCGCTTCATCATCGGGATAGTGAAGCGTCCGGTCATGACCACGTTCGACACCGCGACGCCCATGACGCACGCGAGAATGCCGCTGCCGATCAGCGCCGGATAGGCGGCGCCGCCGGTGACATGGCGCCCGGCGTATTTGCCGAGTTCGAGCACCATGCGCAGCATCCCGGCGCCGAACAGCGCGGCGGCGAAAATGACCAGAAAGTAGAGGCTGTCGGCGGCGTCGCGCGCGAACCAGAAGAACCCATCGGTGGTGCCGAGACCGATGTAGTTCATCACGAACTTGGGATCGAGGTACGGATGGCCGAACACGGGACTGGTGATGTGATGGCCGTAGAAGAAGTAGAGAATCATGACGCCGATGATCGACGTCAGTACCCCGCCCCAGTGAATCCAATTGAGCATCAACACCGACACCGTGAGGACGATGCCGACGGCGAACTGGACGTCGGTAAAGAATGGTTGGTTGGTCTCGAGCGCGACCGCGTTCAGGCGCACGTAGAGGCTGGACCCGGCGGCAAGGGCGAGAGCGACGAGCGCGAACGCCATGTGCCCCGCCCAACGGCGGCGGGCGGCGCCCTCGATCCGCTCGTCGAGCAGGGAGCGGACCGCAACCAACCCCGACATAGTCAGGACCGCGAATAGGAAATTCGAGTAATGCTCGGAGGAGTTCCGGAACAGGCCGAAGGTGGCCAAGCCGAGATAGAACGTCAGCGAAAATCCGAACAGCCAGAAAATCGCGCTGATCGCCTTGCGGCTACGCACCAGGACGGGGCGTAAGGAGTCGGCGCGGACGTCGGACATGATTGCGCGCGCTCGCCGTTACTCGACAAAATCAGGTGAAAAGCGCCGTCTAATCGAACGATCGAACGAAGTTTTCCCGGCGGCCGTTCAGGGCCGCCGGGAAATTCGCGCGATCAGTTGACCTTCGGATAGGTCATCGGCGGGTACTTTTTGTGCTCATCCCACCAGCCGAGCTCGACGTAGGCCTTCTTCGCGCCGGGATGGACGTTTTCCTCCGACAGGCCGTGGAGCATGGTTTCCTTCGACCAGATGCGCCACAGGCCGTGCAGATCGCGCATCTGCGGGCCGTATTTGGCGACCGCCTTGACGATCTGATAGGCCACGTCGTCGGGGAAGGTTTCGTGCGCCGCCTTGTAGCCGCGGTTGTAGCCGACCGAGATTTCCCGGTCCTGGCCCGGCAGCGTTCCCGCCTTGATCTTGAGCGGCAGGAACGTGGTCGAGAACTTCTTGTTGACCTTGTCGAGGGCGGCCGCGTCCACGTCGATGTAATGGATCTTCTTGCCGGTCGCCTCGAGCTGGCGCAGGAAGCCGCCGATCAGCCATTCCTTGTTGTTGGCTTCGGCGCCGACGGCGGTGGTGATGACGTCGGTGGTGCCGTCGATCAGCTGCTGGGTCATCACGCCCGGCGTGACGTGCCGGATGTCGGAGTTCTTCGGCGTGATGCCGTAGCCGTGCTCGAGCACCAGGCGCGAAAACACGCCCCAGTCGCTCTGCCCGCGCAGGCCGATCGAGATGCGCTTGCCCTGCATGTCGGCCGCGGTCTTGATGGCGGGGTTGAAGGTCAGGAAGATCTTGCCCTGAATCCAGAACGCCTCGCCGTAGAGCAGCTTGAACTTGATCGGCACCTTCTCCGGCAGGAATTCCTTGAGTTCGGGCGAGCCGCCCTGGATCGCGAGCTGGATGACCGTATCCTCGGTGCCGAACACGCTGCTCTTCCAGCGATTTTGCTCGGCCATGGCCCGGATGTTGTACATGTACCCGGGCGTTTCCTGGGCGGCGAGGACGACGCGCTCGCCGCCGCGCGCCATCATGGTGTTGAGCATGGTGTCCGATTCGGTGACGCCGCACCCGAACGGGCACAACAGGTTCGGCACGATAATCGGCGGATCGGCGGCGACGGCGGGCGCGGAAGTTCCGAACCCCGCCGCGATCAGCAACGCGGCTCCGGCCCAGCGCACGCCGCGGCCGGCCGTAGTGAAACTCGTCGTTGTCATGGTGTCCTCCCCGACATTGTGTTTTGTCCCCGCTTGACGCGCGGATGTGTTCCATCCGCTTGTATTATTGTCTCGTGATCTAGCCGCGAAGCTACACTTCATGAAAAAAAGAGAAAAATGAATAAGATTGTTCTTTAACTTCAGCATTTTTGATGATTCCTGACCGCCCCATAACTCCGACAAACCCGGCGCCGGCGATTCTATTCGGAAACGGCGAGCTACCGGAGCGCCCGTTCGGCCGCCATAGGCCGGTCCAATCAAGGCTTTAGTCTTCAGACCAGCCCGCGCATGGCTTCCCGGATCGCCGGCAACCGATACATGGTGCCGACGCCGAGGACAATGACGAGCGCCGCGACCGCAGCCCAATATCGCCAATAGTATTTGATGGCTTCGCGGGGTAATCCCTCGCGGACTGGGAAGCTGACGGCAGCGAGAAAACCGCTTTCTTCACGGCCGGTGGCTTTGGCGCGCCAATATCCGATCGTCATTCGATAATAAACGATCAGATAGAAAACGACGAACAGAAGCACGATCAGCAGTATGTCCACGACGCGTCCATGCCGGCCGGCATCCGTGGAAAGACCACGGATGCCGCAACGTACCGGAGTTATTTCGCGAACGGCCAGGGAGCGGTCGGGTCCCAGACCGGAATCCCGAGAAACGCGTACCACGGTGCCATGACGCAGATGCCGTAGGTGATCGCCAGTACGACCGACATCCAGCCGACCTTGGCGTAATCGGTCGAGGAGAAGGTGCCGGTCGAATAAGCAATGACCGCGACCGTGACCTGGGTTGGCAGGATATACGCGAACGTGTCGGTGTCGGCGACCAACATGGTGAAGGCGACCGGGTGCAACCCGAGCTTGGGCGCGAGCGCGAGCAGGATCGGAGCGAACAGCGACACCGCCGCGACATTCGACAGCATCCCGAGCCGGATGATGTGCGTGCCGACCATCAGGATCAGCAGGATCGCCCACCACGGCTTGCCCATGGCGATCGGATCGATCACCGATGCCAGCCATTTACCGAGCCCGGAGCTCGACATCGCCGAGGAAAGCGAAAGTGCGCCGCCGAGCAGGATAAACGTGCCCCAGATCGTGCGCTCTTCGAGGGCCTTCCAGCGGAAATGCATGAAACCCGGAACGAACATGACCGAAAGGCTCATGATCGCGATCATCAACGTCGGGATTTTATGCCATTTCTCGGTCATCCATAGAATCGCCGTCAGGACAAAGATCGCCAGGATCGTGTATTCCGTCGTGCTCGTTTTTGGCAGCTCGTCGTGGGATTTTTTGATCATTTCGGCGCCACCGCGAATCGCGAAATGACGGGTCTTGAAATGATGCTGAACCCACCACTGGGTCACCACGAACATGCCGAGATATGGCCATTGCATCAGGAACCAATCGAAGTACGAAATCGAAATCTTCAGTTCCTTCTCGAACAACCCGACCAGAATCAGATTGGGCAAATGCGCCGTCATCAAGCACATGCCGGCGATCATCGAGGCGTAAACCATGGATTGGATGACGATGGCTTTCTTGGCCTGCTGCTCCTCCGGCGTGTCGCCAAGCAATCCGGTGATGCCGTTCATGATCGGCAACAGGATCGCCCCGCGCGGATTGGCGCCAGGTATGATCATGGCCAGAATCATGTTGACCGCAAACATGCCCCAGATCACGCCATTCACGGTTTTGATACGAGCGCGATGCAATATCGTAAGCGCGATCCGCTTATCGAGCCCCGAGACCATAATGATCGCCGCGATGATGAACGCCACCAGGGTCAGCAACGCGGGATTGGAGCTTATCCCATTGACGGCGGCATTCAGTCCGGGAACGGCTTTGGTCATGACCAACAGCATCGGAATCATCAATCCGGAAATACCGACCGGCACGGCTTCCGAAACCCAGGTGACACACGCCCATGTCACGACCGCGAGTGTCGCTTTACCCGCGGGCGATAGCCCTTCGGGCGTGGGCATGACGTACAAAATGAAGAAAAAGGCCACCCATGATAAGGCGAATCCGATCAACGATTTTTTTGGATCGCGGTCGGCCGATTCAATGTTGGTTACGAGCCGTTTGTGAACGGTGCCAAAAAGCGTATTGCCGGAAACGATTACCGTCGAGGTTCCCTTCGGTTGCATGACGTCAATCTCCCCATTGTTTTTTCTCGAAGCTCCTTTTTTTGCGTGATGTTTGTTATTTTTCGCAGTTCGTTGGCCTAACTGCGGTCGCTGCTCGTTAACGTCGCCGTCAAAGTGTTTACTTTGACGTCTTGCCGTCACTTTGAATCTCGGTTGGTGGTTACGACACCATGCCGAACCGGCTTTTCAGTCGCACGGCGGCACCGGCCGCACGCGCCTTCTGGACGTGCACCGCGTAACGAAACTTGTCGCCTCGGTAATACAGCAGCGTATAGCTGACCGGCCGTCGCCCCTCGGTATAGACCGTGCGGTGAACGAGAAATACCGGGTCGTGCGCTTTGATCCCCAGCGCTTTGCGTACGCGTTGCGGCGGGACGGACGCCTCGAATTGATAATCCGCTTCGAGCAGGGAAATTCCGTACTTCCCCTCAAGCAGCGGGAAGACGCCGTGTTTCGTCAGATCTTCGAACGCGATCTTGGCGCCGATCTCAACCGGCAAAAACATGATGTTGAATAAAATGGCTTCATGATCGGCATAGCGAATTCGCTCGATCTTCTGCACCGACGTCCCGAGCGGGAGGGCGAGATAATGGGCCACATCCGCACTCGCCGGCATCTGGCAGATATCGAGAATCTTTGCCGATGTCTTATGGTGAAGTTTTTCCATCTCCTCGGCAAAACCGGCGAGGTGATCCAGCTTCTGCTCGATCGGCAGCGCACGCACGAAACTGCCTCGGCCGTGCTCTTTGACCACCAGCCCTTCGATTTGAAGGTCGTCCAAAGCCCGGCGCACCGTGATCAAACTCACGTCCAGGGCTAAGGCCAGATTTTTCTCGCTTGGAAGTTGATCGCCGGGTTTCAAACGTCCCATAACGATCGCGCGACGGATGCTTTCCCGCGCTTGGTAGAAAAGCGGATAATCGGATTCTTTCGATACCGGTTGGACAAGTATCGGCATGATTTGACCTCGATCCCGAATCTCATTATCCTCACTCATTATGAAGACATCAAGCCATATTATGTTAACCGCGCCGGTTTTCCGGAGCTTTTCCCGGACCCGGAACCACCGGCCGGGCACGACCCCGCACAGAGGCAACACAGGAGACTTCGATGCCCATCGTACTTAAGGAAAAACCGATCTTCATCGTCGGGGCCGAACGGTCCGGCACCACGCTGGTCATGGCCATGCTCGGGGCGCATCCGCGCATCGCCACGCCCGAGGTGGTTTGGTGGTACACACGCATCCGGCCCTACCTCTTCAGTTACGGCGACCTCTCCAAGGACGCCAACTTTCGCGCTCTCGCCGAGGAGATGATTTTCGGCCTCAAGACCCCGTTCTGGGACATGAAGGTCAATCCGCGCACTATCGTCGACGAGATTCTCGCGGATCTTAAGGAACGGAGTTATGCGGGAGTCTTTTGCGCCATGCACGAGCGCTATGCCAGGAGCATGAACAAACCCCGTTGGGGCGAAAAAACTCCGCATAACGTATTTTTCATCAAGGAAATCCTCGAGGATTTTCCCAACGCCCAAATCGTGATGGTCACCCGCGACGGCCGCGACGCGAGCGCCGATTACATCGAATCTTCATTCGGACCGACCAACATCTTCGCCGCCGGCGAAAGCTGGGCGTTGTGCCAGAACGCGGCCAAGCCGTGGCGCAAGAAACTGAAGTCTTCGCAATGGACCGACGTGAAATACGAAGACCTGGTCCGTAATCCGAAACCGATCCTCAAGAAGCTGTGCGACTTTCTCGGCGAGAAGTACGACGATTCCATGCTCGACTTCTATAAAGGCGGAATCGCCAAGGCGCGCGGTAAGACCAAGGATCATAAGCCGCTCGGGCACGCCGCCAGCGACGAATACATCGGCATCTACAAGAATCTTCTCAGTGTCCGCGACCAGCGCATTTTCGCCTGGGTTGCGGGCAAGGAACTCGCGGAGGCCGGATATAAGTCCAATGTCGAGCCGATGCCGTTGACCGACGAACAGGTCGCGTTTTATCGCGAGGTCGATGGGCGATTCCGCGCCGCGATGCTGACCGCCCCCGAAGGCCACATCGTCTTCGAAAGTTACAACGATTGGCTGATTGACCAACGCGAGGAACGGCGCAAGAAAGGGCTTTGGGGACCCAAGGACATGCCCAAACATTTCATGATCGGCCATCCGCATGAAGAAATGATTGCCGGAATGCGTGCCTGGCGGAAATGGAAAGAGTATTTTTGTGTGAAACGCCAGTATACTGGCCGCTCGGCATTGTGACCGGGGTCAATCCCTAGACATGAGTGCATGAAGCTCGATTCCGTGAAGAAGCCCCCGACGCCATCCCTCCGGCGGGAATTGCTTGTCGAACAATTGCCGATGTTCGTCGGGCTGATGGCGCTCGGCTTCGCCGCGGCCTACGCGCAGCACGGATTCCTGCCGGGCGGCGAGGTCGCGTTTCCCCTGGCCGGAACGCGGGTGCCGATCTGGCATCTGGTGTGGATGGGATTCTGGACCGGCTACACCATGGCGGTCGTGGGCGAGGCCGCCGGCATTTTCGCGCTGCCCTATCAGATGTCGGTGTTGCAGTTCACCGCCGCCTCGGTCACGCCGACGACCCAGCTGCTGACCTTCATCAACCCGATCGGCGCCTTGTTCGGCTTCGTCCGCAACAAGCAATCCAATTGGGATTTCGCCCTGTGGGTATGCGCGGGCGGCGCGGCCGGCGCCCTGATCGGCCCGTTCATCCGGCTGACCGTGCTCGCCGATCCGGGCCCGTTCAAGGTGGCGGTCGGGCTGGCGCTGGCCATCGCCGGGGTTCATTTGTGCTGGTCGGCGTTCCGGCGCGCCAACCGCACCCGGGGCATCGAAGGCAAGTTCGCGGCCGAAGCCAAGGCGAGCCGCGCGCAGGGCGCGTCGGCGCCGTACGCCATTCCCGCCGGCATCCCGATCGAAACCGTCGCCAAGGACGGCTTCCACCTCACCATCGGGTTTTGGGGCGAGACCTGGCGCATGCGCCAGCCGACGCTGTTCCTGATCGGCTTCGGCGTCGCCATTTGCGCGTCCGCCCTCGGCGTCGGCGGCGGATTCCTGCTGGTGCCGATCTTCGCCGCCGTCTACGGCCTGCCCATGTACGTGCTGGTGGCGGCGTCGATCCCCTACGTGATTATTCTCTCGGCGGTCGCCATCTTCACCTACACCGTCATCGTTCCGATGTTCTCGGGGCAGACCATCTACGCCGAATTCGCCTGGGGATTGTTCGCCTCGGCGGGCGGGGTGTTCGGCGCCTGGCTCGCCGCCAAGACCCAGCGCTTCGTGCCCCAGCACTTTCTCAAGCTCATGCTCGGCGGAATCACGGGGGTCGCCGGCATTCTCTACATCTACGATTTCTTCCAACCGCTCCCGTTCCGCATTTGACGGTGGCCGACATGATGAAACGCGGTCTTCACCTTCTTCCCTACCTTCCCTTCATCGTGCTCGCGCTCGCCGTCGCGGTCGCGGCGTATCATATCCGCGTCTATTGGTAAGATGATCCTCGCGTTCGCCCGGCTTATCCGGCAGGATGGCGCGCCATGACCGATTCCCTGTTCGATCTCGAAGGCAAATCGATCGTCGTCGCCGGCGCGGCCGGCGGCCTCGGCTCGGTGCTGTCGCGGGCGTTCGCCCAACGCGGCGCGCGCCTGGTGCTGGGCGACATCGACAAGCCGGCGCTCGATCGCCTGGCCGCCGGTTGGCCCAAGGACAAATCCGCCCCGCCCGCCCATTTCATGGCCTTCGACATCCGCGACGAGGCCTCCAACGAAGCGCTGGTCGGCAAGGCGGCCGAGGCGTTCGGCGGCGTCGACGGCGCCTTCAACGCGGCGGGCGTGTTCGCCCTCGCGCCCGCGCTCGAATTGCCGGAAGCCGCGTTTCGCGATTCGCTCGACGTCAACGTGACCGGCTCGCTGCTGTTCTCGCGCGCGGCGCGCAAGACGATGAAGCGGGGCGGGCGCATCGTCCACCTCGCCTCGGTCTCTAGTTTCGTCGCCAACGCCCGCTACGCGGCCTACGCCAGCGCCAAGGCGTCGCTCGCCCACCTGATCAAGGTGCTGGCGCGCGAATGGGCGCCGGACGGGATCACGGTCAACGGCATCGGACCGGCGATGGCCGAAACCCAGATGATCGCGCCCTATCTCAAGGACCCCGCGTTTCGCGCCGCCGCGTTGTCGGTCATTCCCATGGGCCGCTTCGCCGTGGCCGAAGACCTGATCGGCACCGCCGTGCTGCTGCTCTCCGAAGGGGGCCGGTTCATCACCGGCCAGACCATCTGCGTCGACGGCGGCCGCACTTTGGTGTGAACGGGCCTACTCGGCGGCCGCGCTTCTCGCCAGGTGGAAGCCCTTGATCGAGGGCCGCGCCGCCAGTTCCCGCACCAGGGTCAGAAGCGGCGTTTCCATCAGCGGATAATCGGTCTTGATCGGCCCCGCCGCCTTGAGCGCGTCGTACTGGGTGGTGTCGTAATAGGCCGCCAGCAGCAGATCGTCGTCCGACTTGAAGGGCCCGCGCGTCTTGCGGATGCGATCGAGCGCGGGCGGCACGCGCGCGCCGGGCCGTTCGCGGATCGGCTCCGCGCCGCGCGTGATCTTGTCATAGAGGTCGGGCTCGATCGGCCCCGCGATCTCGCCGTAGCCGCCGCGCACGTAGAGCCGCACTTCGTCCGGCACCGTGTCGTAGCGGGCCTTGCCCTTGTCGCGGCCGATCACGTTGAGCACCGACTGGGTGACGATGTACTGCGCGAACGGGCTGACCACGATCGGATAGCCGAGGTCGGCGCGGACGTGGCCCGCCTCCTCCATCACCTCCTCGAGGCGATGGGCGAGCCCGACGGTCTCCAGCTGATGCTTGAGGTTCGAGATCATGCCGCCCGGAATCTGGTGGTGATAATGGAACTCGTCGTATTCCAGCACCTGGCCGACCGGCTTGCCTTCCCGGGCGGCGATGTAGGCGAGGCGTTCGGCCGCCTCGCGCACGGGCGCGAGGTCGACCGCGACATCGTAGCCGCGATGACGGCAGTTTTCCGCGAACTGCTCGGTCGGCGAATGGGAGGCGCCGTTGGCGAGCGTCGAGGTCGCGGTGTGGACCACGTCGACGCCGCGATCGACCGCCTGCACGGCGGTGTAGGGCGCGAGACCGGACAGGCAATGCATGTGCAGCTGCAACGGCAGGTCGCCGATCGCCGCCTTGAGCGCGGGCACCAGGGTGGCGACCCGCTCCGGCAGCAGCAGGCCGCTCGGGTCCTTGAGGAAGACGCCGTCGACGCCGATTTTGACCAGCTCTTTCGCCTTGGCGACGTAATAGGCGTCGGTGTGCACGGGGCTGTGGGTGTAGACGATCCCCGGCACCACGCGCAGGCCGTGGCGCTTTCCTTCGCGGATCGGGATTTCCAGGTTGCGGATGTCGTTGAGCGCGTCGTAGGGCGTGTGGTAGCGCATGCCGTTGGCGGCGAACCGCTCCGCCGACAGCGCGACCACGTCGTCGGCGAAGAATTCGAACGTGAACAGGCTCTGGCCGCGGGTGTGGACGATCAACGGCGTCTTTTTCACCCAGCCGGACAGGATCCGCATCCGCTCCCACGGATCCTCGCGCAGGTAGCGCACGCAGACGTCGAACACCGCGCCGCCGACCAGGTCGATCGCCTCGAACCCTGCGTTGTCGAGACGGGGCGCGATCTCCTTCATCATGGCCGTGGTCATGCGGGTCGCCCACAGGCACTGGTGCGCGTCGCGCAGCGTCACGTCGATCAGGCGGATTTTCCGTGCCATCGTCTTATTTTCCTCCGTCGAGCGCGCGCTGCAGGAACGCGGTTTCGACCCAGCGCGTGTGCACGGCGCCCGATTTGAAGTCGCCGTCGTCGAGCAGGCGGCGATGGAAATCGAGGGTGGTGGTCAGTCCCTCGACCTCGAAGCGCGCGATCGCGTCCCGCGCCTTGGCCAGCGCGGCCTCGCGCGATTCCCCGTGCACGATCAGCTTGCCGAGCATGGAATCGTAGAACGGCGGCACCACGGCGCCGTCGTGGGCGAAGCTGTCGATGCGGATGCCGGGGCCGACCGGCGGACGCCAGCGCTTGAGCGTGCCCGGCATGGGACGGAAATTGTTGCGCCAATCCTCGGCGTTGATGCGGAATTCGATGGCGTGGCCGCGCGCGCCTTCGGGCGGAAGCGCCGCCGTCAGTTTTTCCCCGCGCGCGACCCGAAACTGCTCCCGCACCAGGTCGTGGCCGATCAGCATTTCCGTCACCGGATGCTCGACCTGGATGCGGGTGTTCATTTCGATGAAGAAGAATTCGCCGGAAGCGTTGTCGTAGATGAATTCGACCGTGCCCGCGCCGAGATAACCGACGCCCTTGGCCAGCTTTTCCGCGGCGGCGAGGATGCGCGCGCGGGTCGCCGCCGACAGCACGGGCGACGGGCCTTCCTCCACCAGCTTCTGGTGGCGGCGCTGGATGGTGCAGTCGCGCTCGCCCAGCGCGCGCACGGTACCGTGGGCGTCGCCGAACACCTGCACCTCGATGTGGCGCACGGCCGGGAAGAAGCGTTCGAGATAAACGGCCCCGTCGCCGAACGCGGCTTCGGCCTCGCGCGCCGCCTGGTCGAACAGCGCGCCGAACCCTTCGGGCGACTGGGCCACCCGCATGCCGCGCCCGCCGCCACCGGCGCGCGCCTTGAGCAGCAGGGGAAAGCCGATCCGGCCGGATTCGGCTTCGGCCGACTTGGCGTCGGTGAAGGCGCCCTCGGACCCCGGCACCACCGGCACGCCCAGGCGCACGGCGGTCGCCTTGGCCTCCGCCTTGTCGCCCATGATGCGGATCACTTCGGGCGTGGGCCCGACAAAAACGAGCTTTTCCTCGGCGCACGCCGCAGCAAATTCGGCCCGCTCGGAAAGGAAGCCGTAGCCCGGATAAACCGCGTCGCACCCGGCCGCCTTGGCGAGATGGAGAAGTCCCGGCACGTTGAGATAGCTCTTGGAACTCGGTCCCGGCCCGATGCGATAGGCGCGGTTGGCGGCCCAGACGTGCGGGCTCGCCGCGTCGGCGTCCGAATAGACCGCCACCGCCTCGAGGCCGAGCGCGCGCGCGGCGCGAACGGCGCGCAGGGCGATCTCGCCCCGGTTGGCGATCAGCACCCGCCGGAGCCCATGCTCTATAGACTTGTCCTTTGGCGCCATAATCCCCTCGCGCGCGCGCGAACGGAGCAATTGATTTCACGTCGCGGAGCCCGCATAGTTCGGCCCGCCGACCGGACTGTCAAGAATCCGCTGACGTGATCCGATCCGGTCGAGGCGACGGCCGAGCCGAACGGCCCGCGACGCAAGGAGGAAACGACGCGTGCCGCTGAGCTACAAGGAAGTCGCCGAGATTCTCAAAATCATCGACGCTTCGCAGTGCGACGAAGTGGTCCTGGAACTGGGCGATACGCGCCTGGTGGTGCGTCGCGGCGGCGACGGGCGTTCGGTCGCGACCACCGGCGAGGGCGAAACCGTCGCCGCGCCCGCGCGCGTGCCCTCTCCAACCAAAACCTCTCCGGCCAAGACCGCCGCCGCGCCCGTCGCGGCCGCGGGACAGACCGAAATCCGCTCGCCCATGGTCGGAACCTTCTATCGCCGGCCGTCGCCGCGCGATCCCGCGTTCGTGGAGGTCGGGCAAAAGGTCGCGCGCGGGGCGCCGCTCGGCCTGATCGAGGTGATGAAGCTTTACACCACCATCGAGGCCCCGGCCGACGGCGTGGTCGACCAGATCGCCGCCGAGGACGGCGCCCTGGTCGAATTCGATCAGCTCCTGTTCCTGATCCGCCCGGCGTGACGCGCCCCTCCCGAACCGGCCTTCGTCAATGGCTGGTGCCGGCGGAGCGGGTGATCTTGTTGTGGACGTTGTATTTGCCGGACGGCTTACGCATGGCGAGCCGCTTGACCTCGGCGAATGTCGCCGCGTCGTAGACCACCAGCGCGCCGTCGTCTTCCCACACGCTGACCAGGGCATAGCGGCCGTCGCGGGTGAATTCCACGTGCGCCGCCGTCTTGCCCGGCGCCGGCGTGAGAGTGCGCACGATTTCGAGGGTGCGCTTGTCGATCACCTGGAGCGTGTCCTTCTTCGCCGGGCTCAGGAACGAATCGGTCCAGGCATAGGGCGTGTTCTCGTGGCTGCGCATGAAGAAGCCGGGTCCGGCGGTGGCAATCCGCTTGACCGTCGTCCAATCCTTCATGTCGACGATGCTGACCGCGCCTTCGCGGATGTGCGGCGTCGCCAGCACCGGACGGCCCTGGTAGTCGAAGGTGATGCCGGAACCGAGGTGCGGCATGCCCGGCAGCGCCACGTCGGCGATCTTGCGCCCGGCGTCGAGATCGACCACTTGCCCGCGCGCGCCGTCGCGCGAAGCACCGATCAGGTGCCTGTAGGATTGATCGAAGAAAAAGTCGTCGATCGATTCCTCGAGTCGGATGCGGCGCACCCGGAAAGAATCCGATCGGGACTTGTCCCGGTAGGAGACTTCCCAGATTTCGGGAATGTCGCGAAGGGCGAGAATGAAGCTCCCGCGCGGCTCGGCGTCATAGACCGCGCTCACCCGCGAGGTGGCGCCCTGGTCGTCCTTGACCGTGATGACCTCGCGCACCGAGAAATCGTCGGCGTCCAGGATGGCGAGCGTCGGCGGCAGTCCGTTGCCGGCGGCAATCCAGCGCCCGTCGGAGGAGACCGCGATGTTGCGGGTGTTGACCGCGACCCGCGCTTCGAGCACCGGCTTCAAGCCGTAGAGATCGTACTTGCCGACCCAGCCGTCGCGCGAGCCGAGGTAGACGAAGCGGCCGTCGGGCGAATATTTGGCGCCGCCGTGGAGCGCGATCCGGGACGCGAACCGCCACAACGGCTCGAAGCGGTCGCCGTCGAGGATGGTGACGTGATGATCGCCGATCTCCACCACCGTGAACAGGTTCAAGGGATCGGCCTTGTGCACGGGCTTGGCCGGCAAGTCGGCGGGCTTGGCGTGCACCACCCGGCTCGCGGCGATTTGTTTCGCGCCCCATTCGGGGATCGGGATCGGCGTGTAGATCCACTTGGCGAGCGCCGTTATTTCGTCTCCGCTCAGGCGGTCGGCAAAACCCTGCATCTGGCTCGCCGGGCGTCCGTTGGCAATGACCTTGGCCGCCGCCTCCGGCCTGAGCCGGCCGAGGTTCTCCGGCAGCAGCGCCGGGCCGGTTTCGCCGAAGCGGTCGGCCCCGTGGCAGGCCGCGCAGTGCTCGCGGTAGAGCGCGGGCGCGTCCGGCGCGGCCTGGGCGACGTGGGCCGCGAGTGTTAACGCCGCCCCCAGGATCAGGCTATTCCGCGGCGACCGCATCGTTCGCTCCGATTTCGGCGTCGCTGAGGTAGCAACCGGGGTCCGCCGCCCACGGATCGCCGGTCAGTTTGAGCGCGCGCACGCGGGTGTTGCCACCGCAGATGGCGAAATGGCGGCAGTCGGCGCAGCGGCCCGTGATCGCGCGCGGGCGACGCTTGAGCCCCGCCATGATCGGATCGGACACGTCCATCCAGATTTCCGAGAACGGCCGGCGGCGAACGTTGCCGAGGGTGTGGTGGCTCCAGAACGTGTCGGGATGGACGTCGCCGAGATTGTCGATGTTGGCGACGTTGACGCCCGAGGCGTTGCCGCCCCATTGCTCGAGCTTGGCTTGGATGTGTTCGGCACGGTCCGGGAAGCGCCGACGAACCCAGTGCAGCAGATAGACCCCGTCGGCGTCATTGTTGCCGGTGACAAAATCGTTGGGGCGCCCTTCCGACACCGCCTTCCAGCAGGCGTCGAACAGCAGGTCCATCGCCCAGCGGGTGGTGCGATGCTGCGCGTCCGATCCGCGATTCTTGTCGCCCCGGCCGGCATAGTTGAGATGCGACAAGTAAAACCGCTCGATCCCTTCCCGCTCGATCAGGTCGAGCAGCGCCGGCAATTCATGGGCGTTGTCGAGAGTGGGCGTGAAGCGGACGCCGACCTTGATGCCGCGATCACGGCAGAGCCGCAGCGCCGCGAGGGACGCCTCATAGGCGCCCGCCTTGCGGCGGAAGCCGTCGTGGATCGCGCCGATGCCGTCGAGGGAGATGCCGACGTAGCCGTAACCGGCCTCGGCGATGGCGTCGATGTTGTAGGGGCCGATCAGGGTGCCGTTCGACGACAGCGCGACGTAGAAGCCCATCTCCTTGGCCCGGCGCGTGATGACGAAAATGTCGGGACGCATCAGGGGCTCGCCACCGGAGAGGATCAGGGCGGGCACGCCGAAGCGGCGCAAGTCTTCCATCACCGCGAACACTTCGTCGGTCGAAAGCTCGCCCTTGAAATCGACGTCGGCGGAAAGCGAATAGCAATGCTTGCAGTTGAGATTGCAGCGCCGGATCAAATTCCAGATCACCACCGGGCCCGGCGGCGCGCGCCTTGGTTGCAACGCCGTCGGCGCCTTGATCTCCTGCATGAATTGACTGATGCGGAACATGACGGCGGTCCTTCAATCGGCGAGCCGGAGCCCGGTCTTCTTCAGGATGCGCGTGCTGTAGAGAACGTCATGGGTGCGCGCGGCGGGCCCCAGGACGCCGGCGATGGTCGCGACCTTTTCCGCCACTTCGTCGCGGTTCCGGCCGTGGACCATGGCGAACAGGTTGTAGGGCCAGAGCGGCGCATGGCGCGGGCGGCGGTAGCAATGGGTGACGAACGGGAGCGCGCCCACCTCGGGCCCCAACCGTTCGACTTCGGCGTCATCCACGTCCCAGACGGTCATGCCGTTGGCGGTGACGCCGAGCTTGTAATGGTTGGGCACCGCGCCGATGCGCCGGACGACCCCGCGCGCCAGCATCCGCGCAAGGCGCGCCATCACGTCCTCGGCCGAGAGGCCGAGCCGGTCGGCGAGCGCGCGGTAGGGCTCGCGGCAGAGCGGGAGTCCCCCCTGCGTCGCGCGGATGAGTCGCCGATCGGTCGCGTCGAGGGTTGGGGCCGGCGCCCGGGCTGGAGCCACGACGTTCATAGACTCAACCTCAATCCGACGAAGTATTCGCGCTCCTTCGGCATGTTCACGACCTCGAGCCCGGTTTCGCGCCCGATTTCGGCGATCACCTCGGCGATGCGTTCGGGAAGCTCGGCGGACACCACGAACCACATGTTGAGGGCGTGGTCGCGGGCGTAGTTGTGCGCGACCTCGGGATGCGCGTTGACCAGCGCCGTCACCTCGTCGAACCGCTCGTCGGGTACCGCGAGCGCCGCGAGCGTCACCGCGCCCCCCAGCTTCTCCGCGTCGAACAGGGGGCCGAAGCGGCTGAGCCGCCCGTCGGCGCACATGGCTTCGATGCGCGCGATCAATTCGTCCTCGCCCAGGCCGAGGGTTTCCGCCGCGCGCGCGAACGGGCGCTCGGACACCGGAAAATCGCCCTGGAGCGCGTTGACGATCCGGCGGTCGGTGTCGCCGCCGACGAGGGATTCCGGCCGGTTCATTCCGCCGCCTCCATGCGTCCCGCGTGCGCGTAGCGCGCGCCCTGCTGCTTGAAGCGCCGCCGGCTGAATAGAACCGCATGAGGATAATGTCCGAGGGCGGTTGCGCGGTTGAGGATCGCGATCTGCTCCCGAACCGCGTCGCGGTCGCGGCCGTGGATCATGCAGAAGAGATTGTAGGGCCACGCCGGCAGCCGACGCGGGCGGCGGTAGCAAAGAGTGACGAACGGGTAAGTGGCGACCGCCTTCCCGATGGCGTCGGCGTCCGCGTCCGGTACGTCCCACACGCACATGGCGTTGGCGGTGAAGCCGAGTTCGTGGTGGCGCACCACCGCGCCGAAGCGGCGGATGACGCCGCGCGCGACCAGGACCTTGAGGCGCGCGATCACCTCGCCTTCCCCGATCCCGAGGCGCGCGCCGATGGCCGCGTACGGTTCCGGCGCAAGCGGCAGGCCGTCGGCGATTTCGGCCAGCAGGCGGCTGTCGAGCGGATCGATCATGCGAGCGGGAACCCCAAGTCGATGTGGTAGGAGCGGACCAGCGGCAGGTCGAGAGCCGCGAGCCCGGTCAGGCTTTCGATCCGGCGCAACGCCTCGGCGACCGCGCCGGCATCGGCGGCGGTGACCACGAACCAGAGATTGTAGGCGTGCTCGCGCTCGTAGTTGTGGTTGACCTCGGGTTGCGCGCTGACCACGGCGGCGACCTCGGCCAGGCGCTCCGGCGGCACCGCGAGCGCGGCGAGCGTGCTGGCCCCGGCCGCGTTCGGCGTCACCACCGCGCCGATCCGGCTGAGGGCGCCTTCCTCCTTCAAGCGGGCGTAGGCGGCGATCACCTCGGCCTCGCCGAGGCCGGTCGCCTCGGCGATTGCCAGATAGGGGCGCGGCACCAGCGGAAAACCGCGCTGGTAGTCGTCGAGCAGCTTGAGATCGGCCTTGCCCAGGTTCATGGCTACAACCCGATCCGGTTGGCGCGGGCGGCGAACAGGATGCCGGACGGCTTTTCCGCCGGGATCGACGCGATCCGTCGGAAATCGCGGGTGTCGAACACGTCGATCCGGTCTTCGTCGCGCACCGAAATCCAGACGTGCTCGCCGCGCGGGGTGAATTCCATGTGCAGCACCGCCTTGCCCGGCTTGAACGCGTGCACGACCTTGAGCTCGACGGTGTCGATCACCTGAACCGCGTCGTTGAGCGGGTGGGCGAAATTGACCCACACCTGGCGGCCGTCGGGCCGCGCCATCACGAACACCGGCTGGCCGTGAACGGGAATGCGCGCGACCTCGGCCCAGCTGCGCGCGTCCACCACCAGCACTTCGTGGCGGCCGATGGCGGGCAGGAAGACATAATCGCCCGCCTTCGCCCAGCCGCGCAGGTGCGGCATCTTGTAGACCGGCAATTTTTCCGCGCCCCTGCCGTAGTCGCCGAGAATCCGGCGCACGCCCTGTTCGGGCTTCCAGAGATCGAGCAACGCGACGCCGTCTTCGCCGAACAGTCCGGCGAGGTAATGGCGTCCGTCGGGCGTCACCAGCCCGTCGTAGGGGAGCTTGCCGATGCCGCGATGCTTGACCAGCGTCGGCTTCCGGGGATCGGCGAGGTCGGCGATCCAGATTTCGCCCGCGTCGTAGAGGGTGAATGCGAATTTCTGCCCGGGCAGATCGGCCAGGCCCACCACCTTGGAGCGCGCGCCGCCTTCGCCCCAGACCGCCGGGATGTCGGCGACGGGGGCGAGGGTAACGGAATCGAACACGCGCACGCCGCCTGGCTCGTAATTGGCGACCGCGATCAGCGTGCCGTCCTGGGAAACGGCGCCGCCGATGCTGTTGCCGGCCTGGACGATGCGCTTTTCGATCCGCGCCAGCAGCAGATCGACCTTGCTCAAGCCGCCGTCGCGGCCGAACACGTAGGCATAGCGCCCGTCGCGGGAGAAGACCGCCGTGGCGTGGCTGAGATCGCCCAGGCCCGTCACGCGGCCGAGGCCGGTGCGTCCGGTCGTCTCGACGATCCGGACCGAACCGCTCGCGCGCTCGACCACGATTCCAAGATCATTGGTGCCGCGCATGCCGTCGGCGGCAACGGATATCGGCGCCAACCCGACGATCACGGCCAGGGCGCGAATCCACGATGTCATGGCAGTCCCTCCTTCAACGCGCGCGCGATCCAAGCGGCTTCGGCCTCGGTCAGCATCGGCCGCCACGGCGGCATCGGCGTGCCCGGCATGCCGTCGAGGATGATCGACGCGAGAACGTCCACGTGCTTGCCGGCAAGGTTTTCGGGCAGCAATGGCGAGCCGAGCCCGCCCTTCATGGTCATGCCGTGGCACGACCCGCAGTCCTGGCGCACGAGATAGGTCAACTCGCGCTCGCGCGCGGGCGACAAGCGACCGTCCGCCGCGGCGGCCGAAACGACGGCCGACGCGACCAGCGCCGCGGCGAGTACCGCCGCGCTATTCCGCGGCCGCGACCGCGCCTCGTCGAACCTTTTTGGCTCCAGCCTGAACATTCCCCTCCTCCGTTTCCTCGCCCGGCCAGGCCATCCCCGCGGTGCGGCCGACGATGAAAAGAACCGGACCATCGAATCCCGCGTCCGCCGCGCGGGCAGCGATGGTCCCGAGCGTGGCGCAAACATGGCGCTGGCGCGGCGTGGTGCCGTTGCAGATCGCGACCGCCGGCGTGGCGTGATCGAGACCGTGCGCGACGATGCTCCACGCGATCCGCTCGATGTTGGCGAATCCCATGTAGACGACCAGGGTCGTGTCGGGATCGGCGAGACCCCGCCAGTCGAAATTCAAATCCGCATCCTCGCGGCAATGGCCGGTGACGAAACGCACGCCCGTCGCCAGGCCGCGATGGGTGAGCGGCACGCCGACCGAGGCGGCGCAGGCCGAGGCCGAGGTTACGCCCGGCACCACCTCGCACGGGATGCCGGCTTCGGCGAGCGCCGCGACTTCCTCGGAACCCCGCCCGAACAGCAGCGGATCGCCGCCCTTGAGCCGGACGATGCGGCGGCCGTCCTTGGCCAGCGCCACCAGCAGCGTGTTGATGTCCTCCTGCGGCACCGGATGGTGGCCGGGGCGCTTGCCGACGTCGAAGCGCGCGGTTCCCGGCGGGACCAGGGCCATGATCTCCTCGGACACCAGGCGGTCGTAGACGACGATGTCGGCCTCGCCGATCAGGCGGCGCGCCTTGCAGGTGAGCAGTTCCGGATCGCCCGGACCCGCGCCGACCAGATACACCGTCGAATCGCCGCTCGCGTTTTCCACGTTCATCTCCCGCCCTCCATCGATCAAGGTCGGAAAGAAACCGGCGGGACGGAGGGGGTTGTCCCGCCGGTTTCCCCGAAGACGCTCAGTACACGTCCTTGCGGGTGTTGTGGACGTTGAACTTGCCGGTCGGTGTGATCAGCCGCTTGTCGCGGATGACCGTCTTCGGCTTGAGCGTCTTGTCGTCGACGACGACGATCGCCGATTCCTGCTCCTTCGCGTTCCATACGGAGAACCAGATTTCGTCGCCGTTTTTGTTGTATTCGCCCTGAACGACGCGGCGGACGCCTTCCTTGATTCCCGACCACTCGCCGATCGGAAGCGTCTTGTACGGCGCGTCCAGGTTCTTGATGTCGAATACCGCCACCGACGAAGCGAGGCTCGCCTCGGGATGCAGCGGCGTGTCGACGTAGAGATGGTTGGACTTGGGGTGCGTCTTGATGAACAGCGACCCGCCGCCCTGGCCCTTGAGCGTCTGCACGACCTTCCAGGCCTGCTCCTTATGCTTGGCCGGATCGGTGCCGATGATGCTGACGGATTCGTCGCCGAGGTGGCTGGTGGCCCAGACCGGCCCGAACTTGGGGTGGACGAAGTTGGCCCCGCGTCCCGGATGCGGCGTCGCCCCGGTTTCGACCAGCGCCATCAGCTTGCGATCCTGGGTGTCGACCACGGCGACCTTGTTGCGGGCGTTCGCCGCGACCATGAAATAGCGTCCGGTCGATTCGAAGCCGCCGTCGTGCAGGAAACGCTCGGCGCTGATGGTCGCGACCGACAGGTTTTTGAGGTCGGAGTAATTGACGAGCAGGATCTTGCCCGTTTCCTTGACGTTGACCACGAATTCCGGATGCTTGTGCGACGCGACGATGGCGGCGACGCGCGGCTCGGGGTGGTATTCCTGGGTGTCCACCGTCATGCCGCGGGTCGAGACGATCGTGAGCGGCTCGAGCGTATCCCCTTTCATGATCGTGAATTGCGGCGGCCAGTACGATCCGGCGATGGCGAACTTGTCCTCGAATCCCTTGAACTTGGAGGTTTCGACCGAGCGCGCCTCGGCGCCGATCTTGATTTCGGCGATCGAGGCCGGCTTTTCCATCCACAAGTCGATCAAATCGATCTTGGCGTCGCGGCCGATGACGTAGAGGTAGCGCCCGGACGCGGAAACGCGCGAAATGTGAACCGCGTATCCGGTCTTGATGATCTCGGCGATTTTCTTGGTCCCGCCGTCGATCAGGGCGATCTCGCCGGTGTCGCGCAGCGTGACCGAGAACAGATTGTCGATGTCGAGATTATTCATCTTCTTGGTCGGGCGCTTGTCGACCGGCACGCGCACCTTCCAGGTCGCCTTCATCTCCGCCATGCCGAACTCGGGCGGTTGCGGCGGCTCGAGCAGCAGGTACTTGGCCATGATCTCGATGTCCTGCTCCGACAACGCGCCCGATTCGCCCCAGTTGGGCATGCCGGCGGGCGAGCCGTACGTGATGAACGCCTTCAGATAATCAAACCCGTTCGGCTTAGTGACGTCGGGCGTGAGCGGCTTGCCGGTCGCGCCCTTGCGCAACACGCCGTGGCAGCCGGCGCAGCGTTCGAAGTAGAGCAGCTTGGCGCGCTCGAACTCGGCCTTGGTGAGCTGCGGCTCGTCGGGCCGGGCGCCGGGCTGCGGCGCATCCTTGAGGACGTCCAGGCGCGGCTGGTAGCGATCGCCCGGAGTGGTCTTGTGCTTTTGCAGGTCGGAAGCCTTGGGTTGGGCTTTCTGCGACTGCTGCGCCTCGAGAGAGGCATGCGTGAAGACGAGCGCGGCGGGCAAAATTAAGGCGCCTAAAATTCGGTGCATCCAAGCCTCCCCGATAAAAACGCGTTGTCCGATCAGGTTAATTTCCCGCCCCGCTTCCCCGCCTTGACCACGGTCAATCCTCTGTTTCCCGTTGGGTTTACGCTTGCGCGACCTTTATGGTCGAAGGGCCGGAAATCGCAGCGCCGTGATGGGATTTTCCGGACCCCGGATATGGGATTCGGGAGATGAATACGCTCCTTCGGGCTCTTGGCTTGATTGTTACGGGGTTCGCCGCCTGTTCGTCGGGAGGACCGGCGGCGGCGCAGACCGTCACACCCGAGCTTCCCCGTGCCTATTCCTCGGCGGGCTTTGCGCGCGAAGCCCCGGTCGCGCCCGACGTCCTCAGGATCGTCTTTCCCGGCGCGACCCGTGTCGGCGAATTTTCCGGAACGCCGCCCGTGGCGATCGCGTTCGAAAACGACGTGCCGGTCGGTCACGTTTTTTCGACCCGCGCGGTGATCGGGTCGGTCGGGTTCTCGGGAAAACCGCTCGACGTCCTGGCCGGGCTCGGCAACGACGGCCTCATTCGCGGCGCCGTTCTCCGCCGGCACAGCGAACCGATCCTCGTGATCGGCATTCCGGAAGCGGAGCTGAATCGCTACGTCGCCGCCCTCGCGGGGCTCGACGTTCGCGCCGCCCAACTCGGCGCGATCCGTCCCGGCGCCCGGGATACCCCCGACATGATCGTCGGCGCCACCATTTCGAGCGCGGTCATCCGCGACGCGGTCGTGCGCGCGGCGCGGGCCGTCGCCCGCACGCGCGGATTGTTCGGCATGCGCGCGACCGCCCGGCTCGACCGGGAAACGTTCGAGCCCGTCGGCTGGCGCGATCTTTCGGCCGACGGCTCCCTGGTCGCGCGCCGGTTTACCCGCGCCGACGCCGGGCTCGACGGCGATCCGTCGGAAACCCTCGTCACCATCCACGCGGGATTGATGACCCCGCCGCGCATCGGCCAGAACCTGCTTGGTGCCGCCGATTTCAACGCTCTGATCGCCGAAACGGGCGCCGACGACCAGATCATCCTGATCGCCGCAGACGGCCTCTATTCGTTCAAGGGCACCGAGTGGGTGCGCAGCGGCGTTTTCGAGCGGGTCGAAATCCGGCAGGCCGAACGCACCATCCGCCTGACGCGCGACCGGCATCGCAACGTCGAACGACTGCGCCCGCCCGACAGTCCGACGCCGCGCGAGATCGGGATATTCATCGTACCGGCGGACACGGGATTCGATCCGCTGGCGCCGTGGCGCCTGTCGTTCCTGGTCGAGCGCGAAGGAAAGCCGCCGACAACCCTGGAACTCCCCTACCGCCTGCCCGAGCGCTACCACATCCCCGCGGAGGCCGACCCGGACGCGACCGACGAATTGCTTTGGCAGCGGATCTGGAAGGAGCGGGCCGGTTTGATCGCGGGACTGGCGGTGATGCTCGCGGTTCTTTCCGCCATTCTCGTGTTCCAGGACTGGCTGACGTCGAACACCGCCCGCTACCGCTTCGTCCGCTTCGTCTTTCTCGCCGTCACGCTGGTCTGGCTCGGCTGGTCCGCGGGCGCGCAGCTTTCCGTCGTCAACGTATTGACCTTCGCGCACGCCCTGTTGACCGGGTTCCATTGGGAATTCTTCCTGGTCGATCCGCTGATTTTCATCCTCTGGAGCTACGTCGCGATGACGCTGCTCTTCTGGGGACGCGGCGTTTTCTGCGGATGGCTTTGCCCCTTTGGCGCGCTCCAGGAGCTTCTCAACGAAACGGCCCGCCGTCTGCGCGTGCCGCAAGTCGCCGTTCCGTTCGCGGTTCACGAGCGGCTCTGGCCGATCAAGTACATCATCTTCCTCGGTCTGTTCGCGCTCTCGCTCCACTCGACGACCATGGCGGTGTACGGCGCCGAGATCGAGCCCTTCAAGACCGCGATCGTCCTTCGCTTCGCCCGTTCCGCGCCGTTCGTTCTGTACGTCGGACTTCTTCTCGTCGCCGGCCTGTTCGTGGAACGGTTTTTCTGCCGCTATCTCTGCCCGCTCGGCGCGGCACTCGCGATTCCCGCGCGCCTGCGCATGTTCGAGTGGTTGAAGCGACGGCACCAATGCGGACGCGAATGCCATATCTGCGCCGTGCGCTGCACCGTCCAGGCGATCCATCCGAACGGCGCGATCAACCCCAATGAATGCGTTTATTGCCTCAACTGCCAAGCGCTCTACCACGACGCCCACACGTGCCCGCCGCTCATCCAACGCCGCCAGCGCCGCCAGGCCCAGGACGCCTTGCGCGCCGCCGCCTCCCAGGGACCCGCCCCGCCATGACCCCGATCGCCGACCCGCCCGCCCGTTTCTCCCGACGCCGCGCGCTTGCCGTACTCGCGGCGGCCAGCGCGACGCTGCTGGCGGGACGGCCCGCAAGGGCCGCGCCGGCGCGCTGGGAATGGCGGGGACACGCCATGGGCGCGGACGCGCGTCTCATCCTGCTGCACCCCGATCCATCCGTCGCCCGGGAAGCCGCGTCCGCCTGCGCCGCCGAAATCGCGCGCCTTGAGGCGGAGTTCAGCCTATTCCGCGCCGATTCCGCTCTCAGCCGCCTCAACCGCCTCGGATACTTTGATCGGCCCGGCCACGACCTGCTTCGCCTGCTCGCCGAAGCGCTCGACTTCGCCCGCCGCACCGACGGCGCGTTCGATCCCACGGTCCAACCGCTTTGGGAACTTTACGCCGGGCATTTCGCCCGTGGGCCGGGCGCGGGCCCGCCGCCGCGCGAGGCGATCGCGGCGGCCACGGCCGTCGTCGGCTGGCGGCGCGTGGCTGTTTCGGCCGAAAAAATCACGCTCGCTCCCGGCACGCGGCTCACGCTCAACGGCATCGCGCAGGGCTATATCACCGATCGCGTCGCCGACGTGTTGCGGGCTCTTGGTTTCGGGAATGTGTTGATCGACCTGGGCGAAGCGCGCGCGCTCGGCGCGGGGCCCGAGGATGCGCCGTGGTCGGTCGGGATTGCCGAGCGGAGCGGCGATCCCGCGTTGCTGCGAATGCCGATGGAAAATTGCGCGCTCGCCGTTTCCGCGCCGGCGGGAACCGTGTTCGAGCCTTCGGGTCGCTGGCATCATCTGTTCGATCCCGCGACCGGCATGCCCGCGTCGCCCTGGCGTTTGGTCGCCGTGCGAACGACGGACGCGACCACGGCGGATGCGCTTTCCACCGCGCTCGCCGTCTCCCCTCCGGAAAGAAGCCGAATGATTCTCCGCGCCCACCCGGGGGCCAAGGCCTGGGGCATCAACGAGGAGGGCGCGCTCCGGCCCGTGGTCGGATAAGGGGGCGCCGGGGCGAAAATCGGGCCTTTTTCCCGGCCCCGCCGCGTCGGTAAGGGGTTCCGTTTGATTCCTGTCAAGGAGCCGGCCGGACGGGCTTGCTAGCCATGGCGCTCGGTGCCGCCAACTGCCCACACCGGAGAAACGGCCATGATCAGGCGTCTGCTGCAATTCAAAATTCTCGGAATCGGCCTGGTCGCGGGCGGAATCCTGTTCGGCGCCGGGATCGTGTTCTGGGGCGGGTTCAACACCGCGATGGAAGCGACCAACACCCTCGGTTTCTGCAAGTCGTGCCACGAAATGCGGACGATGGTGTATGCCGAGTATTCCCTGACGGGGCACTATGAAAACCGCACCGGCGTGCGCGCGACCTGTTCCGACTGCCACGTTCCCGATCCGTGGGTTTACAAATTCGTCCGCAAAATCAAGGCGAGCAACGAGCTGTTCCATTGGGCGCTCGGCTCGATCGATACCCCGGAAAAATTCGAGGCCAAGCGCCTGACCCTCGCCAAATCGGTCTGGCAGTCGATGAAGGAGACCGATTCGCGCGAATGCCGCAACTGCCATTCGTGGGAAGGCATGAGCAAGGCCAACCAGAAGCCGCGCGCGTCGAAACAGCACGCCGACGCCCGCCAGGAAGGCGCGACCTGCATCGATTGCCACAAGGGCGTGGCGCACCGCGCCATCCACAAGATCCTGCCCGATGATTATCCGGTTTACGACGGAAAGCCGGATTCCCGCTTCAAGCTCGCGGTGGTCAACGCCGAACAGTTGAAGGCCGAAATCGCCGCCAATCGCGGACTCACGCCGGCGCCCGTCGCGGCGGCCCCCGCGGCCGCTCCGGCCGTCGCGCCCAAGGCTCCCGCGCCGGTTCAAGCCGCCGCCGCGCCCGCAGGCGGGACCGGCCCGGTCGATTGGGCCAAGGCTTCCGGCTTCGACGCCGTTCTATTCTATCCCGGCCAGGCCTCGATCGAATGGCTGCTCAAGGGCACCGACCACGGCGGGGCGCGGAACATCCGCCGCAAGAACGAACGCTGCTTCGAGTGCCACGGCAAGGAAGCCGCCGAGATGGGGCAAAAGATCGTGACCGGCACCAAGGCCGAACCGACGCCGATTCCCGGCAAGCGCGGGAGCATCCCGGTCAACATCCGCGCCGCGCACGACGGCAAGAACCTGTATCTCCGCTTCCAGTGGCCGGACGCGCCGCACGCGCCGGTTCCGTTCGCGCCCGGCGGCAAGATGGACGCCGCCAACCAGGTCAAGCTCGCGATGATGGTGTCGGGCGAAGGCGTCGATCTCGCCGCCAACGCCGGCTGCTGGGTGTCCTGCCACCACGATTCCCGCGCCATGCCCGATACACCGAAGGACGACGCGCTCAAGGCGAGCCCGCTCAAGGACCGGCTCGATCTCGCGAACGGCGTCACCAAGTACATCGGCGATACCCGCACCGAATTGTCCGCCGACACGCCGCGCGGCGGCTGGGACAAGCTGAAACCCGCCGCCGAGATCGACGCCTTGAGGCAAAAAGGCGCGTTCATGGACCTGGTGCGGTTCCGCAGCGGCGGCGCGCCCGAAAGCGGCCACGTTCTCGAACAGCGGGTCATGAGCGGCGGCCAGCCGGTGAAGTTCGAGGGCGGGCTCCAGGGCGGCACCTGGACCGTGACCCTGACCCGTCCGCTGAAGGCGGAAAAGCCGGGCCATGCCTCGTTCGAGCCGGGCAAGCTCTACACCGTTACCTTCGCCATCCACGACGACTACACCGCCGCGCGGTTCCACCACGTCTCGCTCGATCTTCAGCTTGGAATCGACAATCCCGAGGCGCAAATCAACGCGGTCAAGCAGTAGGCCGCGCGATGCGTTGGTGGCGCTATGCCGCTCTGCTTGCTTCCCTGATCGCTTACGGGGCCGCCGCCCAGGTTCCGGTCGACAAGGACACCCGGGAAATATGCGCCGAAGCCGAACAGCGCTTCGCCGAGCAGGGCGGCAAGAAGGACCCGGGCGTGGTGACGGTGCTGATGTACAAGTATCGGTTCTGCCCGCCCAACGTGACGGTCAAGGCCGGGACCACCGTGCGCTGGATCAACGTCGACAAGCGCACCAGCCACAGCGTGTGGCTTAAGGAAGCGGGCAAGGAAGAATCCCCCCGGATGTTCAATTTCGAAACCTATGAGGTCCCGTTCACCACTCCGGGAAAATACCCCTATCTGTGCGGCCCCCACTGGGAGCAGGAAAAAATGATCGGCCACGTCACGGTCATCCCGTGACATGCCGACAATCCCGGGCCGCGTCGCGGGCGATCAATTGACCGGCGTCAAGGATTAACCCCGCCCGGCCTGGGTACATTTAAGAAAGTCGAGATACGAGGGCCGGGTCTTGTGCGCCGCCCGGTTGGGGTTCCATCGGTGTCCCAAACATTCAAGGAGCTGACCATGTGGAAAGGATTTCGTACCGCGCTGATGCTGTCGGCGCTGCCGCTGGCGATCGGAACCGCGAACGCCCAGCAGGCCGCGCCCGCGCCGACGCTGGCCAAGGAAGCGAAGGACGCCAGCGCCAAGATCTATTTCGAGCGCTGCGCCGGCTGCCACGGCGTGCTGCGCAAGGGCGCGACCGGCAAGAACCTCGAGCCGGCCGCCTCGGAAAAACTCGGCCAGCAGCGGCTTGAGAAAATCCTGTCCGACGGCACCGAAGGCGGGATGCCGAACTTCGACGACATCCTGACCAAGGACGAGATCAAGCATCTCGCCACCTATCTCCGCATGACCCCCGACGTTCCGCCCGAGTGGGGCATGAAGGAAATGAAGGCGTCGTGGAAGGTCGAGGTTCCGCCCGATAAGCGGCCGACCAAGCAGATGAACAAGATCAACCTCAAGAACGTCTTCTCGGTGACGCTCCGCGATTCGGGCGAAGTCGCCCTGATCGACGGCGACACCAAGAAGATCTGGGGCATCGTCAAGACCGGCTACGCGGTCCACATCTCGCGGCTTTCGTATTCGGGCCGCTACGTATACGTGATCGGCCGCGACGGCCGCCTCGACATGATCGACATGTGGTACGAGAAGCCGACCATCGTGGCGACCATCAAGATCGGTCTCGACGCCCGCTCGGTCGACACCTCCAAGTTCAAGGGCTTCGAGGATAAGTACGCGGTCGTCGGCTCCTACTGGCCGCCGCAGTACGCGATCCTCGACGGCCAGACGCTGGAGCCGCTCAAGATCGTTTCGACCCGCAGCCTGACGGTGGACGGCGAATACCATCCCGAGCCGCGCGTCGCCTCGATCGTGTCATCCCAGATCAAGCCGGAATGGGTGATCAACATCAAGGAAACCGGCCTGATCAAGCTGGTGGACTACTCCGACATCAAGAACCTGAAGGAGACCACCATCGAATCCGCCAAGTTCCTGCATGACGGCGGATGGGACGCCTCCAAGCGCTACTTCCTGGTCGCCGCCAACGCCTCCAACAAGATCGCTGTGGTGGATACCAAGGAAGGCAAGCTCGCCGCCCTGGTCGACACCAAGCCGATCCCGCATCCGGGCCGCGGCGCCAATTTCACGCATCCCAAGTTCGGCCCGGTCTGGGCGACGTCGCACCTGAAGGCCGACGTCATCACCCTGATCGGCACCGATCCGGAAAAGAACAAGCAGCACGCCTGGAAAGTGGTCCAGGAACTGAAGATGCACGGCTCCGGCTCGCTGTTCGTCAAGACTCATCCCAAGTCCAACAACCTGTGGGCGGACGCGCCGCTGCATCCCGAGCCCGAGGTCGCCGAATCGGTCACGGTCTACGACATCAAGAACCTGGACAAGGGTCCGACCACCATCAACGTCGCCAAGATGGCGGGCCTGCCCAAGACCAAGGCGCTCCAGCGCGTCGTGCACGCCGAGTACAACGAGGCGGGCGACGAGGTCTGGTTCTCGGTCTGGGCCGGCAAGACCGACCCGTCGGCGATCGTAGTCCTCGACGACAAGACCCGGAAGATGAAGGCCGTGATCAAGGATCCGAAGATGATCACGCCGACCGGCAAGTTCAACGTCTACAACACGCAGCACGACATTTACTGACCGCGCGCAAGCGCGGATATCCGGCCCCGGGGGTACCTCCCTTCCCCCGGGGCTTTTTTTATGGTTTTTCCGATTTAACCTCGGTCAATGTCCGCCCGCCATCGGCGACGCAGATTGGCGCGGGGAGACAACGGCGGCCATGGGTTCGTTCTGGCAGGTTTTTCTCTCGTACGGTTTCCGGCCGTTCTTCCTGTTCGCCGGCGCGTACGCGGTCATCGCCGCCGCAGCTTGGCTTTCGATGCTGCACCGGCTGCATACCGGCGCGGCCGGTTCCTTTCCGCAGGGCGCGATGCCGCCTCATTTCTGGCACGGTCACGAGATGCTGTTCGGCTACGTCGCCGCGGCCATCGCCGGATTTTTTCTGACCGCGGCGCCCAGCTGGACCGGGCGCGAGCCGGTGCGCGGCGCGCCGCTCGGCGCGCTCGCGCTCGTCTGGATCGCCGGGCGAATCGCGCTATGGGGCGCGGCGGCGCTGCCGCCGCTCGTGGTCGCGGTCGCCGACCTCGCTTTCGTGCCGTTTCTCGCGGCCCTGGTGATCCGGGCGCTGTCGGGAGGCTGGTCGAGGCGCAACGCGATTTTCCTGCCGGTGTTCGCGGCGCTGTTCGCCGGCAATCTCCTCTATCACCTGGACGCCGCCGGGATCGCCCCCGGTTACGCCGGGCGCGGCCTTAACCTCGCCCTCGACACCGTCCTGTTCCTGATCGCCGTTCTCGGCGGACGGATCGTTCCCGCCTTCACCACCAACGCGCTCAGGCGCGCGGGCGAGGAACGCCTGCCGGTCTCGCGCGCGCCGCTCGAAGCCGCCGCGCTGCTGTCCATCGCCGCGCTCGCCGTGATCGACCTGCTCTTACCCGACGGGCGCGCGGCCGGCGTCCTCGCCGCGACCGCCGCCGTCCTGCACGCGGCTCGATTCGCGGGTTGGCGCGGCCACCGCACGCTGGCCGAGCCGATCCTGTGGATCATCCATCTCGGCTATCTCTGGCTGATCGTCGGTTTCGCCCTCAAGGCGGCGGCGTTGCTCGGCGGATGGCTGCCGGCGACCGCGGCGAGCCACGCGCTCACCATCGGCGCGATCGGCTGCATGACGCTCGGCGTCATGTCGCGCGCCGCGCTCGGCCACACCGGGCGCGCGTTGCGCGTGGCGCCGGCGATCGTCGCCGCCTACCTGCTGGTGACGGCGGCAGCGCTGGTCCGCGTCCTCGGGCCCGCGCTGCTGCCCGCGTACACGCTCCCGGCGCTCGCCGCCACCGCGCTCCTGTGGAGCACCGGGTTCGGCCTGTTCACTTATATATATTTCCCGATCCTGATCCGGCCGCGCGCGCGCGCCGAGGCGTAGCCGGCTTCAGCGCAACGCGGCCACGTCGGCGCGATCGGCGCCGGCGCAGAACCGGTCCAGCCGTGCCACGTCGGCGACGATCACCCGGTGGTTTTCGGTCCTGACCCCGATCTTGCGCAGCTTCGCCAGCACGCGCGACAGGCTTTCCGGCTTCATGGCGAGCCGCGCGGCGAGCAACGACTTGTCGTAGGGCAGCGCGATCACCGCCGATCCTTCCCGTACCGGGCAATGCTTGAGGATGAATTCGGCGACCCGCTCGGTCGCGGAACGGGTCTGCAGCTGCTCCGATTCGTTGACCAGATGATGCAGGCGGGCCGACAGCGACGCCAACATGCCGAGCGCGATTTCCGGTTCCGACTGAAACCACTGTCGGAACGGCTGGCTGGAAATGCGGACCAGCCGGGCGTCCTCCGCCACCATGGCGCTGGCGGGATAGCGCCCGCCCAGGAACATGGCCGCCTCGGCGAAGCATTCGCCGCGACTCAGGATGTGGATCACCGCCTCGTCGCCGTGGGGCGTCTGGCGGAAAAGCTTCACCCAGCCCGACAACACCACGAAGAACCCGTCGGCCAAGTCGCCCTGCTGGAACAGCAGATGCCCTTTCGGATAGGTGCGCGGGGCGGCGCCCTTCAGCAACGCCTCCATTTTCTCGACCGGGACTTTGTTGAAAATCGTCAGTTGGCGGACGATATCGAAATCCTCATCCGTCATACGCGGATACCCCCTCCTTGTTCCGCCTCCTAGAATAACGGCTTTGGGGCGAAAATCCAGCGGACCGACGGGGGGCTAAACGCCGAGGACGCGGTGGAGCCTCGCATCCTGCTCGCGGAAGTGGTCGACGAACCAAGCCTTGAGGCGGTCGCCGAAATCGGCGCGGAAGGTTTCGTCGTCCTCGCTGCCTTCGTAGCTGTCCATCAGATCTCGGATTTCGTCGAGCAGGCGTTCGTGATCAAATTTGTGCGCCGCGTAGCCGTCGTAGCGACGCTCGCGCATGACCGATTCTTCCAGCGCGAAGTGGGCCGCGATGCGCGCGTACACCTCGCCGAGAAAAGCGACGATATTCTCGCGCGAGCCGTCTCCCGCCAGATCGACGTACAGGCGGTTGAGCAATTCGATCATTTCCTGGTGCTCGTGATCGAGCGCCGGAATCCCAGTACTGAAGTCTTTGCGCCATTCAATCAGGATCATGATCCGTGCCCTCTCCAACCTCAGCGGAACACAAAGCCGCCGGTCGCGGCGCGGAAGTCGATCGCCAGGCTCTGGCGGGGAACCAGCGTCGCCTCGGTACTCCCGCGGTAATCGAATCCCTCGCGGCGGAAAGAGTCCCGCAGGCGGACCTCGATCCGATGCGTCCCCGCCGCGACGACGAACCGGCGATGAACGTGGGACGGAAAGTCCTTGGCGATTCCCTGCGGCGGAAGCGATTCGCGAAATAGAATCTTGCCGTCGACTTCGAGTTCGACCAGCAGCGCGACGCGCTCGCGCGGGCAAACCACCTTGCGGCGCATGTTAGGGGCGAGCTTGGCCAATTCGTCCGCCGCGCGTTCGCGGCATTCGCCGGCGGGCTTGCCGCCGTGGGTGAACGACAGCACGATCTGCGCGTGGTCGGGCGGCGCGGGCGCGTAAGCCGGGCCGTTGGCGAAAACGCCGAGAACCGCCGCGAAAACGGCGTAGGTGATTCCCTGTCCGGCGAGCGCGAGCGGGCGGATCATGCGCGTTCTCCCGCGGCTTCGGCCGTGCGGCGTTGATCGGCGACCGGCGCCGCCGGCGCGAGGTCGGCGAGCCGGGCCGCGAACGCCGTCAGTTCGGCCGCGATCGCGTCCGCGTCCGAGGTCCAGACGCGCGCGAGGCGATCGCGCGGAACGCGGGCGCGCAAGGCCGGATCGCGCTTGCCCTCGATCCGCTCCTCGGTCCAGCGCACGCCGAGACGGGCGCGGCAATGGGCGTCCCGGCAGCCGGTCAGCATCACGCCGTCCGCCAGGTCGCGGCTCAGGACATAATCGACGAACGGCGGCGGCAACATGCCGATGCACGGCAGGCTGACCGCGGCGACGCGGGCGGCGGCGAATTTGGCGACGTCCGCGCCGTGGTCGCACCCGAAGACGAGGATGCGCGGGCGGGCGGGCAAGCTCCGGCTCGCAGCCTCGACCTTGTCACGCAGCATCGCGGTGGTCAGGTTCGGAATCTCGATCCCGGCCACCAGTTCGCCCATGCGTCGGAACGGCATCGCCGTCGGGCACGCCCCGGCGCAGAGGCCGCAGCCGACGCATAATCCCGGATCGACCACGGGTTCCTCGGGGAACGGCCGGTCGTCGGTTCGCCGCCCCATTCGGATGGCCACGAACGGGCAGTCGGTGGCGCAGCGCCGGCAGCCGTTGCAGCTGTCGAGGTTGACGACGGCCGCGGCGACGTTTTTTTCCGGCGGCAGCCACGGCAGCGCCATCAGCGCGAAACTGCCGCCGACCAGAACGGCCCAGGTAAACAACGGCGAGGTCTTTTCGATCAGCGGATAGACCCACAGGTAGTACCAATCGAGCTTGACCGGCGTCGCCACCTGGGCGAGATCGGCCGGCCCCTGGCTTACCGCCGGCACGACCAGCGAAAGAACCAGCAGCATCACTCCCGTCCCGATCGCAAGTCCGCGTTCCGGATTGACCCGCGAATAGTTCACCCGTTGCAGGTGGAACCACATGATGAACAGCAGCACCAGCGGCACGGCGACGTGCATGAAGATCATCAAGGTGAAGAACCGGTCGCTGAGCTGGGCCGGCGAGGCGAAATTGCGCGCGATCGGCTCGCCGAACAGCGGCAAAGCATCCAGCCATTCGGAAGTGGCGATGGCGATATATTGGGCGAGCCGATCCCACACCATCCAATAGCCGGTGATCCCGGCGGCGAACAGGAACCAAAGGGTCGGGATGCCGGTCAGCCACGAATACCAGCGCGCGCCGCGATAGCGGTCGAAGGCGAATTCGCGCAGCATATGCACGACCACCATCACCACCATCGCGTCGGAGGCGTAGCGGTGCAGGCTGCGCATCACCCCGGCGAGATACCACTGCTCGTGGGTCATGTACTCGACCGAGCGGTAGGCTTCGTGAATGCCGGTATCGAAGAAGATGAAGAGATAGACCCCGGTCCCGCACACGATCCAGAAATAGTACCAGCCGAGCGCGCCCAGGCATGAAAACGGATTCCAGCGCGGCCCGAAAATCCGATCGAAGAGATTTTCGGCGCGCTCGAACAGGAAACGAAGCGGGGCTCGGATGACGTTCACGCGGAAAACCGCCGATCACCCGCGGGACCGCCCTCCGCCCGCCCCCCGCCGGGCGGTCGGAAATGCCTCAGCCAGGCCCGCGCCGCCACGAACCCGATGGCGAACAGGGTCAGCGCGCCGACCCCGACGATGATCGGCACCCGGTAATCGAACCGGTAGCGGCCGACCGACGGATCGTAGATGGTGCAGTAGAGCTTGACCCGCCCGACGATCCCTTCCCAACTCGCGAGCGACGAGAAGCGGCCGAAGACCAGGTCCTTGAGCGGCTCGACCAGCTGCTGCGGCTCGAAGTCGGCGCCGTAGACCTGGCGATAGACCTTGCCCTCGGCGTCGAGCAGCGTGACCTGGGCGAGATGGTCGAATCCCTTGGCCGAGGCGAAGAAGATGAACCCGGTTTCCTCGGCGAGCCGGTCGACGGACGCGGCGTCGGCGCTGAGGAAGTCCCAGTTCGGCAGCCGGATGCCCTGGGCGCGGGCGAACGCCTTCATGCGCTCGGGCGTGTCGGCGCGCGCGTCGAACCCGATGGTGATCACGCGGAACGCGTCCCGGCCGACTGAGGCCTGCGCCAGCTCGACGCCGTTGATCAGGCTGCGGGTGATCAGCGGACAGACGTCGGCGCAACTGGTGTAAATCAGGTTCATGACCACCGGCTTGCCGCGCAGGTCGGCGAGCGACACCGGCCGGCCGGAACGGTCGCGGAACTCGTGCGCGCCGACGGTGCGGCCGATCGCCGCCTGGCTGAACTTGAAGGCCGCCATGTCGTCGAAGGGCGGGTCGGCGGCGCGCGCGTCCGCCGAAGCGAACAGGGCGGCCAGCGCAGCCGCCCCCGCGACGATCCCCCACCCGCTCACGGATCGATACCGATACGCCACGAACTTTCCCCTCTCGCGTCCCGCCGGCCCGCCGCGACGCGGCGGGCCGGCCGAACGTTCGTCGTGCGGCCGCGTCAGCGCAGCGGCCAAACCTCCGACAGATACTTCCAGTTGATGAAATAGTAGAGCACGAACGAGACGAAGAACACCGTTACCAGGATCGCCGTTCCCGGCAGTTTCAGCGTCGCCTCGCCGCCGTAGCTCGCGACCGCCGCGCCGCCGCCGGGATTGACGACCGGGTTGCGCTTGATCGCGGCCGCGTCGCGCGGCTTGCCGAAGAACACCGAAGCGACCACCACCACGATGAAGATGATGCCGCCCAGGCTCGCCAGCAACGCCGACAGGCCGTTCAAGCCCATCATCAGGAACGCGGCCGGCGGATGCTCGAACTTGAGCGCCGCGTCGGCGAAGGTCATGTCCCAGTGCCGGCGCGAAACCCCGAGCGTGCCCGCCCCCATCATGAAGAAGCTGATGCCCATGACGCCGAGGCCGAACAGATAGGGCTGCCACTTGGCCAGGGTCGGGAACATGATTTCCTTGCGGAAGATCAGCGGCACCACCAGGTACGTGACGGCCATGAACGCGAGCGTCGTGCCCGCGACCACCGTGGCGTGGAAGTGCCCGGGCACGTAGAGCGTATTGTGCATGATCAGGTTGAGCTGTTCGGAACCCAGCACCACGCCGGAAATGCCGCCCAGGAACCCGAACATCACCACCGAGAGCACCATGCCCGAGAACGCCGGGTTGCCCCACGGCGCGCGGCGCAGCCAGCCGAAGGCTCCTTGCGTGAAACCGCGACGGCGTTGCGCCGCCTCGATCGCGCCCGGAACGCTCATGCCGTGGATCATGGAACCGAGCACGGCGAGATAGATGGCGTAGCTGGTGTTGAACACCTTCCAGCTCGAACTGATGCCCGGATCGACCAGCAGGTGGTGCGCGGACGCGAGCTGGAGGAAGGCGATGTAGAGCAGGAACGCGCCCCGGCTCACCTTCTCCGACAGCGGCTTCGCGCCCAGCACCATCGCCGCGATCGTGTACCACACCGCGACGTGCGCCGAGACGTTGATCTGCTGGGACGAATGGCCCATGCCCCACCAAATCACCTTGTACATGAGCGAATCGAGGTGCGGGATGACGCCGATCGACCAGAGGAAAGTCGGCACCAGGATGATCGCGCCCGAGGCGATGGTATAGACCGCGATCACCGCCGCCGTCACCGCGCCGAAGGTCACCAGCGGAATCGAGCCCTCGTAGGTTCGTTCCTGCTTGGCGATCACCAGGGTGCCGAAGAACACGAAGCACGCGATCAACGCGCCCACCGCGAACACGACCAGGCCGAGGTAGAAGTGCGGCGCCGCCTTCATCGGCACGTAGGAGGTGAACATGACGCTCGATTCGCCCTGAAGCACCGCGACGTTGGCCATCAGCGCGCCGACCAGCATCAGGACGAAGGCGAACCATGCCCATTTCGGCGCGGCGAGGCGCGAATTGAGCAGGATCGCGGACGCGAAGTAGAGGATCGCGACCTCGAAGAAGATGATCCAGAACAGAAGCACGTCGGCGCCGTGCGCGGTCAGCGCGAGATAGAACAAGTCGGCGGGCAGGATGTGCATCGCCGGCCAGCGCGTCAGCGCGACCAGCAGGCCGAACAGGCCGCCGATCGCCAAAAAGACCACCGCGACCACCGCGTTGACCTTGATCAACGTTTCGGCGTGGTGACAGACCTTAAGCCCGGTTTCGGGGCAGGTCCGGAAGGCTGCTGCGTTTGCCATGATCGCCCCCTATTTCCGATCGACCACGTGGATGCGGCCGAGCATGTTGTGATGGCCGATCCCGCAGAATTCGTTGCAGACGATGGCGAACTCGCCGGCCTGGGTCGGCGTCAGCGTCAGCACCATCTCGTAGTCGGGATGGACCTGGATGTTGATGTTGGTCGGCTGGAGCGAGAACCCGTGCAGCCAGTCCAGCGAGGACATGTGCAGCCGGTAGCTCTGGCCCTTCTCAAGCTCGAGGATCGGCCACCATTCCCACAGGCGCGCGATCAGGTAGGCGTCGCCGCCCGCGGGCGGCTTCACGACCGGAATCTTGGTATCGCCCTCCTCGCGCACTTTGTATTTCGCCACGAACGCCTCGGCCTTGGCGGCGAACGCGTCGGGCTTGATGCGATAGGCCTCGTTCGAGAGGTTCTGTTTCCCGACGATGTGCCAATAGACCATCGTCAGGAACATGATGACGCCCCACAGGAAGGCGACCGTGATCCACACGATCTCCATCCGGTGCAGCGGCTCGTTCCACCAAAATCGGTTTTCCGGAGGGGTCAGGGCCATGGCGCGGCTCCCTTACTGCGTCACGGGAATCTGGGCGATCTCCATGATCCCCCAGATCGTGTAAAGGACCGCCGGCAGCGCGACCCCGATGAACAAAAGCGCGAACGGATTATCGAGCAGAAGCTGCATGGGCGGCATCCGTTCGCCTTGCGGCGCGCCGCCGGAATGGGTTTCGGCCATGGTCGGTCTCCCCTTGCGTTGCCAAGAACGTTGGAACGTCGCACGGAGACGCGGACCGGCGCCTTGACTCCCGTCAAATGACTTAGGCCGTTGAATACGCTCGGATTTTTGTCATTGGCCGGTCAGGCGCCCCAGCCCCCAGAAGCTCGCCAGGGCCAAGGTCAGAAGAATCCCGAAAAAGATCAGCGAGCGGTGCTCGAAGCGCGCCCCGCGCCGCGCCTCGAGGCGGAGCAGGATCTGGTCCGAGACCCAATACAACGCCGCGGCGACAAGGAGAAAGACGACGGTTTCGGTCATGCGGTTCTTCCATCCAGCGAAATTGCGCTCGGCTTGCCCGGCCGGAAACGGGCGCGTACAGTCTAGCGGCATCGGGACACGGAAGCGACGGATGCGCGTCGGAATCCCCAAGGAAATCAAAACGGACGAAAACCGGGTCGGCCTGGTGCCGGGCAGCGTGCGCGAAATCGTCCACCACGGCCACGCGGTCCTGGTCGAAACCGGCGCCGGCACCGGCATCGGCTTCGCCGACGACGACTACGTCCAGGCGGGCGCCCGCGTCGCGGCGAGCGCCGACGACGTGTTCGCCCAATCCGACCTGATCGTCAAGGTCAAGGAACCGCAGGCGGCCGAGATCAAGCGGCTGACCGCCAAGCACATCCTGTTCACCTACCTCCATCTCGCCCCCGACCCGGCGCAGGCGAAGGGCCTGATCGCGTCGGGTTGCGCCGCGATCGCCTACGAAACCGTCACCGACGACCGCGGCGGCCTGCCGCTGCTCGCGCCCATGAGCGAGGTCGCGGGCCGCATGTCGATCCAGGTCGCCGCCCACTGCCTGGAGAAGCGCCAGGGCGGGCTCGGCGTGCTGCTCGGCGGCGTGCCCGGCGTGCCGCCGGCCAAGGTGGTGATCCTGGGCGGCGGCATTTCCGGCACCAACGCCGCCCGCATGGCCATGGGCCTCGGCGCCCAGGTCGTGGTCGTCGACAAGTCGCTCAAGCGCCTTTACGAGCTCGATCTCCAGTTCGGCTCCAAGCTGGCGACCGCGTTCGCGACCCGCGACGCCATCGAGCGCCACGTGCTCGACGCCGACGCGGTGATCGGCGCGGTGCTGGTGCCCGGCGCCGCCGCGCCGCGCCTGGTCACGGCCGAAATGGTCAAGCGCATGCGTAAGGGCGCGGTCCTGGTCGACATCTCCATCGATCAGGGGGGATGCTTCGAAACCAGCCGCGCCACCACCCACGAAAACCCGACCTATATAATCGACGGCGTGGTCCATTACGCGGTCGCCAACATGCCGGGCGCGGTGCCGCGCACCTCGGCCTTCGCCCTCAACAACGCGACGCTGCCGTTCGTGCTGGCGCTGGCCGACAAGGGCCTGGGCGCGCTCGCCGAGAACCGCCACCTGCTCGCCGGCCTCAACGTCCATCGCGGCCGCGTCACCCATCCCGCCGTCGCCGAGGCGCTCCGGCTCGAATACCACGAGGCCGCGCGCGCCCTCGGCTCCTGAACGTCCATGACCCGCATCGTATTCCTCAACGGCGAATTCGTCCCCCACGAGCAGGCCAAGATCCCGATCATGGATCGCGGCTTCCTGTTCGGCGACGGCATCTACGAAGTCACCGCCGTGCTCGGCGGGAAACTGCTCGACAACGTTCCGCACCTCGCGCGCCTGGAACGTTCCCTGAAGGAGATCGCCATCGCCAACCCCTACACCGACGCGGAATGGACCCGGTTGCAGACTGAGCTGGTCCGACGCAATGCCCTGACCGACGGCCTGATCTACATGGAAGTCACGCGCGGCGTGTTCGAGCGCGATTTCGTCTGCCCCGAGGACCTGAAGCCGACCGTGGTCATGTTCACGCAACCGAAGGAGCTGCGCGATCCCCCGGCCGCGCGCGAGGGCGTCGCCGTGATCACGGTGCCCGAGCAGCGCTGGAAGCGGCGCGACATCAAGTCGGTCTCGCTGCTCGCCCAGGTGCTCGCCAAGATGGCCGCCCGCCACGCCGGGGTCGCCGAGGCGTGGATGATCGAGGACGACCACGTCACCGAGGGGGCGTCCTCGACCTCGTTCATCGTCACCAAGGATCGCCGGATCGTGACCCGGCCGCTCTCGACCGCGGTGCTGCCGGGGATCACCCGCGCGGCGGTGCTGAAGCTGGTCGAGCGGCACGCGCTCCACCTCGACGAACGCCCGTTCACGGCGGCCGAGGCGTTCCAGGCGGCGGAGGCGTTCTTGACCAGCGCGTCGTCGCTGGTGACGCCGGTGGTCAAGATCGACGGCCGGCTGATCGGCGACGGCAAGCCCGGCCCGCTGACCCGGGATTTGCGCCGGCTTTATCTTCAGATGGCCGAGGCGAGGTAAGAGCGAAGACCGACGCGGGCGGGAGCACGCCGGTGCGGGGTCCGCATGGGGTCTGCGCGGGGTAAAACGGCCCTAAGCCCTTGATCCGGCTCGAAACAGCCGGATTCGGGTAGACATTTGTAGCCTTCCCTCGCCAGCCGAAGCGCGCTTCGCGATGGCGGGGCATTTTCCGCCGATGCCCGCCCGCACGGCCGAACGCTTTCGTCTTATTCACCTGTCCAAGAACGCGGGGTTATTTCGGCGGAAATATTACCCTAAAATAGGAATATTGTCAATACAGCGATCCGACGTCGAGAGTTCTCTCCCCACAACCAGATAAAACAAAGGCTTAGAGGTTACCCCTCTAAGCCTTTTTTTGCGTCTGGAAGGGACCTTTCCCTTAAATAGGCTCTCTCAGAAGGTGCGCGTTTTGTGTCGGCCGTGTCCAGCGGAGGACGCCGCCTTTGTGGCGTTGAAACGGCTGTCGACCAACCCAATGAAGGTTGCTCCCCAGGCGACGGCGGCGATGATCATGAACGCGAACGACAGCGGCATCAAAAATGGAGCGTCGAGAATCTTCGCCAAATGGTAGGTGCACACCGAGAACATGCCGAGCGGGAAGACTCCTCCCCAATACAGCGGGTCATAGGCAAAGGGGACACCGCGAATGAGGTAGCGCCACACATCCAAGACGAACAGCATGGGAATCCACCAGATCCCAACGGCCCAGAAGAACAGGGTCAAACCCTTGATGAAGGGCGCCAAGCTGCTGACGATCAAAGACAAGGCATCGTGTTCGAGCAAGGTGGCGCCGGCAAGCGTCGAGATGGCCACGGCGCCCATATTAATCCAGTAGGGCGGCGTGAGATCCTCCGGCGACATCCGCAGGAACGTGTAGCGGAGGAAGATCAGAGTTATCAGCCACAAATACAGCGCCCCCCCACCGAGCCAGAGGGCCAGCGCGACGAACATCAGAAGTTGCCGAAACTCGCCGAAATTCCCCGAGGACAGCACCAGGACGGTCAGTGTGGATACCGATTGGGTGGCCACGACACTGACAAGCCAAGCCCCGTTCAAACCGTCCTCTAGACTGGGCTTGTCGACTTTCACGGTCAGAATCGCAAGCAAAATGTACATAACCAGCAACCAAAGTGCGCCGGCGATGATCCAGAAGACAGTGGCTAGACCGCCGGCTCCCATTTGCAACACCAGTTGGCTGCCGAACACGCCGGACGCCGCCACCGCCGTGAAGAATCCAACGCCGCGGCTGTGACTGCGGATATCGGCCATGAATGCCCTTGGGTAGCGTATGATGCGCAGGCAGGTCGCCACCGCCAGAAGGATGAAAAATAAAGCATTCAACCAAAACAAGGTCGCGGGCACCACCGGCACGCCGTGCAAATCCACAGCAATGGAAACGATGCCGGTGGCCATGACCAGCGCAAAATATCCCGGATGCAGGGTTTCTAAGTCGTCGGGGCGGCCTCGTTGGAAACGGAATCCCATGACGGGACATCCCCTACGTTAGACACGGCGGAGGGCGCCTCCCTTACTTCGCGGCGCGGGTACACTACGACGGAACGCGCCCTTTCGGCCGCTGAGTGGATCGCGAGCCTCTCGTCCAACTGTCCTGATCGATTTTGTACCGGGTCGATTGTTAGTCTACTGCATGATTTGGTGTCGATCGAGTGGCATCGGGATTGGGCCATAGGCCACCGACGCCGGCGGCCTAGGCCGAGGGCCGAATGCGGCCGCTCGGTGTTGTAATGGTTGCGCCATTGCTCGATCACGACCTTGGCCTCCTTCAGGCTGTGGAAGATTTCGCCGTTGAGCAGTTCGTCCCTGAGCTTGCCGTTAAAAGATTCACAGTAGCCATTCTCCCAGGGGCTACCGGGCTCGATGAGCAGTATCTCCGCGCCGAGTTGCTCGAACCAGGCGCGGACGACCTCGGCGGTCATCTCCGGCCCGTTGTCGGAGCGAATGTGCGCGGGTATCCCGCGCCCGAGCGTGACGATGGTTTGAGGATCGAGTCCGCCGGTTGAACTGATCCGCCTCGATTCGAGCGGAGGCTTTCTACTTCACCGAACGCTAATCAACGGCGCGCGCCCTACCTTTCCGCCGCGCGGCTTGTGGGGCGCCCGCGCCAATCGATAGTATGCAAAACACGGGGGGCGCACTAATTGATGCGCGCGGGGATTCGCCCGCGCGCCGGGATCCGGGAGGACCGCACATGACCAAATGGGTGCGATTCGCGCACAACGGCGAAATCGGCTTCGGCACGCTGGACGGCGACGCCATCGCCGTCCACGCCGGCGACATGTTCGCCGGAGCGAAACCGACCGGGAAGACGGTCCCGCTTTCGTCGGTCAAGCTGCTGACGCCCTGCGTTCCGGGCAAGATGGTCGCGCTCTGGAACAACTTCCACGCCTTGGCCGAAAAGCTGAAGGCGGCGAAGCCCGAGGAACCGCTCTATTTCATCAAGGCGCCCAACAGCTTCCTCGCCGCCGGGGAGCCGATCCGGCGGCCCCCGGGCTATGCCGGCAAGATCGTCTACGAAGGCGAACTCGGCATCGTCATCGGCAAGCGGTGCGCGGGCGCCGACGAGGCGGAAGCGGCGAAGGCCATCTTCGGCTACACCTGCATCAACGACGTCACCGCCGCCGACATCCTCACCAAGAACCCGGCCTTCGCCCAATGGACGCGGGCGAAGAGCTTTGATTCCTTCGGCGTGTTCGGCCCGGCGATCGCGACCGGGCTCGATCCCTTGAAGCTTTCGGTCCGCACCGTGCTCAACGGCCGCGAAGTGCAGAACTACCCCATCGCCGACATGATCCTGCCGCCCGCCAAGCTGGTGAGCCTCCTCTCCCAGGACATGACCCTGATGCCGGGCGACGTGATCGCCTGCGGCACCTCGGTCGGCGTCGGCGCGATGAAGGAAGCGAAAAACGTCGTCGAAATCTCCATCGACGGCATCGGCACGCTTTCCAACCCGTTCGACCAGGAAGTGCCGAGCGCGTTCCTGATGGGCGGTGCGCCCCAACCGGTGCGTACTTGCGTGGTCGGCGCGGGCGCGATCGGCGGGCTCATGGCGGCCAAGCTCGCGCTCGCCGGCAATCCGGTCACGGTGGTGGACATGGGGCGCCATCTCGCCGCCATCCGCGACAAGGGGCTCAAGCTGGTCTGGGAAGACGGAAAGGAATTCGTCGCCAAGGTGCGCGCGGTCGAATCGCTGGCCGACGCCGGGCCGCAGGATCTGGTCGTCCTCGCGGTCAAGGCGCATTTCCTGGAGCAGGCCGCGCGCGACATCGAATCCGCGCTCGGGCCGGAAACCCTGGTGATGACCGTCCAGAACGGCCTGCCGTGGTGGTACTTCCAGCGCCTCGGCGGCGCGCACGACGGCCACAAGCTGGAATCCCTCGATCCGTCCGGCCTGCTCGGGCGCAAGATCGACCCGAAACGCCTGATCGGCTGCGTCGTCTATCCCGCCGCCGCCGTGACCGCGCCGGGGGTGATCCGTCACGTCGAGGGCGACCGCTTCCCGATCGGCGAACTCGACGGCCGGGACACCGAGCGGGTCAGGCGCCTGCACGACGTCCTGGTCGCGGCCGGGTTGAAGTCGCGGGTTCTTTCCGACATCCGCTCCGAAATCTGGCTCAAGGCGTGGGGGAACCTCTCGTTCAACCCGATCAGCGCGCTTTCGCACGCGACGCTCGCCGACATCTGCCGCTTCCCCGAAACCCGCGCCTTGGCCGCCGACATGATGCGCGAGGCCCAGGCCGTCGCCGAGAAGCTCGGCGTCACCTTCCGCCATTCGATCGAAAAGCGGATCGAGGGCGCGGAAGCCGTCGGCGCGCACAAGACCTCGATGCTCCAGGACGTGGAGGCGGGCCGCTCGCTGGAAACCGAGGCGCTGATCGGCTCGATCCTGGAGATGGCGAAGATCACCGCGACGCCCGCGCCCGCGATCCAGGCGGTCTACGCGCTGGTGAAGCTGCTCAACCGCACCATGCTGACCGAGCACGCCGCGGTGCGGATGGAAAAAGTGGCGTAGGACTAGCGGCGGGATTTTTTGCGGCGATCCCGGTACTGCGCGAGCAGTTCGTCGCGGCGGCGAATCATCTCCTCGACCGACGCGAGCTGCGCGGCGGCCTCGCATTCGGCGCGGAAGCGCGACGATTCCTCGAACCGCGCGCCGGCCTGGGCGCACTCCCGTTGCACGCGGCGCAGGCCTTCGGCCGCGCTCTGCAGGCTCGCCGCCGCCCGGCGGCCCGCCGCCGCGATGCGCGCCAGCCCTTCGGCCGCCGTCTTGTGATCCCGGCGCGCGCGCGCGAGCAGCAACTGCTCGTAGGCCACGAAATTGCCGTCAGCCTCCTTGCCGCGCGCCATGACGACCCCCCACGTCATCCTTCACGTGTCGACCACTGTAGCCGATTCCGTTTTCGATTTCACCTCGGCGTCCTCGCGCCATCCCAACGCGTGCAAAGCGGAACGCATGTGCGCGGGCGGCGGCGCCGCGACCACGACCGGCGGCCGAGTCGCGTACAGCGGCACCGCCACCGCGCGCGCGTGAAGATGCAATGGCGGAACGATCCCCGATTCGCGCCCGTAGAGCGCGTCGCCGAGCACCGGAGCGCCGAGCGCCGCGCAATGGACGCGAACCTGATGGGTGCGCCCGGTGCGCGGGCGCAGTTCGAGCCAGGCGAGGCCGTCGGCTTCCGCGCGCACGCGCCAGTCGGTGACGGCGGCGGCCCCGCCGGGATCGACCTCCATCCGCCAGCCGCGCCCGCGTTCGGTCCGCTTGCGCAACGGCGCCTCGATTCGGCCCTCGTCGCGCGCGGGGCGGCCGCGGGTCACGGCCCAGTAGATTTTTTCGATCCTTCCGCCCGCGAAAAGACGCCCGAGCTTGCGCAGCGCCTTGCGGTGCCGCCCGAGCACCAGGCAGCCCGAGGTGTCGCGATCCAGCCGGTGCGCGAGCGCGGGATCGCGCGCCTGGCCGAATCGGAGCGCGCCGAAATCGTCCTCCAGGCTCGGCGCGCCGCCGGGCCCGGCGTGCACCGGCACCCCGGCCGGCTTGTCGAGCACCAGTATCAGGGGGTCGCGGTAGAGCACGCGGTTGCGAAGATCCATGAAACCGACTTCCGGCGCGAGGCGGGGATGGGCGAATCGGGACCGACGTTATATACAGTATGCCGCATCACGCCGGGAGAGCGCGCCCCATGTCCGTCATCTACGTCGCCCGCAGCAAGGGATTGTGCGAATGGGCCGGGGACGTGGGCCTGACCAAGCACGTGTTCAAGGTCGGCGTCGCCGAGACGGCCAAGGCCGCGGTCAAGGCGCTCAACGATGCGCGCGCCGCCGGCCAGGACGACTGGACGCTGGTGCGCGACGCGGACGCCGGCGGCGCGACCGAGGCCGACGTCCTCGCCCGCCTGGCCGCCAAGGAAAAGGCGGTCGATCCGGTCCTCTACCCCCGCCTCAAGGGCGAGGGCGGCATCTTCAAGATCAAGCCCGCCAACGTCGAGAATCACGTCATCGTCAAGCGCGCGCTCGCCAACGAGGAAAGCCTCGCGGTCAAGATCGGCAACGCCGAGATCGCCGCCTACCTGATCGAAAACGCCAGACGCTAGCTTCCCCGCCCAGGCACGCCCATGAAAACCCGCGACGACAAACCCCGGCGCTTCGGACCCAAACGCCCCGGATTCAAGTCTTCGGGCTTCGGGCGGCCCGGATTCAAGCGACACGACGCGCGGCGCGCAGCCCCGGACGACGCGTTCGCCCGGGGCCGCGACCTCGCGCGCGTCGCCGGCGCGAACGCGGTCAAGGCGCTGTTCGCCCATGCCCCCGAACGGGTCGAGCGGCTGTTCTTCGCGCGCGAGGCGAAGGAATCGGCGACCGGCTATTGCCGCGTGCTGGCCAAGGCGCGGAAGGTGTTCCGCGAGGTGCCGGACGAAGACCTGACCCGCATCGCGGGAACCCCGATGCACGGCGGCATCGTTGCCGTCGCCCGGCCGAAATCGCTCGCCGCGTTCGACCCGGACGAAGCGGTACGGCGCGCGGGCGCGGTGCCGCTGCTGCCGATCCTGCACGGCGTTTCCAATCCCCACAACCTCGGCGCCATCGCGCGCACCGCCGCGTTCTTCGGGCTTCCACGCCTGGTGCTGACCGACCATCCGGCGCAGGCGGGACTGTCGGACGCCGCCCTCCGGATCGCCGAGGGCGGATTCGAGTCGCTCGACGTTTTCCGCGCGAGCGGCCTTGCCGGCGCGCTCGCGCGGCTCAAGGCGGGCTATCGGGTGCTCGGCACGACGTTGGGCAAAGGCCTGGCGCCCGAGCGGATTCCCCGCGACCGGCCGATCGCGCTGGTGCTCGGCAACGAGGAAACCGGGCTCGACGCCGCGACGCTGGCCGCGTGCGACGAAGCGGCGGCGATCCCGGGCGGAGGGTCGGTGCAATCCCTCAACGTGTCGGTCGCGGCGGGGATCCTGTTTTACTTTTTCGGGCCGCGGGCGGGCTCGACCTAAGGGTTCGTCCCTGATTGATTTCCCGGCGACGCCGTCGCCATAGTCGTTCCATCGCGCTTTTTCGTGCAATCACGGCGGCGCGGGTACTCCGGAAACGCCATGTGCGCCGACCAACCCTTTCGTCCTCCAGCCGCCGCCGACCAAGTGCTGTTGGTCGAGGACTCGGAGTTTTTCACCAAGGTCGTCACCAAGGGCATCGAGGAACGACACGGCATCAGGGTGATTTCCGCCAAGAACATGGCCGAGGCCAAGGTTCTGATCGAGCGGCATCGCAGCAATTTCTTTCTCGCGCTTCTCGATCTCACGCTGCCGGACGCCCCCGACGGCGAAATCGTCGACTACGTCGCCAGCAAGGGAATTCCCGCCGCCATTTTCAGCTCGCGCTTCGACGACGAGTTGCGCACGCGCGTTTTTGCCCAGACCAACATCGTCGACTATATCCTCAAGAAAAGTCCGGCGGGCCTCCATTACCTCGTCAACATGGTGGGGCGGCTCTACGGCAATCGCGGCGTTCCGGTTCTGGTGGTCGACGATTCCGCGATCACCCGCCAAAAAATCTTCATCCTGCTCACCCTGCAGCAGTTCGAAGTTCATTCCGCCGCCAACGCCAAGGAAGCGCTCCGGCTTCTCGAGCAGAATCCCGGCATTCGCCTGGTGGTCACCGACTTCGGTATGCCCGGCATGAACGGCGCGGAACTGACCGCCGCGATCCGCGAAAAACACTCCGTCGACGAGATCGCCATCATCGGCGTGTCCTCGACCGGCACGCGGCAGACCTCCGCCTTGTTCATCAAGAGCGGCGCCAACGATTTCCTGTCCGAGCCGTTCCTGCCCGAGGAGTTCCTCTGCCGCGTGTCGCAGAACATCGAATTGATCGACAAGATCCGGGACTTGAAGGCCGCCGCCAACACCGATTTCCTCACCGGCCTTTACAACCGCCGCTTCTTCTTCGAGGCCGGGCACATCATCTTCGCCCGCGCGCGGCGCGCGGGCACGCCGATCGCGGTGGCGATGATCGACATCGATTTCTTCAAGAAGATCAACGACGACTTCGGCCACAATACCGGCGACGCGGTTCTGAAGCGTCTCGCCGGAATCATGCGCGCCCGCACGCGGCGAACCGACATCGTCGCCCGCGTGGGCGGCGAGGAGTTCTGCGCCCTGTTCGAGGATGCCGACCCCCTCCGCTTGCCCGAGGTGCTGGAATCCCTGCGCGCCGCTGTCGCCGATGCCGACATCGACTTCGAGGGCCGGCGCCTGAAAACGACCGTCAGCATCGGCGCCTGGACCCGCTCCGGCGATTCGCTCGACGACATGATCAGCCGGGCCGACGACATGCTCTACCGCGCCAAGCAAACGGGCCGCAACCGGGTGGTCATCGACCAGGACGACGTCGAACCGGCTCCCGGCGCGCCGCTCAGCCCGACGGCAGGGTCACGCTGACGCGCAAGCCCCCCTCGGGCCGGTTGGCGAGCGCGATCGCGCCGCCGTGGGCGAGGATCGCCGAGCGCGCGGTCGCGAGCCCGAGGCCGACGCCGCCGGTTTCGCGCGAGCGCGAGCCTTCGAGGCGGTAGAACGGCCGGAACACGTTGTCTTGTTCCGCTTCCGGAATGCCGGGGCCGTCGTCGTCGACGACGACCTCGGCCGCGCCCGGAACCGCCCGGAGCGCGACCCGCGCCGCGCCGCCGTAGCGCCAGGCGTTTTCGAGCAGGTTGGCGAACGCCCGCTTCAAGGCCAATGCGTCGCCGGTCACGGCCAGCGCGGAAGGCCCGGCGTAGGCCGACGCCAAGCCGCGCGCCGCGCCGTCCGCGACCAGTTCGCCGAGCAGCGCCGCGAGATCGACCGGCGCGCGCGCCTTCGGCCCGGCGTCGTCCTGCGCGAACGCCAGCGTCGCCGACACCATCCGCTCCATCTCGTCCAGGTCGGCGAGCATCTTGGTCCGCGCCGGGCCTTCCTCCATCAGCTCGGCGCGCAGGCGCAGCCGTGTGATCGGCGTGCGCAGGTCGTGGCTGATGGCGGCGACCATGCGCGTGCGGTCCTCGACGAAGCGGCGGATGCGTTCGCGCATGTCGTTGAAGGCGCGCGCCGCGTCGCGCACCTCGCTCGGGCCGCTTTCGGAGAGCGGGGGCGCGCTCGCGTCCGCGCTTAAGTTCCGCGCGGCGGCCGCGAACGTCTTGAGCGGCCCGGTCGCGCGCCGCACCGCCCACACCGACAGCGCGAGCGCGAGCGAAGTCAGCACCACGAACGACAATCCGAAGCGCGGCGCCCACAGGGATTCGCCGGCCTCGATCGGAATCGTCAGGTTGAGCCAGCGCCCGTCGGGAAACCTGGCGTCGGGAAAACCGACCGAGGTCCAGACGGCGACGCGGTCGGGCGCGCCGTGCATCGCCTCGTGCATGCGGAAGCTGAACCAGCCGCCGCCGCGCGCACCCCCCATGCGGCCCGCCATCGGACCCGGGCCGAAACCCTCGCCCGGCGCGACATCGGGCGTGCCCGGTCTTTGATCCGGACGGCCGGCGCCGCCGGGCGCGAACGGCCGTTCCGCGCCCGCGCCGCCGGTGACGGCGACGCGCACGGTCGTCTCCGGCCCGAGCGCGCGCTGGAGCCGTTCGCGCACGATGCGGGCGAGCCGGGTGTCGCTTTCGACCGCGACCAGGGGCCGCGCCGACCACGCCAGGCGCAGCTCCGGCCCGCCCAGCAGGCGGGCGGCGCGCAGCTCGTCGCGGCCGGTGGCGGCGCGCGCGGCTTCCGCCACCGCCGCCAGGCGGTCGGCGGTGGAACGCCCCCCCAGCGCCAGCAGCGTTTCCAGCCGGTTGCCGCTGTAGAGCGAGAGCGCGACCAGATGCGAGAGCGTGAGCCCGACCACCAGGGCCAGCACGGCGCGCCCCACGATGCTGCCGGGAAGAACGCGGGCGAAAAAGTTTTTCATGAGGGGTTACCGCTCGACCGGGGCGGCGAAGACGTAGCCGCCGCCGCGCACCGTCTTGATCAGGGCGGGTTCGTCCGGGTTGGCCTCGATCTTGTGGCGCAGCCGGCTGATCTGGATGTCGACGCCGCGGTCGAACGGCCCGGCGGAGCGGCCGCGGGTGAGATCGAGGATCTGGTCGCGGCTGAGCACGCGCCCGGCGCGCTCGACCAGCGCCAGCAGCAGATCGTACTCGCCCGCGGTCAGGACCACTTCGTTGCCGTCCGCGCCGGTCAACCGCCGCGCGGCCGGTTCGAGGGCGAACCCGGCGAACCGATAGGCGGGCCCCTTGGCGTTGGGCGCGGGCCCCTCGCCCGCCCGGCGCAGGATCGCGCGCACCCGCGCCAGCAGCTCGCGCGGGTTGAACGGTTTCGGCAGGTAATCGTCGGCGCCGACTTCGAGCCCGACGATGCGGTCGACCTCTTCGCCCTTGGCGGTCAGCATCAGCACCGGCACCTCGGAATCGGCGCGCAGCTTGCGACAGAGCGTCAGCCCGTCGTCGCCGGGCAGCATGAGGTCGAGAATGATCAGGTCGATCCGCCACTCGGCCAAGGCCTTGAACATCTCGGTTCCGTCGCGCGCGCCGGTGACGCGATAGCCGTTCTTGGCGAGGAACCGCGCCAGCAGGTCGCGGATTTCCCGGTCGTCGTCCACCACCAGCAGGTGGGGCACGGCATTCGGCGGCGAAACGGTTTCCATGCCGGGAAGTTTAGCCTCGGCGGAATCGGCTCGCCAGCCGCCATCGTGCGCGCGCGCAACGAAGCGCAACGGCGCCCGATCCCGTTACGATTCGTTACACCCGCGCCGAAGGCCGACATCGGCCCGTTACGCCGGTCTGATCCAATACCGCCATCGGGACCGGGAATGTTCCCGGACCCACCGGAACAGGAGGACACCATGACACGCTTCACCAAAATCGCCGCGCTGGCGCTCGTCGCCACCGCGCTCGCCACCGGAATCGCCGTCGCGCAGCCCTACGGCGGCGGACGGGGCGCCGGAATGGGTATGGGCATGGGGATGGGCCCCCGGGCCGATTGCCCGTTCGCCGGCGAACAGGCCGCCCTCGATCGCGCGCTGACCGTCGAGAAGGTCAAGTCGATCCTCGAAGGCCGTCTCGCTTGGCACGGCAACGATCGGCTGAAAGTCGGCAAGGTCGCCGACAAGGACGACAAGACCATCACCGCCGAGATCGTGACCGTCGACAATTCGCTGGTTCAGACCCTCACGATCGACAAGGCCACCGGCCAAGGACTGCACGGCCGGGGCGGCTTCGGACCGGGCCGGGGCGCCGGCTTGGGCTATCGCTGGCAGACGCCGCAGGCCCCGCAACCGAAGGTCCAGTAAGCGGATCCTTGCGACGGAACGAACGGGGCGCCCGAGACGCGGGCGCCCTTTTTCGTTTATCCGCCCCTCGGCCGCCGCCTCAGCTGCCGTCGAGGGCGTGGGCGTTTTCCCAGAAATAGTCCCGCCACGACGAAGCGCGCGCCTTGATCGCGCCGATGCGATCGAGAAAGGCCGCGATCGGCAACGTATTGCGCGGCGCCGGGACGAACATCGGCTTGTCCATGGCGGCGAACATGGCCTCGATTTCCGAAATATCCCGTTTCGATTTCGTTTCCGCGCGGAAGAATCGCGCGGCGCGCGCGGGATCGTGTTCGAGCCATTCCTGCGCCTCGGCCATCGCGTCCGCGACCGCGCGGAAAAGTTTCGGGTTGCGCTCCTTCCACGCGCGCGCCGCGACCAGAACGGCGCTCGTGTGCGGCCCGCCGACGATGTCCGGGGAGCGGGCGACGACGCGACCCGGGCCCGCGGCAACCTCCCAAAACGAATGGGGCGGCGACGCGACGTGGGTGCGGACCTGGCGGCCGCCCGCCAGAATCGCCGCCTCGGCCCGTGCCGGCGGCAGCGCCGCCAACAGCGGATCCAGCCGGCGCGCGCCGCCGGGACCGAACGTCTTCTCGGCCGCCATCCGCACCAGCACGACCGGAAGCGTAACGTGCATGTCCGCCACCGCGATGGGGTGACCCTTGAGACTCTCGTAGTCCTTCAGCCCGCCGACCCGGGGATCGACGGTCACGAACGCCAGCGGCACGGCCGCGAGCGCGAGCATGGCGCGCGCCTCGAACGGGGTTCCCCGGGTGCGGTCCCAGAGAGCCAGCATCCCGGCCAGGTCGGCGCCGCCGACGTCCGCGTGGCCGGAGAGGAGCGCCTGGTTCACGGCGATCCCCGGTTCGAAACGGTGGACGACGACCTTGACGTCGCCGAGACCCGCGTCCTTGGCGTGACGTTCGATCATCCGCCCGGCCACGGCGGCCCGGATCGGCAGGAAATCGAAGCCGGCGGGCTCGGCGATCCGGACGGACGCGGCCTCGGCCGCCGCCGGCCGGGGGGCGACGGCGGCCGCCACGGACGCGGCGACGAGCGCGGCGACGAGCGCGGCGCGGGACCCTGCGGCGGTTAACGACATGAATGTTTCGAAAAAGACATTTTCGAGCCGGAGGCCGCGTACCTTAAAGGCCGCTTGTCCCGCCCGCAACCTGGGCCCCCGCATCCCCCGCCCCGACAAACAGGGTCGAAATCGACCCCGCGTTGGTCTTATATTAATACCCGCCGGCTACCCTGACGGTTCCGCCGCCCCGTATGGAGTTCATCGCATGCGCGCCCCTGGGATATTCCTCAACGCCGCCGCCCTTTGCCTCGGCGCGGCCTTGGCCGTGGGCCTGCCGCCCGCCGTCCAGGCCGCCGACAAGGGCGCCTATGTCGGCATCGGCATCGGTCCCAACTGGACCCGGGATTCCGACATCACCGGGACCGGCATCAATACCAGCGCCGATTTCGATACCGGCCTCGCGGGCGCGTTGAGCGCGGGCTGGGCCTACGGCAACGGCGTTCGCTCGGAGATCGAACTCGGCCATCGCCGCAACGACCTTAATTCATTGACCGGAACCTCCTCCGGAACGGGCGACGTCTCCAGTTGGAGCGGCATGCTGAACATCTTGTACGATTTCAAGACGGGAACGCCGTTCACGCCCTATGTCGGCGCCGGCATCGGCGCCGCGCGCGTGAGCCTCGACGCCAGCCCGATCGGCTCGTCGCGCATCGACGATTCCAATACCGCCTTCGCCTATCAAGGCATCGCCGGCGTCGGCTACCGCCTCAACGACAGCGCGACGATCTTCACCGACTACCGCTATTTCGCGACCACCGGCCTCGATTTCAACACCGCCGCGGGAACGTCGGTGGACGCCGATTACGCCAACCACACGGTGCTGGTGGGCTTGCGCTTCAACTTCGCCCCGCCCAAGCCCGCGCCCATGGCCGCGCCGCAACCGGCCGCCGCGCCGGTCGCGCCGCCGCCCCCGCCGCCGGCCGCCGCGCCGGTCACGCCGCGCAATTACCTGGTGTTCTTCGACTGGGACAAGGCCGACCTCACGGCCGAGGCGAAGCAGACCATCGCCCAGGCCGCCGCCGACGCCAGGAAGGGCAATGTCGCCCGCATCCGCGCCACCGGCCACGCCGACCGCTCGGGCCCCGAGGCCTACAACATGCGGCTGTCCATGCGCCGGGCGACCGCGGTCAAGGCGGAACTGGTCCGGCTCGGCGTCGCCGACAAGGACATCGCGCTCATCGCCAAGGGCGAGACCGAGCCGCTGGTGCCGACGCCCGACGGCGTGCGCGAGCCGCAGAACCGGCGCGTCGAAATCGTCTTCCAGTAAATCGGACGGAAAGTCGGGAGAGGAACGGGCGCGCCGTCAGCGCTCGGCCGAATCGCGCGCGCCGCATTCGGTGAAGTCGTGCCGGCCGGCGAATTCGGGCCCGGCGACGAACGCCAGGAATTCGGGCCCGGTCATGGCCAGCACCCGGTCGAGCACCTGCGCGGTCCCGGCGCAGAAATCCGCCTTTTCCACCGCGCTGCGCGTCGCCGCTTCGTTGGCGAGCGCGGTGACGAACTGGCCGAGCTTGGTTTCGCCGGCCTTGCCGTGGGCCTGGCGGAAGATTCGTTTCAGGACGGCGCCGTTGGCGGAAATCTCGGCCTGGAAGCGGCGCACCCAGGCGTTGTAGCGGGCGGCTTCCTCGCACGCCAGCGCCGACACCATCAGCTCGCTCTGCAACGCCTTGGAATTGAGCGCGGCTTCCTCGCCGGGCCGGAGGCAGACGGACGCCTCCGCGCCGGCGCCTGCGGTGAACGCGAGCAGAGCCGCCAATATGGTTAACCGGATCGTGATCCGAACCCGCCCGCGCGACGCCACCGCTGCCCGTTCCCTGAAACTATTTCTTATGACGAATCAAGACTATGCCGGAACGCGGATTCCCCGCAACCGAAAAACGCCGGGCCCGGGCATGGTTAACCGCTCTTTTGCCTCCTGTCCGCTTGGGATAGGGTAGCGCCCGTCGTCAACCTGCCGCGCCGATGCGGTTTGAAATCATGTCCAAGTTCAGGACGCGGGCCGTCGTCGCAGCCGTCGCCCTCGTCGCCGTCGCCGGCGGTTTTTATTACCTCTCGCGCGCCGAAAGCGCCGCCAAGAACGCCACCAAGGGACCGCCGCCGCCCCCGGTTCTGGCCGCCAAGGCCGAAGCGGCCGACGTGCCGGTGATCCTCACCGCCATCGGCACCGTCCAGGCGCGCGCCTCGGTCGCGGTCAAGTCGCGGGTCGACGGCCACATCCTGGAAACCCGTTTCCGCGAAGGCCAGGCGGTCGCCAAGGGCGATCTCCTGATCCGCATCGATCCGCGTCCCTTCGAGGCCCAACTCAAGCAGGCCGAGGCCAACGTCGCGCGCGACCGCGCCCAGCTCGCCAAGGTGCGCGCCGATCTCAAACGCTACGGCCAACTGTCCGAGCGCGGCGTCGCCTCGGTCCAGAGGCACGAGGAGGCGCAGGCCGCGGCCACCTCGCTCGAAGCCACCATCCGCGCCGGCGAGGCGGCGATCGAGTTCGCCCGCCTCCAACTCGAATACAGCACGATCCGCGCCCCGATCGACGGCCGCGCCGGCAGCCTCCTGGTGTCGGTCGGCAATCTGGTGCGCGGCACCGACGCATCACCCCTGGTGGTCATCAACGAAACCCGCCCCGTCTACGTTTCCTTCACGCTGCCCGAGCAGCACCTCGGCGAAATCCGCCGGCGGATGGGCGGGGACGGCCTGACCATCGAGGCTCGCCCGCCCGAGGATCCCGGCCCGCCCGCCGTCGGCAAGGTGGATTTCATCAACAACGCGGTCGATCCGGCGACCGGCACGATCGGGCTGCGCGCCACCGTCGCCAACCAGGACGAGCGCCTGCTGCCCGGCCAGTTCGCCAACGTGCGCGTGACCATGGCGACGCTCAAGGGCGCGATCGTGGTTCCCGCCCAGGCGATCCAGAACAGCCAGAGGGGCCCGTTCGTGTTCGTCCTCAAGGCGGGTACCGTCAAGGACAACCAGGGCGAGGTCGAGCAGCGCTACGTCAAGACCGGCGTCGCGCACGACGAGCGAATCGTGGTGCGCGAGGGCCTTGGCCCCGGCGAAATCGTGGTGACCGAAGGCCAGCTTCGCCTGAAGCCGGGCGGCCGGGCGGCGATCCGCTCCGCCCCGGCGTCATAGAGGCTTACTTGACTTATCATCGAAAAACCCCCTCCCCCTACCCCCTCCCGCAGGGGGAGGGGGATTCTAAAAATAACCCCCTCCCCCCCTTGCGGGAGAGGGTTGGGGTGGGGGGCATTCACCGATGAATCTCCCCGAACTCTGCATCCGCCGGCCGGTGATGACGACGCTGATGATGGCGTCGTTCATCGCGTTCGGCCTGCTCGCCTACCGCCTGCTGCCGGTGAGCGAGCTGCCCAACGTCGACTTTCCGACCGTCGAGGTGAGCGCGCGGCTGCCCGGCGCCAACCCGGAATCGATGGCGTCCTCGGTCGCGACGCCGCTGGAAAGCCAGTTCTCGCGCATCGCCGGGGTCGAATCGATGACTTCGGTCAGCACCCACGGCATCAGCCGGATCACGATTCAATTCGCGCTCGACCGCGACATCGACGCGGCCTCGCTCGACGTGCAGTCGGCGATCTCGACCACGCTGCGCTCGCTGCCGCCCGAGATGCCGGCCCCGCCCGCGTTCCGCAAGATCAACCCGTCCGACTTCCCCATCATCTTCATCGGCCTTTCCTCCGACGTGCTGCCGTTGTCGGCGATCAACGAATACGCCGATCCGGTGCTGGCGCAGCGGATTTCCACCATCGACGGCGTCGCCCAGGTCAGCGTCTTCGGCGCGCAGAAATACGCGGTCCGGGTCCAGGTCAACCCCGAGGCGCTGGCCGCGCGCGGCATCGGCATCGAGGACGTGGCGCGCACCATCCGCGCCGGCAACACCAACCAGCCGACCGGCACCCTCAGCGGCTCGCACCGCGTTTTCACCATCGAGACCACCGGCAAGCTGTCGCGGGCCGCCGGCTACGCCGAGGAAATCGTCGCCTGGCGCGGCGGCGCCCCGGTGCGGCTCAAGGAGGTCGCCACCGTCGTCGATTCGGTCGAGAACACCCGGATCGCGACCTCGGTCGGCGACAAGCGCGCGGTGGTGCTGGCGGTCTATCGCCAGCCCGGCAGCAACACCGTGAAGATCGCCGAGGCGGTCCGCGAAACCCTGCCCGCGTTCCGCCAGATGCTGCCACCGTCGGTCAACCTGACGGTGATGTACGACCGCTCGGTCATGATCCGCGAGTCGATCAACGACGTGCAGTTCACGCTGGTGCTCGCGTCGTCGCTGGTGGTGATGGTGATCTTCCTGTTCCTGCGCAACCTGTCCGCGACGCTGATTGCGAGCCTGGCCCTGCCGATTTCGGTGATCGGCACCTTCGCGATCATGTACCCGCTCGGATTCAGCCTCGACAACCTGTCGCTGATGGCGTTGACGCTCGCGGTCGGGTTCGTGGTCGACGACGCCATCGTCATGCTGGAAAACATCGTCCGCCACATGGAGCGCGGCGAGAAGCCGATGGAGGCCGCCCTCAAGGGCTCGCGCGAGATCGGCTTCACCATCCTCTCCATGACCGTTTCGCTCATTGCCGTGTTCATCCCGATCGCGCTCATGGGCGGCATCGTCGGCCGCCTGCTGCACGAATTCGCCCTCACCATCAGCGTGGCGATCCTGGTGTCCGGCCTGGTGTCGCTGACGCTGACGCCGATGATGTGCTCGCGCTTTCTCAAGCCCGATTCCGAGACCCGGCACGGAAGGCTGTACCAGGTCACCGAGCGATTCTTCGAATCCCTGCTCGCCCTCTATCGCGCGACGCTGGATTGGACGCTCCGGCACCACCGGATCACGTTTTCCGTCTTTCTCGCCACCATCGGCGGAACCTGGCTGCTGTACCTCGCCGTCGCCAAGGACTTCCTGCCGAGCGAGGATTCGGGCCGCCTGTTCGCCTTCACCGAGGGCGCGCAGGACACTTCGTTCGATTCCATGTTCCGCCTGCAATCCCAGGTCGCGGCCATCGTCGCCGCCGACCCGGCGGTCAGGACGTTCATGTCCTCGGTCGGCGCCAGCGGCAACCGCGTCACCACCAACAGCGGCCTGATCTTCATCGCCCTCAAGCCCCGCAACGAGCGCGACGCCAGCGCCGACGAGGTGATGAAGCGCCTGCGCCCGAAGGTGAACCAGATCCCCGGCATCCGCGTGTTCGTGCAGAACCCGCCGGTGATCCGGGTCGGCGGGCGCCTCAGCAAGGCGCAGTACGAATACACCCTGCAAAGCCTCGACCTCGACGAACTGTACAAATGGGGCGGAACCCTGGAGGAACGGTTCCGCAACCTGCCCGCGCTGGTCGACGTCACCAGCGATCTCGCCGTCACCAGCCCGACGGCGGTCGTCAACATCAACCGCGCCAAGGCGGCGACCCTCGGAATTTCCGCCGAGCAGGTGGAAAGCGCACTCGCCAGCGCCTTCGGCACGCGCCAGGTGTCGACCATCTACACCGCCGCCAACCAGTATCCGGTGATCATCGAGGTCGACCCCCGTTACCAGAACGACCCTTCGGCCCTGTCGCGCCTCTACCTGCGTTCGTCGACCGGGCAGCTGGTGGCGTTGGACGCGATCGCGTCCGTCACCCAAAACGTCGGGTCCTTGACCATCAACCATCAGGCCCAGCTGCCGTCGGTGACCCTATCGTTCAACCTCGCGCCCGGGGTTTCCCTCGGCGCCGCGGTCGATCAGATCCGGGCGGTCGAACGCGAAATCCGCATGCCGGCCACGATCGCCGCCGCCTTCGCGGGGACCGCCGATGCGTTCCAGAAATCGCTCACGGGCATGGGCTGGCTGCTGGCGCTCGCGATCTTCGTCGTCTACGTCGCGCTCGGCATCCTCTACGAAAGCTTCATCCACCCGCTCACCATCCTGTCGGGCCTGCCGAGCGCCGGCGTCGGCGCGCTGCTGGTGCTGATCCTGTTCGACACCCCGCTCAGCCTCTACGCCTTCATCGGCATCATCATGCTGGTCGGCATCGTCAAGAAGAACGCGATCATGATGATCGATTTCGCGATCGAGGCGCAACGCAACGATGGCAAGTCGCCCGCCGAGGCGATCCGCCAAGCCTGCCTGATCCGGTTCCGCCCGATCATGATGACGACCATGGCGGCGTTCATGGGCACGCTGCCGATCGCGATCGGCTTCGGGGTGGGCAGCGAGGCGCGCCAGCCGCTGGGATTGGCCGTGGTCGGCGGGCTGCTCGTGTCCCAGGTCCTGACCCTCTACATCACGCCGGTGCTTTATCTCTATATGGAGCGCGCGCAGGAGCGGATGACGTCGCGCGCCCGGCCGGCGGCGATCGACGCGCAAAAGCCCGCAGAATAACGGGCAATTACCCTATTTGGTTGAAGTTTCCCCACCCAAGCGCACATGTTGGGTTGGAGCCGATTGCGAATCCGGCTAGGATTTCGCCGTTGTCCCGCGCGGTCGATCGGCGCGGGCGGCTCTCGAAAGGACTGAAGGAATGCCGCAAGGTACGGTCAAGTGGTTCAATCCGACCAAGCGCTTCGGGTTCATCGAACCCGAAGGCGGCGCGAAGGATGTCTTCGTGCACATGTCGGCGGTGGAGAAAGCCGGGCTCAAGACCCTGTCCGAAGGGCAGAAGGTCAAGTTCGAGCTGGCGACCGACGACAAGGGCAAGGTGTCGGCCGTGAACCTGTCGCTCGCCTAAGGCCCAATCCGCATCCACGGAATCGGCCCCCGGACGCCGGACCCAACGGCCGGAGCGGCTCCGTTTGCGTCCTCGGCCCGGCGTGCGTCCATGAAAGTCTCCGATTTCGATTTCGAGCTGCCCGCCCGCCTGATCGCGCAGGCGCCGATGATGCCCCGCGACGCGTCGCGGATGCTGGTGGTCGCGGGCGCGGCGCTCGATGACGTCTTCGTCCGCGACCTGCCGGGGCGGCTCGATCCCGGCGATCTCCTCGTCGTCAACGACACCCGCGTCATCCCCGCGCGGCTCGCGGGCCGGATCGACCGGGCCGCGGCCGAGGCGACCCTGATCCGGCGCGAGGGCCCGGCGCTCTGGCGCGCGCTCGCCAAGCCGGGACGCAAGTTCAAGCCGGGCGCCCGCGTCGCGTTCGCGCCCGACCTCTCGGCCGAAGTCGTCGGCCGAAACGACGGCGGCGAAGTGACGCTGGCGTTCGATCGCGGCGGCGCCGCGCTCGACGCGGCGCTCGCGCGGCACGGGATCATGCCGCTGCCCCCCTACATCAAGCGGCCCAGGACCGGCGATCCCGCCGACCGGCGCGATTACCAGACCCTGTTCGCGGCCCGCGACGGCGCGGTCGCGGCGCCGACCGCCGGGCTCCATTTCACGCCCGCGCTCGTCGCCGCCCTCGAGGCGCGCGGGGTCGCGATCGCCGCCGTGACCTTGCACGTGGGAGCGGGTACGTTCCTGCCCGTGAAGACCGACACCGTGGAAGAGCACCGCATGCACGCCGAATGGGGCGAGGTGACCGAGGCGGCCGCGCGCGCCGTCAACGCCGCGCGCGCGGCCGGCCGGCGGGTGGTCGCGGTCGGATCGACCTCGCTCCGGCTGCTCGAATCGGCGGCGCGCGCGGACGGAACCGTCGCGCCCTTCGCCGGCGAAACCGACATCTTCATCGTGCCCGGCTATCGATTCAAGGTGGCCGACCGGATGCTGACCAACTTCCACCTGCCGCGCTCCACGCTGTTCATGCTGGCGTGCGCCTTCGCCGGCACCGAAACCATGAAGCGCGCCTACGCCCACGCCGTCGCCCGCGAGTATCGCTTCTACTCCTACGGCGATTGCTGCCTGTTGCACCGGAGTCCGGCGTGAGCCTGAACTTCGCCCTGCTCGCGACCGACGGCCGCGCGCGCGCGGGCCGGATCGAGACCGCGCACGGCCCGGTCGCCACGCCCGCCTTCATGCCGGTCGGCACCGCGGCCACGGTCAAGGCGATGACCGCCGACGCGGTGCGCGCGACCGGGGCCGACATGGTGCTCGCCAACACCTACCACCTGATGCTGCGCCCGGGAGCGGAACGGATCGAGCGCCTCGGCGGCCTGCACCGGTTCATGGACTGGCCCGGGCCGATCCTGACCGATTCCGGCGGATTCCAGGTGATGTCGCTCGCCAAGCTCCGCACGATCACCGAGGCGGGAGTCACCTTCCAGTCTCACGTCGACGGAAGCCGGCACGAGCTTTCGCCCGAGCGCGCCATGGACATCCAGCGCCGGCTCGACACCGACGTGACCATGGTCCTCGACGAATGCACGCCCTTTCCCGCCGACGAGGCGACCGCCGCCTTGTCCATGCGCCGGTCCATGCGCTGGGCGGCGCGGTCGAAGGAAGCGTTCGTCCACCGCCCCGGCTATGGCCTGTTCGGGATCAATCAGGGCGGGGTTTACGAAAATTTGCGCCGGGAATCGGCCGAGGCGCTCACGGCGATCGGTTTCGACGGCTATGCCGTCGGCGGGCTCGCGGTCGGCGAGGGCCAGGACACCACCTTCCGGGTGCTCGATTTCACCCTGCCGTTCCTGCCCGAGGACCGGCCGCGCTACCTGATGGGCGTCGGCAAGCCCGCCGACCTGGTGGGCGCGGTGGCGCGCGGCATCGATATGTTCGATTGCGTGCTGCCGACCCGCTCGGGCCGGACCGAGCAGGCATTCACCCGCTTCGGCCCGATCACCCTTTCCAACGCCCGCCACCGGGACGACCCCCGGCCGCTCGACGCGGCCTGCGCCTGCCCCGCCTGCCGCGGGCATTCGCGCGCCTACCTGCACCACCTCATCAACGCCAAGGAGATGCTCGGCGCCATGCTCTTGACCTGGCACAACCTGCACTATTATCAGGACCTGATGCGGGCGATGCGGACGGCGATCGGAGAAAGGCGCTTCGGCGCGTTCGCGGAAGGGTTCGCCGCCGATCAGGCGAAGGGCGATATATCGGCGTTGTGAAGCCACGCGATGGCGCAAGGGTTGACCTCGATCCTGGCGCCCTGTAGTGTAACCCAAAAGGTAACGCTATGCCCATCGCGAGTTTCCGGCATAAAGGGCTCCGGGAATTGTTCGAAACGGGGCGGACCAAGCGGATTGCCGCGCCGTTCCATCGCAAGGCCGTGTTGATCCTTGATCTGTTGGACAACATGGAAAGTCCGGCGGATTGCGCAGGCGCGTGGAAGTTTCACGCTCTCAAGGGCGACCGGGAAGGAAGCTACGCCCTTTCGGTCTCGAAAAATTGGCGCATCACGTTTTCCTGGCGAAACGGCGCCGCCTGCGACGCCGATTTCGAGGACTACCATTGAGGAGATTGGGCATGTTCAAGATGAAGCGCCGCCCGACGCCGCCGGGCACGATGTTGCGGGAAATGTACTTGAAGCCGCGCCGCGTTTCGGTCGCCCGCTTCGCCGCCGCCGTGGGGTGCTCGCGCAAGCACATGAGCGAAATCGTGAACGGCCGCGTCCGGCTGGAACCGGACATGGCCGCGCGCATCGCTCGCGTTCTGGGAACCAGCGTCCGTCTGTGGATCAACCTGCAAGCCAACGTCGACGCCTTCGACGCCGAGCGGGCGGCGCGGAAATGGAAGCCCTCGGCGATCTTCCGCGCCAAGGCGGCATAAGGATTAAGTGCCGTGTTTTCCGGACAGATGCAATTGGTTGAATGATCCTGTGACAAGCAAATCTCGCCGCCACACTCTCACCCAGCTTGGCCGCCCGGCCGCCATCCCGGCGAGCCCGGACAAGGCGCGCCTCGAATGCGTCGCCAATCCGCACCCGGATGAACTTTATATGGTCCGCCTGGTCGCGCCCGAGTTCACGACGCTTTGCCCGATCACCGGCCAGCCGGATTTCGCGCACCTGGTGATCGACTACGCGCCCGGGCCCCGGATCGTCGAGAGCAAATCCTTCAAGCTCTACCTCGCCAGTTTCCGCGACGTGGGGGCGTTCCACGAGGACTGCACGCTCGCCGTCGCCCAAAAAATCCGCGCCGCCGCCCGGCCCAAGTGGCTGCGCATCGCCGGCTACTGGTATCCGCGCGGCGGCATTCCGATCGACGTGTTCTGGCAGTCGGGCCCGCCGCCCAAGGGGCTCTGGCTGCCCGATCCCGGCGTCGCGCCCTATCGCGGGCGCGGCTAGCGAGCCGCCCTATCGCGGGCGCGGGTCAACGTTTCGAATATTATTCCGCCGGCGCGGCCGCCTTGAGCGCCTGTTCGCGCGCGTGGTCGCGCATGCCGGTATAGAGGGCGTAGCCGATGATGGCGGCGCCGAGCACCAGCGCGAACACCATGATGACGAAACTGATCTTGTTCAAAATCCCCGCCAGGGCGCCGAGCGAGCCGATCAGGCCGAGGTCGGCGAGATAGACCGGGATCACGAACAGGCGGCTGAACAGCACCGTGACCATGATCGCGCCCATCACCACCTTGACCATGTAGGGCTTGACGTAGGTGGTGCCGATGGCGCCGACCTGGATGCCGAACAAGGATCCGGCGAGGATGATCATGGCGAGGCGCACGTCGACGAATCCGTCCCACGCGAACTTGATGGTGCCGCCGAGACCCATGACGAAGGCGATCACCAGTTCGGTCGCCGAGGCCATCAGGCTGGGCACGCCGAGCATGTAGATCATCGACGGCACGCCGACGAAGCCGCCGACGGCGATGGTCGCGGCGAGAAGGCCGGTCGCGAAGCCCATCGGTATCGTGACCAGGAACGACACCCGGGCGTCGATGCTCTTGAAGTAGACCATGGTGCCGGGAATATGGAGCGAGCGGATCCAGAGCGCGAGCCTTCCGGCGGTTTCCTTCTGGTCGGTCAGGCCCGCCCGGTGCAGGCGCCAGGCGTCGCGCAGCACGAACCCGCCGACGACGCCGAGCACGACCACGAACGCGGCCGAAACGTAGAGGTTCGAGCCCGCGTCGCCGAACGCCTCCTTGATGTGCTCCTGGATCCCGGCGCCGAACAGCACCCCGGCCTCGGCCGAGGCGCCCATGACCAGCCCGAGCTTGACGTCGACCTGGCCGAACTTGGCGCGCTTCATGGCGCCGACCAGCGCCTTCGGGAACTTGTGGCAGATGTTGCTCGCGACCGCGACGATGCCGGGCACGCCCATGCTCATCATCGCCGGGGTCAGCACGAACGCGCCGCCCGAGCCGATGAAGCCCGAAACCATGCCGCCGATGAAGCCGACGATGAACAGGCCGGCGACGTTGAGCGGATCGAGCGCGATGAAACCGGAAAGATCGTCCATGGCTCACTTCCGCGCCTTGAGGCCGAGGGCGTCCCAGAAGCGGCCGGTGAACGCGCCGTGGACGATCGAAAAGGCGAACGCGATCGCGACCACCAGGAAAAGCGAATAGCCGCCCTCGGAGGTCATGGCGAGGATCGGCCGTTCGAACGCATAGAGCGCGCCGTAGAGCGCGGCGCTCGCAAGGCCGAAACCGACGGTCTTGACGATCCGTCCGAGCGAGCGCGACCCGCCCGCGGTCAGGCGGCTGCCGAGACCGGAAAGGATACTCTGTGCGGTGGCCACTTCGCCGCGTTCGGCAAAGACGACCGCCGTCATAAGCGTGTCGAATTTGGTCATGGCGCAGTTCGCCGGGCCCCAAAAAACCGCATGCGTTTCGGAAGGCCCGGAAGATAAGCGAATGGCGGCTTTTAGCACGTGCAGCAATCCCTTCGCAACGATCTGATAGACAAGGATGATGGGGTTTTGCTTATATCCCGTTAATAATTGAACCTATGCCGCAAATGTGGCGAGATTGAGGGCGAAAAACCCGGCGCCCGATAGTTCCGGCCCATAACAAAATCGACAACGTCAGGGGGAGAACCCATGGTCGCGCACGAGCTTTCGCCCGTCGGTCGGTTCGACAACATCCTGCTCGCCACCGACGGTTCCGACTACAGCGCCGGGGCGACCCGCATCGCCGTCGCCATGGCCGCCAAGGCCGGCGCCAAGTTGTCCGCCGTCACGGTGCTGCCCGAGCCCGACGGGGTCGCCCCGGAACTCATCGAGGAAAAGCGGAAATCGGCCGAGGCGATCCTCGCCCAGGTCCGCAAGACGGCCGAGGCGGCCAAGGTGCCGTGCGACGCCAACGCGCGCTACGGCCGCGATCCCTACGAGGTCATCGTCAAGGAAATCCGGGACAACCACCCCGACGTGGCGGTGCTGGGCCGGCGCGGGCGCCGGGGCCTCGCCCGTCTCGTGCTCGGCGACGCCACCGCCAAGGTGATCGGCTACGCGCCGTGCAGCGTGCTGGTGGTGCCGGAAACCGCCGAGATATGGGGCCCGGTCCTGGTCGCGACCGACGGCTCGCGCTCGTCCGATGCGGCGTGCGTGACCGCCGCGCGCATCGCCCACTGCTGCGATTCGCCGCTCGCCGTGCTGTCGGTGATGGTGCCGAGCCACAGCGAGGCCCGCCAGGCCGAGGCGCGGCAAATCGTCGATCGCGTCGTCGCCGCCCTGAAAAAGGATGACATCCCGGCCGAAGGCCTGGTCGAGCGCGGCATCGCCGAGGAAATGATCATTGAAACGGCCAAGCGCCGCCGGATCGGCCTGATCGTGCTGGGCAGCCACGGGCGGACCGGGCTGGGGCGCATTCTGTTCGGCAGCAAGGCCGAGCGGGTGATCGAGGCGGCGCCCTGTCCGGTGATGATCGTCAAGGCGATGTGACGGTCGCCGCCGTCAATTCCCGGCGGTCCCGCCGATAGGCGGGCCAACAATCGAAGCGCCGCCGCTTTTAAATGGTCGCCGCGAGGATTCGCTCGCGGCGG